>JALGVT010000051.1 GCA_025774555.1 candidate division LCP-89 bacterium
TCGGAATGAAATCCTGTGAACAGGAACATCGATGGTATCTGCAGACTATGGAAGGGCACATGATCGCTGCCGCTGTGGAACTGCAGCGCCGGTTCCAGCATCAGATTCAGGTCTGGTTCGTCATTGCCTGCTTTCACTATATCAGCAAGCTGCGGCGTCTGACCGGAATAAAAAACCATTAGCAGGTCGTCATCAGGTGGAATTGAAGGATCCATCATTGCGCGAAAACGCGATGACCCTTCTCGTCCGATCTCATCCATATTGATGACGGCTATGATTTTTTCCAGCGGGTAAGCAGGATCCCTGACAAAATATTTCGTACCCAGCAGTCCTTTCTCTTCAGCTCCGCTGGATAGGAAAATAACCGACCGCTTCAATTGCTTTTCCGATGATGCCAGCGCCTTCGCTATCCCCAGCAGTCCGGCAACGCCCGAAGCGTTATCGTCTGCTCCGGGGTAGAGTTCACCGTTCTTGATACCTTCATGGTCGTGGTGAGCTAAGATTAACACAGCTTCGTCTATTTGTCCGGGAAGATAACCGATAATGTTAGAAGTATGCTCTTCCCGAACGTCTTTAAAACGGACAGAAAGCGTTGCTGTAATATCCTCGAACTGGATCGGATTACCCTGCATTGAAGCGTCGATATTATCCTCATATTTCGACAGATCCAATTGTTTCCCGATCAGATTGACGAATTTATCGCTCACAATATAGAAAATCGGAATGCTGCCGATTTCATCGGGCAACTGGACAATCGCTTCGTAAGCTCTCTGCATCGAGCAGCCGAGACTTTTTGCATCGGGTTCCGCCGAACTGCCGGGAGGCAGCATGAGAAGCAGTCCGGCTGCTCCTCTTTCTTCAGCTATCCGAGCCTTCACCGACGCGCGCGAATATTTGGTCTTCCTGCCTCCGGTGAACTTAGATTTATGATCGCTATCCTCCGGTTCGCCGGTAAACGCGAGCACGATTTTTCCGTGCAGCTCAATACCGCCATAATCGTCATAGCTGTATTCAGGCGCTTCTATACCATATCCTGCGAGAACCAACTGCCCTGAGAAATCCTGGGATGACCCGCTGCGCGGAACGAATAGAAAATCATCCATTGCCGAGAATACGGACTCGCCGCCGCCTGTGAGAATTGATAGACAGGAATTCTCGTAATCCGTTTTCTGAACTATAAGCGGCGCTTCCTGGTAATAACCGGGAGCTTTATCAAGTTCCTCTAAACCGTATTGCTGGAATCTTGTAGCGATGTACTTCTGTGCTATTTCTGATCCGTGCCCCGGAGCGTTCCTGCCTTCAAGTTCCACGGAAGCGAGGAATTCGACGTGCGCCCGCATTTCCGCTTCATCGATGAGATTGGATACAGCATCCTGCGCGGAAATCGTAGAGGTAAGGAGAATGCCTGTCAGCAGGCTGTAAAGTAGAATTCTATTCATTCTTATCTCAAGAATAATTTGTTTAAATGGGTGACCGTAACGTTAATAAGAAATGTAAGCAAAAATTTGTTTTTTGTCAAGCACTATATGAGTTCGGATAGGAGATAGAAGAGGAATGACAACGTGCTATTCTATCGAAAATCACAAAATAATTGAATCGTTTATTCGCATTTACAGATTTTGCTTGCATTGGAACGGAATCCTCCTTATCTTTTTAAGTTTAAAACACCTTGAGAAAGACGTCTCAAATAGGCTGAATCTTGGAAAAGAAATTCGATCCCACCGACTACAAAATGAAATCCGGTCTGGAAGTCCATCACCAGATTTTAACTGAACGGAAACTGTTCTGCCGCTGCCCGGCTGGACTCTATTCCACCGAGCACGATACAGAAATCCTGCGCCATATGCGTCCCACATTGTCTGAACTGGGCGAGTACGATGGCACTGCCCTGATGGAATTCAAGACGAAGAAGGAGGTAATCTACCTTCTGAACCGGGAATCGATCTGCACTTACGAGATGGATGATACGCCTCCTTTCCCCATCAATCAGGAGGCGGTCGATATAGCGATTGAAATCGCTCTGATGTTAAACTGCAAGATCGTCGGCGAAGTTCATATAGCGAGAAAACAGTACCTCGACGGTTCGATTCCAGCCGGTTTTCAACGAACTACCATCATCGGGGTGGATGGATGGGTTCCTTATAAAGATCGTAAAATAAAGGTAATTCAACTCGCTCTTGAAGAAGATGCCTGCCGGGAGGTATCCGACGTCGGACATACCATTACTTTCAGAACAGACCGTTTATCGATGCCTCTGATTGAGGTAGTGACTGCTCCTGATATGAAAACGCCTGACGAAGTCGCCGACGTTGGAAGGATTATCGGAGACGTTCTGCGCGTTACCGGCAAAGTTCGCAGAGGAATAGGCTCGGTGAGACAGGACGTCAATGTGTCCATCGAAGGAGGTGAGCGCGTTGAAATCAAGGGCGTGCCGCGCATTCCCGATTTTCCGCCGCTGGTGCTTAATGAGGCTTACCGTCAACATAAGCTCTTAAATATACGAGACTTTTTGACCGAATGCGTCGCAGATAAGGATGACTTTAAGGCGGAGATATTCGATCTTTCGGATATTCAGGGACGCATCCGTCACCGTCTGATTAAAAAAGCTGTTGAACGGAGGGGCGCGGCGCTGAAGGGGGTGGCTCTTCGCCAGGTCAAGGGACTGCTGGCAATGGAGACGCAGCCCGAACTGACCTTCGCTCACGAACTTTCCGAACGAGTCAGGGTCATCGCTTGTCTCGATCAACTGCCTAATCTGTTACATACCGAAGACGTCTCTGTTACCGGATTAGAGCCCGAAGACCTTGACCTGATAAATAAAGCCATGAACCTCGCCGATGAAGATACAGGCGTTCTGACCTGGGGTTCTGCTGAAGACGCTCAAACCGCGGCACAGGAGATCATCATTCGCGTCCAAGAGGCGTTCGATGGTATTCCCAACGAAACCCGTCAGGCTCGTAAAGATGGTTTAACTGATTTTGAGCGCATCCTGCCTGGACCGGATCGCATGTACCCCGATACCGATTCGCCTCCAACTGCCCTCGACTCTGAACGTATAGCCAGGATACAGAAAGGATTGCAGCCGAAACCCTGGGATATCGAAAAGGAATACCTGTCAAAGGGAATCCCGCGGCATCAGTCCAAAAGGCTTGCTCTACACCCGCGCAGGACATATTTCGATCGCATTATCAATGAATACGATATTAAGCCGAAGTTTGCCGCATGGGTCTTAATTGACCTTTGTAAGCATCTTAAGCGTCAGGGTGTTCTACTTGAAGAACTGAATGACGATCACTGGAATAAATTTGCCGAACTGGTGGCTGACAAACGCATATTCAGAGAAGGCATAGCAACACTGATCACTTATATGGCGGATCACCCCGAAGAAGATCCCGATGATTTCCTCGCCGCACACCATATAACGCCGTTGGACGAAGCTTCTCTGGAAACGGCAGTGTTGAAGATCGCAGGGGAACACAAGGGAATAAAACTTCAGGATGAACAGAATTGGCATGAAGTGCTGATGGGATTCGTGATGAAGGAGATTAAAGGGTGTGCCAGAGGAGAACTAATCTGGGAAACAGTCCAGCGGCAGCCGCGCTAAGCTGATGAAAAATGAGGATCAGCTTTCGCCGATCCTTGTATTTATTCAAAGTTGACAAGAAAGCTGGAGATTCATTGACTTGCCGCCTCGTTTAAATCATCTAACAATTGCTCGATGTCCTTGACGCTGTGGGTGGCTGCGCAGACTCCAATTGTCTCTAAGTCGGATATTTCACAATCGACGCAATGCATCTTGTAATCCGTTAAAACGTTCTCGATGCCCGGATATTGTTTTAAAGCGTCAGCAATCGACATATCTGCAGTAATTAATCGTTTTTTAGCCATTTTTTACTCCCGATATTATAATGATCAAAGATAATACATTCCTTATGAAAAGTCAAGCGCTTTTTATCAGCTTCTAATAGAAAAACTTCCTTATCCGCTTCTGCGGGTTGAGATCAAAGGAAAATCCACAACCTAACTAAAGAGGAAATAATGAGTTCCGCTTCCGAATTAACCGTGACCCCTCCAAAGAATAAAGTTTTGATCTGGCTGGAGGCTGTTCGCGCACCGTTTTTTACCGCTGTTCTGATACCTGTACTGCTCGGTTCTATAATAGCCTGGCAGCACGGTTTTCAGTTCCAGATAGGATACTTCTTCCTGACCCTTTTCGGGGCTGTTCTGATGCATGCCGGAACCAACGTCATGAACGATTACGCCGATCATCAAAGCGGCTGCGATGATATAAACAAGGAATTCGTCCGCCCCTTTTCCGGTGGCAGCAGACAGATACAGAATGGTACGTTGACGCCTCGCGAAGTGTTGACAGGCTCGTTAATTTTCTTCGCCTTGAGCACTGCTGTTGGATTGTTATTAGTAGCGCTGAAAGGAACGCCCATCTTATACCTCGGGCTGATTGGGACGTTCTGTGGAATATTTTACACAGTGCCGCCTTTTAACCTCGCCGCCCGCGGGATTGGAGAATTAATCGTCGGGCTTTGTTTCGGAACGCTTATGATGCTGGGCGCATATTACGTCCAGGCACAAACCTTCGCTACGGAAGTCATCGTTGCGTCAATCCCTGTGACCCTGTTAATCGCGGGAGTGCTGTACATCAACGAATTCCCCGATTTTGTTGCCGACCGGGACAGCGGCAAACGTCATCTGGTCGTCCGCATGGGGCGTCCCCGCGCCTATCACGGCTATGTGGCAATTATGGTTTTAACTTACGTCTCGATAGCCGCTGCCGCTTTATTCAGCATCACTCCGATATACACCCTGATCGGATTGGTAACTTTGCCAAAGGCAATCAGCGCCATGAAAGTGGCAAAAACTCATCATTCCGACTCCCAGAAATTAGTCCCGGCCAATGCCGGAACGATAGCGGTTCACCTGACGACCGGCTTACTACTCTGTGTCGGCTATGTCGCTGCCATATTTCTGTAATTTGTCCTCTGGAGGTAAATCATGGATAAGTCAAAGGCTGAAGCAATTATACAGCATGTAATCAGCCTGTCTGATGCTGATGAAACAGAAGCGCTCCTCTCGCACGGCGAAGAGAATCTGACGCGTTTCAGCGATAATGTTATCTCACAGAACGTGGCGAGGAACACCGACAGCCTGACGATCCGCGTTCATCTCGGGAAAAAAGTCGGCAGAGCGACAACGGATAAGTTTGATAATGACTCTCTGAAGCGCGCGTTCAATATGGCAAAGAGCGTCGCTTCACAGCAGGATGAAAATCCCGACTTGCTGACTATGCTGGGTCCCTCGGAATTCCTTCAAAGCAATGCTTATTATCCCGACACAGTCGCTTTCAGCCCTGAAGAGCGTGCTGAAACCATCGCTAAATTGGTGAAAGAAGCAGCCAGATCAAAAGGTAATGGAGCTGGTATTTTTTCAACGGGTTGTGAGTCTGTAGCCATCGGCAATTCAAAGAACCTCTTCGGTTATTTTCAGAGTTCCAGTGCGGCGCTTTCATTGACGGTCGATATTGAGGGAGCTTCAGGTTGGGCGGAAGACACACAGCGGGACGTGTCGAATATCGACGCTGATAGGGTTATGAATACAGCCATTAGAAAAGCTAAAGACGCTCAGAATCCGATTCAAATTGAACCGGGTGAATACACCGTCGTTCTGGAATCCGCCGCGGTCAGCGATTTCATGATGTTTTTAGCTTACGAGAGCTTCGGTGGGCTAAACTACAATGAGGGTCGCAGTTTCTTAAGCGGCAGGTTGGGGGAGAAAATACTGGGTGATAATATCACTATATGCGACGATGCTTACAGCGATCTGAACCCGGGACTGCCCTTCGATTTTGAGGGCGCGCCTCGTCAGAGTCTGACTTTGATCGAAAACGGAATAGCAAAAGCTGTTGTGCACGACCGCATTACCGCCGCTAAAGCCAATACTGTAACCACCGGACATTCGCTGCCGCAACCCAACAGCTCAGGACCTTTTCCGCTGAATCTCGAGCTTGCCGCAGGAGATTCCAACCTTGCTGAGATGATCAAATCGACAGACCATGGCATCCTCGTTACCCATTTCCATTATGCTAATGTCCTGGACCCTGTGGAGGTAATGCTGACTGGAATGACCAGAGACGGCACCTTTCTGATTGAAAATGGGAAGATCAGCAAGCCTATCATCAATATGCGATTTACAGACAGCATTGTAAAGGCGTTTAACCAGGTGGAGTTGATTTCAAAGGAGCGGATAGCTTCAGAGGCTTTTTTCGCAGGAAGCTTTGTCGTTCCAGCGCTGAAGATATCGAAGTTCAATTTCTCGAGTGTTAGTGAATTTTAAAATAATTTAATCCGGGAGCAGATCGTGAAAACGTTAGCTCAGAATGCAATAGACCGCGCCACACGTTCAGGGGTGTCTTATGCCGACGTCCGCATCGTTGAAACTGTCCGGGAGGACGTGATGGTGCGCAACGGACAGGTTGCGGCAATGGACCTCACCGAAGATATCGGATTTGGCGTCAGGGTTATCGTGGACGGAGCGTGGGGATTTGCCTCTTCAGCGCGGGTTGAACCCGATGAGATAGATCGCGTCGCTGATCTTGCTGTCCGCATAGCGCGGGCGAGCGCGTCCCTTAAAAAGAACGACGTTCAACTGGCGCCTGAACCGGCTCATCAGGATGTGTGGGTAACTCCCTATATCATCAATCCCTTCACAGTCCCGATTTCAGAGAAACTGGCTTTGCTGAAGGAGATAGATACTGAACTCCACAAAGCGCCTGAGATCGCAGTATCTGAGGCGTCGATGTCTTTTAAGAAGAAGCGGCAGTGGATGGCTACTTCCGAAGGCTCCTTCGTAGATCAGACGACTATTCGCTCAGGAGGCGGATTTTCGGCGACGGCGGTCAAGGATGGTGACGTACAGGTGCGCAGTTTTCCCAGTTCATTTGGCGGGCAGTACATGAACTGCGGCTATGAGTTGATTTCGGCTCTTAAATTGTTCGAAAACGCGCCCAGAATTCGCGAAGAAGCAGTGGCGCTGCTATCTGCGGACGTCTGTCCATCCGGTAAAAAGGATCTGGTTCTGGAAAGCTCACAACTCGCTTTGCAGATTCACGAATCAGTGGCTCACCCCACCGAGCTGGACAGAGTTCTGGGAATGGAAGCGAATTTCGCCGGCACCAGTTTCGCCACGCTCGAAAAACTCAACAATTTCCAATACGCCTCGCCCATCGTCAATCTCGTCTGCGATAACACCATTCCCGGCGGACTCGCTACTAACGGCTATGACGATGACTGCGTTCGTTCGCAGCGCTGGCACATTGTGCGCGAAGGACAGTTTGTGGGATACCAGCACAACCGGGAACTGGCGCACGTCGTGGGAGCCCAAAGATCAGTGGGATCGAACCGTGCTTCAGGATGGTCGCACATTCCCATTGTCCGCAATTCCAACCTCTGCCTGATGCCGGGTGAAGGCAGCTTCGATGATCTGCTTGCTGCCGTCGATGACGGTATATACATGTCCACCAACCGATCTTGGTCGATTGACCAGAAACGGCTGAATTTCCAATTCGGCTGTGAAACTGCCTGGGAAATCAAAGGTGGTAAATTAGGCAAAATGCTCAAGAATCCGAATTATCAGGGCATAACGCCTGATTTTTGGAAATCATGTGATGGCATTGCTGGTTCAGATCATTGGGTGCTCTGGGGTCTGCCTAACTGCGGTAAGGGGCAGCCCATGCAGACGGTGGAAATGTCACATGGGTGCAGTCCGGCGCTCTTCAGGAAAGTAAATGTGGGTGTTGGAAATTAAATGTGATATAATGAAATAAGAAGGGGCTGTTCCAAAAGTCTATAAACTATCATTGTCCCATAGGGATGCCTTCGGCACGAACGAAGTGTGGTAATCTCTTAGTGCTTGTAAAATAGGAGATTGCCACGTCATCAGCCGGACGGCTGATTCCTCGCAATGACTTAATATTCCTCTTTTGGGACAGCTACTTTATTATAATCATTAACAGCTACCTTCTCATACTGCTTCTACCGCTCGACCTAAAGTTCTTCGTATCTTCGGCGCCTCTTTTATAATTCGCTGCGGCGCGAGTGAAGTAAAGAACCTTTCTTCCAGAACTTGATGAATGTGCTGTGGCGTAAAGCGTCGTAGAAGTCCGTTCACCAGTCCTGAGTTATTAAATTCCCTGTCTGCCGTTTCCCTGATTACTGATATTTCCTCTGCTGGAATCTCTTCAGTCGATATGCACCCGTCGTAGGGCGTGTACATCTCCTCTTGATCAGGCAGAACACACTGCATGTTCTCAGCATGACTGCGCATTTCAGTCCCCGCGTAGGGCACAGCCATCGAAAAATTGAACTCATCTACACCCAGGCTGCGTAGTTTCCAGGCAAATTTCAAGGTTTCGTGGATCTCCTCCAGGGTCTCTCCCGGCGTACCGATGAGAAAATGACACGATACCTTAAACCCGGCGTCAAGCGTGCGCTGTATGGCTTTTTCCATGATATAAGGATCGAAGGAACGCGCCAGGTATTTTCGCAGCACTCGCCGGCTGCCCGAATCCGGCGAAAAATGAAGCCGTTTCCCGCCTGCTAACCTCATTTTGTTCAGCAGATCATCATCCAGCGATCTTGGATCCACACCACTTCTTGCTATCCACTGGATTTTCAGCTTTTCATCAATGATTCTATCGAACAGCTCGGCAGCATACAGCTTATTGGAGAAAAGGTTATTATCATCAAAGTAGAAGCTCTGCACGCCATAATTGTCATTCAGCAGCCGGATTTTCTTAAGAGTGTATTCGACCGATTCATAACGAGCGCGTTTCCCATGTAGTTTCTCTGTCGAACAGGACGCGCAGGCTTTTTGACAGCCTCTGGTATTAAACAGCGGCAGCCATCTCTTACCGATTGCCTTGAAGTATGATGTCAGCGGTAAAAGGTCGTAGGCAGGCAGGGGGAGTTGATCGAGGTTTTCGATGTATTGTAAAGGAGGTTGAATCGCAATCCCGCCGCCCTCAGACCGATAAGCGATGCCATTGAGGTTTTCTAAACTCGCGCCCGTTTTGAGTTTATCCAGGATACGGGTAAAGGTGATCTCACCCTCGCCTAATACCACCAGATCGACGTCTGGAATTTCAAGAACTTCCCGAGGGGCTGCCGTCGGATAATTGCCGCCGCAAACCACGAAGATTTCCGGATGGATCGCTTTAACCCAGCGAGCCAGCGAACGCAGTCGGGGAGCCTGTGTGGTGAATGGCACTGAGAAACCGACAACCTGCGGTTGGTACCTTCTGATTTCCGCGGCGACGTCCTCTTCTGACAGCCCTATTTCTATCCAACCGCCTTCATGACGCCACCGAAATTCCCACCCCTCGGTCAGTGCGTCCAAAAGCATCACTTCATGATTAGCTTTCTTCAGGCTGGCAGCTATAGAAGCTAATCCAATCGGCAGAAAGGGTGCGGCTTTCTCCGACCAGCGTTCAGTAACAATGCACGAAGGTTGAATTAAAAGTATTCGCATTCCCCGGTTGTACCCCCCAGATAATAACTTAAATCTGCCTTAAGTTAGAGGAGCACGATTATAAAGTCAAGATCATTTACAAACGATTTGACCCCTCCTGAAGAAGCGCTTCAACTTTATCTATCATGTCGCTTCAACTGTCAAAGTACCGACAAACTCTGACATTTACTGACATAGTATCTGTCATAATTACAGAAACTTTAGTGTAGACCTCGGTAATTATCTTAGCTATACTTGTAATATACTGTAATCGTTACATTTATAAAAATGGCACGTCGCTTGCATTTATTTAGGTCAAACAAGCAACAACAAAAACCGAAAGGAGTATACTATGTTAATGAAATATCACCCAACGAGCACCATGCTGAGCCCTTTCTTCGACGAGTTCTGGAACAGATCAACCAACGAAGAAGACTACATCGTTTCACCGAGAACAGACGTTCTCGAGCGTAAAAGTGACTACGTCATCTATGCTGAAATGCCCGGCATAAAGAAAGACGACTTCAAAGTTGACGTCGAAAATAACACGCTGACAATTCGCGGCAAGAAAGATATACATAAGCGAGAAGACGGCGAGCAATTCACGAGAGTGGAGCGTCAGTGCGGCAACTACCAGCGCAGTTTCCGGTTAGGTGAGGAGATCGACACTTCGAAAATCAAAGCTAAATATGATTCCGGCGTTCTCCAGGTGACCCTGCCTAAATCAGAGAAGGTCAAACCGAAATCCATTGAAATAAAAATCGACTGAGCTGGATTCACATAGATGCTTTGGGACAGCCCCCTGTTTTCTTCCCGTAGGGTCAGGAGTTACCTCCTGACCCTGTTTTTCACCACCCATACATTGATTTTCTCGATGTAACACTCCCCCAAAAAAGCCAAAATAAATGTAAAAAGTACTTGACATTGTGTAATAAATATATTACATTATGTATGAATTATCTTACAAATAATAACTGACCGAGAGGATGATGATGCTTCGAGAACAAAAACGCGCCCTGTTCGCGGCATTAATATCGGGTCTTATGTTGCTGGCGACGATTGCGATGCCATTTTTAAACGATCCAGCGACCATCTTCGAAAACGACTCACTGGAGCTTGCCTATCTCGGATTTCTACTGATCGGTGTGGCTATTTACGGCGTCTTAGCGCTATTGACAATGAAAAGAAAGAGGGGTGAGGAATATGTCTTTGACGAGCGGGATATCTTGATAGCGGCGCGCGCCCTCATCGTTCAACAGCGAGTCGTTCTTATTTCAGTGGCTGTCTGGTGTATCGCGTTAGTCAGGATTTATATTGGTAAAGGAGGAATTCCGGTACCGCTGATGTACATCATGTTTCTTTCAATACTATTTATGAACATTCTGGCGCGATCCTTATCTATCTATCGCGGTTATAATCTGGATATTGGTGATCTGGAAAGGAATAGCCTCTGATGGATGCCATTAAGAATAATATCCGGCGCCTGCGTTTTGATAATGAGGAGATGACTCAGCAGGAGTTAGCTAACCGCGCTAAATGCACGCGCCAGACAATCATATCGCTGGAAGCGGGGAAATACACACCATCACTGATGCTCGCTTTCCGCCTCTCGAGGGCGCTGGGTTCGCGCATTGAGGAGGTTTTTGAATTTACAGAGTGATACGGTTAAGTTTATCTAAACAAATAATCAACGCCCGATAACAAAAGGGAGAATAAAATGTCTGCTCAAGAAATGCTGATTTATCTGGCTCTGATACTGGTGGCATGCAGCATCGTGCTGTATATCAGAATGGTTGCTTTTCTGCAGCGTCATGGAGTCAAGTTCGGTCTATTTAAATTTCGTCTGATGTTACCTTATATCTCACGGTATAAGGAATTGTACGCACAGGAGAAAACCGCCGGCGCCAATCTTTTCGTCTATTGGCTGGTCTGTATCAATGGAGCTTTGGCGTGCGTGATTCTGCTGTTTCTGGCAGTATAGATGTACAAGCTCATTTGAAGCGTTATGATCCCTTATTTTAGATCCCCCCTTACTCCCCCCTTGAAAAGAAAGGGGGGACAAAACAGAGGGCGATCCCGACGAATCGGGATCGCCCTGAAAAGAGGGTGGCGCACCGAAGGCGTCCCTTTGGGACAGCCCCTTTTTTTTCTCTTCTCTTTTTCCTTGTTACTTCACCAGCACCATCTTCCCTGTCTCCGTATTCGGGGTCGCACCTGACCCCGAAACGTGGAGTTCGTACAGGTAAATACCCGACGCAGCATTCGATCCATCGAATGTAACCTCATGCACACCCGCATCCCGCCAGCCATTGACTAACTCTGTCACCAGTCGTCCATTAACGTCGTAAACTGTCAACTTTGTCAAGCTGGGAACTGAGAGCTGATAGCTGATAGCTGTGGTCGGGTTGAACGGGTTGGGATACGCTCCCAACAACACCAACTCCGTAGGGGCGACGCGTGCGTCGCCCTTCTGAATTTCATCGAACGGATTGGGTACTCCGTCCGGCGCCCATGGTATAAACCCGGTGATGAAATCACTACCTGATTTCACGAAGGAGAAACCGCTCTGATCCCAGGCATTGTCGGGATGAACGCCGACCTTACCGGTGAAGGTATAATTTCCAGCAGCATAACCGCCCTGCACCGGGAAGAACATGTTCGGACGGTTGATCGTCCAACCCGGCAGGTAGTTGGTGAATGATCTCAAAGCAACCGTGGTAGGAGCGCCTCCTTCATAAGATATCTCCAGCCAGGCATCGTAATCGACCGGTGATGCGCTCACGTTTTCCACGAATACGCCGAAATCTATATTGCCGCCTCCAGCCGGCACCGGTGATCCGCCAGTATAATTCAGATCGATAGTGACGTCGGAACCGCCGCCGATGGCATCGCCCCGCGAATAATGAATCTGGTAATAACCATTAGAAGTCGTTCCCTCATTCCAGGTGACGTGCAGCATATCGTCGATGCCTGCGACGATAAAGGGACGGTAAGCAGGACGTCCGTCCGGGAAACTGATGATCTCATCCTGAGTCGATCCTGACCACGAAACACCGCCGTCTGTGGATACTGACAGATGGATTTCATTGTCATCGGATTGATGGTTTTCATCCCAGACAACTATGACGTTCCCCTGAGAATCGCAGCCTAAATTCGGAATATTACTGCTGTTGCCATCGTCAAAACTGACGATTATATCTTGTGATGTGCCGGTCCAGGTTATACCCCCGTCATCCGAACCAGTGTAGAACACTTCATAATGGAAGGTTGAGACGGTATCCTGTGTTCCTTTGCATACGGCGTGCAGGTAACCATTGGAATCGATCTCCATCTGAGGATACAGAATGATTCTGATGGGTTGAGTGATGGGAGTTTCCGCAGTAGCGCCACTCCAGGTATCGCCGCCATCGGTAGACGTTGTGAGATAAAGCGCGTCATGAGTTGTGACAGTGTTGTCATTCTCCCTCCACATGACGTATAGCTCGTCATTGGGACCGATCACTATGTCTGCATACGATGACGCGTCGCCGTCAGGGTAACTGATGACCGTTTCAGCAGTTTGAGAAGACCAGGTTGCGCCTCCATCGAATGATCGTGAGTAATGAATCTCATCGACGCTGCCGCCTTCATAAACCTGATTCCAGACCACGTGAATTACGTCGTCGCTGTCGATGGCAATATCCGGGTTATAAGCATTATTTCCTCCGGGCAGACTCAAAGTCTGATCACCTGTCTGTCCTGACCAGGTGTTGCCGCCATCCATAGAGATGGAGTAATGCACCTCTTGAATTGTCGGGTCGTCTTCGCACCAGACTACGTAGAGATTATCCTGTGAATCGACTGCAATGCCGCTGCCATTTTCAGCATTGGTAGCGTCATCATAGCTGATAATTATATCACCGCCGATCGCTGACCAGGAGACACCGTTATCACTGGACTGCGAGTAATGGATCTCCTGCTGAGTGGGGTAACTTATCACCTTTTCATTCCAGACAACGTGGATAGTTCCATCGCTGGTGACCGCCATGCGGGTGTACCAACCCATCAGGTTATCATCATAACTGATGTATTGATCGGCAATTGTGCCGGTCCAGTCAGCCAGAGCCACAGGCACAATTACACATAGAATTAGTATCAAATTTAGCCATGAACGCATTTTTAACTCCCTTTTTATGATACATATTATCGAGACGGATCGTTTGTAGGGCTATAATATAATAAAAAAAAAGGGAATAATCAAGGAGGGAATAAAATTAAGGAAAATAGATGCTGATAAAACGGCGGGCTTTCAGTTATCAGAATAAAAAAAAGTGCCTTCCCGGCTTGACTTACGGCTATTATTAAAGTATATTAACAAATTCTTTTCGATCATATATTTATAAATTCCTCGGTAGCTCAATTGGCAGAGCGGGTGGCTGTTAACCACTAGGTTGGGGGTTCAAGTCCCTCCCGAGGAGCAAAGAGCGGGTGGCTGTTATCAGCCGTACGGCTGATGGGGGTTCAAGTCCCTCCCGAGGAGCAAAGAGCGGGTGGCTGTTATCAGCCGTACGGCTGATGGGGGTTCAAGCTGAAAGTCTCCCGAGGAGCAAATGAAGGCAGTCCTGAGCAGACTGCCTTTTTCAGTATTCAGCGAGTCTTTAAATGTTCACAGTATATGCAATCTATAGCGAAAAAATAGACTGTATATATAT
Source organism: candidate division LCP-89 bacterium (assembly GCA_025774555.1). GTDB lineage: Bacteria > Electryoneota > B3-LCP > B3-LCP > B3-LCP > JALGVT01. The sequence continues at coordinate 14,211 of JALGVT010000051.1, forward strand.
CGGTCAGACTTCGAACCTTGAACAAAGATTGCGGTCTCATAACGAATACGCAAAAGGGTTTACAGCCAGAGCTGACGATTGGATAATCATATATAGTGAAGAGTATTCCACAAGAACTGAAGCGTTGAAAAGAGAACGTCAGTTAAAGACTGGCAGTGGTAGAAGATTTCTCAGGGATTTATTATAGCGGGTGGCTGTTATCAGCCGTACGGCTGATGGGGGTTCAAGTACGGCTGATGGGGGTTCAAGCTGAAAGTCAGGCTATCGACTGATCCCTCCCGAGGAGCAGAGAGCGGGGCTGTCCCAAAAGGGTCACTCTGAGTGAAACGAAGGGTCTCGAAAGAATCATAAAGTTAAAATAAACAAGTGATTCTTCGCTACGCCTTCGGCTTGCTCAGAATGACATTATCCCTTTTAGGACAGCCCTTTTGTTATATGTTCAATTCAAGTATGACTTGGACGCTATATTTATCCAGGAATAGTTTGAAATGAACTCTAATAATTGTAATTTACCAATGACAGACTGATAATATTCCTGAAAGGTTATCGTATGTCGGTGAGCGCCTGAAACAGTCATACAGTTACAGATATGAAAATTGAATACCGCAGCCATTATTTCAGCGATGCCAGGGCGAAGGCATCTTTTGAAGAGTACGCCTATAAAATCTTCGAACTCAAATTCGATCAATAGAAAGCGAGGAATCTCTGGGACAGTAAGTACATCCCTTTTTCCGCTTTCGAGGGAGAAAAATGCATAGCTTCCATATGCGTGTATCCCTCAGATATTACGATCGACGGCGAAGACAAAAAATAGGCGCAACTGCTGACTGTAGGCACTCTGCCCCAATATCGTCTCAAGGGTATTCAAAGGGAGCTTTGGAAAAGAGCAAAAAGTTGGATACAGATTCACTGCGATTTAACCTTTCTCTTCACTGACGATGCAGCCTCCGGTTTTTATGAAAAGCTCGGATTCAAGAGAATGAGCGAGCATTATGATGTTATCAAACTCGGAGAAATTGCCCGCACTGACGAAAAACTCATCAGAAAACTGGACGTCGATAGCGATCTAGATTTCGCCATACTTAAGAGCCTGGTTGGTACACGAGAATCCGTATCGTCAAAGCTCGGATTTAGGAATCCCAACCTGCTCCTTTTCATGCTTCTCTATCCTTTCAGAGACCAGATATATTATTTAGAAGAACAGAGTATAGTTATCGTTCTGGATGACTCTGGAGAACAATTGAAAGTACACGACATTATCACAGCTGAAATGCCCCGGTTCACAGATATTGAGAGCTTTATAGCGAATTTTCAAAAGCGAGAAGTTGCCTTCATATTCAGCACCGATAAGCTCGCTTTAAAGGGAGTCGAAAAGAGGAAGGTAGAAGATAGTGTGCTTTTTATCAATGGAGATTTCGACTTTGACGAGAGACTCATTTTTCCTTCATCAATTCGCGCGTAAAAATGGGCGTATTGAGTGGATCGTCCTCGCAGAGACATTGAAGGATTAAATATCTCCTATCGGGAATTTTGCGCCAGGGGATATTTATAAAACAGGCAAAGCTGTCTCAGTTCAATCTGAGACAGCTTTGCTTTTTATCTCATACCCATTTATTCAGGAATATAGCCTAAACGCTTTGATACTTCTAACGCAGTATCCTGAACCAATTTACTGTATTTCTTCTCGAAATTCTTAGGACAGCGGAACTTGGGAACATAAAGATCGATCAAGCCGATAAGTTCGCCAGTTTCATCCCGGAGTGGAGCGGCAATGTTGCATGTCGATTCTGGATCGCTGGCTTTCGCATCATAGGATACGCCGCTTTCACGTACCTGCCCGAGGTCATTCTTAAGCTTTGAGAAGGAATAACCATCATCTTCGATAACAACCTTCCTGCCTTTCTCATCCATCAATTTCTTGATTTCATTATCGGAGATGTTGGATAAGAACATGCGTCCGGCGGCGGATTGTGACAGGGAGACAGTTTCACCCAGTTTGGTGTTGAGCCCGATGTGTTTTTTGGTGCGTACTTCATCACAAACGATTAATCTGGCGTTGACATAATCGGGAGCGATGAATCTTGCGGATTCGCCAGTTTTCTCGGCGAGTTTTTCGAGGAACTTAGAGACGACCTTAGAGCCGCGCGTATTGTTCAGGATCTTGCGACCAATCTCGAACAATTTGAAGCTCAAACGGTAGCGTCCTTTGCGGTGATCCTGCTCAGCGTAGTTTTCGTGGACAAGCGTAGTAAGAATCCGATGAACGGTACTCTTGTTCATTCCAACACGCTCGCCGATCTCAGTCACACCCATTCCATCGACGTTCTCAGCAAGAACTTCAAGAATAGCAAGGGATTTGATCAGTGACTGGACAAGATGGTAAGTTGGTGCCATTTCATTTCTCGGATGTTTATTGATGTTTTTTATTCTGTATGGTTTTAATATATAACATTTCCATAGCTGACTCAAGGTAAAATTTAATTATGTTTTATAATATTCAAAAAAAATCAAGTCAAAAAATAGAACTTAAAACAGACAAGGGCGCAAAATAGTTGCGCCCTTGTCTGTTTGTATCCCGCTGGTACTATTTAAGCAGAATGATCTTTTTGAGTGATTTCTCGCCTTCTTTCTCGAGGCTTACGATGTAAGCGCCGGATGCCAGACCCTTAGCCCGCCAGAATATCTCTTTGCTGCCTGCGGATATCCAGCCTTCTTGCAATGTTTCAATCAGCCGACCCTGAATGTCATAAACAGACAATTTAACTAATCCCGGTTTAGCAATGTCGAAGGTGATTTTCACTTCCGGATTGAAGGGATTAGGATACGGATGATGCAGCTTGAAGGAGGAGGGGAACTCACCATCCACAGAGGGTTCTACCGAGACAACCGATCCGTTAAGACGTTGAGCGTATAAGTTGATTAATTCCTCTTTTCCTGAAGAACGTTTATCTTCCCATACAACGATAACCCCATCTTCGTAGTCATCAATGAGTTCCTGGTTATGCTGCCAGTGAAATTCATCGCAGATGATATTGCCGTCTTCGACCCATTGTTCATTCCAACCCTGTACCGTTTCGGTTGAAAGCTGCCCGTTTTCATCCAGATGTGTGCCGTAGAGATCGGGGAAAGTGCCGGTTCTGAAATCAACCCAGACGATGTAACTGCCGCCCTGACCGTCGCTTAGCACCTTGGCGCTGTTCTGATAAAGCGCTGCAGTGGATACCTCAATTCCGCTGGTCTGGAACAGTAGCTGTCCGTCGATATCCAGCTTCTGTATGTAGATATCCATATGTGCGGCATTGCGATAATCTTCCCAGGTTACGATTAGATTTCCGTAAATATCCAGCGCAGCATCAGGCGCTGCCTGGTCTTCCGCCTCAGCAATGACAGCCACTCCATTGATAGTCCAGAGAGTATCCCCAGCAAAGCTGAATCTCTGTGCATATACGTCCTTGTCAAATCCATTCCGGGAATCTTCCCAGAGGAAGATAACGCCATCGGATCCAAGACCAATTGTGCTGCAGTTCAACTGTCCGTTCTCCGCTTCACAGACCACAACACCGCTGGTTTCCCAGAGGAGAGCGCCGCTTTCGTCAACATGCTGCGCATAGAGGTTGTAATTGTTGGGTTCGAGTGGATCGAGGTTTTTATAGGCGATATACGCGCCGCCGCTGCCATCTGGAGCCATACTTTCAAAGAGATCGTCCTGCCAGGCGTTGTCACCGACCTCGATGGACCATATCGTATTGCCACTGTGATCTATTCTGGCAGCGCTGACTTTATTATCGTAAAACGGTGACAACTCTGACCAGGCAACGATTCCTCCGCCAGCGCCGTCAGTAACCACCTGCGGGTTATTCTGCTGCCTGTCATACGGTGAAACGCGAATGCCGATATTTCCCCAATGCAGTTCACCATTGTTCCCAACACGCTGCGCGTAGATTTGCGTAGCTGGATTGGAGTCTCTGTAATCTTCCCAGACGGCTATAGCGCCGTGGTCGTCGTCAGTGCATGCGCTTAGATTTTCCTGCTTTTTACTGTCCGTATAGACAGGATCGGGGCAGATGGGTTGACCTTCTGCCTCCAGGTGTACTTCACCCTGTTTGTCAATTATTTGCACATACACGGCATTTCCGATAGTGCCGCCCAGGCGTAAATCCTCGAAGAAAACGAAGACCTTATCGTTCCCGTCCTTTACTAGGTTTATGCCCTGAGCGTTGCCGGAAATGCCCCAGACAAGGGTATCGCCGTCAACCGCAAGCTGTGGAATACCATTCGAGTTCAGATTCTGATACCAGATTCCTAATGAACCGGAACGTTCATCACCCCAGGCGATTAAAGTGTAATCCTCGAAGGCTCGCACCAGCGGGAAGAACTGGTAACCCACTGCTTCGCAGACGGGAACGCCGTTGTTCTGCCATTCCATCGTTCCATCTGAATTAATCTGCTGAGCGAAGATATTGTTCCTGGGGATCTCATTCCCATCACGTTCGTCCATCCATACGGCGACTGCGCCGCCGTTCCCATCTGCATTGATTCGTGCGTTGTCCTGCGCTGCATCATTATCGCAGATCGGATTTCCTGTGGCATTCCAGAGCAGAGTTCCATCAGAATCGACTTTCTGGGCATAGATATCGAAAGTAAGGTTACCTACTCCGGAATCTCTGGCATCAAGCCAGAGGATGATGGCGTTACCTGAACCATCATGAACGATTCGTGCGTTTTCCTGTCGTTTGTTCAGCCCCGGATCGGCGATCAGCGCTTTACCGTTTGGCTCAGGAAACGGCAGCGATCCATCATTCAGCACATGATGGAAGTAGAGGTCGCCGTTGTCATCATCCCGCTTGTCGGTCCAGACGATGTAGGCTCCGCCGGAACCATCGGGGCATAGTTTGGGAGATATCTGGTCGTTGTCCGCGGTACAAACCGCAACAGCGTTGCCGCCATTCCAGGCGAGGCTGCCGTCTATGGTGACACGCTGGATAAAGACGTCGTCGGCAGCGCTCTGGTTGTCCTTCCAACCTATGATGGCGCCGCCTGCGCCGTCGGTGTCAACCGTCAACTGCCTCTCGGCAGCAGGTCCCGCGGAGACGATCATCCCATCTTGGGGCCAGGGGCTGGGAATATTCCCGTCGCTGTCCACACGGATGGCATAGATATCGGCATTGCCGTTGCGCATTTCGTTCCAGAGAACGATAGCGCCGCCAGTTCCGTCAGACACTATTCGGAAAACTGCTGGGGAATCGAAATCACCCTCGGAGAGCAGCACACCTTCCGGATCCCACACCTGATTGCCATTGGCGTCGATTTTCTGTGCGTAAAGGTCGCCTTTTGCTGTGTCATCCCTGAAATCGTTCCAGATGAATATATAATCACCGAATCCGGTCGGGATGATAGAAGTATCCTCCTGCCTGCGGTTTGCGCTGATGATAAGCGCACCATCTGCAATCCAGAGTTTCGTCCCGTTTGGGGATATCTTTTGTGCGTAAACGTCGCGGTCGCCTCCCCTGGTGTCAGACCAGGCGTAGATTACGTTGCCGTCTTCATCAGCTTCACCGGATCGCTGCCATTCAATATGCCAGCCTTGACGAATGCGGACGCCTGTCTGATTCCAGTGCAGTGGAGCGTACTCTGCCCATACGCTTTGGACTAAAAGAATGACAGAAAAAGCAATCAACACTATTCGCATCATCTTCATCGCGCTGCCTCAAAATTATTTTATATTTCATTTCTCGATGTGGAGATTTTATCCGTTTTATCACAGGATAAAATTACTCTTAGTGCATTAAATGCAATATAACAAATTGTTCTGCCGCTTTTCAAGCGATTTCGTTTCAATATTTTAAAGTTAGCAATGGACGTGCCAAGAAAGTCAGTTATGCACTATCATAGAAAGCGTTTGCATCCGCTTTTAAAGTTCAGTATATTTGGAAAACGAAAAATGATGAAAATAGAATCCGAGTTGCTACAGGATAGCGAATTGCATTATCTGGAAACGCCGGCAATATGGAAAAAGAAGGCTTAAAAGGTTACAGAGGCGCTGCGAAAGAGAAACTTATTTCACTGAAGGCGCGTGTCTGGGGCGACGTTGTCGTGGATACCAGCCGGGGGGAATTTCGAGGCATCATCCTCCCGCGGAGTGAAACGGCTGACGATCAGCATATCGTCCTTAAACTTCACAACGGATATAATATCGGTCTGCATATCGAGACCGTCAATAAGATAGAAGAACTGGGCTACCGTAAAGCGCATTACAAGATTCCTGAAAAATCTTTCCCCATCGATCCAGATAAGCCGAAAGTTACTCTTTTCGGAACCGGAGGAACCATTGCTTCACGGTTGGATTATCGTACCGGAGCGGTGATCCCGGCGTTTTCACCAGGCGAGCTTTACGGCGCTGTTCCTGAGCTGGTGGACGTCTGCAACCTCAATACCATCAAGTTATACGGTGAATTTTCAGAAAACATAGGGCGCGAACACTGGATCGGAGTTGCGAAGGCGATAGCCGAAGCGATTGAAGACGGCGCGGATGGAATCGTGGTTGGACACGGCACCGATACTATGCACCACACCGCGGCAGCTTTGACTTTCATGGTTCAAGATTCGCCCGTGCCCATTATTATCGTGGGCAGCCAGAGATCTTCAGACCGTCCTTCATCCGACGCGGCATTGAACCTGATCAATGCCTGCCGAGCCGCCGGTTACGGTGAAATCGCTGAAGTGTTAGTCTGCATGTTCGGTCCCACGTCCGATCAATACGATCTCCTGCACCGCGGAACCCGCGTGCGCAAAATGCACTCTTCTTACCGTTCTACTTTCCGTACCATCGGTGAACGACCGATGGCGATGGTTTCCACCAGTGAGTATGTTCCGCTAAGAGATGACTACCGCCGTCGCCGTAAGGATAATCTAAAGGTAAAACTCACGCCGGTTTTCGATGATCGGGTATCCATCGTCTATTATTATCCAAATATGAAACCCGACATTATAGATTCTCTGGTGGATAACGGCTATAAAGGGATCGTCATCGCCGGCACCGGTCTGGGACACGTCAACAGACCGCTGTACCCATCCCTAAAGCGCGCTTACGAAGCCGGGGTTCACATCTACATGACCGTCCAGACTCTCTGGGGTTATGTGCAGATGTTCGTGTATGATACCGGACGGGATATATTGGATCTCGGGGTTGTTCCCCTCGATAACATGCTGCCGGAAGTTGCTTATGTCAAACTTGGCTGGGCGCTTGGGCAGACACATGAGCGTGATGAAGTAAAAGATATAATGTTGACGCCTATCGCCGACGAGATTACCGCACGGGAACCGATCGACGGATACCTGGTTATGCAGGGCGGGTTGCCCGAAGTGAAGGAGTTTTTCAAGAGTTACAAGAGATAGGTGCAAGCGGTTTTATCAGTCTTGCATTAACCTCCCGCGGGTTACAAACCCCGCGGGAGGTTTCTTTTCCATAAAATCCGCATAATTCTTGATTCAGACAAAAAAGAGGCAGGAATCCAGCCCATTACACACCGTAATCGGGGTCGTCCCTGACCCCGACATGCAACGGGTAACTACCCCTTGTTGCCGGTTTTTGTTGCGTCAGGTCCTGAATGAAATGGAGACCTGACGCTTAACCTGCTTGTTTGTTCTGTTTGTGTTACTCCTGCTTGCCCCTTCGGGGCGCAGGCAGGAGTCCAAGCCAGGGGTTGTCCCAAAAGTAACCGGCGATGTCATTGCGAGGAACGTAGTGACGTGGCAATCTCCTATTATACAAGCACTAAGAGATTCACACTTCGTTCGTAATGACAATTTATAGACTTTTGGGACAGCACACTACACACCGTAATCGGGGTCGTCCCTGACCCCGACATGCAACGGGTAACTACCCCTTGTTGCCGGGTGCCCGGGACAGCTCCTTGCGAAGCAATGCCTATGGTACCCAAAAGGGCTGACGAAGTCAGGATGTCCCGGTTTTGTGTAGGGCGGGGGCGTCGCCCCTGCTTATTTTTTAAATCAGTGTCATCAGTTTAATCAGCGGAAATCTGTGGTTCAAACAATTTTAATCCCCTAAATCCGTGATCATCTTTTTTACTAACCCCCGAACCCTGAATCCTGAACCCTGAACCCCAATTTCTTGACAACGACAAATCTGTCGCCCCCTCAGATTGTAAAATAATGTGATTCTCAAACTAACCTCATCAACGAACATCAACAAGGGGTTGCAACCCCTTGCCTACTTCATTCCTATTTTTACGAAGGGGGGATCAAGAATCCTAGCTTTCCCGAAAACAGCAAAAATCGCTTGAAACATATCAGCTTTTTTTCTATATTACTATGTTAAGTATAGAAGCCTATATAAATTGAGTAAAAAACAGGGAGGTTCCAGTGAATATATTGGTCTGCGTCAAACACGTTCCTGACACAGAAACTGCGGTAAAAATTGGTTCAGATGGAAAATCTATCTCGACACAGGATGTCAATTTTATCCTGAATCCTTATGACGAATATGCGGTCGAAGAAGCGTTGAAAATCAAGGAGGACAAGGGCGGTGAAGTTACTTTGATCACCCTTGGACCGGAAGAAGCCAAAAAAACCCTGAGAACTGGTCTGGCGATGGGCGCTGACAAGGCAATTCATCTGCCCTGCGATGCGCCGCCTGATAGTCTTTCCATAGCAAATGCTCTGGCTGAAGTCATCAAAGATATAGAATACGATCTGATCTTTTGCGGCAAACAGGCGATGGACAACGACAACGCTCAGGTGCCGATCATGCTCGCTGAAAAATTAGGTCTGCCCAATGTCTCTGCGATTACCAAGCTGGAATTGGAAGATGGAACGGCGGTGGCACATCGTGAATTTGAAGGCGGCGTGGAAGTCGTTGAAACTTCGCTTCCAGCGGTTATTTCAGCACATAAGGGCTTGAACGAACCGCGCTACGCTTCTTTAAAAGGCATCATGATGGCGAAGAAAAAGCCCATTGAAGACAAACCTTGCGACTGCGGCGATGCAGCCATCGAAATCGTTGATGTTACTTATCCGCAACAGCGTGCCGGCGGCAAGATTGTCGGTGAAGGCACGGAGGCTGTGCCGGAATTGGTTAAGCTGCTTCAGGAAGAAGCGAAAGTCATCTAATCAACTTAATGGATATTCCCTTCCGATTTGTCGGAAGTTCTACAATGGAGGAATAATGAAAGTTTTAGTTTTCGCCGAGCAGCGAAATGGTGAATTCCGCAAGGCTGCCGTAGAAGCGCTTTGTGAAGGAAGAAGATTAGCGGATGGCGAACTGATTGCCGTGGTTATCGGTAAAGGCGCCGCGGATCTGGGCGGTCAGTTAGGAGCCTATGGCGCGGATAAAATCTTAGCCTTCGATCATGATCTTTTAGAGCTGTACTCAACTGAGGGATTTACTGCCTGCTTGCAGAAAGCAGCAGAAACTGTGAGTCCGGACGCTATCCTTATGGCTGCCACTGCAATGGGACGCGATTTGGCGCCGCGCTTAGGCGCCAGGCTGGACGTTCCCGTTCTGGCGGATGTTACTAAATTGTCATTTACCGATGGAAATATAGAAGCAGTTCGTCCAGTTTACGCTGGTAAGTTGAATGTCACAGTTCGGAGTAAAAAATCGCCGGGTATTGCCACCACCCGCCCCAAGGCGTTCCTGCCGACCGAACCGGACGGTTCAAAAACCGCTGAAGTGGTCGCTATGGACGCCGCTGTCGGTGATCTGAAAGCCCGCGTCAAGCAGGTGCAGTCCGAAGCGGAAGGCATGATCGAGCTGACTGAGGCAGATTTTATCGTTTCCGGCGGACGCGGTATGAAGTCAGCAGAGAACTTCAAAATCATAGAAGACTTAGCGAAGGTTTTGGGCGGAGCGGTTGGAGCTTCTCGTGCTGCCGTCGATTCCGACTGGCGCGGTCACGGCGATCAGGTAGGACAGACCGGTAAGGTCGTCGCTCCAACGCTCTATATCGCTGCCGGTATTTCTGGAGCGATTCAGCATCTGGCTGGCATGACGTCATCGAAAGTCATAGTCGCCATCAATAAAGATGCGGATGCTCCCATCTTCAAGATCGCAGACTACGGCATCGTCGGCGATGCCATGGAAGTGCTTCCGGTATTAACAGAAGCCATTAAAGCAGTAAAGTAATTACTATCATGTCTGAAGAAGAAAAATTTGATTGTATAGTTGTCGGCGCGGGACCGGCAGGACTGTCCGCCGCTCTGACGCTGGTAAAAGCGGGCGTGGAAGTCGCCGTTTTGGAACGCGGCGAATATCCCGGTTCCAAGAACGTTATGGGCGGTATCCTGTTCACCCCGGTTCTGGATAAGCTGCTGCCTGAATTCTGGAAGAGTGCGCCGGTAGAACGCTTTGTGACACACAGACGCTACTCGGTTCTCTCAAAAGAGGGTGAAGCGGCATTCGATTTCAAGACCGCCGCATACGGTGAGCCGGACTACAACAACTCCTGGACGGTGTTGCGCGCTAAATTCGACCGCTGGTTCGCGGATCAGGTCGAAGAAGCCGGAGCGATGATCATCCCCGGAATGATGGTATCTGAACTGCTGGTTAAAGACGGCAGAGTTACCGGCGTGAAGACCGAACCGGGCGGCGATGAGCTGAATTGCGACGTGGTGATCTGCTGTGAAGGAGCGAACTCCTTCTTAGCTGAACAGGTCGGTCTGCGCAAGCCGCACGATCCCAAGCATTTAGCAGTTGCGGTCAAGGAGGTTATAGGATTACCGCAGGACGAGATCGAGAGCCGTTTCCACCTGAATGGGAATGAGGGCTGCGCCTACGAAATCTTCGGTCAAGCAGTGCAGGGGACGTTCGGCTCAGGTTTCCTCTACACCAACAAGGAGAGCATCTCCATTGGCGTCGGGTCCACGATTCACGATATGAAACGTCATGAATTGAACCCTAACGATGTGCTCGAAGGATTCAAAAAACACCCTGCGATAGCTCCATTAGTTAAGGGTGGGGAGTCGCTGGAATATGCCGCTCATATGATCCCTGAAGGCGGGTATTCGCACATGCCGAAACTGACCATGAGTGGACTTATCCTGACCGGTGACGCCGCCGGATTTGTGAATGCCAGTCATTACCATGAAGGATCGAATCTCGCTATGGCTTCCGGCGTTCATGCTGCGGAAACGGTCATTGCTGCTAAAGAAAAGGGCGATTTCAGCGAGGCAACATTGTCGGGATACCGGGATAAGCTGGAAAACAGCTTCGTCTTTAAGGATCTGAAGAAATTCCAGAAGTTCTCCGGTTTCCTGAACGATAATCCGCACCTGCTGCGCGATTACCCGGACAGCATCATCGGTTTATTAACCGATTATTTCAGGATCAGTGAGAAGCCGAAAGCGCAGATCGAAAAGGACGTTATTGCTAAATTCCGGCGGGAAATAGGCATCATTAACTTCGCCAAAGACATGTACAAAATGTGGAGAGCAACACGATGAGTGAAGACCAGGTTGTCCCCGTGGAGGAAACCAAACTGAAAGCCACCATTGAAGATAAGCTATTCCTGGTAAAATATAAGCCTGACAAGGAATCGCATATCGTGGTGGATCAGGAAAAATTCAAGGCTGATAAGCAGAAGGCTGTCCTCTATATATGCCCTGCGAAGGTTTATGAGCTTAACGAGGAGACTGGCGAGTGCATGGTCGCATTTGAGAATTGTCTGGAGTGCGGCACCTGCCGGGTTGCCTGCATGGAGTACGTCGAATGGAAGTATCCCAAAGGCGGCTTTGGAGTGCAGTACCGGTTCGGGTAAAATCCTGGCTGAAAAACTTTGTATTCAGTTAATATTGATGTATATTAATAAGATGAACGGGGTCGAAAGACCCCGTAATCACGAGCTAAACAACAGCAGATCGGAGAATAGCGGTGAACTGGTTCCGCAAGCGCTGGAATACAATGGAAAAGGGCGATAGAAGGTACGTTCTCATCATCCTGTTTTTAGCTCTTGTTTTACGGTTTGCGTATGCTCTGTCCGTTGATATCATTCCGACCGATATTACCGGCATCGACATGGATGCTGTCGAATACGACCACCTCGGATGGAATATTGCCCGCGGTATCGGTGTCATAGACGCATATGGTCATCCCGCATCGTCGCGCTTTCCGGCATATCTGTATTTTCTCGGTATAATCTATTTCATATTTGGTCACAGCCACTTTACAGTCATTATGATTCAGGCGTTTCTGGGATCATTAACGCCTCTGATTGTCTATTTTACGGCGCGTCAGATTTTTAAGGAAAGGGTGAGCAAGATCGCAGGAATTCTGGCTGCGGTTTATCCTGTATTCATCTGGTATGTCGGCTGGTTAATGACCGAAAACCTTTTCCTGCTGCTGTTAAATTTACTGATTTACTTTACTGTCAGCCTCGCGCGGGACGCTGGCTGGAAACGACTCGCTGCTATCGGCGTTTTAGTCGGGCTGCTCGGCTTGACCCGCGGGGTGGGTCTGCCCTTTCTCGGCATAATTCCATTCTATGTGTTCTTGCGCTTGAGAGGCGATATAAAGATTAAATTTGGGCGTGCAGCTCTTGTTTTAGCGGCAGCTATAGTGGTCATGATTCCCTGGACGGTGCGGAACTATAATACGTACGGGAAAATTATGCTGCCATCCTGCGAAGGGGGAGCAGTGTTGTGGATGGCGTTCAATACCATGTCAGTAGATGAATGGTACGATCCCGAACCTGCATTTGAGTACATAGAACGGGTGGGGCGCGAGAACGCTACCAGCGAAGAATATTATCATCTGCTGGCGCAGACCAACCTGTTCGGTCTTGAGGGCTTGCGAGCGTTAATAAAGGATAGATATCCCTACGCTCCTGTCCCGAACAGTGATCTCGAGGGGTGCAATTTTCTGGGGGATATCGCTATGGGGATGCTATTTGAGAATCCGGTTAGCTGGGTGGTTAAATCTGTCATACAGGTATTCCGTTTCTGGCATGTTTTAGATGAACGCGGCAGATTTGTCAATGGTTACGCTTTTATTATGCCTTTTTTCCTGGCTGGATTCTGGATGAGCCGGAAGAGAATCCGCGATCTGATGCCCCTGTATATCTTCCCGCTTGAGTTGTATGCTATCAGTATCGTCTTCTTCGCTGATGCGCGCTTCAGGATGCCTTTTGAGAGTATATTTCTGATAGTCGGCGCTTTTGCAATGGAAAGATTCATCAGGATATTCAAGCAGCCAGTTTATGCTTACGGTATAATAGCGGCGTTCTTTCTGCTTACAGGTTACATGCGTCTGTATTCTGTTGAAATACGCGCAGCGCTGAGGGCGGTTCTGGGCGCTATCGGCGTCCCGCTTGGTGAGATGACTTAGAGAAATACGATGAAAATTCTGTTGCTACGTCCTGATTCGGAAGTTTATACATCCACGCCTCCGCTGGGCATTCTTTCACTGGCTGCCTATTTCAGGCAGCATGGCTCCCATGAAATCGCTATCTTCGACGGTCGCGCTCAAGGAGCAACCATCGACCAGTTGGTAGGCAGAGTTGCCGATGAAAAACCGGATGTGGTGGGCATCAGCCTTTTTGCCATGGAGCGAATTGAAGGGCACGAAGCGGCTCACGAGATAAAGAAAGCATTTCCCGGCATTCCGATTATCTGCGGCGGAGCCTACCCCACAACCGAGGTCGAAGAAACGCTGCAGAATCCTTCCATCGATTTCGCTGTCGTTGGCGAGGGTGAAATCAGCGGTCTGGCTCTATTAAAAGCTCTGGAAGATGAATCGCTCCCGGAGAGTATTCCCGGCGTTGCGTGGCGCAATCAAGGTAAAATCATTGAACCGGAAAAGCAACCTTTCATTGAAAACCTCGATCAGCTTCCTCAGCCCGCCTGGGACATGGTGGATCTGGATCAATATTTTTACAATAAACACAAGCCAGCTCCCATGAACCTATACCAGAAGGACAAGCGTTCCGCGCCGATCATCTGTTCGAGGGGCTGTCCTTACCACTGTGTCTATTGTCATAATCTTTTTGGTAAGAGAGTGCGCCGACATTCCATAGATTACATCGTGGAACAGATCGCTTATCTGCATGAACATAAGGGCGTCGAAGAGATAGAAATCGTCGATGATATTTTCAATATAGACGTTGAATGGACCAAATCGTTCACGAACGCTGTCATTGAGCGCAAGCTAAAGCTGAACTTCTCTTTTCCCAACGGTCTGCGCGCCGATAGGATGACTGAAGAGATCGTCGATGCACTTGTCGATATAGGAACATACCGGATAGTTTATGCGATTGAATCCGGTTCGCCGCGGGTGCAAAAAGCTATCCGTAAAAACGTCAATTTAGAGAAAGCTCGAAAATACCTCAATTACACGACCAAGAAAGGTGTGTCCGTCGGGTCTTTCTTCATATTGGGCTTTTTGGATGAGACCGAAGAAGAGATGCGCCAAACCATAGATTTTGCCTGCACGACAAAGATATCGACGGCGTCCTTTTTCATCTTGACGCCATTCCCGGGCACCGAAACTTATCAGCAGGCATTGGAGAGAAACATTCAAGTCGATAAGGCGAATTACACGCACTATTATGCGGTATCTGCCAACCTGTCAAAAGTACCCGATGATAAGGTCGTCCGCCTCAGAACGCAAGCCTACGCGCGTTTCTACCTGAATCCATTCAGACTGGCTCGCCTCTTCCGAACTACACCCATCCCTCGCTATTTCTGGCGGACGTTATGGACCGCCTTCCTCTACTTCATCATCCGTCCCAAGAACAAACCCAAGCGTGATATAGAAGAATTTCTGGGATAATTAAAAGTGTCACGGAGTGGTCCGTGACAGCCAGGAAACACCTAGTGTCACTCCTGGCATGTCCCGGAATCCAATAATAACAAATACATAACTGGATTCTCCATTGAAGTTCCCGTAGGAGTCCTATGGCCCTTCGGACCTGCCTTCGCAGGGATGACACAACAAAAAAGGGGCTGTCCAAAAAGAAGAAAACAACGTCATTGCGAGGAACGAAGTAACGTGGCAATCTCTTACTATACAGAATCTTAAAGATTGCCGCATTTCGTTCGTGATGACAATTAATTGACTTTTGGGACAGCCCCTTGTTCCTCTCGTCAGAATCACTGATTAACACTGATTTTACAGATTTAATCCGTGTCATCCGTAAAACCCGCGGGAATCCGTGATTAAGACAATTTCCTCCAGCAACTATCCACCATCCACAGCATAAAAACAACATAATCCTTGACTCCACAGAGATAATGTTGTATATTATATATAAGAGCCTTTAATCTGCGAAATCTGTGAAATCAGTGGAATCTGTGGTTCAGCATTTTTTACCCCCTAGCCCCTGCTTTTCCACGACATGACCTCGTGCCGCCTAAAAATGGGCGACATGCACATCGTTTCCCCCTCCGGTTCTCAGTATATGCTCACTGTTGCGTCAAGCCCTTAATGAAATGCTGACCTGACGCTATTTCTATCCGACTAATCCGTGTAATCCGTGGTTAAGACAAAAAGGCGGATCGAAGACCGACCACTATGCCCTTATCATGCTTCGTTCCACTTCGCTTAGTCCACCCTACATCTCATGGGGATCACCTATAAATAGCCATAGATGGGAATCCATGGCTTCTGGATTCCCTTTTTCATGGGAATGACGCAACAGCAAGCGCAGGGGTGTTTCTCAATCAACACACAAATACCAGATTTCCCTTGACATGTCGGGTAAAAGGAGCTATATTTTCAGTTAAATAATTTGTCTGCGGGGCGGGGTGGAAGTCCCCACCGACGGTTAAAGCCCGTGACTCCCGGTTCGCCGGGATTGAATCGGTGAAATTCCGATGCCGACGGTTAAAGTCCGGATGAGAGTAGGCAAAGATTCGGCGCTGTAGGTTGGATTCAAAGAATCCTTCCTAACAGAACTACCACTTGCCGCCGTATGCCCCGAAACAGACCAATTCGGGGTTTTTCGCGTTATAACATGGCTGATACAGACATAAAATATATGAGGATCGCCTTGAAGGAGGCGGCTAAAGGGTGCGGTTTGACGAGCCCGAACCCGCGCGTTGGAGCTGTTCTGGTCAAGGATGGCAGGGAGTTGGCGCGTGGCTTTCATCGTGCTTACGGCGAGCCGCACGCTGAGGTGGACTGCCTGGCAAAATTGAAAGAAGGCGAAGCTGAGGGATCGACGATGTATGTCAACCTCGAACCCTGTTGTCATCACGGCAAGACTCCTCCCTGCACAGCGGCAATCGAAAAAGCAGGCGTGCGGCGCGTTGTTTATGGCATGTCCGATCCCAATCAGAAGGTAGCCGGAGGCGGTTTGAAGCAGCTTCGTGCGGCAGGGATAGCTGTATCCGGTCCCATTCTTGAAAGTGAAGCGAGAGACCTAAATCGCGGATATATAAAATATCTTGAAACCGGCAGACCCTGGGTGACGTTGAAATTTGCCCAGAGTCTGGATGGCAGGATAGCCACACGCACTGGCGATTCCCGCTGGATCAGCAGTCCGCATAGCTTAAAACTGGCTCATCAGCTTCGAGCAGAACATGATGCGGATATGGTGGGGATCAACACGGCGCTGGCTGACGACCCGCAATTAACAGTCCGCCGAGTAAAGGGTACTAACCCTTATCGTATAGTTCTGGATCCGGAACTGAGACTTAATCCGAATGCTAAAGTCTTCGATGCTGAACCGCTGCCTGTCCTGATAGCAACTAAAGAAAATCCACCACCTGAGAAAGCCCTGATTTTAATCGATAAGGGCGCGGAATTGATAGAACTCCCTGATACCGAAGATGGCTCACTCGATACAGGGGTTCTTTTAAATGAACTGGGCGGGCGCGGAATTCATTATTTGCTGGTTGAAGGAGGCGCGGGGATTTTTAAACGCATTATAAAAGCCGGACTGTTCGATGAAATCATAGTTATAACCGCCCCTGTTTTAATCGGCGGAGATGGTATCGCCAGTGTACCTTCGCTGGGGATTCAAAAGGTGGCAGATGCCGTTAAGTTGAAGGTGTATAAGCGGAAGAGTTACGGATCGGATTTGGTTGTCTGGCACAGACCACTGCTATAAATAACGAATGATTACACTATGTTCACCGGATTGATAGAGACAATCGGAGTATTAAAAAGCCGCGATAATATCGCCGACGGTATCTCCTTCCATGTTGATTGCAGTTTCCAGAGCGGCGAATATCAAGCGGGGGAGAGTATTGCAGTCAACGGCGTATGCGTTACCATCGAGGAATATGATGCTGAAGGTTTCTCCTTTACTGCATCCTCAGAGACGATAAACCGGAGCATCCTTAGTGAAATTAAAGTGGGTGACAGGGTGCACCTTGAGAGAGCGCTGCGGTTAACCGATCGGCTCGGCGGGCATATTGTCCAGGGGCATGTGGATGGAATAGGGGTTGTAGTTCAGTTAGCACGCAAAGGAATCGGCGCCGATCTACGTATAAATATTCCAGAAGGCATCCGCAAATATGTCGTTGAAAAGGGATCGCTCGCCGTTCAGGGAGTCAGCTTAACAGTTGCAACCTTTGAAGCGGGGATTGCTTCGCTGGCGTTAATACCGGCAACACTCGAAAGCGCCTGCTTAGATGACCTGAAGCCGGGCGACCGCGTCAATCTGGAAGTGGATATACTGGCGAAATACGTCGAATCTCTGTTGCCGGGCGGGGGGGGAATTGATGAGGATAAACTCAAGAAGTGGGGATTTGCCTGAGATAGGTCTCAGCCGCAGAGTTCAGTTGCGGTGGCGGGGGAAGCACTCCCGCCCTACGTCGATAGCTGTTTCTGTTGGGTCATGTCTTATTTAGAAAGCTGGGTGCGACTTGACAGTCAGGTGATGTTCCATTGCCATTGGATTGAAATCCAATGCCCGAACTTCGCCCCAATTGGTTGAAACCAATAATTTCTCTCCAAGGCATTCTTTTCAGCGACTTAATGGTAGGTTTCAGCCACAGGATTAAGGACGTTAATTGATTATATTAACAGGTGGCGCGGAGGCTCGCCCCCGCTGGCGGCAGCCTCGCAGGGATGCCTATGGCACAAGTTACCGCGCTAGGATATTATGTCAACTTAATTAGTTAAAAGCCATATTTCAAGTTAAAAAAAACAAAATCGGTCATAACAACAGTGAAATAGAAGGTTATATAAAGATGTATGAAGCGGAAGAAACGATAAAGCTGGATACGATAGAAGAAGCTATCGAAGAATATCGCCAGGGGAAAATCATAATCGTCGTTGACGATGAAGATAGAGAGAACGAAGGTGATTTCATCATGGCGGCGGAGCTGGTAACGCCGGAGGCAGTCAATTTCATGAGCAAATACGGCAGAGGTATGATCTGCCTTTCCATAACCGCCGACCGAGCTGATGAACTGGGCTTGGATTTAATGGTGGGGAAAAATACTGCTTTGCACGGAACGTCATTCATGGTGACCATCGATGCGGTTCATAATACCACAACCGGGATTTCCGCGCAGGATCGCGCGACCACGATCTTGACCGCCGTTCATCCCGACACCAAGCCGGACGATCTGGCAAGACCGGGTCATATATTCCCGCTTCGCGCGGAAACCGGCGGCGTTTTAAAACGCGCCGGTCACACCGAAGCTGTCATTGATTTAGCGAGGTTTGCAGGACAGAAGCCGGCAGGCGTTCTCTGTGAGATTATGAGCGATGATGGGACCATGGCGAGACTTCCTGAACTGGCACAGATAGCGAAACGATTTGATCTGAAACTGATTAGTATCAAGGATTTGATCGAATACCGTAAAAGGACAGAATCTCTCATTGCAAAATCGGTTGAAGTAGATCTCCCTACGAGATATGGTCATTTTAAACTTGTCAACTACCGCAGTCTGGTCGATGGGAAGAACCATCTGGCTCTGATAAAAGGAGAAATCGACCCTGATGAGCCTACCCTGGTGCGCGTGCATTCCGAATGCCTGACCGGAGACGTTTTCGGATCGATGCGCTGCGATTGCGGCGATCAGCTTGCTAAAGCGATGACGGCAATTGAGAAAGAGGGTAAGGGCGTTCTTCTCTATATGAATCAGGAGGGACGCGGCATCGGACTGGACAACAAGCTGAAGGCGTATGAGTTGCAAGATCAGGGACGAGATACCGTAGAAGCTAATCTTGAACTGGGCTTTAAGGCTGATTTACGAGATTACGGCATCGGCGCGCAGATGCTGGTGGATCTCGGTGTGCGTAAGATGAGGCTGTTGACCAACAACCCGCGCAAGGTTATCGGTTTGAAGGGATACCAGCTTGAAATCGTTGAACGAATCCCCATAGAAGTCGAACCGAATCCGATCAATACGAAGTACTTGAATACCAAGCGTGAAAAATTAGGACATTATATTTCAAATACATGCAAGGCGGAAGGAGAATAGAATCCATGAGCGCTAAAAACATGAAAGAAAAGAAGCAGGCTGCCCTGACGCATGACGGTATCAGAACAGTCCAGGGATATCTGGACGCTTCAGGTAAGAAATTCGCTATGGTCATTTCACGGTTTAACGAGCTGATCTCCAATAAGCTGACGGAAGGCGCATTGGACTGTCTCGTGCGTCACGGAGCTGATAAAGAGAACATAACAATTGTCTGGGTGCCGGGATCGTTTGAAATTCCCATGGCGGCGGCGCGGCTGGTCAAATCCGGCAAATACCACGCAGTCATCTGTCTCGGCGCGGTCATTCGCGGAGGCACTCCGCATTTCGATTTTATTGCCTCAGAAGTGGCAAAAGGCGTGGCGCAAACCGGGCTTCAATACCAGTTTCCGGTCGCCTTTGGAGTGCTTACCACCGAAACTCTTGAACAAGCATTGGAACGAGCGGGCACTAAAGCGGGTAATAAAGGGTGGGATGCTGCAATCAGCGCCATTGAAATGGCAGATCTTTGGGACAAACTGTGAGTATTTAATCATGAAACGTAAAATTCTACTTTTAACGGTCATCCTTCTGATAAGCTGCCCGCCCGCTTTTCCTGCGGCAGATTCAGAATGGGAGATCATCCCGGCAATTCATCGAATCAATGAATTAATCAGGGTCGATAACGACCTCTGGGGCGCCACCAACAGCGGTCTATTCCGGTTCGATCTGGAAAGCGGATCGTTTGAAGTCTTTACCACCGCACACGGACTTTCGTCAATGCAAATAGAATCTATGACGCTTGACGAAAGGGGTAATCTTATTCTCGGCATGGGGAATGCATACGTCGATGTTTTTAACCTCGAAACGCATCAATGCACTCGCCTCTCTGATTTTAAGATGAACACCAAAATCTTCAGCATTTATGCTCTCCATAGCTACGATGGTGAAGTATTTGTGGGGACAGACATTGGCGTAAGCCGTCTCGTTTACTTCGAAGATATTGGCAGATATCTTATTGAAGGCAATTACGTAACTCTGGGCAATTTCCCTACCGAGATTACTGCAGAAGCCATTCATGTTTACGATGGGGGTCTCTGGGTTGGGACGGAAGATGGTCTAGCACGCGGCGATTTAAGCCTGCCTTATCTCGAATCTCCGGAGAGTTGGACAAACTACACCACGTCCAGCGGCTTGTCGGACAACGATGTATCTGCCCTCGAAGTCTTCAGAGACACGCTTTATATCGCCGCCAGAAATGCATCTTATGGACTGAACCGAATGATCTCCCTGAGTCAGGGTTTTGAAACTATAAACTTCGGAGCCAGCAGCAATATTGAATTTCTGAAAGCACATAACGACACGCTTTATCTGGGCAGATTCTTTGGAGTCTATCGCATTGTTGGAGATGAAATTCAGAGGTTCGGCGAGACGGACGCGAAGGCTTTATGTCTCGAATTTGAAGCAGACGGATCCATGTGGGCTGGAACAGATCTAACGCGTTTGTCCACAGCTAACACCCGGCTGGGCGGTTTAAAAAGCTGGAATGGCGAGGCATGGATAATCCATGCGGTGGAGGGCGCGCTGGTTGAAACGGTTACGGATGTTTTAGTTCAGGATGATGGTTCCCTGTGGGTAACCGGTCAGCTTGATTTAGGATACGGTAACGGCGTCTTATGCCATTTCGACGGCATTCACTGGATCAATCTCGGACGTCAGTATGAGAACTATGAGTTGACCAATCAATCCGTCAGTCCGGATAGTTTTTTCTGGTATCGAACCCGGCAGATTACTGAAGACCACAACGGCGACGTCTGGATTTCCAGCGACGGCAGAGGCGTCGGCTGGTTTGAATTTGCTGGTGATTCTATACAATCGAAGGGATATTACACAACGACGACAGGTCATCTTTTTAATATAGATTCCTATTCTCACTACTGTGTCGTCCGCGATCTACTTACTGATCGCTGGGGGAATATCTGGATATGCAACAGCGAAGCTGACATGAACGAATCAGGGGATCGCCCAATCGCCGTTGTGCCGACGGATTTTATCGAAGATCCTGTTGCTTATCCAAACTGGTATTACCTCAGGATGAAGGAGGAGAGCGGCGCTTCGCTGCAATACTCTGCGTTTTATGTCGATCGGATAGAAGAGGATTCCTATGGCAGAAAATGGTTCGGAGGGAACAATAATACCGGTGATGATAAAGGTGTGTGGGTTCTTGATGACAACGACACGCCCATCTCCGATCTGGACGATCAATGGACTCACATTACCGGTCTGCCTTCGGATTCTATCACCACTATAGTCACTGACCGTGACGGCATAGTATGGGTTGGGACGCCGGCAGGAGTGCAGTATTTTTATCCCGATGAGAATGCTCAGTACCTTGCCGGCAACCGTGTTGATTTGTACGGACTGCCTTCAGGCGCGGGCGTCAACGTTATCGCCGTCGATCCTCAAAATAACAAATGGTTCGGGACGAATCAGGGAGTCAGCATCTTAGCTTCGGATAATTTCACATGGCTCGATACATATACTGATATAGATGGCTCTTTTCCTTCTCCGCTCCCTGGAGGCGTCGTGCAGGCGATAGCCTTCAATCCCGTGACCGGTGAGGCATATCTGGGAACAGATAAAGGGCTGGCAAGGCTGCAGACTCCGTATAAACAGATGGGGAGTAGCGTAACAGAAATATCCATTATCACAGATAGCAATCCATTCCTGATTGGAGATGGTTCCGGCGCACGCCTTCATTTCGACGCCTCGGGTCTATCCGAAACTACAGCGATGAAGATTTTCACTGCCGCAGGATTTTTGGTCAGGGAGCTGACCAAAAACGAAATCATCCTCGGATGGGATGGCAGGAACCTGAGGGGTGAGCTGGTAGGTTCAGGGATTTATCTTCTTCTTGCCTACGATCCGGATGGCAATGCTGAGGTTGGCAAGGTTGCAGTGATCCACCGTTAGAATGCTTAAACGCTTAAATATTACCAATTATACAATCTTATCACAGGTTGAGGTCTTCTTCCAGCCCGGATTGAATGTTATCACAGGCGAATCGGGCGCGGGCAAATCTCTCATGCTGGACGCCATCGGTTCTCTCTTCGGCGGGCAGCGCAGCAAACTTCCCATTCGAGACGGCTGTGACCGCGCTGTAGTTGAGGCTGAATTCGATTTGGATAAACAAGCTGACCTTCAGCGTTGGCTCGAAGCGACCGACCTGCCGACCGATCTTCCAGTCATTTTAAGGCGAGAATTTCATAAAAACGGCAGAACCAGGTTTTTCATCAATGATTCTCCTGCGAATCTTTCACTGGCTAAGGAGTTGAGTGACAGGCTGCTGGAACTTCACGGTCAGCATGAGATTGTAACTCTCTTCGACCGTTCCAGGCAGTTGGAGCTGCTCGATGCCTATACAAATCAGGCTAAGCTACAAAAGTCATACAGAACGCTTTTCAATCGACTAAAGAGCAGCCGCAGGATTTTAGTCGAGCTGCGCAGGCAGATTGAGGATTCTGCCACCGGCAGGGATGTGCTGAATCACCAGTTGAGTGAATTGGAGACACTCAATCCGCTGCCGGATGAAATTACGGAAATAGAATCCAATCTTTCAGTTGTGCAGCGACATCTGCGAGAAGCTAAACGAAGCTCCCGGATCTGCAGTCGAACAGATTACCGAAGCGCTGGAACTTCTGTCCGAATTATATCCGTTCTATGATTCTTTGCAGGGTTGGAAGGATGAATTAGGGAGCACGCGTTCCATTCTGGGTGAATTGAACCGCACACTGCTTGATATCAGCCGTGAAATACGCTATAATCCCGAGAAAGTCGAAGAGAACAGACTTCGAGTCACAGCGCTGACCGGTTTCCAGAAGCGCTGGAATTGCGAAGGAAGCGATCTCGGCGCGCTGGCTGATGATCTTCGTAATAAACTGGATGGTATGTCTAATTTAGACGCCGAAGTAGAAAACCTGGAAGCGAAAATAGCGGATGATGAAGAACACCTGATTGAAATCGGTAAAAAACTATCCCTCCTGCGTATGGAAGCCGCCAGGAAACTTGAAACTCAAGTGCATGATAAATTGGCTTTTATCGCTATGGAGAAAGCCAGGTTCAGGATCGAATTTGATTCACTTCAACTTGACGATCCTTATACTGATGGTCTCGATAAAGTTGAATTTCAGCTTTCACCTGACGGTAAAATATCGTATAATACCTTAAGCAAAGTTGCTTCCGGCGGCGAAATGAGTAGAATACTGCTGGCGCTGAAGAGTTCCCTTGCGACGGTGGATGACATAGATTCCCTGATTTTCGATGAGATCGATCAGGGGATTTCCGGGCGAGTGGCGCGTCTGGTGGGTCAGCAGCTTTTTGAACTCGCCAGAGAGAGACAGGTCATTGTGGTCACTCATCTGCCACAGATTGCAAGCCTTGGTGAATTGCATCTTTCTGTGCGCCATGATGGCGACAGCCGGACAGCTACTGTGCATGCTCTGGGAGGAGAGGAGCGTCTGGAAGAGCTTGCCGCGCTTCTGACTGCCACGGGGCTTTCGGACGGCGCGCTTTTAAATGCGCGTGAAATGTTGGAATCGGCACAAAAACTGAGAGCCGCATCCTGATACAATCATTCGATGGATAAATTCGTAATACTTGGCGGGGACCATCTGGAAGGCACTTTCAGCGTTTCAGGAGCGAAGAACGCCTCCCTGCCGCTGATGGCTGCTACTTTGTTGGCGTCGGGACAGCATCAGTTGAGCAATATCCCCGAACTGCGGGACGTCCGCACCATGGCGCATCTGCTGCGTATTATTGGGGCGCGGGCGGAATTAGCGGATCATAAGCTGTCGATTGACACCACACATTGCTCTTTCTGGGAAGCGCCATACGAGCTGGTCAAAACGATGCGAGCTTCGATCTATGTGCTCGGTCCGTTATTGGCGAGGTTCGGCGAAGCGAAAGTATCGCTGCCGGGCGGCTGTGCCTGGGGGCCCAGACCCGTAGATCTGCATATCATGGGGATGGAACGTCTGGGCGCCAAGATCGAATTGGAAGGCGGATATATTCATGCGCGAGCTGACCGGCTTAAGGGCGCCAGGGTGACCTTTCCGATTTCATCTGTGGGGGCAACGGGCAACGTTCTGATGGCAGCGGCATTAGCGGATGGCGTTACGGTTATACAAAACGCCGCCTGCGAGCCAGAGATTGTCGCTCTGGCTGAATTCATCAATAAGATGGGCGGAAAGGTAGAAGGCGCAGGAAGCGACAGGATTGAAATTGAAGGTGTATCAGAACTTAAGCCAGCGCCGTTTGACAATATTGCCGACCGTATTGAAGCAGGGACCATACTCTCTGCGATAGCCCTTGCCGGAGGCGACGTCAATCTTGTAAATCTCCGTCCTAATCATATAGAATCGGTAATAGACTGCCTTGAACAGGCTGGATTTAAGCTGCAGGTCGGTGAAACGTCCATCCGCATCACCGCTGACCGCAAAGCCGTAGCAGTCGGTATCCGCACCGCTCCGTATCCGGGATTTCCCACGGATATGCAGGCGCAATGGATTGCGCTGATGAGTTTGTCAGGGGGGAGCTGTTCTGTAACAGATACCATTTACCGAGACCGCTTCACGCATGTCGCTGAACTGCGCAGGTTGGGCGCTGATATTGCAGTCGAAGGCAATACCGCTTATGTAAGGGGAGTCGATTCTCTGCAGGGCGCACCGGTAATGTCAACTGATTTGCGTGCATCTGCCTGTTTGATCATGGCAGGACTTGCGGCGAAAGGCAGGACAGATCTGTCGCGTGTCTATCACATCGACCGCGGCTATGAACGAATAGAAGAGCGTCTCAGGTCAATAGGCGCTCGAATTGAACGCGTAGATGAACCTATGCAGGTTTAATCTGACAGCACACACAGTTATAATTAACGTACTATGCTGAATTTCTTTCTTACAATATTCTCAGAAGTATTCACCATTATCGCTGATACCAGCGTTTATCTTTTCTTTGGATTTTTGCTGGCGGGACTGATAAATGTTTATCTGCCTCCCGAAAAAGTGGCTAAGTTCTTCGGTAAGCGCGATATGCGTTCGGTGATGAATGCCAGCCTTTTTGGTCTTCCGCTGCCGCTCTGCTCCTGTTCGGTTCTGCCGACTGCCATAGCTTTGAGAAAGGGCGGCGCCAGCAAAGGTTCAGTTTTTTCCTTCCTGATTTCAACTCCGGAAACCAGCGTGCCTTCCATCGGTATCAGTTTTGCTCTGCTCGATCCCCTGATGACGATATTCCGTCCGATTGCAGCTTTTCTGACTGCAATATTAGCTGGATTTGGAATAAATATAATTGACCGCAAGGAATCTGTTTCCGAAGAAAATTCAGTAGAAAAGGAAAATAGCAACAACTTAGAATCTGCATTTGGCGCTGACAACAGCAACGAGGAAACTACCTCGCATAAACTTCTTCGTGCGGTTCATTTCACATTCGTTGATCTTTTAGACGACCTAGCGCCGTGGTTGATTATAGGTATTTTTGCGGCGGGCGTTATATCCGCGATTGTGCCGGAGAGCTTCTTCAGCGGTTATTTAAGCAGCGGCATTACGCCCATGCTTCTGATGCTGGCAATTGGTCTGCCGCTATATGTTTGCGCTGAAGGTTCAACACCGATAGCTGCCGCACTGATATTGAAAGGTTTGTCACCCGGCGCGGCTTTTGTTTTCCTGCTGGTTGGTCCTGCCACGAATATCGGGTCGCTGGTCGTGCTTTCCAAGTTCTTTTCTAAAAAGGTTCTGGCGCTCTATCTCACCACTATTGCCATAATGGCGCTCGTCTTAGGCGGGATATTGAATACACTTTATTCATTCTTCAATATAAGTATTGCGGCTACAGTGGGGAGTGCATCGAGCATTATCCCGAGCTGGTTGAGGATAGGAGCAGCGGTTCTGTTGACAGTGATGTTGGCGATAAGCCTCTATAAGACGAATCAGTACAGCCGTATATGGAACTGGAGCAAATCAACTCTGGGCTGGACGGGTGGACGATTAGTGAAAGCGCTACTGATTCTTATTGCTATTGTCTATCTATCCGACGGTCTATTCGTAGTCCCTGCCGGCGGCACGGGGATGTCGATGACATTCGGCAAAGTTACCAGGTCTGAGCTTGCACCCGGTCTATATTACAGGCTACCGACGCCGTTCGGACAGCACGCCATCATACAGACTGATCTAATCAGATCACTCGAGATCGGATTCCGCAGAACTGCCGATGTTGTCAGCGCGGTATCACAGCCCGTATCAACACCGATCATGCTTAAGGGTGAAAAGCTGGACAAGCTGTCTGAACAGGATATGCCAAAAGAGAGCGAGCTTCTCGCCGGTGACGAGAATTTAATCGATATGGATATCACCATACATTATCGTATCGATAACGCTTACAAGGCGGCGTTTAAAATTGATAACATTGAACAGCTTCTGCGCGAATTAGCAACCTACCATGTGCTTCTGGATATATCCACGCGGCAGGTTTCTGACGAACTGACGGCTGAGAGAGCCGATTTCGAAATCGACGTGGCAAACATGCTTCAGAAATCTATAGATGACATCCAAATCGGGTTAGAGATAATCCGCGTGAACGTCGTTTATGGTCATCCACCGGACGTTGTCCATTCAGCATTCAGAGACGTCGCTTCAGCGATGGAAGATAAATTCAGGCTGGTGAATTTAGCGCAGACCGATTCTATATCCTCTGTTGCTTCCGCCAGATCATCAGTCAAGAAAAGACTGTCCGCAGCGCAGGCAGATTCGGCAAAAATAGTCAGCGTGGCGGTTGGGGAATCAAATAGATTTACCAGTATATCTACGAGCGTAAAGTCGCGCCGTCGCGATCAGGAATTCAGAATGAATGCGGAAGCGGCTGAATCAACACTGGTCAATCTGGAAAAAATACTCGTATTGACCGACGACTCAGGCACGCTTGATCTGATTATCATGCCTGAATCCATCGGTAATATCGACAATCTGCCACCAGAAGTGATACAGAAATTACAGAGTTCTTATGGATCTCCTTAAGCATAATAATCGAAAATGAAGAAAACCATCTCCTACATCATTCTGGCGATCTTTGTTCTCCTGTTTTTTTTATCCATTTTCTATCAGGTACAGGAAACACAGGTTGCCGTAGTGACACAGTTTGGGCGTCCAGTTCGAGCTGTGGAAGCGTCAGGATTGCGCTACAAACTACCCTATCCTTTTCAAAGGGTAACTAAATATGACAGCCGGTTGTTGACTTTCGATCCGCAATCTTCAGAATTTCTGACCAAGGACAAGAAGAACCTGATCATTGATGCGTTCATCCTCTGGCGGATCAGTGACCCGATCAAGTTCAAGGTCAGCGTGGCAGACCGCTATGGGGCTGAAGCGAGATTGGCGGATTTGCTGTATTCGGCGCTCGGCACGCAGATAGGAACTGCTCCATTTCATGAATTAATCAGCGATGTTCCGGGCGAACAGCGGTTAGCTGAAATCTGCAAAGTGATTCAAGAAGGCTGTAATGAAATAGCCATGGAAAACTACGGCATCGAAGTTAAGCGCACTTTAATCAAGCGGATCACTTACCCGCCGCAGAACAGGGTGGCTGTATTCGAACGGATGAAAGCCGAACGTGGCAGGATTGCCCGGCGTTACCGCAGTGAAGGCGAAGAGAGCGCTCAGAAAATCAGGTCGGATGCCGATCTCGAAGCGGCGCTGCTGCTCGCTGAAGCCAATCAACAGGCGATCATCATTTCCGGCGATGGCGAAGCAAAAGCCGCAAACATTTATCGCAAAGCAATCCAGAAGGATCCCGAATTCTACCGTTTTCTGCGCAGCTTAGATGCCTATAATAAGTTCATGACAGACCGTACCATCATAGTTCTGCCGAACGATTCAGAGTTATTGCAAGTTTTACGCGACGGACCTCCGTAGTTATGATAAAGCTGATTTCTACTGTCATTGCCATTTTTCTGGTGATCTATCTGCTCTTCGGGTTCTACACAATCGCATCCGACGAGATGGGAGTAGTGACTCTATTTGGAAAGGTGATAGAAGACCGTGTGCCTCCGGGTATTCACTGGAAACTGCCGGCGCCTTTCACCCGTGTTGATAAACCCAAGGTCACGGTGATAAAACGCATGAGTATCGGTTTTAAGCTGGCTGAACAGATTCAGGGAATCAAACCGTCCCGTGAAGAGAGAGAACGCCTCACCGGCGATGCGAACGTCTTGAGGGTAGCGATGATGGTACAGTACATTGTGCGTGATCCGGCGGATTATTTAATGAATACCGAAGGTCCTGATTTCCTTTTGCGAAAAGCTGGGGAAGCACTTCTTTGTGAAGAGGTAGGCAGTGTTTCGGTCGATGAGCTTCTAACCGTTCGCAAGGCGGAGGTGGAACAATTCCTGCGTCAGGGATTGCAGACATTCAGTGATGAAATGCGAGCCGGTTTCCATATTCAATCGTGCAACCTGCAGAAAGTTGAACCGCCATCAGAAGTAATTGAATCCTTCAACGAAGTATCCAGGGCGAAGTCAAATCGCGAAAAGATTATCAATGAAGCCCGCACTTACCAATCGGAACTTCTGCCGCGAGCGCGGGCTGAATCCCAGAGGATTATTCAGTCCGCTCAAGCCTCAGCGGCTGCGCGGATAAGCCAGGCGGAAGGTGAAAAAGCGCGTTTTGATAAACTGTTGGTTGAGTACAGACGTAATCCAAATATCCTGCGCCAGCGGCTCTTCTGGGATTGTGTGCAGTCCATCCTCACCGAATCCCGCAAAATCATCATCAACGATGACGAAGGCAATACACTGCGAATTATCACCACACCGCCATAAAACAGGCTGTCTGCCGAACTTCAATCAAAGTTTGCATTCTGACTGTTTAGAATTCCTTTCATAGATTAATGAATCCAATTCCTCACTATCAAGTAACCGCAGGTTTGATCCGGGACGGAGATAGGCTGTTGATTTCTCAGAGAAAGCCAGACGGATTACATGGTGGTTTGTGGGAGTTCCCCGGCGGAAAGCTGGAAGACGGCGAAACTTTGCAGGAGTGCTTAAAACGCGAACTGATCGAAGAACTTGCCATCTTGGTTGAAGTGGGGGAGGAAACCTGTGAAGTGAACCACGCCTATTCCCATTATAGAATTACACTGCATGTTTTTCAGTGTCGCTATCTGAATGGTCCACCGCAGGCGCTGGGATGCACACAGTGGAAGTGGGTACGGCTACAACAGTTAGAAGATTATAACTTTCCTGAAGCTGATCGGCCTGTTATTGAAATGCTGATGAATGGGAAGGATAGGTAGGTTTATTCCAAGAACCGATATAATACCCATGAACAAGCCGGAAGAAAAATACCGCCGGGAACTCGCCTGGCTGCAATTGGTTCACACGCGGGGTATCGGACCAAAGAGAGCCTGGGGTATCTATCATCAATTGCGTGATTCAGATTTAAGCGTCACGGATATCTTCATAAAGCCGAGGGGGGATATTCCAACTCTAAAGGGAATATCTTCCGCACTGCATTCCAGGCTACATGAAACGAGTCTTCCATATATTGAAAAACGCCATAAATATCTGCAGCAGAGTTCTGTTCGGCTGCTATACCCTGGATCTGATAAACTGGAACTGCCGGAAATCCCCGGACTTCCTCCAATGCTGACGTTATGGGGAGATTTTCAATTATTGAATGCTCCCCGCACAGAAGTCCTGCTGAAATCGCGAGATACGGACAGCGATTGCATGACTTCTTTTTTACAGGCGGTTGCCCGAGGAGAAATGCCTCGGAAAAACTGGTGTTTTTGCCCCTTTTCTAAGATCGATTGGGAACTGGCTGAAAGCCTCCTGAAGCTGAAATGCGGGGTTGTCTTAGGATTGGTTTCGGGTATTTCCAGGCGTGTTATGACCCTGGCGCGTGAATTTCCCGATAGCAGGATAGTGGCATTTTCGCCCGAGCCCCCGCTGAGAAGCCGCAGAGCGATATTCGGCTGCCTTGAAGCCTTCTATCGTCTCTTTATTGGACTGTCGAATAAAATACTGCTACTTCATGTACGTCAGAACGGCAATACTGCGCGCCGTATAAAATATGCAGCGCAAGAAGGCTGTGAAATCACTCAATTCGGTTCAACGACAGGCGAACAGCGGGAGCCTTTGCCGGTTATTCCCCAAAGATCGTCAAATCCCCGAAACATCCAATCCGATCACCTCGCAGATGAAGACGACGATCGCTTCATCACCTGTCTATAATACACTACTTCGCTTTTTACAAATCAAAGAAAACAGAACGTCCTTGCAATTCATTGCCATGCGTTTTATATTTAGCGGTAATGTGATATCTGGGAATAGTATGAAAATTTGCATTATTTTAATGTCGGTTGTGATGGTTTTAGCGGTGTCGTTTGCCGCCGAACCGATACCCATAACTCTGGACGAAGCTCGCTTTAGAGCGTTGGTGAACAATCCTTCGCTGGTTCAAGCGGAATTGGATGTGAAGGCAGCCCGTTGGGGGATGCTCGGCGCGGTAGCCGGCGCTCTGCCCAAGGTGAATTTCATCAGTTCTGTCATACGTTCCGACGAGAGCACCGTTGACCGTCAGAACATCATGCGAGATGTTATTCTGATGGAATATGGGCAGTATATCGATCCGAAGGATTTTCCGCCCTTCGCATATAAAGACATGTACAGTTCGCACATCTCCGTCGATCAACCGATCTATAACGGCGGAATAGAATTGACCGCGCTGCGGATTGCAGGGACGCGTAAAAAGCTAATTCACTTAAGCAGTGAGATTCAGCAAAAGGAGCTGATTTTAGCCGTTGAAACTGCCTATTATAATCTCTGCCGAGCTTACCAGGCGCAAAAAGTGCAGCAGGATGCTCTGGGCGTTACGCGCGGCTATCTGGAGCGTTTCCGGCGTCAGGAGAGTCTGGGGATGATCTCCAGCGTCGATGTGTTACGCTGGGAAGTGCGGGAATCGGATGCTGAGACTGCATTGATCGACGCCGATAGCAACCTGAGGTTATCCGAACTTGTTCTTGAGCAGGTTATGGGATCATTTGATAACATCTCCTATTATCCCGCTGATCTGCCTCTGTTTATGTCGGGAGATTACACCAATCCAGCAGAAGGATTAGAACCACCTGATATCTTATGGGAGAGAATGAAAGAGAGTTCACTGGATTTAAAGGTCTCAGAGAACAGTGTTAAATTAGAGAAGCACAATATCTGGATTGCGTCATCGAATGCTCAGCCGAAACTAAACTTCAATTACACTTATAGCTGGCAGGCTGATGATGACTATCAACTGGACGGCTTTGAATCTTGGACGGCAGCAATAACGCTTAACATACCGCTCTTTGCCAGTTTCGGTAACGTAGCCAAGGTCCAGGAAGCGCGTATAAATGCAAAAATAGCCCGGGAAGGCGCCAGAGATTTTGAAACTCTGCTGTATATGCGGCTGACTACGGCTTATAATACTCTCTTTGCCGCCAGCGCCCGGTTTAATTCTGCCTTGAAGATGCGCCAGCAGGCAGATGAAGTGTTGAGCGCTCAGGAGAAACGATACGAACTGGGCATGATTACTACTCTCGACTTGATGGACGCGCGCACCGTAAATCTAACTGCTGAATTGGGTGTAATCAATGCCCGCTTTGACGCTTTAATTGCTCGGGCACAGCTTGATAGACTCACCGGGAAAGCGGCTGATACCAATTAGTGATAAACGACGAAGTTCACAGATTAAAATCATCGATTATAGCTCCATGACTGAGAGATCATGAAAATAATATCCAAGAAAACAGTTATTCCAGCGTTGATAATCATCGGTATTGCCGTCATTATTCTTGTTATTGGTTCACCTGAGAAGCAGGAAAATGACACAGATGACAGTATAATAGAAGTACCGGTGCGCGTTTCTGAGCTTAAGCTGGGATCGCTCGAATTGACGACCGGTATCACAGGTGTTCTTCGCTCACGCTATGAGATCCCTATCATGTCTGAAATCGGAGGCACTGTTATTCGTAAAGTCCGTGAGATTGGCGATCCGGTGCCGAAAGGCGAATCTGTTGTTCTGCTTGACCCTGAGCCTTACGAATTGGCGTTTGCACAGGCGGAAGCCGCATTTTTATCAGCAAGGGCAGCTAACGAGCAAGCACAACGCGATTTTAAACGGGCTGAAGAGCTGCGCGCATCTGAAGACATATCGCAGTATGAACTGGAGAACGCTCATCTCGGCGCGGCGACTGCGGAAGCTAATTTGCAGATGGCAGAAGCTGCCATGAAGCTCGCCAGGAGGAATCTAAGATTGACTGGAATGCCGTCTCCCATCGATGGAGTGGTTGCTGATTTAGACGTCCTTATCGGTCAACAGGTCGCTCCGGGAGCGCCGCTGGGGATGATCGTCTCTTTAGATGATATCGAGGTTGAAATAGGTGTAAGTGAGCGCGATATTGTCCGTATCAAGCAGGGGAATGAAGTGCAGATCCGAACGGATGCACTGCCCGATCAGATATTCATCGGCAGGGTGCGTTCTGTCGGCGTCGCCGGTCTGGGGATCAGCAAATCCTTTCCTGTCATCATATCCGTTGACAACGATAAGGGCGCTTTGAAGCCGGGAATGATCGTTGATATGGAAATTACATATAAGCGGTGTGAGAAGGTCTTAGCCATTCCTCGCAGCGCCCTGATTCTGAGCGGGGAATTCCCGAAGGTGTATGTTGCAGCTGATGGAAGGGCGATTCCGAAGGTGGTAACACTGGGTCAGGCAAGCGGCACAGACATTATCATCGAATCCGGACTCGAACCGGGTGAGGAACTTATCATCTCCGGGCAGAAAGTGTTAAGCGACTGCACTGTGGTTAAGATATTGTAAGGAAGTTAAGATGTCAATGTCTCCTATTAAACTTTCAGTTCGAAATCCCGTACTCTCCAACCTGTTGATGATTACTCTCACGGTATTGGGCGTTCTATCGTTCTTAGGTCTGCCGCGGGAATTGATGCCCAAAATCTCTTTCAACTGGGCATTTGTAGTGACACTCTACCCCAACGTTCCCGCAGAGGACATCGAACAACTGGTCACCATTCCCATCGAAGACGAAATCGCCGATCTGGACGGTGTAGATCAGATAACTTCCGTCTCCTCTGAAAGCAGATCGTTTATGTGGGTGAAGTTCGATATGGTATCGGACGACAAGTTTTCCAAGTATTTAGCTGACCTTAAGTCTGAGGTGGATGCAGTCGATCTTCCAGATGACGTGAAAGATATTTTTGTAGAAGAGTTTGATACCGATGACATGCTGCCGATAATATCAATATCGCTCTCCGGTGATTTTTCTGAAAAAGTAATGCACGATCTTGCTGATGATCTACGGGAACGTTATCTGGATATTAACGGGATTTCGAGCGTAGGGGTAGCCGGGACGCGCGACCGTGAAATATGGGTGGAGATTCCTCCTGAAAAACTCTATGCTATGGGATTGACGTTAGAGCAGGTTGCCCGAAGTATCGATTTTCGTAATTTTAATCTCGCCGCGGGGGATTTAAAAACGGGACCGGAAAAGCTGCTGGTGCGCACCGTCGGGGAATTTGAGAGTATAGATGAAATTGGGTCGAGTGTTATAGTACGTTCCGGCGTTAACGGCGAACAGGTATTCCTAAGAGACATTGCGAAAATCACCGACGGCTGGGAAGAAGAGCGCAACAGAGCGCGGCTGAATGGACTGCCCGCCGTGACTCTTTCAATATCAAAAAAGGAAAAAGCAAACTCATTAGATGTCATCGAACAAATCAAGCGGGTGACCGAGGATTACAAACGAAAACTGCCTCGGGGAATGAACGTAATCTACACTAATGATAATTCCATTTTTATCATCGACATACTGCGAAAGCTGCAGACCAACGCCTGGATGGGATTCATCCTCGTAGTTCTAATGCTCTGGGTATCACTGGGCATTCGCAATGCGCTGATCACCGCCCTCGGGATTCCCATTACTTTAGCGATTACCATGATCTTTCTCGAACATGTCGGTTCAACGTTAAATGGTAATTCGCTCTTCGGGCTGGTGCTGGTGTTGGGTATGCTGGTTGATGACGCCGTTGTCGTGATGGAGAACTGTTTCCGTTACCTGCAAAAAGGATTATCTCCGAAGGAAGCTGTTCTGAAAGGCGCGGCTGAGGTTGCTGCGCCTGTTACGGCTTCTGTCTTTACCACAATTGCCGCATTCCTGCCTCTGATGCTATTGCCGGGTATCATCGGACGCTTTATGCAGATTGTGCCGATTGTGGTTGCATTGGCGCTGCTCGCAAGTCTGTTTGAATGTTTCTTCATTCTGCCGTCTCATGTGGCGGAGTGGGGTAGAGCCCATCACAACGGAAAAACCAGATCGGCTGTCTATTTAGATAAAATACTGAATATCTACAAGCGGATTCTCATTAAAGCCATGCGCCGTAGAAAACTGATAGCGCTCCTGATGCCAATTGTGGTGTTCGTGTCAGCCGGGCTGATTCCACTGGTAGGCGTGGAAATGTACAGAGACGAGGAGATATCACAGTTCACTATACATGTGAAGATGCCGCAGGGGACTTCCCTTGATGTAACAGACGGTGTTATCGCCCAGATAGAGAGCAAAGCGATGGATCTGCCGGAGTCTGAACTGGAGGCGATCGTTGCCACACCCGGTTTTCTTCAGGGTAATGATGAGTGGCTCTTTACTTCCAACGTTGGTCAGGTGATCGTCGATTTAAAAGAGATGCGCGACCGCACTTTGCCGATTGACACCTTAATCAATATGATGCGCGACCGCACCCGTGACATCCCGGGGATTGAAAGCATCGAATTTGTAAAAGTGAATACCGGTCCACCTGTCGGGAAGGCGATTGAAGTAAGAGTACAGGGCAAATATTACGATGAGATGGAACTGGTCGCTGAAGAGCTGAAGGCAGAGCTGATAACTATCGATGGCGTTTATGATATAGCAGATAACTACAATCCCGGAAAACGACAAATCAAAGTAAAAGTGGATCCCGAACGCGCAGCTATGTTTGGCTTAAGTGTCACTCAAGTTGCCGCCTCCATCGCAGGCGCTTTCGATGGCATTGAAGCCTCAACTTACCGGGACGGCGATGAAGATATAGATATCCGCGTGAAACTTCCAGAAGAGTGCTTCACCGAAATTTCTGACGTTACCCGGTTGAAATTCCTGCTGCCGGACGGCAGTTGGGCGCCGTTTGACAACATTGCCTCAATATCCGTTGAACCCGGCGTTATGGATATCCACCGATTTGACCGTGAAAGAGCCATAACAGTATCAGCAAACGTCGATAAATCGAGAGCATCCGGCTTGGAAGTCAATCAGAGGCTGGTCAAGCGGTTCAAGGACGTAGAAAACATGTATCCCGGCGTAAAGATGTATTTCGGCGGCGAATTTGAAGAATTTCAGGAGGCGTTCTCGGGGATATTCGAACTGTTCCTGGTAGGCATAGGCTTGATTTACATAATATTGGGTACGCAATTCCGCAGTTTTATTCAACCGTTGATTATTATGTCAGCGATTCCTTTCGCTTTTATCGGAGCTATGCTCGGATTGTTATTCTCTGGCAGCCCATTTTCTATAACCACGCTTTTCGGATTCGTTGCTCTGGCTGGAGTTGTGGTGAATAACTCTATTGTGTTGGTATCGTTTATCAATGATGCACGCCGCGCCGGCGTAGAGAGACATGAATCAATCATTCAGGCGGGGATGATTAGATTTAGACCTATTGTTATGACTTCGCTGACTACCATCTTCGGATTGCTGCCTATGGCGTTGGGGCTGGGCGGTAAATCTGCGGTTTGGGCGCCTCTGGCGAATACCATTGTCTGGGGATTAGCTGTGTCAACCTTCCTGACACTGCTGATTATCCCGTCAGTATATGAACTGATTGTCGATGACATCGGAAGCTGGTTCAGGAAGAAGTTCAAGATGAAAAATGGGTGGGCGGAAACTGAATAAACTGCAAATTCTGTAATTTACCATGGTGGTTTATGCGTCGGTTCTTTTGACAATCGTCAAAATTTTCGCTATTCGCTAGATTTTACTTGCTTATTGAAAAAAAATATGCTACATTACATTATATTATTGATCGCTGACAACATAGAATAGATTTAATACATATGAGAAAATCTTTCTTATGAAATAAGTTCATTTAGCAGATAAATAACAAGCAGATAAATAATCTCAGTTCTGTCCCCCTATCCTCTATAACCGAATTCGGGGGTTGCATCGGCAAATTGTACTAATAGACAAAATGCTAATCAACCATATCAAAGGAGGATAAACCGATGAGTAAGACTAACCGTGTTTTCACCATTGCACTGATACTATCAGTAATTGCCGGGTTTAGTCTGTTAAATCCCGGTAACGCATATGGTCTTGTCGTGAACTCAGTTACCATCACCGTCACTCCCAATCCCTTTCACGTCTCTGCAACCGTAACAGCCACCTTCAATATCACCCACCAAGCCTGGCAATTTGGGAATGTGGGCGTCCTCATCGAATTAACAGACGAAGATGTGATCTGGGATGACGAACTGGACAGCAGGACGGTAGTCGTCCCTCCGGGAGGGGCGTTGCCTCCACAGTCGTTCACGATCACCTGCGAAGATGATGGCGACGTACAGGGCGCCACCGGCAGCAGCGGTGAAAACACCGCAGAAATATACGTCAGAGCGCCACTGTTCGGTCCGAAAAGCAACGTCGTATCGGTAACACAAATCGAATGCGACATTTGCCGGCATGAAATGGATGGTCCCGGTTATGCAGCTACCGGGGAAGTATGCGTGATGGAATGCTCCATAGGCGATACCAGTCTGCTGGAGAACGTCTCAGCACTGGCATATGCCATCGGTTACGATCCCAATGTGTTTACATTTGTTGACGCTGCGTTTATCCATCCTGAGGTCATACCCTGGGGGGCAGTATCGGTCGTCGATGACACAGTATATTATGCAGCCAGTTTACCTCTACCCGTCGCTCTGACGGGCCCGATGTCCACTCTGGTTCTACAGATCAGGTCAGACGCACCCATTACCGAAGAATCACAGATTAATTACGTCGGTGAATGCGGTTATTTCTATCCCACGGGCATGCCCATGATCATCTCATTTTACCCCAATCACACCGTCAGTATAGCGCCACCCGATAATGATCCTCCCATGTTTGATGCGAGCCTCATCCTGCTTTCGCAATATGAGATTTTTGGAATGCCTGGTTCAGTGATGGATGATTGGATGCATTTACCTCAGGGCATCAAAGTCGAACTATTCGACTACGCGGGTGATTTCGTAGCTATGAATTACGCTGATGAGACGGGAAGTTTCGGGATGGAACATTTCTGGTTGGAAGCAGGCACTATGGCATCGCTCGTTGCCACTGACCTGATGGGTAACACCGACGAATACGTTTTCCTGGTCGAGCCTTCCTTCATCCCCTTGCTCTTTGACGTGACGAACACCAGCGGTTCACCCGGAACTATGGTTCCAACAACCTTTGGTCTGTTCAACCGCAGCGACATGCCGGAGACCTACGAAGTTACCATGACAAGCGCCCTGGGCTGGGTGGTTATGCCACCAATATTATTATCTGTTCATGTCCCATTCGAGGATTTGATACATGGCATCAGCGTGGAAATTCCTCCAGGGACTCCAGTGGGTACTGTGGATGAGATCACCATTACAGCGGTATCTACCACACATCCGGCCGGCTACTTCCATACCGACACGGCGATGTTGGAAGTCGAAGTGACATCGCCCGATCTAAGCATAGAACTAACGTACGTCTACGGTTCACCCGTCCCACCGGGCGGCGGCAACCTCAATTTCGATTTGCATGTGGAGAACCTGGGACCGGTACCGTTAGATTATGACGCCTGGCTGGAAATAGCCTACGAAGGCGGAATACCGAATACCGTGGTTATGCGGAGCTTCACCAACTACCTGCCGGGCTGGGCGATCAACCGCCCGGGTATGTGGTTTCCGATATCAGGTTCGTACGCGGCAGGTAACTACATCTTTACTGGCAAAGTCGGTGAGAATCCCGACGTTACCTGGGATGCGAGCAGCTTCCCGTTCGTGAAGGAGGGGACGTCCGATGGCAGCGCCTTTACACCCTTCCCGGTGGACGGTGCGCCGAATCCATTCGATGAAATCATTAAAACCGGCTCTGAGGCTGCTCCTGATGACTTCACACTACTTGGCAGTTATCCCAATCCATTCAATCCCTCGACAGCTATCAGCTATCAGCTATCAGCTTTAAGCCATGTAAACCTATCGGTTTATGATATATCAGGAAGACTGGTCGCTGAACTGATCAACGG
>JALGVT010000022.1 GCA_025774555.1 candidate division LCP-89 bacterium
CGTTATTCAGACAATTGCCACCAACCTTAGTAAATAAACAACAAATCACTTGACAATATCCTATCAATGTTGTATATTATAGATAGCACCCTCACAAAACCCAGTCATCCCCGGTTCAGAAACTAACCCCTAACCCCTAGCCCTCATCCCCTGATTACCAACGACATGCCCCCATGTCGTCAAAAAATGGGCGACATTCAGTTGCGTCAGGTCATCGCTGTGCTAAGGACCTGATGCAAAAAAAAATCAACAAGGGGTAGTTACCCCTTGCCTTATCGGGGTTGGGGACGACCCCGATTACGGTGTTTAGGGGCGCACCGCCGTGCGCCCCTACTGGATTCCCGATCACGTCGGGAATGACACAATAAACAATCTATGTAAAACAAAAACTAACCCCTAACCCCTAACCCCTAACCCCTAACCCCCACAAATCCCCTTGCAGAATTGAGGAAATTTTATTATATTTCTGGATTAGTGATAAGAACGGTTCTGTCAGGTCCTGGTCTCCGAAGGTGACTGTGACCTGACAGCGAAAACAGGCGTCAGGTCTCCGCTTCGCTAAGGACCCGACGCAACAAACTGAATCCTTTTCCTTAATCCCGCATCCAATAATAAGTAACCGCAGAAACCCTCATGCGTACACCCACACCAGCGATGGCGCAGTATTTAGCCGTGAAGAAGCAGTACCCCGAAAAGGTGGTCTTCTTCCGCATGGGAGATTTTTACGAAATGTTCTTTGAAGATGCCAAAGTCGCTCATGACGTGCTGGGTATCGCTCTGACCAGCAGGGGTGAACACTTAAACGAGAAGATTCCGTTAGCAGGCTTCCCCTACCATGCGCTCGATCAATACCTCGATAAAATGGTGCGCGCCGGTTATCAGGTCGCTATCTGCGAACAGGTGGAAGATCCCAAGCTGGCGAAGGGCGTCGTCAAACGCGAGGTAGTGGAAGTCGTTTCCGCCGGGACCTCGCTGACGGAAGGCGCGCTTTCCGATTCTGAGAACCGGTTTTTAGTGTCGGCTGTGCTGCTGGATGGAACGGCTGCGCTGGCGAGAGCTGATATCACCACAGGGGAATTGACGATATCGATTATACCCGAAGAACGCTGGCTCGACCGGTTGATCGCCATCAGTCCCACGGAGGTTATCCATCCTTCCAGCGCGATGGATATACCCGGACCCTTTCCGCCCGGATTAAATCCAGTGATCACGCCGTTGGATGATTGGATTTTCACTTTCGATCATGCTGAAGACGTGCTCAAGGATCATTTCAGGATATTGTCTTTGAAAGGCTTCGGACTGGATGGTGATACTGCCGCGGTAAGTGCGGCAGGCGCAGCGCTGTTCTATCTGAAGGAACACCAGAAACGAGACCTGATTCATGTCAAAACTTTAACCGTTGAACGTCACGAATCAGGCATGGCGCTGGATGCTCCGACGCGCCGCAACCTCGAACTGATCGAACCGATGTCGGCAACTGCCAGCCGGGAAGGGACATTGTACGGCGTGCTGGATCGAACGGCGACT
Organism: candidate division LCP-89 bacterium; assembly: GCA_025774555.1. GTDB lineage: Bacteria > Electryoneota > B3-LCP > B3-LCP > B3-LCP > JALGVT01. Next base: position 1,528 of record JALGVT010000022.1, read on the forward strand.
CCGATGGGGAAGAGGCTTCTGAGACACTGGCTGGAACGCCCGCTGCTCGGTGTAGAAGAGATAAATCAACGGCTGGACGCAGTCGCTATCCTGGTTTCAGATCGTAAACTGAGAACCGAAACAGGAAAGACGCTGTCTGAACTGACTGATCTGGAACGGTCGGTAGCGCGTATTTCTCTGGGGAGAGTCAACGGGCGGGATCTGCAGGCGTTGCGATATTCGCTTGAAAAACTGCCCGATCTGAAGGAGCTGCTTCCTGACGGCGAGAGCACTCTTCTGGGGGAGGTGAAGGAAAATATAGTTCTTCTGCCTGAAGTAATCGAAGACATTGCAAAAACTCTGGTCGAATCACCGCCGCTGACAATTCGCGACGGCGGGTTGATTCGCGATGGCGTCAGTGAAGAACTGGATGAACTTCACGAAATTACGCGTTCAGGGAAGGGGTGGATTCATTCCCAGCAGGAAAAAGAGCGCGGCAGAACCGGCATTTCCTCGCTTAAGATCGGGTTTAACCGTGTGTTCGGGTATTACATCGAGGTAACCAAAACGCACGCTGAGAAAGTCCCCGAAGAGTATATCCGCAAGCAGACACTGGTCAATTCAGAGCGCTATATCACTCCTGAACTGAAAGAGATGGAGTCTCGGGTGCTGGGGGCTGAAGAGAAGATCAAGAATCTTGAAGGCGAGCTTTTTGAGCAACTGCGCCGCCGTATCACCGAACGAACTGGCGACATCCAGAACAACGCCCGGCATATAGCAGTCTTAGACGTGCTCTGCTCATTCTCAGTTGTATCTACTGAAGAGAATTATTGCCGCCCTGAAGTGCACGACGGCGATGAGATTACCATAACCGACGGTCGTCATCCAGTGGTGGAGAAACTTCTGCCTGCCGGCGATAAGTTCGTTCCGAACGATCTCGGGATGGATCGCATCGAAAACCGCTTTATGCTGGTCACAGGACCCAATATGGCGGGTAAATCGACCTACCTGCGGCAGATTGGCTTGATCGTGTTGATGGCGCAATCCGGCTGCTTCGTATCTGCGAAAACCGCTCGTATCGGCATTGTGGATCGGATTTTCACGCGGGTGGGAGCGCAGGACAATCTGGTCGGCGGTGAATCGACATTTTTGATGGAGATGCACGAAGCGGCGAATATTCTGCACAATGCGACTTCGAAGAGTTTAGTGTTACTTGACGAGATCGGCAGAGGGACTTCGACTTTTGACGGTTTATCCTTAGCCTGGGCTATGGTCGAACATATGGAGACGAACCCCAGATTACAGGCGCGCAGCCTGTTTGCCACGCATTACCATGAATTGACGGAACTCGCTCGTCTTTTTGACAGTGTCAAGAATTTGAATGTGGCGGTCAAGCAGTGGGGGGATGAGATATCATTTCTGCGGAAGATCGTCCCAGGTTTTGCCGGAGCATCCTATGGGATACAGGTAGCGCGCCTCGCCGGACTGCCGCCGGATATAATCGAAAGAGCGAAGGAGATTCTGTCCGATCTTGAGGAGAAGGAGCTGACTCCCAGACGGCAGAGCATTCGGGGAAAGACTGCTGAAGTAGCGCAGACGTCAGAACCGCAGTTAAACCTGTTTATCAGGCAGGTATCCGCCATAGAACTGGCTCTCAAACGACTGGATCCAAATCAGATGACGCCGCTGGAAGCTCTGCAATGGATCACCGAGCAAAAAAATCGGCTGGATGAATCATCATGAGACGTTATATTACTATTTCGATCCTGTTTTTTATCGGCATTTCAAGCGTCTTATCAGCGCAAAGTGATTACGGTAGAGAAATCCCTCTGGATGATTTCCCGAAGTTCTTTGAAGGATACCGGATTCAAGTGGGAGCTTTCTCGACTGAAGAAGCCGCTGTATCGTTGAAATATTTGTTACAGGAGAAGGTCGATGAAGCGGTTCATCTGCAATACGCGCAGGGACACTGGAGAGTGCGTGTGGGTGATTTTGCTGATTCCATGCAGGCGGCTGATTATATAACTTCAGCGCTGATGCCGCTGGGCTATTCCGGCAGTAAGATGGTGCGAGACAAGATAAAACGAATTCAAGATTCTGCTTCTAAGGCGGCAATGGTCGACGGTTTTCGCGTCCAGGTGGAAGCTCTTTCAGACCGCGCACAGGCTTTGGAATCAGCTATAAAGCTGGATTTCAACAATCCGGGAATTCGTGTGTATGTATTTAATAAAGATGGTCTGTTCCGCGTTTTGCTGGGAGATTTTAAAACACGCGGGGAATGTTCAAACTGGCTGGATAAGAAAAGAGCATCCGAGGGATCAGAAGGCTGGATCGTTCCGATGCAGGTGTATGTTGATCCACCCCCGTCACCCGTACAACGTCCGGAATCAGACCCGTTCGATTATATGGATTAACGAAGAGAATAGAATGCGCAGTTTAATGCTTACAATAACAGAGCAAAAAGTCATCAGGGGATTCGTATTCGCCCTGTTTATAACGATTATTTTCATTTCACAAGCCTCAGCCTTCGATCCGGAACAGGGCATACAGGTTGAATTCCTGGCATCGGCTAACGGTTTGCCGGCGGGCGAGACGATGGATTTAGCCGTGATTTTTCGCGTGCCACCCGATTATCATATCACCTCGCTCGAAACAGGTCTCTTCTTCGTCACCTTCGAGCCGGTTGAAGGGTTGACTTTTGCAGAACCAGAATATCCTCAGGCAAGCGACTGGGAGGGCGATGAAGTTTACGGCGGCAGGGTTATCGTCAGGTCTGCAGTTACCGCGGATCATTCTTTACAGACTGGCGCGGTGACTATCAGTGTGACCGCAGGATATCAGGTCTGCGCTGAAACCGGTTCGCAGCAGTGCTTTTTCCCGGTAGAAAAGACATTATCTCTCGCTGTCGATATAATCACAGCAGGAGGATATACAGAACCAATAAACTCTGAAATATTCGGCAGTGAACTAACAGAAGTTGAACCAGCAATTGAACCGGAAGAAACCGATTTAGCCGGTTCACTTGAAAATGCTCTCGCAAAGGGGTCTTTCTTAGCGCTGCTGCTCGTTTTCGTGGGCGGCATCCTCACCAGCTTCACACCCTGCGTTTATCCGATTATTCCCATCACTGTCAGTTACATCGGCGCCCGCTCCGAAGGACAAAAGTTGCGGGGATTTATTCTCTCACTTTTCTTTGTGCTCGGGCTTGCGGTGATGTATTCTTCGCTGGGAGTGATCGCCGCGCTGACCGGCGGGGTTTTCGGCGGATTGACCCAGCATCCGGCGGTCTATGCTATTATGATCGTCCTCTTCATCGTATTGGGCGCATCTATGATGGGCGCTTTCGACATACAACTGCCCGCGTCTCTGCAGGGAAAGCTCCAGTCCGGAAAGAGAAAAGGCGTCGTTGGAGCTATTCTGATGGGCATGGCGTCCGGTTTGATCGCGGCGCCATGCGTGGGACCGGTCCTGGTTGCTCTCCTTTCCTGGGTGGCGCAGACCGGATCGGTGATTATCGGCTTCGTTCTGCTCTTTACATTCTCACTGGGAATGGGAATGCTGTTCATTGTTATCGGCACGTTTGCCGGAGCGATTACAGCGCTGCCTCAAGCCGGCGGTTGGATGGAAGGCGTCAAGCATGTATTCGGCTGGCTGCTGTGGGCAACGGCTGTCTATTTTGCCGGAGTAATTCTGCCTGACAATGTTACCATCTTCATTTGGGCGGCTTTCCTCTCCCTGCTGGGTATTTTTATAGGCGCCTTCCGACCTTCGCCCGAGGAAGTGTCATGGAACTGGATGCTGCGGAAGTGGGTTGGAATCTTAGCTGTCACCGCCGGCATATTTTTCTTTGTTTTCGGTCTGACGGAAACAGTCGGCTGGCAGGTATCAGGTGGATCTTCCACCAGCCAGGTCGAACAGTTAGAGCCGGGCTGGATCGTCAATGACGTCGAGGGCGCTTTTACCAGAGCCGCTTTAGAAGGTAAGCCGGTTTTGATGGATTTCTATGCGGACTGGTGCGTCGCATGCGTCGAGCTGGATCATAACACCTATAATCAACCGGAATTTCTCTCCCGATCTGAGAAATTCATAAATTTAAAGCTGGATTTTACCTCTCAGAATGACTGGACGCGGCAAATGACCAAAGACTACGACGTTAAAGGGATGCCTACCGTGATCTTCTTTACTCCGGATGGCAAAGAGGTCAAGCGTTTCGTCGGATTCAAGAACGCGGCGGGCGTGGCTTCGATCATGGATCAAGTTCTCGCGATTGCAAAATAGAAATGCGAAGAAATTTACGCCTAAACAGGGAGACTGGCAAATGAGTCGTTTTTATAAATTCTGTGCGGCGGCCGCTGTGCTGTTTCTATTGTTACCTGTAAGCTATGCTCAGGAGGGACCGCCGGCGCCTGAAAATATATCCGCTTTCAGAGGGAATCTGTTTGCATTGTTGCAGCAGCAACCGCTGGCATACGATCAGGACGTCTCTAAAATCCCCTTATACATAAATTCTACTACCAGCGCGATATTGATTCAACTTCGTGAGGGCGTGAAGGCGCACTATCATGCCAAACATGATGAGATCGTGTACATATTACAGGGGAAAGGCGTGATGACCGTCGGGGACGTTAAACAGGTTATTAAAGCTGGCGACCTGATCGTAATGGAAAGAGGCAAAACGCACAGCGTCATCAATAAATCGGCTGAACCGTTAGTGGCTCTATCGATTATGTCTCCGCCTTTTGACGGGCAGGATAGGGTATTTGTAGAGTAAGTAATTAAATCAAATATAAAACAGTTAGAGGTGCATACATGAGCAGCGTACTCAAGGTAGATGACAGCCAGTTCGAAGCAGAAGTTATAAAACACGATGGTTTGGCAGTGGTGGATTTCGGCGCAGAATGGTGCGGTCCGTGCAAGAAACTCCATCCGATCATGGCTGAACTGGCAGATGAAATGCCTGACCAGGTAAAGATTGTTGAAGTGGACGTGGGCGTCAGCCCGGAGATCGCTCAGAAATACGCGGTGGTATCCGTTCCGCAGATTCTCTTTTTCAAAAACGGAGAAATGGAAGAGCGCGTTGTCGGTGTTCTCCCCAAAGTGAAAATCATAGCTAAAATAGAAACACTGAAATAACATCAATTAAGGAGTTTAAGTCGTGAAACAGATAGTTACATTTGCAGTGACGATCCTGATTGCCTTTACCCTGATCGCCTGCGCATCCGATAAAAAATCCAATCAATCTAAAACACAGGAAACCAAGACAATGTCAACCGCTCAAAGCTCGAGTTCCAATAAAGCCCCGTCATTCACGTTAATGGACAGCGAGGGCAACGATTTGAGCCTTTCCGATTATGCCGGTAAGGTAATTATCCTTGATTTCTGGGCGACCTGGTGTCCGCCGTGCCGTGCTGAAATCCCAACATTCGTCGAATTACAGAACGAATATGGTGAAAACGGTCTGCAGGTAATCGGCGTCTCCGTCGATCAGAACGGCTGGAGCGTCGTCAAGCCGTTCATGGAAGAATATAAGATCAATTATCCTATTGTCCTACTTACGGATCACGACATCTATAACATCTACCAGCAGTTGCTGCCCCCAAACCAGCGTGGGGGCATCCCCTTCACCTTTATCCTTGATAAGGAAGGCAATATTACCGAACAGCATGTAGGTTACAAAGAGAAAGCTGAGTTCGAGGCGGCGATAACACCACTTTTTTAAACGTTGACAGGATCATGCGCAGAATTCTGATTGACGGATATAACCTTCTGCATCAGGTGCCGGAATTAAATCGTCGTGAATCTGAAGCGCTTGAAGATTGGCGCAAAAGGCTGATCGGGAAACTGATAGCCTTTTCCGCTAGTCGCAAGATCGATTTTCACCTCGTCTTCGACTCCTCACGCATTCATCATGGCAGGGATACTTTCCCCGGCGTTAGAGTCGATTATGCCTCTCCCTCCGCAGACGGCTACATTAGAAATATCATCTCCAGAAACCAGGGCAATCACGATCTTGTCATTGTATCATCGGACAGGAAGGATATCGGGCTTTATGCTCGTTCCAACCAGTTGGAATGGATGACTTCTGAGCAATTCTGGCAGCAGATGACCGCTTCGCGCATTCGGCAGGATGAACGCAGATCAGATCGAGGTAGTGAAGGAGCTGCGCCGCCCGGCTGGACCTCCGAAGACGACGATTGGCTGCGCCGCGAATTTGAGGACTGAACCTGCGCTGAATGAGTAAATTCTATTTGACTTTCAGTCCTGATATGATTAAATTTAAAGGTTATAGTTTTGGCGAAAATTGAATACCCAAATATTCGGTCAATACTGCGCCGGTGATTCGTTACTGCATCACCTCGATCCCCGCACCAAGATAATCTGCATGCTCTTGTTTTTAGCCGCTACCTTTGCGGTTGGATCTGTGCTCTGGATTGCCGCGTTTTTCCTGATCGTCGTCTTACTGTTTATTCTGGGCGGGATATCTTTGCAGATCTTCTGGAGGAACATCCGATTATTCATCTGGCTTTACGCTGTTACTTTTATTATTCACCTGTTCATCCATCCGGGTGATATGCTTTTTCGAGTGCCGTTGACGGGATGGACAGCCACCCAGCAAGGCGTCCAATTTGGCGTTCTTTTTACAGTTCGGATTGCGGTTCTGCTGTCACTATCTACGCTGCTTATGCTGGTCACCACTCCGCAGGACATTACCGACGGTCTGGAAAGGCTGCTAAAACCGCTGTCAAAGCTGAAGGTTCCGGTGGGTGAAATAGCGCTGATGATTTCCATCGCACTGCGGTTTGTTCCGACTTTAATGGAGGAAGCGGCGAGAATCCAGAAAGCGCAGGCAGCCCGGGGCGCGGATCTGGAAGGTTCCGGATTGAAGCGATTGCGGAAATCGATTCCCATGATCCTCCCGCTCTTCTCAGGAGCGCTTAAAAAGGCGGATAACCTTGCGCTGGCATTGGAAGCGAGAGGGTATCGCGGGGGAAGAAACCGGACAAAATTGATTGAGTTAAAATACAGGAACTGCGATCTTTTTTCACTGGTATCTGTCTTGATTTTCACCATTTCAGTGTACATATTAAGCTAACTAATATATCGTTCTTTGCAGGAGCTGCCGGTAAGAAAGTGTCTGAAGGTCAAGTTAAACGATACCGTGTGAAACTGGAGTATGATGGCAGCGAGTTTGTGGGATGGCAGATTCAGCCGGAGGGACTCACCGTACAAAGCGTTCTCGAAGAGGCGCTGGAACGGTTGTATCTGAAGCCTGTCAGGGTCACCGCTTCAGGGAGGACGGATAGCGGCGTTCATGCCGCCGGGCAGATCGTTCATTTCGATACAGCGGATCGTTTTAGCAGCGTTGAGCTTCAGCGCGCCCTGAACCATTTTCTTCCTGAGGACGTTAGAGTACTTGAAGCGAGATCCGTCTCGGATGATTTTCATGCGCGGTTCGATGCCCGCTGGCGCTGGTACAGGTATCGCATCTTCCAGCATGAGCGTGCCATAGAGCGGAAATATGGCTGGCATCCCCGGTTTCAATTCGATCCTGGGATATTAAAGCGATGCGCTGCTGAACTGGCGGGAGAACACGATTTTACGCCTTTCGTTCGTAAGGATCCTGAATTAGATCACTACCGGTGCAGCGTTTATTCTGATCACTGGCTGCAATCCGGGGACGAATGGCAGTTCCATATCGTGGCGAATCGTTTTCTAAGACACATGGTTCGCAGTCTCGTCGGCACGATGTTGGACGTTGCTCGAGGGCGCTTCAGCGTGGATGAATTCATTGAATTGCTTCATAGCCAAAGCGAAGAGCAATCACTTTACACCGCTCCTGCTGCTGGGCTCTGTTTGATGTGCGTCGGCTATGGTGATTTTCCTTTAACGGATACCGATAATAAAAAGACACAGTCATTTCCATTTAAAGTTGATATAAATTGAACCGCCTGGAATCTAAATGCTTTCCAGCAGAGTAAAACGGAGAGAACATGAAATTCTTTATCGATACGGCAAATATCGAAGAGATACGTCAAGCCGCATCCATGGGACTGCTTGACGGAGTAACCACCAATCCATCATTGGTAGCCAGAGAGAACCGTGAATTCTACGATCTCATCAAAGAGATATGTTCGATTGTCGATGGACCGATTTCTGCCGAAGTCGTTTCACTAGAATACGACGGCATGCTCAGGGAAGCATACGAACTGGCTAAGATTCATGATAATATTACCATTAAGCTGCCTCTGATTGTGGAAGGTTTGAAAGCTTGCCGCAAGTTGTCCGATGACGGCATTAAAACCAACATGACGCTGGTTTTCAGCGCCTCGCAGGCGCTCCTCGCTGCCAAAGCCGGAGCAACGTTCGTCAGCCCGTTCATCGGCAGGCTGGACGACGTCAGCACTTCCGGTATGGATTTAATCGAACAGATTGTAACGATATACGATAATTACGGTTACCCAACGGAGGTGTTAGTAGCTTCTGTCCGGCATCCAATGCATGTTGTCGAAGCGGCTATGATCGGGGCGGACGTTATCACGATGCCGTTTAAGGTAATCGGGCAGCTCGCCAAACATCCTTTGACGGATATAGGTTTGAAGAATTTTTTGAAAGACTGGGAAAAGGTGAAGAAGTAAAGTGAAGTTCTGGCGTGAAATCATTCTGGGATTCCTGCTGGGAGCGGTGGCGATACTCGGTTATCGTGAGTATTCTCGCTGCCATTTTGAGGAAAACCAGACCGCGGATACGGGAACTGTTCAAAGTGCGGCTGATTATACCACAGCCGACGATACAGCGCTCAGCAATGTGTTTACAGATGAGATAATGCAGAGCCGCCAGAATGCCATCACCACTGCTATCGAGAAAGTTTCACCTGCCATCGTCGGCATCAACGTTACGCAGGTGCGTGAATACCGCACCCGAAATCCACTCTGGGATGATCCGTTTTTCAGGGAACTGTTTCCCAGCCGGATTTACCGGAAGAACGTGGAGAATCTCGGCTCCGGATTTATCATCAGTCCGGATGGTCTGATCATTACCAACGAGCACGTGGTTCATAATGCCACTGAAATCGTGGTGACGATGACCGATGGCAAGCAGTATGAAGCGCAAATCATAGGCGCTGATTATTACAGCGATATAGCTCTTTTACAAATAGCAGGCGACAATCTTCCCTACGCACCGATGGGCGATTCAGAAACGGTCATAACCGGTGAATGGGCTATCGCGCTGGGGAATCCGTTCGGACTGTTTTCCAATAACGACCAGCCGACGGCAACGGTGGGCGTTGTTTCTGCCACGAATCGTGATTTCAACCGGACGGGTGAAGGACGGATCTATACAAACATGATTCAGACAGACGCTTCTATCAACCGCGGGAATTCCGGTGGAGCATTGGTCAACAGCCTCGGCGAAGTAATCGGCATGGCAACGATTATCTTCACTGAAGGCGGCGGCTCACTTGGAATCGGCTTTGCCATCCCCGTTGACCGCATCAAGGAGATCGTAGAGGAACTGCAGACAACCGGCAGCGTCAATCGCAATTATTGGACAGGGCTTTCGATACAGAACCTAGACCGCCTGATTGCGCTTTCGATGAAATTAGAATCGACCGAAGGCGTTATAGTCACCGATATAGAACGTAACAGCCCTGGTGAAAAGGCAGGTTTTCAGGTTGCCGACGTTGTGACGGCGATAAATAATCAGCCTGTAAATAATTATAATGCTGTCCGTACTTTTCTCGAAAATGAGGATCTTCGTGTCAGCGATGTACTGACATTTACCGTGTACCGCGACGGCAAATCGCTGGAACTTGAATTAAGACTGGAAGAAATGCCGCGTTAATATGTATAATAGATGAATCTTATCTAAGAGGATAAACTGTGATTCCACGATACAGTCTTTCCGACATGACCGAGATATGGTCAGATCAGGCAAAATACAGCGCCTGGCTGGAGGTAGAAATAGCCGTGTGCCGTTCACTGGCAAAGTTTAAATTGATGCCGGTGGAAGCGATGAAAGCGATTGAAGAGAAGGCGAAATTCGATATCGGACGCATCGAGGAGATCGAAGCGGAGGTACATCACGACGTGATAGCATTTTTAACTGCGGTTGCGGAAAACGTGGGACCTGAAGCCCGGTATATACACAGCGGATTGACCTCTTCCGACGTGTTGGATACCGCCCTGGCGATTCAATTAAAGAAAGCCGGCGATCTTTTGATCGATGATCTCTATCAGGTTAAGGAGACCTTAGCCGGACTGGCGGTTCAGTACAAGCATACTGCCATGATCGGCAGGACTCACGGCGTTCACGCAGAACCGATCACTTTTGGCTTGAAACTTGCATCGTGGTATAACGAGATATTAAGACACAACGAACGGATCAAAACGTCGTTGGATCAAGTCTGTTTCGGGAAGATTTCCGGAGCGGTAGGCACTTTTTCTCATATCGAGCCTCGCATCGAGGAAGATGTATGTCGGGCTTTGGATTTAGGTTGGGAGCCGGTGGCGACACAGGTTGTTGCACGCGACCGGCACGCTCAGTGGGTCAGCACACTGGCTCTCGTTGGAGCATCTCTCGAAAAGTTCGCGCAGGAAATCCGCCACCTGCACCGCACTGAAGTAGGCGAGGTTTTAGAGGGATTCGGAAAGAAGCAGAAAGGCTCTTCCGCTATGCCCCACAAACGCAATCCTATCCTCTGCGAAAGGATCTGTGGGATGGCCCGGTTGCTGCGGGGATATGCCTCGAATGCACTTGAAAACGTTGCCCTCTGGCATGAACGCGATATCTCGCATTCGTCGGTTGAGAGAGTCATTCTTCCAGATAGCGCACATACGCTTCATTATCTGCTGAAAACGTTCGATAAAGTGCTGCGGAATCTTGACGTTAGACCGGAAGCTATGGCGGCTAATCTTGGCGCAACCAGAGGTGCTATCTACTCAGAATCAATCCTCCTTGCCCTCGCAGATAAGGGCGTTTCGCGGGATGACGCGTATAACATCGTGCAGCGGAATGCTCTGAAAGCTTTCGAGACTGAGTCCGATTTTCAAGCGCTGCTTTCTGAGGATGAAGAGTTGCGTTCGCATCTCTCTGAAGATGAAATTGCCGCCTGTTTTGATTTAGAAAAAACTCTTAAAAGAGTAGATATGATCTTCAAAAGAATTGGTTTAAGTTGAGAATCAAGCGCATTTTGCCGTACTAAGGAGCGATAGGTTAAAAATGGCACAGAAAAAAGAACTTCTTTACGAAGGTAAAGCGAAGAGAGTATATCTGACGTCTGAAGAAGATAAACTGATTCAGGAGTTTAAAGACGCTGCGACCGCGTTTGACGGCGCTAAGAAGGGAAGCATCTCAAAAAAAGGTGAGATCAATAACACCATCTCTGCTTTCCTGTTTGAATACCTGGAAAATTATCATATTCCCACGCACTACTTTGAAACGATTTCAGCCAACGAGATGCTGATTAGAAAATTGGATATTATTCCCATCGAGGTTGTTCTGCGGAATGTGGCGGCAGGTAGTCTCTGTGCCCGTTATCAGATAACTGAAGGCACCGTTATGGAATATCCCATTCTTGAGTATTACCTGAAGAATGACGAACTCCATGACCCCATGATCAATGAATACCACGCTTATGCCTTCGGTTTTGCGACGCCGGACGAAACCCGCGCAATTAACCGCATTGCTTCAAAAATCAACGCGATCCTGAAATCCTTCTTTGATCGCAGGAACTTAGTGCTGGTAGATTTTAAGCTTGAATTCGGCAAGCGCGGGACTGAGATATTTCTCGCGGATGAGATCAGCCCCGACACCTGTCGGATATGGGATAAGAAGACGCACAAGAAACTCGATAAAGATCGATTCCGCCACGATATGGGCGGAGTAGATAAAGCATATCTGGAATTGCGAGATAGAATCGTCAACGCATGATGCGCCTTGCACCGGACGGAAAAATTATCTGGGTACCTGCTGCGTTCGCAGCGCTTATCTGCCTGATTGCGGCGGGTGTCAGGGCAGATCAGAGTTCTCTCTGGATCGGTTTAATTGGGGTGATACCTTTTTTGGTGACCGCTCTGTTTTTCCGTGATCCTGAAAGAGATATCCCCGACATCCCAGGTGCAGTTCTCGCTCCTGCAGATGGGAAGATTATAAAAATTGCCAAATCCGAGGTAGGTGAATCGAGTGACAGTCAGCGTGTAATGGTGTCAATATTTATGTCCCCATTGAACGTTCATGTCAACCGCATCCCGATCAGCGGCGTGGTGACGAAACTGAGGTATAACAAGGGCAAGTTCCTGACCGCTTTCCATGAGAAAGCCAGTCAGTTGAACGAACAACAGCGGATCGGTGTTGAAACTCCCTATGGGAATATGGATTTTGTGCAGATTGCAGGTTGGCTGGCGAGACGGATCATCTGTAATCTTGAAATGAAGCAGAAAGTAGAATCAGGTCAACGATTCGGACTGATTCGTTTTGGTTCCAGGTTGGATTTATATCTTCCGGCTGAGTGTGAGTTGAAGATATCGATCGATCAGAAAGTGTGTGCGGGAGAAACTATCATCGGAGTCTTTCATGAAAAGAACTGAATTAGGCTGGGCAGCGCACTTATTAACCGCAAGCAACCTTTTTCTCGGCTTCTGGGCGATTCTGCAGGCTATTGAAGGAAACTATCTGATGGCTTGCTGGCTGATCGTCATAGCGGCGATAATCGATGGATTGGACGGCAAAGTAGCCCGGTTCACCCGCAGTTCATCCGAGTTCGGTATAGAACTGGACAGTTTTGCTGACGTCGTCTCTTTCGGAGTTGCCCCTGCGGTGCTTCTGTACACCATCTCATTTCAGAAATTCGGATTTCCCGGTGTAGGATTATCTTCATTGCCGTTGTTATTTGGAGTCGCGAGGTTAGTGCGTTTCAACTGTACCGCAACCACCGGTGAGAAAGGGGAGTACGAGGGACTTCCCATTCCCATGATGGCTTCCACAATAGCAACTTTTATAGTATTCAATTATGCATTCTGGGGAAATCTGCATCTCGAAATCCTGCTTATTCCAATGACAGTTGCCTTAGCGTTTCTGATGATAAGCCATGTTCCTTATGAGTCAATGCCCAGGTTGACCTTCAAGGACACTAAACAAAATCTGGTGAAACTGCTGCTGATGCTCGCCTGTGTCGTTGTTCTGGCAGTGAATCCCTCTTTAGTCTTCTTTCCATTGGCGGTCATATATATCCTCAAAGGGCTGTTCCTCTATCTTTTCCATGCTGAAGAGGAGGAAGAGGCGGAAGAACCGATGTGGGATTAGAAAAACCCGTTTTATTCTGGAATACTGAGGAATCATTAAATGACAGCGTTAGTTCACATAACTCCCAAACCTGACATATTAGATCCGCAGGGCAAAGCCGTTGGCAGCGCATTGCGCGACCTGGGATACCATGAGGTCGCTGAGGTCAGAGTTGGTAAGTATATCACCCTTGAAATCGAGCCTAAGGAGGGTGAAGACGTCAGAGCGCGGCTGGATGAAATGTGCAGGCGGCTGCTGGCAAATATCAACGTTGAAACTTATCGAATAGAAATCACGGAGAGCTGATTTGCGTTTTGGGATTGTTGTTTTTCCCGGTTCGAATTGCGATCACGATGCCTTCTGGGGTATCAAGCACGAACTTGGTTTTCCTGTAAATTTCCTCTGGCATCGGCAGATGGACCTGGAGGGCAGCGACTGCATCGTCCTGCCTGGCGGATTCGCTCACGGTGATTACCTGCGCGGAGGAGCCATTGCGAGATTCTCGCCTGTCATGGATGCTGTTCTGGATCATGCCCGAAAGGGTCGTCCGGTTGTTGGAATCTGCAACGGTTTCCAGGTACTCCTTGAAATCGGTCTGCTTCCCGGAGCGCTCTTACGAAATGATTCGTTGAGGTTCTGCAACAAGCCTATCAATCTGCGCGTTGAACGTGCCCAATCCTCATTTACTTCCGGATATAACGTTGGTGAAGTTCTGGAACTCCCCATCGCTCATGGGCAGGGTAAATACTATGCTGATTCGGATACCTTGGAAGAACTTGATTCTGCCAACCGTATTCTCTTTCGTTATTGCAGTCCCGGAGGTGAATTTGGAGTCGAATGGAATCCCAACGGATCCCTGAGAGACATCGCCGGCATCTGCAATGCTGAAGGCAATGTTTTAGGAATGATGCCGCATCCCGAGAGATACATGAACGAGAGATTAGGGGGGATTGATGGCAAACCGCTGTTTTTAGCTATAGCTGAGGCATTTTCTTAGGATAATATGACAGCCGAATCCAACAATTCGGAGAAATCCCGGAAGAGTGAGAACGTAATGTCTTTCTGGGATCACTTAGAAGAACTTCGCAGCCGGCTGATTAAATCCCTCCTTTTTCTAACATGCGGCTTATGTGTCGCATATTTTTTCGTGCCTTATGCTCAGGATTTCATCCTTTCAGAGTTCTTTCCATCCACTGAAGATAAACCGCTGGCATTCTTAAAACCCACAGAAGGTTTCATCGTGAAGTTGAAACTTTCACTAATGGGAGGTTTAATTCTCAGTTCACCTGCAATCTTCTACAATTTCTGGCGATTTGTCGCGCCGGGACTTTATCCCAAAGAGAAACGGTTCATTATCCCCATCGTTATCACTTCAACTTTCAGTTTTCTTATCGGCGCTGGTTTCTCATTGTTAATTTTACCTCATGCGACCAACTTCTTCCTGTCGTTCAGTATGGGAATTATTGATAATACCTGGTCATTCGGCAGTTATGTCGATTTCGTCATTCGCATAATGCTCGCATTCGGTCTCGTTTTTGAACTGCCGCTAGTGATCTATTTTCTGGTTAGGTTGGGAATTGTTACGCCAGAGTTCCTGCGCAGTAAAAGGCGGTATGCCATTATCATATTTCTCATACTGTCCGCTGTGATATCACCGCCCGATATATTCACTATGGTTGTGCTGGCTATTCCCCTGACCGTATTGTATGAGTTGAGTATCCTGATTGCAGTTATCGCCCGCAAGAAATATCAGGCGGAAAACCCCTGACTTATCCGGAGATAGTATGTTCCCGAGCGGTTCGGAAATACTGATCATCATCCTCGCAGTCTTAGTGCTTTTCGGCGGTAAGAAGATGCCGGAGATTGCGCGTTGGATAGGCAAAGGAATGAGTGAATTCCAGAAAGCAGCCAGGGAATTCAAGCAGGAAATGGATCTGGATGCGTCTGATGAGAAAAAAGAGAAGAAGACCGAACTGAAAGGGTGACGTTCACCCTGCTTAAAGGGCAATGCCTGGATAGCAATAAGCAGAGCAAGAAGGAATTTATTTTATTCACAAATGCAGTCTCACTGGTGTAATCCATGTACTTAGCTTCACTTGACCTTTTCGGATTTAAGTCGTTCGCTCAGAAAACTCGCATCGAGTTTTCACCCGGCGTTACTGCGGTAGTCGGACCAAACGGCTGCGGCAAGAGCAATCTTGTCGATGCTGTGCGCTGGGTGCTTGGTGAGCAGCGTGAATCGCTGCTTCGTTCCGAGCGGATGGAAAATGTCATCTTCACCGGTACTGAGAAGCGCAAACCGCTGGGCATGGCTGAAATAAGCTTGACTCTGCAGGATGCGGACGGAATTCTACCGGTTGAATACGATGAGGTTACCGTCACGCGCCGGTTGTACCGCTCGGGTAAATCCGAATACCTCCTCAATAAGTCGATCTGCCGCTTGAAGGATTTGGTCGATCTATTCATGGATACCGGTATAGGTCCGGACTCTTACAGTATCATTGAACTGAAAATGGTCGAAGGCATCATCAGCGAAGACCCGGAGGAGATGCGCAGGTTATTTGATGAAGCAACAGGGATCACGCGATACAAAGCCAGGCGCAAGGAAGCGTTGCGGCGCTTAGTCGATGCCAGACAGGATCGTGAAAGAGCGTTCGATATCCTGCAGGAGGTGGAGAAACATGCAAACAGCCTGAAGAGACAGGTTGGGAAAGTCCGTTCCTATAAACGGCTGCAGGAAAGAATCAGATCTGTGCAGTCAGCGATTATTTACAAGAGGGTTTGCAGTTTAGAGGAGCAGCTTACTCCTTTAAATGAATCGTTGGAGAAGCTCACAGAGCAGGAACAGCTCATTTCCGGTAAGTTAAATGCTTCTGAGGCAGAGGCTGTTAAGATTGAAAAAGAAATCCTTGAATTAGAAGACCAGCGGCGTAAATCAGCCGAGAATTTCAACGTGGCACAGGCAGATTATCAGGAGATATCCCAGAAGAAAGCACATACTGAAGAGCAGCTCCGTCTTGATGATTGGCGAAGGAATAACAATCGTAAGGAGAAGGAGAAGATACTTCAGGAGGTTAACTTCGTAAATGAGAAGGTGGGGGAGGCAGATCAGTTAAAAATTCAGGCAGAGAAGGTATTGCCCGAACTTGCTGTTAAACTTAATTCTATCGAATCAGAGTTCAGTGAAGCCGATAGCAAATTCAAAGAAGCGCGGCTCAAGTCGATTAACAGCCGTGATAGCCTCAATAGTTTAAGATCACGTGAAGCCGATGTGATTCGTGCAAGTGAAGCTCGTAAAGCAACTATAGAATCTCACATTGAGAGATTTAACGAACTCAGGCGAAACCGCGAGGCACATTTAGAGGCTTTGCAAAAAGATAAAAGAGGTTTAATTCAGCATGAAGGAGAGCTGCGAGAAAAATCGGTTGAACTTGATGAATTAAAGGAACGTCGCCTCAGCATAACTGAAAAAATTAACACAGTTCGAGAAAGGGTCAGGTCGGGTGAGGATGAGTTAAATAGAATTCAAGTACATGGTGACAGCCTCATCATGAAGATCGAGCATTTCAAGGAACTCCACCGCAGAAGTTCACCGCTTTTTTCTGCCGGAGGAGCAGCTGCTTCCGAGTTTCCTGATGATATCAGCGCCGTTCTAACTGATGAACTACTCACCGAATCCAACAACGTCAAAGCCGTCGAAAACGCGCTGATGAGCATGGCTTATTCCCGGGTGATAAACATATCCGAGAGCTTCAATACGATACTCCAATTCTTGAAGCGAGAGAAAACAGGCAGAGCCGCCCTGCTTTTAGGAACTCCACCGGAAACAGATATTTCAGCCGTTCGCGATTTCGCCGCGGAATCTTCCGGTATTGTTCTCGCTGAAGTTATCAAAGGGACTTCAAAAGCGGCACACTGGATTCGATATCTCGTCCATGACGTTGTACTCCTTGATAATATTGAAGATGTCTATAAACATATAGCGAACGCAAAATCGAAGAGTATCAGTCTGGTTACTCGCGGGGGAGAATTCACTGACTGTAACGGCTTATGGATAATAGGCGAGACCGGAGATGAACCGGTAAAATCGATAGGCGTTTCTGAGCGCTTAGAAGATCTGGCTCGACTCTTGCGTGATACTGAGCTTAAGCGCGAAACTATGCGTCAGGAATTAATTGAATCCCAGAAGGAATTGCGAGCCAGTGAGGATGAATTAGTCTCATTGGAAAAGGAATTATACGAGACTGAGCAGATTTGTGATATAAAAAATATCCAGAAGCTAAAACTCGAAGCTCAGCTTACGAGTTCTGATATGAAGCTGCTTGAACTGGATCGAGAGATTGCTGAACTCCCGGCAAGAATTGAAGCGCTGAAGGCTGAAAACAGGAGTGAAACCGATAAGCTGGGAGCAGCGCTGAATCAGTTGGAATCTCTGGAGAAGGATATCCGTTCACAGCAGGAAGCTGAGAACTCATTCCTTGAAGCGAGAGAATCAATCAGACTTAATCTTGAAAAGGTCCAGATTGAATCTGAGAGAGCCAAATCAGAAGCCCGCCGCACAAGAGATCACTCTGAAGAGCTGCAACAGCGAAGCCTTCGACTGAAATCCAGACAGGATTCATTGGATAGTGAAGCGCAGGAACTCAGCTCAAAGATCGAACGCAACAAAGAAATACTCGAAACAGAACAGCTGAAAGCAACCGAAGCAGGCGTTCATGCTAACGAGCTTAAGAATAATTTGGATGATATTGACGCAAATAGGAAATCGCTTCAGGAAACGCAGAGATCGAGCAACCTGCGAGTGCGCGAACTGAGAAATGAATTTGAGACCATTTCACAGAAGATCCATGCAGCGCAGATTGAAAAAGCTCAGGTCGAAACAACCCTGAAAGAAGAAAAGCCGAAACTCATAGATATCGACGTTACAGAACTAAAAGACGAGGTTTCCGATCCGGAACAGTTAGAGGCGCTTCAGAGGAAGCTGCTTGCCATGGAACCCTTGAACCTGGCGGCTGAGAGCGAATACGCAGAGCAGAAACAACGCCTTGATTTTCTTAATGAACAACTCAGCGACCTTGATGAAGCAGAGAAAAGTCTTGAACAGACGATCTTGACATTAAATACAGAAGCGAGTTCAAGGTTCGAAGCGGGATTCGGAAGAATCCGCGAGAATTTCAAGAGTATCTTTAAAGAGATTTTCAATGGCGGAGATGCCGATTTCAGGCTGACTCATGAGGATACGCTTGAATCCCGCATAGAAATATCAGCTTCTCTGGCTGGTAAGCGCACCGGATCGCTCTCACTTCTTTCCGGCGGCGAAAAAGCCCTGACGGCGATAGCCCTGCTATTTGCAATCTATATGGAGAAGCCCAGCCCATTCTGCATCTTAGATGAAGTCGATGCTCCACTGGATGATGAGAATACTATGAGATTCAGTCGTCTGCTGGAAAAGTTTACTCCCAAGACTCAGTTCCTGGTCGTAACTCACAATAAACGGACTATGGAAGTTTCTAGGAATCTCCTCGGAGTCACCATGGAGGAGGAAGGAATTTCCAAGGTAGTTCCGGTGCAACTGAACTAAAGATATGCTATAAAATGAAAATCCAAAAAGATAATCAGAAAACCTGGCTTATTCTGTTGGCATGCACGGTGTTAGGGATTTATAGTTCTTCCTGCCACGCCGGCGCCAATCAATTGTTCACTATTGATGCCAGCAGTTTCAAGCAATCAGATGGTTATATCTATCAGGAAATCTACCTGATGATCCAGAGAAACCGGCTTCAGTTTGTTCAGGCTGTGGAAGGATATGAAGCGGAGTATCAGATCAAAATTGATTTGATAAACAGAGATTCTCTCCTCTCAACTACATCGTGGGAGGTAGTGGATCGTGCCTTGCAACTTGAAGATATCACACCGAGACAGAAGCTGCCGGATATTGTGGTGTTCACTCTCGCGCCAGGAAAGTATAAGGTTGACTGCACAGTTACAGATCTGAACATGAAGGCAAGTTTTACTAAGACTCTCAGTCTCGATCTAGCTGCATTTCCTGAGGATAATGTTGCTATTTCGGATATCGAATTAGCCAACAGACTGACGAAAGGTGAAAAAGGGAGCAAGTTTTACAAGAACGGTTTCCTGGTCATTCCGAATCCAGAGAAGATATACGGTCCTTCGTTATCCACGCTCTATTATTATTCAGAAATATATAATCTCGAGCCAGGCGATGGTGAATACACTGTTGAGCGGATGATACTGAACGATTCAAAGGAGATGCTTAATAAACTTCCCAGTAAAACCAGGGGAAAAGCGGGTTCCAGTGTTGTCGAAGTCGATGGATTCTCAATAAACACACTATCATCCGGTACGTATTACCTGAGGATCATCGCCAGTGACAATGACACCAAAGAAACGGACTCAGCGGAGACGAAGTTTTTTATTTATCGACCTGATGATTTCACAGGTGAGAAATTGGCTGTGCGCGGAAGACTAAATGCAAATGAAGTTGAATTCAATGCCATGACGCCGGAAGAACTTGACGAAGCGATATCTGAATTAAAGTATTTTCTGGGAGATTCTGATTGGCGCACCGTGGAAAACCTCAATACTGACGGGAAACGGCAGTATCTAATTAAGTTCTGGAGCGAGAATGATCCTGAACCGGGCACTCCGAGCAATGAATTTCGGCAGTTGATGCTGGATCGAAAGAAATATGCAAATGACAAATATGGTCTCTGGAAACAAGCTGGCTGGAAGACCGATAGAGGGCGTGTCTATATGTTGTACGGCGAACCGGAATATATCGAATATCATACCCACGATCCAGGAACGAGATCGTATCAGGTCTGGTTCTATGACAGTCTCGAAGGCGGCGTGCAGTTCATATTTGTTGACCGCAATAATTTCGGTGACTTCCGGTTGGTGCATTCTTCCAAAGAGGGCGAGCTTTACAGACCTAACTGGTACGAAGAAGAGGCGTTGGTTCGCAGACCATAAATTACATATTCAGGGGTAATTATTGATAAATATCAATAACCTTTCAAAGACGTTCACGGATAAAAAGCGCGGCGCCATCAAAGCAGTCGATGGAATCACGTTTACTTGTCGTCCCCATGAGGTTTTTGGATTGCTGGGACCAAACGGCGCAGGAAAAACAACTACCCTGCGCCTTCTCTCTACCGTTCTTAGACCGGATGGGGGAGAAGCGACTGTCTGCGGATACGACGTCGTTAAATATAGTTCAGCGGTCAGGAAGAACATAGGATTCCTTTCCGGAGACACCGGCTTATACCGCCGCTTAACAGGTCGTGAGATACTACGCTACTTTGCTTCGCTTTACGGTGTGAAGCGAAGCCGTTTCGAGGAAAAACTGTCTGAGATCAGTGAGATATTGGAGCTGAAAGAATTCCTCGATACCAAAACGGATAAACTGTCCACCGGTCAGAAGCAGCGCATCTCCATCGCCCGGACAGTCATTCATAATCCGCCGGTGCTGATTCTTGATGAACCAACAGCCGGACTGGACATTATTGCTTCGAGAGCGATTATCGAGTTTATCTCTCGAGCTCGTAATAACGGTAATACCATTCTGTTCTCCACGCATGTAATGCGCGAGGCAGAGCGTCTTTGTGACCGCATCGGGATCATCCACGAAGGAAAGATAAAAGCTCAAGGGACAATCGATGAAATCAAAGCTCAATTTGATTCGAATGATCTCGAAGAAATATTCCTGAAAGCCCTTAGTGTCAATGCCACAGTAAATGCAGATTGAGCTTCGGCATGATTTTGGCATGATCTTGTGGTAGTTAAGTGCGGTCAATGCTGCTTTTCCTATAGTTATAGGCAGATAAGGTATCTAAAAGCGACATTCGGGTTGAAATATTAAACCCGCAAACTGTCCGTATGCCCGAATGTAAAGAAAAAACCAGGCAATGATAAATCTAAACATACCATTTATTTTACCGTAAAACGAAGAAGATATCGTTTATGAAACTTGAAATCGTTTGGGTTATATTTCGCAAAGAGTTCCTTGATGTTCTGAGAGATCGACGCACGCTCATATCCATGATCCTGCTGCCAATTCTTCTGTTCCCGCTGTTGATCGGGGGTCTGGGAAGTATCATGACCGGGCAGATGGACAAACTGGAGAGTCGCAGTTCACCTATTATTTTGCTGGGTGGAGAATTGGCTGGTGGATTGACAGCCTGTCTGCAGCAGGATGAAGGGCTGCAGGTCATTACAACTATCGAAGATTCGGCTGTTGCGTCACAGATGCTTGAAGAGCATGTCGTTCAAGCAGTCGTTTTCATTCCCGATGCCTTCGACATTACATCGACTTCGGATACGGATGACAGGGGTAGTAATCAGATTAATATTTGGTATGATAAATCCCATACGGAATCTGCGTTGACGATGCGTAAGGTGCGTGATGATATAAGCGCATATCGGGATTCGCTGGCACAGCAGGAATTGCAGGTTAGAGGGCTCCCTGATTACATCGTGAAGCCATTCCTTATTGAAACGGATAACCGAGCCAGTGAATCGAAAATGGCTGGCGCCATGTTGGGGATGCTGCTTCCCTATATCGTGATTCTCTTAACTGTCGTTGGATCGACCTATTCAGCGATTGACTTGACCGCAGGCGAAAAAGAGCGCGGCACTATGGAGACGCTTCTGGTCTGTCCTGCTTCACGTCTGGAATTGGTCATTGGGAAATTTCTTACTACTGCGACGGTGGGATCGATTACTGCTATTTTAGCAGTAATCTCAATGACGATAACATTCATGGGTCCTGGTTCGATCATGACACATGAATTGGGACCGGATACCAGTCTAAGTATAGATCCTTTAGCTTTCGGTATGGTTTTTTTATTGCTGCTGCCTATAGCGGCGCTGTTCGCTGCAGTCTTGATCGCCATTGCTATTAATGCGCGCAGCTACAAGGAAGCTCAGAGTTACAGTTATCCAGTTGTTCTTGCTACTATTGTACCGGCAATTGCATCTATGATGCCCGGAGTTGAAATAAGCGCTAAAATGGCGCTGATTCCTGTTATCAGCGTCAGTCTGATACTGCGCGATGCGTTTGTCGGCACTTACGAACCTATGCTGATTATGTTGTCATTTTGCTCCAGCATTGTTTATGCCGCATTTGCGATATTTATTGCAGTCAGAATATTTCAAAAGGAAAGCGTGCTGCTGAGAATTTGATCCAGGCTTAAATCCTAACGGGTACAAATGAGGGATTGATGATTTCCAACAAGATAATGATTGTCGATGACGAACCTGACATTCTGGATCTATTGAAGGATACCTTCGAGGAGGAAGGATACAACGTTATCACCGCTCTGAACGGTCTGGAAGCGCTCGAGATGCTTGACACTGAACTCCCTGACGTTATATTGAGCGATAACCGCATGCCCGGCATGGCGGGCATTGAACTCCTTGAAGTGATCAGACAGAGGTATCCAGAGTCTATCAGGCTCCTTATGACTGGCTATGCAGATCTCAATATTGCCATAGAATCAATCAACCGCGGCTGGGTCTATAAATTCATCACCAAGCCCTTCAAGATGGAAGAGATCATGATCACCATCCGCAGGGCTATTGAATATTATGAGATCGTTAAACAGAAGAAAATCCTCGAAGAACAGATCAAGGAGCAGAATCAGATTCTCGAGAAGCGGGTGGAAGAGCGCACCATAGATCTCCAGAACCTCACTGAAGAACTGGAAGAGAAAAATCGGACTCTCTCACAGCAAAAAGAAGAAATTCGCCGTCTCTACAGTCACCTGCAGCGAAGCTACCTGGGAACGATCACATCATTGCACTTTGCTCTTGAAGCAAAAGATCAATATACGCGCGGGCACTCTGAGCGGGTATTCCATTACTCGCTGCACATGGGTAGAGAACTGGATTTGGATCTTGAAGACATGGTTCATTTAAAGTATGCCGCACTTTTGCATGATCTCGGCAAGATCGGCATTCCGGATTCGATCCTTCTGAAACCGGGCAAATTAACCTCCGAGGAATACGATATAATTAAGAATCATGCCACACTTGGCGCTACTATTCTCGATCCTATTCAATTCTTAAAAAGAGTAAAAATTATCATAGGACACCATCACGAGCATTATGATGGACGCGGGTATCCAGATGGGTTAAAGGCAGAAAACATCGATATTCAGGGCAGGATAATAGCTGTCGCCGATGCTTTTGACGCTATGCGCAGCGATCGTCCTTACCGCGCGGCGCGCTCCCGAATGGAGGCGTTGGATGAACTGGTGGAAATGTCAGGAACGCAGTTTTGTCCGCGCTGCGTTGACGCCTTTAATCGTGTTATTGTCGAGATTGGGGACTTTTATGATGATCCTGAACTGGCGGAAAAATATGCAGAGGAACTGAAGTTTATGGAATATGAGATGCCCGGGATGCCAGAAGTATTTCCATATCGCCGAAAGGAGATACTCGAACCCAGCTAATACAGCAGGAAGAATTTCTTTAAAATAAACCCGCCGCCGGCGGGTTTATTGTTGGAGGTAGCTTTATATTGGTTTCAGAATAACAACTGAAGAATGAATGTTTAAGCGTCTTTACAAATTGCCGCCTTATTTCATCAGTACCATTTTACCTGAAGTTGTGAAATCACCAGTAGTCAGGCGGTAGATGTACAATCCAGAAGCAAGACCGGACGCATCGAAAGCTGCTTCGTGGTATCCAGCATTCCGCCAGCCGTTGACAAGTTCGGCAACCAACCGACCATGAACATTGAATACAGCTAAATAAATAGAGCCGATCCCTCCTGCAGGAATCGGCTCTTCACCAAGAAACAATATAGTCCTGTCCTCGCTATCGTACACTTGAGGCGAAATACGATTTAACCCCATTATTGGATGTGGCTGCGAGGACTGACTATATCAGGTCGCCTCAATTCAGAGTATATTAGTTTGATGCCTTTTTCTTTTTCGATTTTACAGCGACTTTCCCGTTTGTCTTATCGAGAATTTCAATCGCTTCCTTTTTGTCAACGTCCATCATGTAAGGTATGCCGCTTACCTCCGCTGATTCTTTGGTCAGACAGGCTAAATCATCACGGGTGATATATTCCAGTGCGAACTTTCGGCTGCCAGCCATCAGTTGCTGCAGTCCCTGCGCCAACCGCTCGTAGTAGGTGTAGAGACCAATAGCTCCTGTTGGAATCTTTTCAAATTCATCATTACCCAGCTCTTTGCGCAGATCTGCTGCGGTGACGAATACTTCATCTTTCGAGTTACCGAAGCGTTCGATATATACCGGAAGCTGATGATCTTCAATAGTGCGTCCGATGGTTTTTCCTACCATAGCCGCAGCGATCGGCGACCTCGCCATACCGATCAGCTTTACAAAAGGCGCACCTAATGCCAAGCCCTTGAACATCTGATCTTCAAAGGTGAACCCGCCTGCTAACGCTAACGCAGGAACATGTTCGCCGCGGTCAGCCAAATGCTTGACGTACTGGTATAGCATAGAGTGAAGTTCGACCGGCGGAACGCCCCACTCGTTCATCATACGCCAGGGGCTCATGCCCGTGCCGCCGCCTGCGCCATCCACTGTCAACAGATCTATTCCATACTTCGAGGCAAAGGAAACCGCGCGCGCTAAATCAACCGGTCTATACGCGCCGGTTTTAAGGAATATATACTTTGCTCCGGCAGCCCTGAGTTCTTCAACGCGCGTGGCGAAGGATTCTTCAGTTACCATGCCGACGCGTGAATGACGCTCGAAATCTTTAAAGGCGCCGCGCTCGAAAGCCTCAATCACATGAGGATCGGTGGGATCGGGAAGAACCACGTATCCTCGTTCGTAGAGCATTTGGGCTTTCTTCAGATCGGTTATCTTGACTTCGCCGCCGATGTTTTTGGCGCCCTGACCCCACTTGAGTTCGACACATTCAACGCCCAACTTCTCAATGGCGTATTCCTGAACGCCCAGCCTGGTATCTTCGATGTTTGCCTGAACGATGGTGGCTCCCCAGCCATCGCGCTGGTGATCTTTGAACAGGTTCACACGACGCTTCAGATCGACGGTGTCTATGATTCTGTTATTTTTTATAATCGCCTGCGGATCCATACCAACGACGTTCTCGCCAATGGTCAGTCCGGTTCCAGCAAGCGCCGTTCCGATAGCCAGACCTTCCCAGTTATTCTTGGCAATGTTGGTGGAACCAATACCGGGAATCATGATGGGAAGTTTGAACTTCAACCCGTTGTCATGCCCGAAGCGAACTTCCAGGTTGACAGCGGGGAAGACGGCTTTATCACTGTCCTCTTCGATACCGTGAGTTCCCACACAGGTGCCCATGATATTGAAGTGCGAGTAGTCCACCGGATACGTTTTTTCTGCCGCCGTCGTTATGACCCCAAATGGCTGCGGATATATCACTTCGTGCCCGCGGTACGCGGACTTGCCGATCTCGCACATGCCGATGCACCCATCGACGCAGGTTACACACATCCCCGAGTTTGGGGTGACAGATCCTTCAGTTCTGTTTTTAGTTAAAGTAGCTGCTGAGGCGTTTATTTTTGAAAACGTAGCTCCCATTGCAATCTCCTTATTCCCTCTTTATTTAATTCTAAATTATTTCTGTATTTCGCAGACTACACAGGGATCCATGTAGCACATCATGTCGTCAAATGGTTCTT
Organism: candidate division LCP-89 bacterium; assembly: GCA_025774555.1. Lineage (GTDB taxonomy): Bacteria > Electryoneota > B3-LCP > B3-LCP > B3-LCP > JALGVT01. The sequence continues at coordinate 27,462 of JALGVT010000022.1, forward strand.
TTTCCACACAGGGTGGACTTAGATTAGAGCAGGCACCGCAGATCGCCTTCTCCGGTTCGTTATAGGTACACCTAAGTTCGCAAACCGGGCAGACGTACATGCAGCCGCCGCAGAGCCGGCAGACATCTGATTTGACGTCAAATGGTGTTCCTACGCTCCTGGTCTCGCCGCGTCCGCGGAAACCGATGGCTTTCGCCATCATCTGTTCTTCGCACATGCGGACGCAGAGCCCGCACAGGATGCAGTCTTCGTACTCCTGTTTGAAACGCTGTTGACGTACTTCGTATTTTGCAGCTATATCCTGTATCGTTTTCGATTGGGGACACGAGGCTAAGAGCAGCTCAATAATCATCTTGCGAGCTTTCAGCACTCGATTGGAAGCGGTGCGTACTTCTAAACCTTCCTGCGCTGGATAGGTGCATGAAGTTACAAGTTTTGCCTTTTCGTCTTGCCCAATTTGTACAATACACAACCGGCATGCGCCGTAAGGCGTAAGCCCTTCCATGTGGCATAATGTCGGAATGGGAAAACCTAAAGATTGGGCTGCTTCCAATAAAGTGGTGCCCTCTTCAACTGAGACCGCCAAGCCGTTGATGGTCAGATTTATCATATCGACGTTTCCTTATCTGTCACTAATTCGACCTCTTCACTTTTTGGCTGTGTAAATTCAAGATCACAGCGGAGACAGCGTCTTGCCTCATTGACCGCCTCTTTTTCCACCAGCGTTTTTTCCACTTCAACGAAGGAGCCAAGACGTTGTTCGACCTCTAATTTAGCCGCTTCAGCTCTGCATACACCTTCGGATTCTTCCTCAGTAAGTGTGCATGGCGGTATATAGACACTGGGAGTTCTTCTTTGTTCCGGTTGATGCAGCTCTTCACCACGCAGGTAGCGGTCAATCATAACGGATGCGCGTTTTCCTGCAGCGATTGCATCTATAACCGTGTTTGGACCAGTTATAACATCACCACCTGCGAAAACGCCCTCGCGGCTGCAGCACAGTGTGTCTTTTTCCGCGTCCAGTGTGCCGTCCCGGCTTAGTTTAATTTCGGGTTCGCCTTCAGGGTTGATTGAATTGGTGTCAGGCTGTTCGCTGATGGCTATAATTAAAGTGTCCAGTTCTATACTATATTCGCTGCCTGGTATTAGTACCGGGCTGCGGCGACCGCTGTTGTCAACTTCGCCGAGGCTGTTGCGGACGCATTGTAATCCCTTGATGTTTCCATTCTCTCTGATGATTTTTGTGGGAGTCACCAGAGTCTCGACCAGGATACCTTCTTCGATGGCTGCTTCGATCTCCTCGGAGAATGCAGGCATTTCTTCACGCGTTCTGCGATAAAGCAGCACGACGCTTTTGACGTCCTTCTGCCGCAGGGCTGTTCTGGCTGCATCGAATGCTGAGTTACCGCCGCCGATTACACCCACACGCCCCTTAGCCCATTCTTCACCGTCCTGGCTATAGGCTTTCAGGAATTCAATTGAAGGATAGACGCCCTTGCTGCTTTCGCCATCGAGGTGAAGACGTTTACCTTTCTGCGCTCCGATACCGATGAAAACGGCTTTATATCCATCTGCAAACAAGCTTTCGATAGTGATATCCTTGCCCAACTCGGTGTCGCATTTCAAGGTGACGTTTTCATCGAAGATCGCTTCGATTTCTTTTTTCAGGATATTTTGGGGCAGTCGATATTCAGGAATACAACTGTTTAACATGCCGCCCGGCTGATGGTCTGCCTCAAAGACAGTTGCCTGGTATCCAATCAGCGACAGGTTATGCGCAGCGGTTAATCCCGCAGGTCCTGAACCAATGATTGCCACCCGATCTGATTTTTTCTCTCCGCTTCGCTTTGGTTTGTAAACGGACGGATCGACATTATCGGTCACAAAACGCTTCAAAGCGCGAATGGCAACCGGATCAGTTCCAGTTTGCCCTAATTTGCATCGCTCTTCGCATTTATGATCGCAGACGCGCGCACAGATGGACGGGAAAGGATTATATTCCCTGATGGCAAGATATGCCTTTTCATAGTCACCGTTTGCGATATGAGCCACATAACGCCAGGCTTCGGTGCCAACCGGACAGGCGGCTTGACAGGGAGCGCCGACCAATTCGCGGCAGACGCCTGCCGGACAGCGCTTGTTGGTAATATGCTCGATATACTCTTCGCGGAAGTATTTTATTGTGGAAAGGACTGGATTAGAGGCTGTCTGCCCCAGACCACACATGGTAGTATCTCTGACTACCTCAGCTAATTCTACGAGCAGATCGATGTGTTCTAAGGTGGCGATTCCTTTGGTAATGTCGTCAAGAAGCTCATACATACGTTGAGTTCCCTTGCGGCAGGTATAACACTTGCCGCATGACTCTTCCTTCAGGAATTTCATGTAATATCTGGCGATGTCCACCATACAGGTATTTTCATCCATGACGATCATACCGCCCGATCCCATAATCGACCCCACCTTGCGCAGACTGTCATAGTCGATGGGAATGTCGAACATGTGAGCGGGGATGCAGCCGCCAGAAGGACCGCCAGTCTGTACCGCCTTGATCCTGCTTTTACTTGCAGAACCACCGCCTATGTCATAGATAACTTCCTTTAATTTTGTTCCAAGAGGAACTTCAACGAGTCCGGTATTCCTGATTTTGCCAACTAAAGAGAATATCTTCGTGCCGGTATTTCCAGGTACTCCAACCTTAATATAGTTTTCAGCCCCTTTACCTATGATTACCGGTATGTTGGCTAATGTCTCGACGTTGTTAATGCAGGTCGGATGCCCCCAAATGCCTTTTTCTATAGGGAAGGGCGGACGCTGCCGGGGTTCACCCATTTTCCCTTCTATGGATTTCATCAAGGCAGTCTCTTCGCCGCATACAAAGGCGCCGGCTCCGCGCACCAGTTTGAGATCGAAGGAAAAATCGGTGCCGAGGATATTTTCCCCGACAAATCCCAGATCATAAGCCTGGCGCAGGGCAATAATCAGGTGCTTGATAGCCAGTGGGTATTCATTACGAACGTAAATCACGCCGTTTGTGGCTCCGGTGCCGAAAGCGCAGATAATCATCCCTTCAATGATACTGTGGGGATTGCCTTCAAGGACACTGCGATCCATGTAGGCTCCCGGGTCGCCTTCATCGGCGTTGCATACAATATATTTTGCCGTTCCGTTTTTCTGATTTTTCAAGAGTTCCCATTTAATCCCTGTTGGAAATCCGGCTCCGCCTCGTCCGCGTATTCCTGAAGCAATGACATCCTGAATCACACGGTTAGGATCGCCTTTTTCAAGGACGTTTGCCAGAGCCGCATAACCGCCGTTTTCGAGATAATTATAAACGCGAATGGGATCAACTTTCTGATTGTAACTCAGGATCGTTCTTAATTGCTTGCTGAAGAAAGGTATATCTTCCATTTTTTCAATGGACTTGCCTGTGGACGGATCCTTATATAACAGATATCCGATAACCTCTTTGTTTGCTACAGCATTAATTATTTTCTCAGTGGAATCCGTGTTCACCTTGGGGTAAAAAGCTCCGTAGGGTTCAATCAGGATTGATGGCTCTGCTTCGCAGAAGCCATAACAACCAGTAATTCGTAACTTAATTTTCGCCGTCATCCCTCTGGCTATGATCTCACGCTTCGCGACGCGAATAACGTCATTCGCTCCACTGGCTTGACCGCATGTGCCTGCAGTGATAACCAAGGTAGGATTCATCTTATCCAGGTTGGCAATCAGGCGTTCCTGGAGCAACTTGAAGTTATCTAACGATTTTAGCTTTTTCATCTGTTTATTTTATTCCTCGTCTTCTTGTAAGTATCGCGAGAAAGGCAAACTCAGGTTATAAATTTATTCCACTTAAGTCCAGCATGTGATTCTTGCAGCCTTTCCGGGAGCAGATTTGAACCATTCCGCCGCCGCGCACAATCATAGGAACCATTGGCGCCTGGCAAATAGAGCAATCAGTACCGCTGCTTAAATCAGCATGACAGTGCGGACAGAACAGATTTAATACTGTATTAGGTGGAAGAACATGCTCGGATGCAACATTGTAACTGCCATAGAGGCAGGACATACTCAAACGTCCATGCTTGCGATCGAAGGAAGCCGTTACTGTAATGGAAGGATAACCATCGACCAGATTCATACTGTCCATCAAGCTGTGATTACAATGCTGACAACTGACCTCAATTGGAAAAACGCGCTTATCGGTTTTAACTTCGATTTTGTCAATCCCCTCACGCGTTCTTGCAATGATTTCTGCCACCGCAGTTCTTTTTACATTTGGGAAGTAGTGACCGTCAACCACGACAATGGGACCTAAAGCACAGGCGCCTAAGCAGTTCACGGTTTCCAAAGTGAACTCTTGATCTTCTGTTGTTTCACCAGCTCTTACATTGAGCAATTTTTCAAATTCCTCTGCGATACTGGGAGCTCCGCGCACATGACAGGCGGTGCCAAGACAGACAGAGATCAAATGCTTCCCACGAGGTTTCAGACTGAAGGATTTATAGAAGGTCGCGACACCATAGATGTCAACGAGCGACGTCCCTGTCTCATCCGCCACTATTTTTAGCGCTTCAGACGGCAGGTAACCAAACTGGCTCTGGATGTCCTCGAGTATCGAAATCAAGCCGTCCCGGACATCACGGTGTTTCTGGAGTATATTACTAACTACCTCAGGATTCATCTTAAGATTCCATTCTGAAAGTGTTCTTAGAGCAGGGTGTTCAGTAAATTACTATGCATATTCTTCGCAGAACCAGCCACCGGCTCCGTTCTCTACATAGGTGCAGTCCTCGCGGTGCTCACAATTTATGCAGAGACCGGTGTACAGACTGACTTTCTTCGCCTTGCTAACGATAACAGGCTCGGAAGAAGGAGTGGCATTCATCTGTGTATTCGATATGCTGAATTCTTCACAGAATTGAACCGGCTGCCCGGATTTCTCTCTGAACGCGCAACTGTCTCTGTGTTCGCAATTAACGCAGAGTCCCAATAAATTCATTGCGTCTGCACTCTGTGCTGCATTTGCAATCGTGCTTGTGGGATGGCTTTCCATGATTCTCTCCCTATAGTATTTCAGGTAGATTTCGGATTTAATTGTTCTTATTAACTGGTCTATATGTATTCTTCACAGAACCATACGCCGCCGGGTTGTTTGGCATTGACGCAAGTGAATCTATGATCGCAGTTCACGCATAATCCCATGAATTTGTCATCATTCGGATCCGGTTGCGGTGGAGTGCCTGCTGGTTTGATTTTCCGCTCTGCTTTTTCAGGAACGTAATCATCAAAGTCTTCACAGAACCAGATGGGACCTGTGGTTTTCCGGCGATGTTCACAATTTTCAAGATGCACACAGGTAGAACAGATGCCTTGCTCCTTAGAAGAGGATTCCATTATTGTGTCCTTCAACTCCAACTGATGACCTCTTTTTAGTTGGATATGTGTCTGTTCTGTTCAATGCTGGTATCCGCTGTTAAATCTGTTCTATTGACGAATCTTAATTATAGTCTTCTGTCTGCCAGGTCTGCTTACTTATCTGTGCAGTTCACAAATCCCGATAAGCTATAAAGCAATGGACGTGCCAATTTGATATGAACGAAATAACTCTGTTGCGGAAGGAGATGTATTGGTGTATATAATTGAACTAAGCATAGTAATCATAATAACAAAGAGAAATCTCTGGGGGAGAAGTAATCGTTTTGATTGTAGAGGGGTAATCGCACTTTAGGATGTGCTTAAAGTGGAGATATATGTACCACTGGGGAGAAATGCCCCAGAGATATTCTGGTGGAAGTTATCTGATCAGACAATCTTAGTTGTCCAGTGAATAGCGCTTTATTTTATCTCGCAGTGTCTTGCGGTCGATCCTTAATATCTCTGCAGCCCGCGATTTATTGCCCTGCGTACTGGCTAAAACATTGCGGATATATTCACTCTCGACTTCGGACAATGATCTGTTATAACCTGTTTTACTCGATGCAGAAAATCGCATGGAGAAGGGAAGATCCGGTACTTCGATAGTGTCTGCATCTGTCATGACAATAAGGCGCTGAATTACATTTTCCAACTCCCTTACGTTGCCGGGCCAATCGTATTCACACAAGGCTTTTAGAGTCTTATCTGAAAAATGGGGAGGGGACTTATCCATTTCGCTGGCATATTTTGATGCGAAATACCGGGCTAATGTAATAGTATCGCCGCATCTTTCGCGCAGGGGAGGAACCGATATATTAATGACGTTTAAGCGAAAATAGAGGTCTTCACGGAATAGCTGTTTTTTCACAAGGCGCTGCAAATCCTTGTTTGTCGCTGCCAGAATGCGTACGTCCACCTTGCGCGGTCTGGTAGCGCCTACCATACAGACTTCTCTCTCCTGCAGTACCCTCAGGAATTTTACCTGCATCGACATGCTCATCTCGCTGATTTCATCCAGAAAGATAGTTCCGCCGTCGGCAGTTTGAAAAAAGCCAGCTCTGGTTTCTGTCGCACCGGTAAAAGCTCCCTTGACATAGCCAAAAAGCTCGCTTTCTAATAATGATTCCGGAATCCCCCCGCAATTTATCGGGACAAAGGGCGCCTTTGCCCTGTTTCCGCTGTAGTGAATGGCTCTAGCCACCAGTTCTTTGCCAGTGCCGCTTCCTCCTATGATCAATACCGTGGCGGAGGTTCTCGCCGCTTTGCTGATTGTGTTATAGACCTCCTGCATGACTTTCGATTCGCCGATTAAACCATGAAATGTGATAGGACGCTTCTCTAAACTTTCATCATCAGCCATGCGAAGCTTTAGCTTATCGAGAGTATTTCGCACCGCTTTGAAGAGTTCTTCATCGGTGAACGGCTTTGCTAAATATCCTTCAGCGCCAGCTTTCACTGCCTCTACTGCGCCGTTGATGGAAGCGTATCCGGTGATCATCATAACTTCAGTGTTCTTGTGATTTTCCCGCACATGGCGTATTAAATCCATGCCGCTGATTTTCGGCATTTTGAGATCAGTGATCACCAGATCTATATGAGTTGCCTTGAGTATATCAATCGCTTCAGCAGCGCTTGGCGCAGTAAAAACATTATACCCTTCAGCAGCCAAATTCCGCTGTATAACTTCCAGAGTTGTCGCCTGATCATCAACGACCAGGATAACCTCTATATCGCGTTCATTTTTCATCTGTCGCAATTTCCTTCTGCAAACATTACTCGTCACGGGGTAATTTTATCGTGAAGCGAGCGCCTCTCCCTAATTCACTGTCAACTGAGATGCTTCCCCGGTGAGACGTCACTATCCCGTGAACGACAGCCAGTCCTAAGCCAGTTCCCTCATCAACGTCTTTGGTTGTGAAGAAAGGAATAAATATCTGTTTTTTAACGTCTTCGTCCATACCCATTCCGCTGTCTTCTATGATTAAGTAGAGATAGTTTTCATCTGCATAAGTTTGGATGATCAGTTTGCCACCATCCGGCATCGCATGTATGGCATTAACCACTAGATTAACGAGCACCTGATTTAATTGGGCGGGATCAGCGGTTATTACTGGTAATCGTTTCTCCAGTTCCCGAACTAACTCGATGCCAGCTTTCGAGCACCGCGCCTCGAAGAAATATAGACCTTCGTTCACGATCTTATTTAGATTTACCTTCAACAATTTGGATGGTGTTTGGCGGGCGAAGACCATCAATTTTTTAATAATCTCACGGGCATGAAGAGAGGCGTTCACAATTTTGCCTAAGTCGTCATTAACAGAATCTGGCACCTCGGACGTCTTCCGGGCAAGTTGTGCAAATCCTAAAACGTTCCCCAGCGGTTCGTTCAGCTCATGAGCCACGCCGGCAGCCAATTCCCCGATGGTAGCAAGGCGGTCTGCGTGTCGAAGTTGTTCCTGAAGTTTTGCTTTCTCCGCGTAAGCCTGCTTATGTTCGATTATATGCGCTGCCTCCCGAGCGATGGCATCAATTAGATGACGCTCTTCCTTTAAAAATGGACCCTCATCCAATTCTGCTTTCTTCTCAGTGTAGATTACTTCGATTTTTCCCCGCTGTTGACCATCAGCAATAATTGGAGCGGTCAGCTTTTGCTGACCCTCACGGAAATACTCTGTAACGTAAGACCGGTCATCCAGTTTGATCCTGCCGGAGGTTATATCAGGGTACAACCAACCCGGTGGAATTAGTTCTACAATTCCCTGCATGATTTCGTCAACCGATCTGTCAGGATTTTCAATTAGACGGGCGATGCCGTAGAGACAGGTCAATTCCTTGACGCGTTCTCGCAGAGCTACCTGCGAACGCCTATCGGCGACTGCCAACCCGAGGATCGTGGCAATTCCTTCATGGAATTCGACGTCGTATTTACTGAATGAATGGCTTTCCCTGTTCTTCAGAACCAGCAGCCCATCGTTCTCTTCATCGATGGTGAATGGTATGATTACGATAGATTTATAACTGTTTTGTAAGGAAACTGTTAGAGGTTTTTCCTGATTCATGTCCTTTAGATGTACCTGAGAGGTATGGTCGGTATTACTCAACCAGAAAGCGCCGCGCTCGGTGAGGTTTGGTGAGGAAGGATCGATCTGACGTTTAGCAACTAAAACCATAAAGGTGTCTAAATCAGCGATACTATCAGTGTCCATCTCTAATTTCAGGGGACGGTCGTCTATTTGGAAAGTGAATTCAGGCTGCCGGACGCCTTCACAGATATACCATTTGCCATGCCCCTCGGTGCGAAGTTCAACAGAATCGCTTACTGAATGGCTTAGGAACACCCCGACAGCTTCGCGCAGAAAATCGAATCTTGGCAAGCCGCGATTTGCCAGGTGAAGAATCTGGTAGGCGTGAGTGCGGAATTCTTCTAATAAAGCCAGGCTGTTATTAATCTTTTTCTCTTTGGCTGAAGCCATTATGAAGTTGACGGTAATCTGTAATTATACCTGTTGATCATAATAGTCATAAAGGAAATAAATTCAAGAATAGCGACTGAGAGCTCATAAAGTGTTACGTACTTCACGTTTAAATATAAGAAAAAACATGAATCTAATCAAGAAAAATCAGGAAATTGAACTACCATGAACAAATCATTTGTTCACTGGGATTTTGGCGATGAGGCTTTTCATTATACTTACTGATGTCTGACCGCGGTGGACCTTAATATAGTACAATTCTATTTAGACTAAATAATAAAGATCGATGCAGCGCACCGATCTTTGTGAGAATGGTGGGAATCGAACCCACGACAAACGGCTTAAAAGGCCGCTGCTCTACCGACTGAGCTACACTCTCATAAAATTATATTATGTCTCCACGCGGCATTATCGTCGCCTCGTGGTCAGCTCCGACAGATATAAGACTGACGGGTACTCCTGTGAATTTCTCTATCGTTCCAAGATAGTCTAACGCAGTTTTTGGGAATGCGTTGATATCTCGTTTAGAAGCGCAGTTCTTCCAGCTTTTCAACCCGGCGTACACAGGCTCAACCTCATCCCATTCCTGCCTGGTGGAAGGGCTGCTGGTGATTACACTGCCCCGGACTTGATAACCGATGCCGGCTTTAAGGTGTTCCAGCCCATCCAGCACATCCAGCTTAGTGACCGCCCATCCGTTGATGCCATTCCAGCGTGCGGACTGTTTTGCCGCAGCTAAATCCAGCCAGCCGCACCGTCTTGGTCGGCCAGTCGTCGAACCAAACTCAGCTCCGCACTTACGAATCTCCTCTGCAGTCTCTGCGTCCATTTCAGTCGGGAAAGGACCGCTTCCAACGCGTGTGCAATAGGCTTTGATTACGCCTAATACAAAATCGATCTTACCAGGCGGCATGCCAATGCCTAAAACTGCGCCGCCGACAGTCGGATGCGACGAAGTCACAAAGGGATAAGTTCCCAGATCGATGTCGAGATAAGTGCCCTGAGCGCCTTCTAATAGAACAGTCTGATTATTGTCCAGAGCTATGTGAAGCTCTTCAACTGCGTTTCCAGCGTAAGGTCGAAGCCCTTCAGCCCACTTTTCGCAGTTCTGCAGGAAAGCGTCTTTATCGGGCGGCTCCTGACCGTAAACCTTTTCCAGCATCCGTGTGTGTATATCAAAGATTTCGCTGCAAACCTTCTGACGTCGCCTATCATCGAGGAGGTCACCGACGCGAACGCCTCGGCGGGCAGATTTATCGGCATAAGCCGGACCGATTCCTCTACTGGTTGTCCCGATCATGTTCCCGCCGCGCGCCTCTTCCTGGCAGTTGTCCAGTAGCTTATGCGTAGGGAAGACCAGGTGTGTTCTATTATCTACAATGAGACGGTGATCTAAATTGATACCGTGCGACTTGACCTCTTCAATTTCGGTATTGAAAGCGTCTGGATCAAGTACGACGCCGGGTCCTATGAGGCAGCGTTTCTCGGGTGTCAATATACCTGACGGCAACAGATGCAGGATAAAACGCTGACCATCGCGTTCAATAGTATGACCAGCGTTTGCGCCGCCCTGAGAGCGAGCTATGATGTCAGCTTTCGGCGATAATAGATCGACGACTTTCCCTTTACCCTCATCACCCCATTGAGCGCCTATAACTGCAACGACAGGCATCTGATTTCCTCTCTTGTTTTTCGCTGCTGATTATTTCGACTTGCGCTTTTTCTGGAGCTTCTCAGCTCTGGCGCCCCACTCGATAAGAATAGGGCTGGCAACGTATATCGAGGAATAGGTTCCAATGAGTACACCGATAATGATTGCAAGAGCAAAATCACGGATGACGCTGCCGCCAAAGATGAAAAGAACGAGAACCGCGAACAGAGTGGTTACGCCGGTGATAATCGTCCTGGAAAGCGTCTGGTTAATTGACGTATTTATTATCTCGGGCAGCTGTTTGGAACGCAGCCGTTTCAGGTTCTCTCTGATACGGTCGAAGACCACGATGGTATCGTTCAGTGAATACCCCACAATTGTCAGAAATGAGGCAACTATAGCTAAAGAAATCTCTTTGTTCAACAGGGAGAAGATTCCTAAGGTGATAACCACATCGTGGAAGAGCGCAAGAACGGATGCCAACGCAAAGATAAACTCGAACCGGAACGAGATATAGATCAGGATACCACCCAGCGCTACCAACGTTGCCAAAATCGCCTGGGTACGCAATTCAGCGCCGATTTTTGGACCTACCGCATCGATCGAACGGACCACGAAGGGATTGTCCGGGAGGTAGCTGCTGACGGCGGATTTGAGGTCTTCAACGGTTGCTTCGTCGATGGCGGATTTCTTTATACGGATCAGGATTTCCGGTTCACTTCCGAGTTCAGCGATTTGTTTCACTTCGCTGCCGCCCAGATCGATTGAAGACAGTATTGAACGAATTTCGCCGTCAGAGACCGGTTTTTCGAATTGAAGCTGAATAACCGTGCCGCCCAGGAAGTCAATTGAGTAGTTGGGACCTCCATGCAGTACTATCGACAGAATTCCGATCAGAATAGCGACAACCGACAACATCAATGCAGGGCGTCGGACACGTTGAAAATCGATGTTAGAATCTCGAAACCATTCCATAGATTTATCCGTTATCTTAAGTTTAAATGCTCAGTTTTTGTGGTGCAAATTTTTGAGTGTACAGATCGAACAGCAGATGGGTTACAATCAGCGCGGTGTACAATGACGCAAATATACCGATCATCAGAGTTAAAGCAAAACCCTTGATGGGACCGGTGCCGAACTGGTAAAGAACTATAGCAGCGATAACCGTAGTTATATTCGCATCGAGAACGGTGACGGTGGCACGTGCGTAACCTGCATCAATAGAGGCTTTGACAGTCTTGCCGGTGCGCAGTTCTTCACGAATACGCTCATAGATGAGAACATTGGCATCGACCGCCATACCGATCGTCAGGATAATACCGGCTATTCCCGGCATAGTCAGAGTTCCCTGAAAGCCCGCAAGAACTGCCATCAGGAAGAACAGGTTCAGAAGAAGCGCGATATTAGCAAGAATTCCCGCGAACCGGTAATAGATCAGCATGAAGATACAGACCAGAACAAAACTCAAGAGCGCTGAGAATTTTCCCTGCGCAATTGAATCAGCTCCGAGTGACGGACCCACTGTTCTCTCTTCGAGGAACTCGACTGGAGCAGGCAACGCGCCGGCTTGGAGCACTATCGCCAGGTCTCTTGCTTCATCCATCGAATCGGTCCCCTCGATGATCGCTCTGCCATCGGGAATTTTTACCCGAATAACCGGCGCCATGTAGATATGATCGTCTAAGACGATAGCCAGTTTTCTGCCGACGTTAGCGCCTGTAATGCGAGAGAAGATTCTAGCTCCCTGCCGGTTCATAGCGAGAGAGACAACCGCTTGTCCTTCGCTGCCGGGACTGTTGCCGGAACCGATCTCAACGTCAGCTTTGGTCAGGTATTGACCGGTGATTTCCGGTTCTGCATTGACCACGTACAGATTCCAGTAATCGTTGCCATCCGGTCCGGTGATTGCTTCATTCGCCCAGAGAAATTCGACGTCATTCGGGATGATTTCCCTGATGGCGGGACGTGCTAAGATAATGTCCACGGTTCTGCGGTTTTGCTTGATCACTGCAATAGCGTCTCCGACATTGCGCAACAGACCGTAGAAAGGATGCTCATCGATAATCCCTTCGGCAACGACCAGTGACGTGTCATCACCCAAAGAGGTCAGATCCGTGGTGCCGCCGAATAATTCGCTGGCGTCGATGACCTGATCTTTTGCCACCGGAGCTTCTTCTTCGCCTTCAACAGCGGCTGGCTCCTCAGTTTCTCCTTCCGCAGCAGCGGTTTCAAGAGTATCAGCTAAAGGCGCTAATCCTCTCTCACGACGCAGGAAATCGTCGATATCTTCGAGGACTTCCGCAGCCTTATCAGGCTCGACCACCAGTTTAAATTCCAGTAGAGCTGTTTTACCGATCAGCCCTCTGGCGCGGACGGGATCCTGAACGCCTGGTAATTCAACGACAATGCGCCGCTTGCCCTGCCGAACGATATTGGGCTCGCTTACCCCGAACTGGTCTGTTCGGTTGCGAAGAATCTCCAGCGAGCGCGTAATGGCATTATCCGCTTCATCTGACAGGTAACTCAAAACTTGACGGTTCGATGCTTGTGTTTCGTGGAAATAACGCGAAAGCCTAACGTTTTCCGCCTCAAAGACCTGTAAAATTGTCTCATCGAAATCTGCCCTGGGATCGGTCAGAATACTTGTAACATCAGCCATCAACGAATCGAAACGTGTATCCTTATTTTTAGCTAACTGCCTCGTCAGTTCGACGAGATCTACCTCAAGGACAAGGCGCATGCCGCCCTGTAGATCCAACCCGAGTTTCAGGGACTTCTTCCGATTTTGATCTAACTGATCTGCAAAATCACCGAGCAGATACTGAGTCTGTTCTAAAGCGGCGCTCTTCTCCTCGTCATTCAGTCCTTCGACTGCGTTTATCTGGTCCATGACGTCTTGACTGCGACCCTCAACTATAGCCCGCGTAAGATCGATTTCGGACAGAGCAGTCTTGGCAGCCAGAGAGCTAATTTGAGAACCCTGGGTTTTTTCAAGATTGCTATATTGATAAGTGGGATACAGGTAGTACAACGCCAGGAGCATTAGAAAAACGGTCATCCCCAGGCGAAATGTAATGTTACGCTTTTTCATATTATTACCAGTCGAAATAACTTTTGGCGCTCGAAACGATGTAAATTTTACAAGAACACTAATATACTTCCATTCAACCGTAAAGTCAATCCTTTTTTCTTGAATCTCTTCTCGCTGTATTTAGGCTATTAACAATAATACGATTATCAGGACAAATAGTCCTACTTCAACTTGACACTTACAAAAGACTTAATTATATTTTGAAAGCCTTGATAATGCCATTTTAAATTGCTCATTATTTGAGGCAGTTACAACGCCAAAATCTGAGCTCTCATGATTAAGGATTGATATATCATGTTTAATATGCGAAAGAAAAAGATTCGTAAATCGCTTGATATAGAGATAAATCGCGCTAAGCGGTTCGGTTATTACGTCGGAGTTCTGCTGGTTGACGTTGCCGAATCAACGCCGCGAGGTGTGCATAAACACCTCCCCGGATTTACCGTGTACGTCCGGCATTTCAGAAGCCTGCTGCGTGAATACGATATCGTGCTTAAAACAAAACTGCGCCGTTATACCGTTATCCTGCCGCATTTAGAAGCAGGTGAGTCGGCCGGTGTGGTGAAAGATCGAATCAAGTTCACTTCGTGGACGCGTGACTGGGGTTCAGTGAATATCGGCATCGCTATCTATCCTACTGATGGGAAAAGCAGCAAAGAGCTTATTCAAACAGCAGAGAACGATTTAAAAACCTCGATAAAACAGGAAACCGAAACTGAACCGGTTGAAAAACAGTAATTACTGCATGTTCACACCGTATGAACCTTAGAGGTATAGATGTCCGTTGCTGAAAAAATTAAACCGATCACCGTAGAGTCCGAATTCCGTATCTGTACTGTCTGCGGTTACGATATGGGATTTCACGTCTCCTTCCAGAAAACAGCGAAAAAGAAGATGAAGCTGATTTTGATCTGTCCGCAGTGCGGCGCGCGATTCGACCCGGGCTGGACAATTGATCTACCTGAGTAGCAGCGCAAAAATTCCCAATCCTAAATCAGCTCTTTTTTCTATTATAACATCCTTTAGAAACCTTACCGATGACCGCTAACCCTGGAAATATCGAGATTCTGAGCGCCCCCGCAGGGAAAAGGCTCTGGGATGAAGCCTGCACTAAGATAGCAGAATCCTGTGGAGGCGACGTCTGGAACATTCCACTCTGGATTCTACCGGACAATCGGCACAGATATGCGGCTGAGTGCGCGCTGATGGAGAGACTCAATTCAGGAGCCATCTCAACTCACCGTTTCAGCGCTTTTCTCGCCTTAGCTGGTGAAATATTATGCCTTCCCGTACTGAGCGTAACTGTAAAACCTTATACAGCGGCAATTGTGCTTCAGCAAATATTGAAAAGAGATTGCCCTGAAGAATACCAAGCAGCGAAGCGCACTCCCGGATTCATTGAATCTTTATGGAAGGCGATAGAGCAATCTGAGTCTAACGGATATTTCCCCGCGGAAAGCATCCCCAACGCCGAAGGATCGCCGCCTTCAACTGGTTTTAAGATTATACAGAGACGCCTGCATGAAAACCTGCTTAAGCGCCGCCGTTATACCGCCGGCAGCATTCTTCTAAACGCATGTAAGAAACTACGCGAGGGGAAGGCGCAATTCCCAATTAAATCGCCGCTTTTTATCGGTCCGCTGTATCAGCCGACACCGTTAGAGAAGGTGTTTATTGAGGAGTTGACTAAACATGTGGATCGTTGTGTGTTGATAGCGCCTGATACCGCCGGTTGGCATAAGGCATATTCAAGTAATAATGTCCCGTCTCCGAAGATCGGATCACACCCTCAGGAAATTTCTCTACTGCGCCCTCGTTCTCCCGAGATCGAGCTGGATACTGTTTTCAGCCAAATTGCCGAGTGGGCTGCTGACGGAGATTGTGCCTACGGGGATATTCGCATCTACCATCCTGATCTCGAACGCGCGCTGCCAGTGATCGAGTCTGCCGCGCGGCGCTATCAAGTTCCCATTACAGTTTCCCAAACCAGCCCATTAGGCGAATTTCCCGGCGTTCAGCTTTTATTGAAGATATTGAACCTCTTTACATCGAAATGGGGTAGAGGTGAGATTCTGGAAGTCCTCAGATCGAGAATTTTATGTGCTCCGTATCATGAAATATCCGACATGATACACACTATTCTAAATGAGAGTACTAAGCAGACCAAAAATTTCCATGAAGCCTGGATCAACCTGGCGAGAAGAAAAAACCTCCCTGAAGTTGAGAAGCAGCTAAAAGAGCTATCCCTGATCCACCAGCAAGCCGCAGAATGCAACAGCGCCGCAGAGTTCAGTACCGCGCTTCGTGCCTGTATAAAGATCATTCGCGAAGGCTTTGAGACAGAAACTGCCGTAACTGAAACACCTCGGGAAGAGCGGGCATGGAGCGCGTTAGATACTTTTCTCGATGACTTCTCCTTATATTATGCCGGAAAAACTAATATACCGATATTAGTCGAAAGCCTTAATAAAGCCTTGAGTTTAAGCCGCTTCATGTTCACTGAAAGCAGTAATGATTCGGTAGAAGTCTGTGCCGGACACATAGAGGATTACCTTGACGTTCCGGTGGTGATGTATCTATCGCTGAATTCAAAGGTTCCCTCACCCAGAAGATCGAATCCTTTCGTGGATGATGGAGCGAAACTGGACTACCTTGCTAAGCTGAATCAGTTCCGTCAGCTTCTGGATAATGGCAGAAAGAAAATCATGCTTTCCTGCCCTGAATATGATAATGACGGCAATGAAATAGCCTTATCGCCCTTTATCAGCTCTATCCAGAGTATGCCTGAATATAACGTCAGGGAAATTGATAAGCGCCCCTGGTATCCCGTCATACCAAAGAAAATAGTATCTGGCGTTGACGCGAAAATCACGCGGCAGCAGCCTCTATCATATTTGCGACACATGAACCGCAACTGGAGCGCCTCTCAATTGGACTCAGCGATTCAGTGCCCCTATCTTCATTTCGCCAGGAGCATCCTCGGGATCGACCCTCTTGCTGACGTTATTTCTGAGGGATTGAAGCCGCAAATGTCAGGAAATATAGCGCATAAAGCGCTGCAGACGTACTTTGAAAAGTATCAAGCCAGACAATCATTCGATCTCGAGAAATGGATTCGTGACGCTTTTTCAAGCAGAATCGAACAGTTTGAACCACATCTGGAGATGGACAGAGATTTGGAGAATATTGTCGCCTGCCTGCAGGATTTTATAAATCGCGGTGCAGAATCTCTTTTTAAAGGCTTTACTCCTGAAAAATTTGAGTTCGGATTTGGTGATAAAGAGGAACAACCGGGACTGCAAGTTGATTTCAGAGACAGTTCGATCAACCTGCGCGGCAAGATCGACAGGATCGATACTGCTGAAGATAATTCCGCTATCATTATTGATTATAAATACAAGAAATTACAGAGTAGGGGAGAGTTCTTCAAAGATTTTGATGATGGCTTCGATCCTCAGATACTGTTATATGGATGGTACATGCTGGAGATGCTGGACGTTAGACCTGATGCCTTACTGCAGATCTTCCTGCGCTCATCTGACGTAGTTGGCGTAAAAATGCCAAATGTGCCGGATGCGAACGAAAGATTTTTTAAAAAGGAAGCCATCAGGAAAATAGACATTGAAGAGCGGGCTGCCCTGTTTGAATCCGCCCGTAAAAAGCTTATCGAAGCAGCCGAACGAGTGCATGACGGAAACATTGCGCCGCGACCCAGAAAAATCGACCGCTGCGGAGCGGGTAATTGTGAATATGCAGATTTATGTCGTTTCAAGCAGAAATGGATGACAGAAAAAAAATTAAACTAACCGAGTCGCAGGCTAAAGCGATTTCGAGCGAAGCCTCTCCACTCGCCGTGCGAGCCGGAGCTGGAAGCGGAAAAACGCTGGTGCTCGTGCAGCGATATCTGCGTCTCGTTCTTGAAAAAGGGATCGAACCAGAGAACATCTTAGCGGTGACTTTTACCGATAAAGCCGCCGCGCAGATGAAGGAACGCATCGCGGCGGAGTTCAGCCGGCGCCAGAAACCCGGTCTGATAGCCAATCTCAATGCCGCGCCGGTCAGCACGCTGCACTCTTTCTGCTCGAGATTAATCGCGCCCCTGACTCTGAAGCACGGCATAGACCCCGGTTTCAGCATTATAGAAGATTATGACGCTATACTTTTAAAGGAAGATTGTCTCGCTGACATACTGCGATCATGGCGTAAAAACAGACCGGATGACTTAAAACAGATAGTGAAGGGGCTCTATTGGAGTTCCGATTTTGGGATACGCAGTGGAAGAACTCCGGCGTCGCGGGGTTTTTCACAGCAATTTCTCAATCTGGTCGAAGCCTTTAGAACTTCTGCCGCGGGAGGAGACACTCCTTTCACCGAACTACAGATCGATCCGGATCAGACGAAGAAAAAAGCGGAAGAGATCAGCGCGCAGTTGGACCGCTTATTGATCCAGATACCAGCGGGAAAAGCTGAGGCTACCAAAGAACACGCTAAAAAAGCCA
>JALGVT010000052.1 GCA_025774555.1 candidate division LCP-89 bacterium
TTCGTGGATTCCACAGATTCCCGTTGCGTCTGGTCTTGGCACCCGTGAAGTCGGGAGTGTGACCTGACGCTCTTTTAAATGTATGGATCACGGATGCGCCAGAGGCGCACAAGTTAAACGAATTATTCGGATGACACGGATTAGATCTGCGCAGTTCATAACAGTGCCGTCGAGTCTCTTCCGAAGGTCCGAGGGACTCCTTCGGAGAACGTCTTCGGTGCGTACTCGACGGTTCTTCATCTGTCGACTGCGGAGAGTCGACAGCATGGTTTAAAGGGCGTGACCGAGCACATCCCTCTATTTGAACTTCGTTTCAGTACAATATACGAAAAATATTGGGCAAAATCAAGAGAAATCGAATATTCAGGGAAATATATTACAATTGACGATAATGCGGGTGTATTCTGACATCGGGGTCGGGGGCGACCACCGACTAAGGGATTGGAGGAATTGGGAAATATTATTGTAGGTCGGATTCCCCGAATCCGACGTCTTGTGAGGGCGAGGTTACCTCGCCACTACAAACACTGCCGCCGCAGGCGGGTAGCCACGTTTTTCCAAGAACCGAATTAAGCCCGTTAAAGACGGGCATTTTTTTTGCAATCCTATAATTGTCTGATGCTTGCACCATCAGGAGAGTATATAATAAAGGGCAATGTATAGAAATCTTTGCACGATCAACATTGTAGGAGGAACAGATGAACCGCATATTTCTATTAGTTTTAATCGTGCTAAGCATAACCACGACACTTCACGCTCAACCTCCTTACCTCCTCTGGCAATCATATTACGGTGGCGATGAAATGGAGACTTGCGAAGACATCAACCAAGCTCCAGATGGTGGATTTGTCATGGTTGGCACAAGAAATCTCGCAATTAGTGACCTGCAATATCTGATTATCAAGGTAAGTTCAACGGGTTTGTTCGAATGGGAAACCATCATCGGTGATGATGAAATAGATCATGCCTTTAGTCTGTGCACTGCATCGGATGGCGGATACCTGGTGGTTGGGTATTCACAATCTTTCAGCTCCTACGGCGGTGACATCTATGCAGTAAAAATTGATGAGCAGGGCAATTCTGTATGGGAAGAGGTTTACGGCGGTGATTATTACGATACCGCGTATTCGGTGGAAACCTGTTCCGATGGAGGCTATATCATCGGCGGCAAAACCGATTCTTTCGGTGCGGGATTTGGAGACATGTATTTGATAAAAATCGATGGTTCCGGTCAGCAGGAGTGGCAAAGCACCTTCGGCGGAATGGATGATGAAACGTGCTGGTCGGTCAAACAGACCAGTGATGGCGGTTACATCTTAGCAGGGAATAGCTATTCCGTCACAGGTGGATCAGGCACGTGTGACGTTTTTCTGGTGAAAACTGACGCAACTGGCAACTTTCAGTGGCAGCAAAGCTATGGCGGGGGAATGGATGAAATCTGTTATGAAGTCGAGCAAACTGCCGATGGAGGCTATGTCTTAGGCTGCGAGACTGACTCGTTTGGCTCTGGATATAGCGATTTCTGGCTGGTGAAAACCGATGAACATGGTGAGATGCAATGGCAGCAACGTTATGGTGGTGATAGCGCTGATAAGTGTAAATCACTGTGCCAGACTTCAGATGGAGGCTATCTTTTAGCTGGACAGACCTCCTCCTTTGGACAAGGTGGGTACGATTTTTACTCTGTAAAAACAGATGGGCAGGGAATAGTGGATTGGTATTATTATTATGGGAATAGCTCTTATGATGGTTGCTGGGCTTGTCTCCAATCCCAGGAAGGGTATTATCTTCTGGCAGGTTACAGCCTGATGGATCTCATTAACGATTACGACATTTTATTAATCTGCCTCGATGATGAAAGTTCGGCAGTTACTTCGGAGACCGGTTTTTTAGCGCATGGATTTAATTTAACCGCTCATCCCAACCCCTTCAATCCCACTACTACCATCCGCTTCGATCTGCCAGTTGCCAGCCGGGTTCAATTGGAGGTGTTTGATATTAACGGGCGTTGTGTAGGGGCGAGGTTACCTCGCCCCTACACACCCGGCAATCACCAGATCACCTTCGATGGATCGGATTTGTCATCGGGGATATACATCTATCATCTTACTGCTGGTGAGGTGTCGGGATCAGGGGCAACCCCAACTACGGTGAGTGGGAAGATGGTGCTTTTAAAATAACTACAAGGGAAAATGGAATAAAACGTTTCATCCCTTCGTCTAATAGGTGAAGAAGCGAGACAAATCGTTGATGCGCAAGCATCACTCAACATTTAATCGGTATGCAAGAGCCAGCGAGCGCGGTAATTAACAGACATGAATTCATAGCCGACAATTCCCATCAGGTGGAAAATTATGCTCCTGATGAAGAGCTGATCGACCGAGCGCGGCAGGGGGATCATTCCGCCTTTCGGATGATCGTGGAGCGATATGAGTCTGAGATCGCGGCAACGGTAATCGGTATGTTGGGGAACAGTCAGGAAGCGGATGACGTGGGTCAGGAAACTTTCATAAGGTTATACCGCTCGCTGGATAAGTTTCGCGGTGATTCGAAGCTCTCGACATACCTGACCAGAATCGCCATCAATCTGTCTCTGGATGCATTAAGACGAAGACAACGCAACCAGTGGAAATTCTGGATACAGGGTGATGATGACAATCTGCCGCAAGCGTTGACATTTGACAGAGAAAGCGAAATCGACGCGCAGGAACGGCATGAAATAGTCAGAAAAGCCGTGCGGAGGCTTGATCCCAAACACCGCGCTGTCGTTGTGCTGCGTATGCTGCAGGGCTATTCAACGAAGGAGACGGCGGATCTCCTGAAGATACCTGCAGGGACGGTGTTATCGAGGCTCTCCCGCGCAGAAGGCAAACTGAAGACGTTGTTAGAAGCTTTGATAGATGATTTATAATTAGATCGAATCTCATCTGAGTAGAAAAATGAAAGACATCGACCCCAAACTAAAAGAGCTGATCAGCGACAGCAAATCTGATTCCTTTAAGCCTTTCTTCACAACTCGCGTGATGCAGAAGGTCAAAGCGGAGGCATCGCAGGAGAACGTCTTCGCTGAAGCGCTCGCGCAGATATTTCGCAAAGTGGCAATCGCTTCTGCCGCGTTGATTATCGTGGTGACAGCTTACAATATCACCAGTCACTGGGAATACCGCAGCGAACGCAACCTGATCGAACTGTCTTTCAATCTGACGCCGGTCACCCTGGACACTGCCATAGAAAGTAATACGGAAATCTTATGAAAATCCATACACAATCAGCATTAGTCATCCTGGGGACGCTGATTATAGGCATAGTCCTCGGATCGGTTCTTACCACCGTCTTCGTTGATCAGAGGCTCCAGCGGATCCCCGACATGACGGGACCGGGGAATTTCGGCAGGTTTGTGGTCGAAGAGATAATACGCCCGGTGGATGACGCTCAGCGCGAAAAACTGGAGAGAATAACCAACAGATGCAGCGAAAACTCCATGGCAACACTGCAATGCTTCAGAGTAGAAATGAAAGAGATCATGGATTCGCTGTTAATTGAAGTGAAGCCTGTTTTGACCGAAGAACAATATAATCGGCTGAAATATCACATAGAGAATGCCAGATCCCTCAGACATGGAAGCGACAGGCATTTCAGATCGGGACGGCGCTTCGAGGGAAAGAATCCGTGATGAGCTGACTATTAGATACCAAGGGTTGTCCTAAAAGGGTCACTCTGAGTGAAACGAAGAGTCTCGAGAGAATCATAATGATAATATAAACAAGAGATTCTTTTGGGACACCCCCCGCCTGCGTCTTTGTGTGAAGTTACTTCATCAGCACCATCTTACCAACTCCGTTAAAATCCCCTGCAGTCAAACGATAAATGTAGATTCCGGATGATATACCCGATCCGTCGAAGGTGATCTGGTGAGTGCCCGCCGGGTAGAATCCCGTAGTCGGGGTCGTCCCTGACCCCGACAAGGGCGAGGCACGCCGTGCCCCTACGTTACGTCCGTTTATATCGAACACATCCAACCTCACCTCACTCGCTACCGGCAGATTAAAGCTGATAGCTGTCATTGGATTGAAGGGATTGGGATGGTTGCCGTAAAGGGCAAATTCGGCAGGGTGTGAAGCAATCTGTTCATCCTCAATGCCAGTATTCTGCGAAAATTTCACCGTACCGAAATCCATACCGATTCCGCCCAAAACATAGATGTTATTATAATCATCGATTTCAATATCCACACCACCGAAACTGCTTGCACCCTCGATCCCTACCTCCCAAAGCATTTCTCCATCAGGCCCGAATTTCATTACATCATATAGCCCGAGGCTCCCAGTTATATAGATATTATCCTGTTCATCCAAGGCGATGGCAGACGGATGCTGCCAGGTGCTGCCTGGATTTGGTGTCGCGGTCCACAATGTATCGCCATCAGGATTGTACTTGATAATGTGCGTCCGACTGCCGCCGCTTTCAAGGGATATTTCACACAACACGATGGGATAACCCTGGCTGTCCGTCACGATGGAGATCGGCACATTGTCTTCGCTTTCTGGAAAGGAATAAGTACTCTCAAATTCCAGCGTACCGAGGGAATCATACTTTAGCACAAAGAGTTCCTTCGATCCTGCTATACCAATGGCTGCTGCAACATAGGAATTCTGAAGACTGTCAATGGCGAGTCTCCCATATGGTTGGTAACCATAAGCGTCATAATATCTTTCCCAATCCCCCCCATACCAGTCATATTTAACAATCCTTAATTCATAGTAGCCGCTTCTGTAGGTACTGCCAACTACGAAAGTAACACCATCCGGTGTAACCTCAACCTCATCAGCACGATCACCAGAGATATTACCATCCCAGCGCTCTTCCCAATGAACCAATCCGTGCGGCCAATAACACATAGTCAACCAGTCAAAGCCTGTTCCTGCAGGCGTTGATGAAGATCCGTGAAAAACCCGCCCGGTGACGTAAACCATATTCGCAGCGTCCACCTCAACGTCATGGGGATCGTCGTCGTTGTCTGGTGCATAGGGATTTTCCCAGATGTTCACCCAATTTTCAGCACCGTCTTCACCATGATACTTAATAGTGACAAAGTCTTTCGATAAACCCTGCCCTACGAAATATTTGGCAGTAAGACCAATAATCACATCACCTTCGTGATCTGCCTGAATATCGTAAACCTGCTCGAAATCATTTCCACCTCCAGCAAACCTGCTGACCCAAAGTGTGTCGCCTTCCGGGCTGTATTTGATCGTAGCGATATCTGAAGCTGAGTTGCCAGTAATAAAGATATTGCCAGAATCATCCAGACTAAGAGCTTTTGCCTGTCCAGCGCCATAGGAATACCTTGCCAGCCATTCTTGAGTAATCTGTGATGAAGCCATATTCCATATGATCATCAAGGATAAAATTGTAATTGCTGCTAAGTGATATAATTTCATGTTCTGCCTCCACTTATTTCATTAAAACCATTTTACCATTTGCCGTAAAATCTCCTGTAACCAAGCGGTAGATGTAAACGCTTGAAGCCAGTTCTGAACCATCAAACGTCACTTCATGAACACCCGCATCCCGCCAGCCGTCAACCAGTTCAGCCACTTTCCGCCCCGACACATCGTAAATCGCTAGGTTTACATGGCTGAAAGCTGAGAGCTGATAGCTGATTGCTGTAGAGGGATTGAAGGGGTTGGGTGTTACTTGCAGAAGCGCGAATTGTGTAGGGGCGATTCGTGAATCGCCCTTTGTGTTGCCCCCGCCAAGTTCATCAAATCCTTCCCCGCTGAGTATCCACTCCGATAGCCAATCGCCCGATCCATCATCGCCGGTTTTGTCGAAATCGAAGGAATCCTGATCGCTGATGATGTCCGGATAGATGCCGATATAGGCGTTGTAGGAATAAGTTCCAGAGGGAGCGCCTGCGGGTATAGCCTGCGATTTATCCCTGTTGCCGGTCCAACTCGAGGGCAGGTTGAAATCGGTAATCGGACCCAGCACAGGACCGAAGTTCGTTCCGTTTGGCAGCGTGACGTCACACCAGATGTCGGCTGTCGTTTCGTAAATGCTGAAATTGCCGACCAGTATGTTAAAATCGAAGCTGCCGCCGGATGAGGGGATGGAGATTGGCGTTCCCTGGGGAGTTAGCTCGATATATGGTTCGACGACATGGATCATGCCGGTATAAGGGATCATGTTATGCGAGGTGATCGTCAGGTCGAGGTCACCGGTCTGTTGCAGCGGCGCTTCGAAAATGACAGTGGCATCGCCCGTAAAGATAGACTCGGTCTGCCCCAGTATTTCACCGTTGGCTGAAATGGTAACGAGTGAACCGATGACAGGGACGTTATTCACCACGAATTCCTGCGCATTGTAGAGCGCCGTTGAACTGTATTCAGGAAAATACTCGCCCGGCGTCTCCGTCCAGATATCCAGCGACGGGTCGCCGAAGAGGTTCAGTTCGTAATAACACCAGCGGATATAGTCATCGGTCGTCCAGGCAACGTTATCCTCTTTGGAATCCTGATTGACCCAGCCTAACAGTGATATATCTTCACCGAAGATCGCATCGAAGAATTCACGGTCGAATCGCTGCGAGGCGCCGTTGGTGCCCGAGCTGACTCCCCAGCCGTAGCGGCTGTTCGCCACGAAACCGACCGCTCCGTTGGCTATGGAAGTAAATTCTTCTATGATGCAGTCATCGTTGTTATGCTCGAAATTCCCCGCATGGCATCCCTGCGAGAATCCTATGAAGAAGTTGTGATTGACGCCGTTATTGGTGAAGTTGTTATCGTTGATCTCATCGAGGTCGAACTTCAAGACGTAATTCCAACCCGCATGTCCCATGTGATTGACCAGACTGGGTCCTTCATTCAGCATCGGCAGCAGATCCCACATAGCGGACCATGAATAGCCCGCATAATCATAGAGCGTATCCACCTCGAAATTGGTGGGGAATCCGGCGGTAACGTACCCATAGTTCGATGATCCCAGGCGTATCTCCTCCTTATATTCCGATCCCCAGCTCTGCCAGCCCATATCCTCACCGATCATCAATCCGGTTTCAACTTCATTGGTTACCGGCGCAGTCTGATAAAGCTCTGTCTTAGCAGTGAAATTTGCAATCTCATCCGGAGTATCCGCGCAGCTTCTGCCGATGAAAACTTCGGCGAACCAGTCCGCCTCATTCGGTTCACCCCAGTGGTCGTCCAGATCGTCGTTCCAGGTGCCGTCGAGGCAGCAATAGTAGAGATCGGAGGGAATGTCCTCCTCGTACGAACCTGCCTGCACCCAGAAGCGGCGGCAGGGGATATGTTCGTTATCTCCGCAGAGGAAAACGTAGGATATGTCGTAATTTTCGTAATAGTCGATGATGCAGTTGCGGATTTTATCCTGATTGTCGATGCCAGTGTAACTGGCATAAATATCTTCAACTGTTTCAACTGTGGTGTATAGTCCGCTGAGGTTTTTATAGTCGATAAAATTCTGGTAATCATCGACAAAATCCGCCATCGTGATGATCAACATATCCCAGGTGTCCGGGCGAGAGGGCGTCTGGACGCCGTACACTGAAATCATCTCGGGATTCTGTACCAATCCATTGAGTCTTTCCTGGATACTGCGATTCCGCTTCAATTTTTCAGAATAGGCAGCGGCAGCTTTCTGAGTCGGCTGGCTGTGAACAGTCACACGAATCCAGGGATAATAAGCGATTTCGCCGGATAGTGGGCGATAGCTGACCGGATGTATGAGCGCGGTAGATATACTGTGTCCAGCTAAGAAATGCGTCTGCAGGGATGAAGTATAATCGACGGGGAACAGTTCGTTGCTGGAGTAAATCTCACCATTTATCGGGGTATTGCCAGATGAGAACATCTCTGATATAGGCTGAGGAAATTCAGCGGGGATAACACTATATCCACCGCCAATAATGACGGGATCGGCAAGCTCCACCGTAATCGACTGAGCTTCTTCTCCGGGCGTCAAAAGAAGCTGCACCGGGGCAGAGGGCAGCAGCGGTTCACCCGGCGAACTCCAGTTGGGAGCATTTTCAAGCAGAATCATCGCCTGTCCGTTTTCAATGATAATCTGCGGCTGGTCGAATTGATAGGTTCTGGTTACTGTGCCTGCTTCAACAATAGCGAACAGAGCGCTCAGCATCAATGATATAGATAAAAACAAAGTCAGTCTTAGCACGTTAAAGCCTCCTCAACGCGATTTATTTCCTCATTATAGTCTGCTTCACTTACCCATAATTTGAGACTGTTAAAACGCATTTGTATTGCGTCATGTCACACCTGATGTTCCATCAGCCAAGACCTGACGCAATAGTGAACAGTCTCAATTTATCTGGAAACCTGACTAACAATATACGAATTTTAATTGCGAAATGCAAGGTTCTTTTTAAAGGGGGGTAAAAGATGATCGCGGATTCACGCGGATTATTAACGGATTACGCGGATTGGGATTGGAGTGTTTTAGAAGCTTCGCCGGGAATGACGGGGCTACGAATAAACAATCCCTCTGAAGAGGGCTTCTATCAAGGAATGCGTTGGATTCGTTGGAATCCGACAGTACAATAATATTTCGGGGATTAGATGAAGAGACGGTTTGAGAAGTTCAAATAGTGTTGTGGGGGACTATTAAAAGAGTCTGTCCCCAAAAAATCCCCCCTTACAGGGGCTGTCCTAAGAGTCTATAAACTGTCATTATCCCATAGGTCCGTAGGACTCCTTTGGAGGATGCCTTCGGCACGAACGAAGTATGGCAATCTCTAATATCCTGTAAAATAGGAGATTGCCACGTCACTTCGTTCCTCGCAATGACTACAAAAGTTGCTTTTTAGACAGCCCCTATGCTTTTCTTCCGTATCCATTTTCAAGTTTCCAACCATTCCTACCATCCCATAACATCACGCCAAAATAAAAACTGCCAGACGTTATCCGTCTGGCAGCCGTGTTTTCTGTTCTCTGTTCTCTGTTTAAGGCTTACTCTACCTTCTCGACATACACTCTGAACTTATTCCTTGCTAACCCCGCCACAATGCCGATACCACCATTGACATTGTACTCCACGTTGGTTATCTGCCCCATGTACAATCTGAACACCGAGAAGAAGTATTCCCAGTATTCCGGGTCAGCCGCCTGCAGTTGAATTTCATGCCAGCCCTCGTATTCAAACAGGATCCAGGGCAGTTCGCGGTAATTGAAATTAGGAAGCACTATATCGAAGTTTACCAGACTGGAATCCTCAGAGATATCATCCTCGATGGGGTCGAAATCGGGATCCAGCGGGATATAATCTTCACTCAGACAGGTTATCGGGATAACATAGCCTCCGACTGGTGATGAAGGAGTCGTCCACTCCAATTTGATGTTGGCGTCTTCACGGGTCATGGTATCCAGGAAAGCGACTCCCTCCGGGTCAATTCCGACTGGAGCCGGTGAAACGGTCAAAGAAAAGGTGTCCGGCACCACTGTCTCAGCCCAGAGGTAGAGATCTTCTGAAGGCTTATGCGCTTCCACGCGGTATTGCTTGTTTCCTTGAGGAACTCCCCATACAGCCGCATTGGTTGGACGGTACACTCCAGCGCCCGCATCGAAGTTGAAGAAAAGGGTGTCCTGTCCCTGATTATCCAGGGCAATCACGTAAATATCCGCTCCACCGATGGCATTCTGACCCGGTTCGTACTTTGCGTACAGACTGCCAACGCTTTCTAACATGATAGAATCCAACGGTTCCCCGTTGAACAGGAAAGCGGACAGCATCGGCTGAGGTTCGTAATCTTCCACTTCCGTGGGAGTGCTTTCACATCCAGCCAGGATCAGTTGTAAAGTAATGATCAGGAGCGCTATCAGGAAAGCGGACTGCATGTACTTAGAGTAATTGTATTTCTGTTTCATTTAAAACCTCACTTCGTAACTGAGCAGGGGTACGATGGGCAGTAATTTTACGTCTTCGATTAACACAGGATTTTCGTTCAAATCGGTTACCCGCAACCAATAGCTGCGCCGGCTGTACAGGTTGTAAATGCTCAGGTTCAGCCTGGCGGGAAACTTGAAGAAATGATGCTTCCAGGTTGCCGTGATATCCAGCCTGTGATCTTCGGGGAAGCGGTAGTTGTTCAACTCGCCGTTGATCACCTGGCGACCGTTGTTCCACATATTATTGGGATCGATGCCCGCCATGGGAATGGTAGTAATACCCAGCGGCTGCGTAAATCCCTGTCCCGTGTTGAAGCGCCACGATGCTGAGAAATCCCAGCGCTGGTTCAGATCGTACATGGCAGTAGCGATGATGTCATGCCGCCTATCCCACTTGGGATAATACCAGTCGCCGTTGTTCTGATAAGTGTCCTGGAATCGCCGCTGTGTCCAGGCAAGCGAATACCCCAGCCATCCGGTCAGTCGTCCGGTCTTCTTTCTGAGCATGAACTCCACACCGTAGGCATTGCCATCGCCGAAGAGAAAAGATTCGGAACCATCAGTCGATTGCTCATTGGTAAGCATATTGAAGATCGCCACGTTATGCATATCCGTGTAATACGTTTCCATGGTGAATTCCAGATCCGGGCGCGGTTCCCACTCATACCCCAGGATAATCTGATTGGTATAAGCCGGCTCCATAGTTTCGTCCACGGGCGCCCAGATGTCGAAGTTGGTCATTCCTTCGCCGAAATTGAGGACATGGATGAACTGGGAATACCGCCCCCCGGCAACCTTGAAACGCATGTCCGGTCGGTAATGGTGTACAATACTCAGGCGTGGATCCACCCGGTAGTGCTCTCCTGCCTGGTGGTAATACATGCGGATACCGGGTTGAATCTCCCATTTGGGATGCAGCCGCCAGCGGTCCTGCACATACCAGGCTACATTGTGGATATAGTCATGGATGTCCACGAAATTATCTTCACCTGTGATAATTTCCAGCTTGAAACTGTAGTAACTGTACCAAAAACCGGTCTTGAAATGGTGGTTCTGCGTGCCCATGAATTCAAGGTCGGTTTTCAGAGAATAATCCAGCAGCCTATCGAAGGATTCTTCCAGGGTAACCCCGTCATTTTCGATGTCATACTTCGATCGGTAACGGCTTATCGCCCCGCCAACCGTCAGGAACATGTCCCGGCTCAGAACATGACGCAAACGAGTGGTCAAGGTGCGGTTTCCCCAGGTCAATCCCACTCCGATAGGGCTGTCGTCGGGTCCTCCGCTAAATTCCAGGTCGTCCGATCCCCAGTATCCAGCCATCGACAACGTCGTTTTATCCGTCAGGTCGAAATTGATTTTCCCGTTGGCGTCGTAGAAATAATAATCCGGCAGGTCTATATCCTGCGATTCCCGCATATAATCCAGAATCGGTTCCATATAGGTTCTGCGTGCGGAAACCGCGTAAGAACCTTTCTTGCCGGGTAACGGACCTTCCAGAGCGCCCCTCGAAGAAATAATACCCAGTGAGAATAGACCTTCCATCTCCTTACGGTTGCCTTCGTTGGTGATGACTTCCAGCACGCTGCCGGACCGCCCGCCGTATTCAGCCGGGAAACCGCCCTTCATCAGATTGATCCTTTTTACTGCGTCCGCGTTAAAAGTGCTGAAAAGCCCGAAAAGGTGTGAAGGGTTATATACGGTGTTGTGATCCATCAGGATCAGCGTCTGGTCCGGGCTGCCGCCGCGCACATACAGCGCGCTGCTGATATCCGAAGAGGCTTTGACGCCAGGCATCATCTTCAAGGTGCGCAGGACGTCCATCTCGCCGCCTAAGGATGGCATCTTGCGGATGGTTCCCGCGTCGATGGGGATGATGGATACTTTCGGGCTCTGGCGAGTTTGCAAATCATCGTCTTTCTCCACTTCGACGACGACCTCTTCCAACTGTACCGCCGAAGGGAACAACTCGACCTTTATAGGGTCCATGAGGACATTAGTCACGTTCACGCGTTGCTGCCCGGTGTGATAACCCAGATAAGTAGCTTCAATGGTGTAAATGCCCGGATCAAGGTTGCCCAACACGAAATAGCCATCTAAGTTGGTCGATGCGCCCTGTACCGTGCCCACGACAATCACGTTGGCAGCGGGAAGCGATTCCCCACTGGTCGCATCGATGACGAATCCCCGGATGGGGTTTTTCGTCTGCGCCAATGCAACTGAGCACAATAGCATCGGAATCACTGCTATTGTAAATAGAATTTTCTGCATACTACTCCCTGAATTCCTTTCTGATTCAGATAGTATCGTTTCGATACATAAAAGCAGGGTACAAAACGATTCTGAACTGATGATACTGACGATAAATTTCGTCTAACAAATTCCATGCCTGAAAGTTCTGATAAACTATTGCTTCTTTTCTATAAGTGCTAATGTGGATTTCCAAGCGCCTCTGAAATGACTGTTGCCCCAACGTTTTCTAAAGTCTTGATGATATATTCATCGCTGTCATCATCAAGCAGTCCGACACAGGTCAACGACGCTAACCCGTGAGTGAATATCCACATCTTCGTAAGCAGAACGTCACGAACTTCCTGCGGCACAGCTTTGAATCTGATATCGTTCGACATCTCCAAACTGCAGGCATGGATGAATTCATCCACAATCCTTTTATACTCGAGGTTTTCGAGAAACAGCGCTCTGTAAAGCCTCTTGTTCTCTCTGGCGAAAATGACTATCCCGGCGCCCATATTCAGGAATAATCTGTCAGTGAACTGTTTACGAGTGTGTTCTATAAGCAGCTCTTTCGCCTCTGTAAGCGCCTGGTGTTTCAACTCCTCTATCGAATCGAACTGACTGTAGATCGGAGCAACGGATGAATGCAGCTTCTGCGCGACCTTACGAGCGCTTATCGCCGCCAATCCTTCGTCCTCGACAATTTCATACGCAGCCCGGATGACCTCTTCGCGAGTGAATTTCTCTTTTGGGGGCATATTCTCTATCGTAGATTACTGATGTTAGATAACTAATGTAATATAACATCTGTAATGATTGACTTCAAGAGGAATTTGGGGTTTTTGTTTTGAGTGAATTGTTGGGGAGTGGAATAAGAAAAACCCGCTTGCGCGGGTTGTTGTTAATAACCTGTTGGGTTAGCCGCCTGCGGCGGCATTAACCCAACCTACTCTTTTTCAAGTTATGCTATTTTGCCATGATGATCTGTTTGGTCAAGGTCTGGTCACCGGCATTGATCTGGTAGAAGTAAGTGCCGGAAGAGACCTTCTTCCCGTTGGCGTTCAGCCCGTTCCAGACGACTTCATAGCTGCCGGCATTCTGGTGTCCGTTCTTCACGGTGCGGACTAATTGCCCCTGAAGGTCGTAGATCTGCACCTGTACCTGCGCGGCATCCTGCAGAGTGTATGATATGGTAACGTCCGGATTGAACGGATTGGGATGACTGGTGGCTGTTATGGTGGTGCTGAAGGTTTCCGCATCGTCCAGCATATCTGGATCAGAGTAACCCCAGCCGAATTCCTGACCGTTCGTCTGGCAGGGAAGTTCAATTCCGTAGCCTTGTGCCATCTCCTGCACCTTGGCGCGGATTTCCAGGCGCGATGCACCGCTCTGGCGCATCTCACAAATCTGACTGCGGACAGCCGCTCGCTGCACTTCGTTCAGTTGTCCCATCAGGTGGAAATGTCCGGCTCCGCGATGCCCCTTACGAGGACCATCTTCCCATCCTTCAGGCAGCTCTATGCCAAAGGATTCCAGCTTCAAACCGACTGCATGGTGGATCTCCTCTCGGCTGGATCCGTTCTGC
The DNA here is from genome assembly GCA_025774555.1 of candidate division LCP-89 bacterium. Lineage (GTDB taxonomy): Bacteria > Electryoneota > B3-LCP > B3-LCP > B3-LCP > JALGVT01. Next base: position 13,738 of record JALGVT010000052.1, read on the forward strand.
CGCATATCGCTTCTCATTTCCTGGATTTCTTCCCGCTGCTGCTCAGTTAACTGGCTGTCAAACCTGAGTAATCCGGTTCCTTTATGCCCCTGACGCATCGTGAAGCCTGCGGGGACTTCGATGCCGAAAGATTCCAGCTTACTCTTAACCGCTTCATGGATCACATCGCGATCTTCTCCTGTTTGTCTCATCTCACAGACCATGGCGCGGATTTCGGTGCGCTGTTCGACCGTTAAGGTTGTCATAAATCCTCTTCCATCCTGACACCCGTTGCCGAATCCCTGACCATGCCGGGCAGAAGCAGTAGTTCCGAATACCATCATCGCTGTGATAAGCATCAGTAAGGATACACTTAGTTTCATCTTCATTCTTTATTCTCCCGTTATTTTAGTTCATTTTATTGGGCGGTAATATCTGAATGGCTAATCACCGCCCCGGCAGTTTGGCGCTCAAGCTATTCTGCCTTCCTGCCTATTTGACGAAGCATCGAGACAATTTATTCCATCGTTATCGTTATTTCTTCGTCAGGCAATAAAAAGGGATTGTCCTAAAAAGAAGAGTACAACGTCATTGCGAGGAACGAAGTGACGTGGCAATCTCCTATTTTACAAACACTAATAGATTACCACACTTCGTTCGTGCCGAAGGCATCCTCCAAAGGAGTCCTACGGACCTATGGGATAATGACAGTTTATAGACTTTTGGGACAGCCACTTGCACAAGGAGATGCTTCTTTCAACAGTCCCCACAAATCTATTTGAACTCTTCAAACCGTCTCTTCATCTTATCTCGGAAATATTCGATTTCGGGTCCGTCGAAACCCTCGAAATCCTTACTATAACCGTAATACCGCTTGTTTGCCAGGGAATCCCTCTCTGCTGACATTGGAAAGAAGAGTTCAGCGCCGTCTTTCATTTCAGGATGAGGATTCTCCACCCCGGTCTCGCGGTCGATGGCGATATAGGTATCCTGTCCCTCTATATCGGCGAAAAGACATATCTGATCCTCAAACAGCACCTGGTAGGCTCCGATGATGGGCGGATTGTACTGCTTGAAGTTGTTCTTCCCGTAGTTGCGCCCGCCCTCTGTTTCATAGCGGTCATTACCTTCTGTATCGAAGACGAAAACCTGGGACATGTTGATGGCATAACCGAGACCATCGTTATATATCTTGTAATGATCGTTGCCGCCTTCATTAAGAAACAGGGCGATGGTGAAATCGTGCCCGAATCCGATGCCGGCGGATTGATATCCGGTAACGAAATGCTCATCATCGCCGCCTTTATCAAACAGCGCTCCGATGCAGAAATGCGCTCCGCACGCCTGTGACCAGTTGGCACTGTGGTAGCGGTCGTCGCCGCCGCCGTCCCAGACGAATCCCATGCCGTACCAGTAACCGCAGCCCAGCGACCAATTCGCCGATTCATAGAGGTCATCACCCTGCAGATCTATCAGCGTGCCCATGCCTCCCGCCCACGAGTGACCGTCCGTGATGTCGCCTCTGCGACCGATGCCGCACCCTTGCGAATAGCTATAGTTTTTCTTTTTATCCCTGGAATGACCATCCGGTCGGAAGACGTTCTCAGCCAGCGGTTCGCACCAGTAATGATCGTTGCCGGTGCGGTTCACTAACGTTCCCACGCCGCCGATGCCGCCGTATCCCTGACCGTCGCCCCACAGC
>JALGVT010000053.1 GCA_025774555.1 candidate division LCP-89 bacterium
GTTCAACCCGACGGCGATGATCAGCTACGCCCTGCCTGAAGCCGGCAAGGTTACGCTGGACGTCTATGACGTCAGCGGACGCCTGGTCAGAACGCTGGTAGATGGATTCCGCGATGCTGGTATCCACGAAGCGACTTTCGAGGCTTCCGGATTGGCTTCGGGCATCTACTTATATCGTCTGAATGTTGCCGATTTCACGGCAACCGGCAAGATGGTGCTGATGAAGTAAAACGCAGAGTGTGTCATCCCCCGACCTGTCGGGGGATCCAGTAAGGGCGCACGGTGGTGCGCCCTTTTTTGTTGCCCCCCTTTCTTTTTCAAGGGGGCTCGCCCGCCTCTGGCGGGGAGTAAGGAGGGATCTGAACAGGGCGGTCTATTTGGTTGCCCTGTTTGCGTCGGCTCCGGTGAAGATCCCTTTTTATCATTCCATCTCTTTCTACTGTTCTCTGTACCCGGTTATCGGTTCACCTATTTCCCATTCAACCAAATCCAAAAAAACCGCTTGACAAGCAATCTCTTTTTACCTATATTTTAAGTTCCTAAAAAATGTCAATGGAAATCATGTACGCAATAGCCAAAATAGCGGGCAAACAATTCCGCATCGAAGTCAACAGGGACGTAAAGGTTCCACTGCTGGACTTAAAAGAAGGATCGAGTTACGAAATCAACGAGATCCTATTCACTACCGACGGCAAGAACGTCAAAGTCGGAGAACCGATTCTTACCGACGTCAAGGCAAAGGCGAAGGTCGTAGAACACGGCAGACACCCCAAAATCATCGTCTTCCGCAAGAAGCGCCGTAAGGGTTTTGAGGTCACTCGTGGGCACCGGCAGGACTATACCCTGCTTCACGTCGAAAAAATCGACGGTCTGACAGCCCAGCCGAAAAAAGCTGCCAAACCTAAGGCTGAAGTCAAGCCCAAGAAGGATGCCAAGCCGAAGAAAACTGCGGCAAAACCGAAGGCGAAACCCAAAACGGCAGCCAAACCTAAAGTTGCAGCCAAGCCCAAGACGGCAGCGAAGCCCAAGGCTGAATCCAAGACAAAGACGGCAGCAAAAACCAAGAAGGCTCCGGCAAAGAAGAAGACTGAAACGAAAAAATCTTCAGGAGAATAGATCATGGCGCATAAAAAAGGCGTCGGCTCATCCCGCAACGGTCGTGATTCCAATCCCCAGTATCTGGGCGTGAAGAAATCCGGCGGTACGCCTGTCAAGGCAGGAATGATCATCGTCCGCCAGCACGGCACGAAGTTTCATCCCGGACTGAATGTGGGTATGGGTAAGGATAACACCCTGTTTGCCAAGGCAGAAGGAGTTGTCGAATTCGGTTCCGGAAGAGGACGCGCCAAGATGGTCAGCGTTCTTCCTAAAAACTAAATAGATTATACTACCCCCAAAATCATCCGCCCCCGAATTATGTTAAAGCCGATCATTTTAACGGTTTTTATAATATCAGTGGTATCCAACCCGTTTCGCTCAGGACGAAAAATTCGACGCGGAAATGATAATGATTGGGGGTTTAGTGTCTCCGGGAAAGCTGAAACCTATCTTCCCTGATTGAAAACCTGCGACAATAAATATAAATCATAATAAACCTAATAGTCTTTGGAGGATGATATAATGAAGATTTCTGTTATCGGAGCCGGAAACGTTGGAGCCAGTACGGCTCACTATCTGGGTATGAAAGGTTTTGCCAAGGAAGTCGTCCTGGTTGACATCGTGGAAGGCGTTCCCCAGGGTAAAGCGCTGGACGTATGGGAATCACAGCCCGTCAATTTGCAGAGCACTTTCGTTCACGGAACGAACGGCTATGACGAGACCGCTGATTCCGACATCATCGTCATGACTGCCGGCGTACCCCGTAAACCGGGTATGAGCCGTGACGACCTGCTTGCTGTCAACACCAAGATCGTCAAAGAGTGCGCTGCGGCATACAGCGCCAAGAGCCCTAACGCTATCGTGATCGTAGTCTCGAATCCGCTGGACATCATGACCTATGTAACTCTGAAAGTCACCGGATTTCCCACCCACAAGATCATGGGTATGGCTGGTATTCTGGATACGGCTCGTTACCGCAGCTTTATCGGTATGGAACTGGGCGTTTCCGTCGAAGATATTGCCGCGCTGGTTCTGGGCGGTCACGGCGACACCATGGTGCCGCTGCCCCGTCTGACCACCGTCGGTGGTGTTCCTCTGACCGAGATGATGGCACAGGATAAAATCGACGCCATCGTTCAGCGTACTCGTGGCGGCGGCGGCGAAATCGTCAAGCTGCTCGGTTATTCCGCTTATTACGCTCCTGCAGCCGGCGTCGTGCAGATGTGCGAAGCCATCGCTCAGGACAAGAATCGCATCCTGCCGTGCGCCTGCTGGCTGACCGGCGAATACGGCACCGAAGGCATCTTCTTAGGCGTTCCCGCTATGCTGGGCAAGAACGGCGTCGAGAAGGTCCTCGAAGTTCAATTGAACGACGAAGAAAAAGCCATGATGGCAAATACCGTCGAACACGTGCGCAAAGTCCAGGCTGAGGGCGAAGCGCTGATGTAAACCCTACTGGGGCTGTCCCAAAAGAGGAATATTGAGTCATTGCGAGGAACGTAGAGACGTGGCAATCTCCTATTTTACAAGCACTAAGAGATTACCACACTTCGTTCGTAATGACAATTAATAGACTTTTGGGACAGTCCCGAAACTACCGTTGCACGGGGGCGTACGACGGCCCGTAAAATATTATGAAGAGTCAAAACAAAACTCAGAAATCTCCCCTCAAAGGGATCCAGTTTGTTACGGATGCGCAAGGTAATAAGACTGCTGTTCAGATAAGTCTGGAAGAATGGGGTGATATCTGGGAAGACATCTACGATGTGCTGGTTTCTGAAGCTCGAGAATCGGAGCCCACTGTATCCTGGGATGAATTAAAGCAGGAAAAAGGTCGTGGCAGCCGATCCCCGATCGCTGCCGGATACAGTACAGAAACGAGTCACGAAGGCGGTGGATGAGCTTATAGAGAATCCACGTCCTACCGGATGCCAGAAACTGCATGGGCATAAAAGTCTTTTCCGTATTCGTGTAGGCATGTACCGGATTATCTATAATGTAGATGAAAAAGAAAATCGCATAAAAGTTACCGTTATCCGGCATCGCAGAGATGCCTATCGATAAATTGGAAATGACTACAAGAGCCTGCTTCCGGATGGGGGTGGGCTTTTGTTAAGGAAAAAGGTAAAAGGAAAAAGAAGCGATTAAAGTATTGCGAAAGTGGGAATATTTGTTTTAGATTAATATAAGCCCTTCGGAGACACTACATTGGATTAGATTGAGGAAACACTATGCTGACGGAATATATAAAAGCCGCAATGTCGAAAGCAAAATACGAAATTTTGCCGGACGATAGCACTTTCTACGCCGAAATACCCGGATTTGACGGTGTTTATGCCAATACTAAAACGTTGGAAGGCTGCAGAGAAGAACTCGAAGAGGTACTGGAAGAATGGATACTGTTTCGGGTTTCGAAAAACTTGCCGCTTCCGGTTGTGAACCGGATTGAATTGAAGATTAAGGAAGTCGCCTGATGCCGAAATTCGGTCCAGTTAAACGTAAAGAATTTGTTCGATGTTTGAAGAAACTCGGATGGGAAGGACCATATTCGGGTGGAAAACACCAGTTCATGACAAAGAGAGACCTGACAATTCGAATCCCGAATCCCCACAAGAGTGATATTGGAAATGAACTGTTAATCAGGATACTTAAACAAGCGAAAATAAGCAAAGAGGAATGGGAGAAAGTTTGAGATAATAACACAAGAGCCTGCTTCCGGATGGGGGTGGGCTCTTTGTGTTAAGTTAAAAGTAAAAGATTAAAAGTTAGGAGAAGAGGGAAACTATGCGTTGCGAAAATAGGAATATTGTTTTAAATTGTTGATTGTCATATCAGATACTATATGGCGTTTTCACGTAGGGACCGGTTTTCCACCGACCCGCCCAAAATGAGGTTATTATTTTATTCACTGTAGCTTGGAGGTGTGTATAATGGATATATCAGGATTATTAAATCTCCTCAAATTACCTTTGCGAATCCTTATATTTCTTCTAGTGCTAGATATACTCCTTTTATGGGAGCCATCGTGGATGGTTTCAAAGTTAGGATTGAGGGAATTTCTAGATGAATATAGAAAATACCTCGGCCCCATCTTTCTACTTCTATCAGTTGGTATTCTAGCATGGTTGACAAAAAACATAATACAATATGTTTATGAAAAGAAGATTGCAAAGAAACGGCTTTGGAATTTGACACCTCGGGAAAAGGAGATTCTAGCTTTCTATATTATAAATAACACACGTTCACAAGAATTACCTATGTCTGATGGGACAGTAAGCGAATTAGAAAGAATAGGAATTATATATAGATCATCAGACCTTGGACATGGAGGCTATTTTGATTATAATATCCAACCATGGGTATGGGATTATTTGCACAAGCATCCTAAGATCCTTGAGTAGTTCACCGCGATTCACCACCGTCACACGAGGGCGTGCGACGGCACCCAAATTCGAGATAATACGGAGGAGGTTAATAAATAGATTTGTAGAAATGTTTGGAAAGGTTTTGTTAACAGAATTGGGGCACAATAATGAACAAAACACAAAGGTTAGAAATTGTTAAGGCATTTTCGAAAGTAATGGAAAAACGAGAGTATACTACTGGATCTGGAGATGACCTTCCTTATCCTAAAATTTTGATTCGTGAAGCTTTAACTATAGAACTAATACAAAATAAAGCATCAAATATGTTAGAATGGCTTGAAGCTGGTCTGCTTCATCTTGATGAGTTTATCCCTACTGAGGAGCATGATGTTATTGTACAGTTTGAAAGCTTTGTTAAAGAGGCTAACTCGGAAACAACTGAAGATATAAAGAAGATTGCTGAGGGATATGGAGAACTGTATACGAAGGCATCTGTCATTTACGAGAAGATCAAAAATAAACAGGAGAAAACTTACAAACAAATAATAAATATGAGGAATCTATAGAGTAATGATTAATGAATTCAATATCTATTCATTAAATTCCCGCCCCGTCAAAGAGACAATGACTTTTAATTTACCAGCCGTCACACGAGGGCGTGCACAGCACATTTTCACCAACAGAAATGGTATCAGACACCCTCGTCCTTGTCCACGCAGGTGTCGGTCTTGTTACCAACGGAAACCCCTACAGGGCGCCGATGCAGTGCATGAGAGATTTTCACCGTCAGTTGCGAGCGAGATATAGCAGATTGTAGTTCATCAAATCGCGTGGAGTGTTGATGTCAATAATATTTGAATGGAATCGGAAAAAGGCAGAACAAAATAAGAAGAAGCATGGTATAACCTTTGAAGAGGCAGCCACTGTATTTGGTGATCCACTTTCTTTGACTATGCCGGATCCTCAACATTCTTTTGGTGAAGAGAGATTTGTGACTCTTGGGGTATCAAAGGAGAATGGAGTTCTCGTTGTAGTGCACAAGGATAAGGGAGATATCATAAGAATCATTAGTGCACGAAGAGCTAATAAGAAAGAAAAACTAAACTATGAAGAAAAATAAACAAAATCCATCGGTCCGTGAGTCCGAGATGCTCGATGAGTACGATTTCAGCGGAGGGGTTCGCGGCAAGTATGCGCGGCAATATTCAGAAGGGTCGAATATTGTGGTGATCGATCCAGATCTGACAGACCTGTTCCCTGACTCTGAATCCGTAAACAAGGCGTTACGACATTTGTCTGAGATTATCCGGCAGCATAATGGGAGATAATAGCTTCGTTGCCCAATCCTACTGCATCCTCGTAGGGGTCGGTTTTATGCGCCTCAGGCGTACTTGTGACCAACGGATACCTGCAGTATACACCGAGGCAGCTCAGCTTGGGATCAGCAACAGCGCTGTCATCCTGAGCGCAGCGAAGGATCTTATATTATCCCATGAAAGAGTATTACGTCTACATAATGACTAACAAATCTGGAACGTTATACACCGGCATGACGAATGACCTGGTAAGGCGTGTTTACGAGCACAAAGCCAAACTGATTCCAGGATTCACGAAAAAGTACAATATTGATAAATTGATTTATTTTGAAGCATTTGGCAGCCCTTCAGGGGCAATCGTTGCTGAGAAAAAAATCAAGGGTTGGATTAGGAAAAAAAGATTGATTTAGTTGAACGACTCAACCCTCAATGGAAGGATTTAAGCGAAGATTGGTTTAGTGATGAAAGAGATTCTTCGCTCGCCTGCGGCGGCTCAGAATGACCAGCAGGTGGATACCGCCGGCTGCCGTGCTTCTATCCCCTACATATTCAAATCGCTCTACTTAACCCCCTTTCATCCTTTTCTTTCATTTCTCTCCTTGATTTCCTGCCTTAAGATTATTATCTTCATAAGACCTGTACACTTGCATACTTGTCAACCTGCACACGACTAAGCGGAGGCAATATAATGGCTAAGACTATCGGAGTTTTACTGTCCGGTTGCGGGCATCTCGACGGAGCGGAAATCCATGAAGCGACAATCACGCTGCTGGCTCTGGATCGCGGCGGAGCGGAAATCAAGTGCTTGGCTCCCAACAAGTCGCAGATGCACGTTATCCATCACAAGACCGGCGACGTCACCGGCGAAGTGCGCAACGTCATGACCGAAGCGGCGCGCATCGCCCGCGGTGAAATAGAAGATATAGCCGAAATTAAGGCGGATGACCTGGACGCGCTGATTCTCCCCGGCGGATACGGCGCGGCGAAGAATTTAGTCGATTTCGCGGTCAAGGGCGCCGACTGCACCATCCATCCCGAAGTGGACCGTTTGATCAATGACATGGTCAAAGCTGGCAAACCGGTCGGCGTTATCTGTATCGCTCCGGCAGTGATGGCGCGAGCCATGAAGGACAAAGGCATTAAGGTGAAACTGACCATCGGTAACGATAAGAGTACCGCAGAAGCATTAGAAGCGATGGGCGCGCAGCACGTCGATTGCTCCGTCGATGACATCGTCGTGGATGAGGATCACAAGGTCGTCTCCACACCCGCTTATATGCTCGGACCGAGCATTAAAAACGTTGCTGCTGGCATCGAAAAACTGGTGGCTAAGGTGATTGAAATAGCGTAGAATAATCCCTGGAGTTAATCGTGAAAACCTTTACTGCCTATGTAGAATGGGATCCCGAGACCAAGCTGTATGTTGGTTTTGTGCCGGGAATTCCCGGAGCGCATACTCAAGGCGTCACTCTGGATGAGCTTCATGCGAACTTAAAAGAAGTTCTCGATTTGTGTCTTGAAGAGTATGAAGGCTCCTTGGAAGAGCTTCCAAAGTTTATCGGCGTGCACCAGCTTGAAGTCGCAGTATGAGTCGATTACCGGTTGTTAAATACAAGGCGATGAATCGTTTTTTATTAAAGCTTGGATTCAAAGCGATTCGCCGGAAAGGAAGCCACGTTTTCTACAAACACGCTGATGGCAGGACGACAACTTTGCCAAATCATAGAGGGTGAGATATTGCCCGCCCATTAATCCGTGAGATTCTGCGCGAGAGCGATATAACACCAGAACAGTACCAGAAAGAGATAGAAAAACTATAGATAATTCGGAGAATATATGAAGACCATTAACGCTTCACAGATAACCGAAGCCGTCGCCAAGATGTGCATGGACGCTAATTACCATCTGGGTGATGATGTGCTGCAAGTTTTAAAAGACTACCGGGCAAAGGAAGAATCACCGGTAGCGATTGAATTGCTGGATCAGTGTATTGAGAATGCCAAGATAGCTCACGAAGATGAAGTCCCCATCTGCCAGGATACCGGATTTGCCGTTTTCTTCGTCGAAATGGGAGATCAGGTGCACGTGGATGGCAACCTCACCGATGCCATTTCGAAAGGCGTTGCCAAAGGATACATTGACGGTTACCTGCGCAAATCCATCGTCGAAGATCCCCTGCGGCGCAAGAACACCGGCGACAATACGCCTCCGGTCATCTGGATTGAAACAGTACCCGGCGATAAGTTTAAGATCACCGTTGCCCCCAAAGGCGGCGGATCGGAGAACATGTCTGAAGTAAAGATGTTGAAACCATCTGACGGTGAAGAAGGCGTCAAGGATTTCGTGGTGGACCGTATCAGACGCAGCGGCGCCAATCCCTGCCCGCCAGTGATTGTCGGCGTGGGTATCGGCGGCACCTACGATAAATGCGCTCAGATCAGCAAGAGAGCGCTCCTGCGTGAAGTCGGATCTAGGCATCCTGATCCGTACTATGCGGCTATGGAAGACGAACTTTTGGAAAGGATCAATAAACTCGGCATCGGTCCGCAGGGGTTAGGCGGACGCACTACCGCGCTGGCGGTCTTCATCGAGGCGCATCCGTGCCACATAGCCAGCCTGCCTGCAGCCGTCAACGTGCAGTGCCATGCGGCGAGACACAAAAGCGTGGAGTTTTAATGGAACACTTTAATGAGTAAACTGAATATCCCTTCATCACTGCTTGCTGATTTCTGTAAGCAATACCACATCCGCCGTTTGTCGCTTTTTGGATCTGTACTACGGGAGGACTTCGGGAGTGAAAGCGATGTGGATGTTTTAGTGGAGTTTGATCCCGAACATATCCCCGGATTTGTTTTCTTTAGAATTCAGGAAGAGTTGACAGCGCTTTTAGGTAGGAAAGTGGATTTACATACTCCCAAATCCCTGAGTCGTTATTTCCGGGATCAAGTTCAGGAAGAAGCGGAGTTGCAATATGCAAAAGTCTGATTTTGTGAGAATTCAGCATACCCTGGATGCTGCGCACAAAATACGTGAATTTATTCAGGGTAAGAATCGAGTCGATTTAGAGTCGGATGATCTGCTGTCTTTCGCAGTAGTGCGCGCCCTCGAAATTGTCGGCGAAGCTGTAAAACAGATTTCAGATGATGTCAAAAAAGCGCATCCACAAATTGAATGGGCAGAAATCGGTGCGGCACGAAACCGGTTGATTCATGGTTACTTTGATGTAGATTTAGATATTGTTTGGGCGATCGTCACAAAAGACATTCCTCGGCTTATTAGTAAACTCGAGAGGATAGTAGAAACTGATGAAAGCCAGTAATCCGATACCATCAAGAAACGAATAAACTGATCGTCGGTATGTTGTGGATGATTCAGCGAATACCGCGTCAGCCGGGCAGACCTGACGCAACAGTGAAAAGTGGCTGTCCCTTCCGGGACAGCCACTTAAAACATATCCCCCCTTACTCCCCCCTTATTAAGGGGGGCTGGGGGGGATTATTTTTAGTTTTAAGTTACTTCACCAACACCATCTTCCTCACCGAGCTATAATCACCTGCCTCAATCCGGTAAAAGTACATACCAGATGCCAGACCGGAGGCATCAAATGTAACTTCGTGAACTCCCGCATTCCGCCAGCCATTGACCAACTCCGCTACTAACCTTCCCGATATGTCATAGACCGATAGGTTCACAAAGCTGTTCGCTGAAAGCTGATAGCTGATAGCCGTTGATGGATTGAATGGATTCGGGTAGGCGTTGTTCAAAACAAATTGGGATGGTGCTTCTCGAGTGCCGGTCTTGATTATTTCATCAAAGGGATTGGGTGCTCCATCGACAGGATCAGGAATAAACCCGGAGAGATAATCTGTACCCAGCTTGACAAATGGAAAACTGCTCTCATCCCACACTGTTAAAGGCTCCACGCCAACTCTACCCCAGAAATTATAGTTACCCGCAGCCCAGGTTTGCGGAACTGGATAATACATCCCTGGCCGATTAATCATCCAGGTTGGTTGGAAATCGAAGAAGGTTCTCATGAGTAAGGTTGTAGGTGTTCCTCCTTCATATTCTACCGCTAACCAGGCCTCAAAATCGACGGGATCAGGCTCCAGGTTATCCACGAAAATGTCGAATGTAAGACTTCCACCACTCGCAGAAACCGGGGAGCCTGAAACGTAGGTTAATTCGATAATCATATCAGGCCAGTATTGATACCCGGATAAAGAAGCTTCCTCTGTGTTACCATAGGCTCCCATATTGACAATACCACCATTAGGCTCTGGTTCAAGCGTGAAAGGTGACGCAGGATCCCCTGCATCGATACAGGGGCTATGATTGGGATCAGGTAACCATGCACCATTATGGAAACTACCGTAGATTGACTGCAAATGATAATCTCCGTTTACTGGAGCGACGAAAAGGGGATCAGTGTCGATGTTACCAGTGCCAGGCCAACCACCTTGAACATCTGAAAATGTAACACTGGGATTCGAACTCCCATATAGAGCGATTTCCGGAGAATTATTCCCCCATAATATACAATTTGTCAAATTCGGGCTGGATTGGTGGCAGTAAATAGCTCCGCCTTGCGCACCCAAATTTGAAGTAAACGTATTGTTAATTATGAGTGGACATGAATTTTGATAGCAGCAGATACCTCCTCCGCCATAATTAGAGGATGTATTTTGAACGAAAACATTGCCACTCACCGTCCCATCAGCATTGTCACTTAGATTAATGGCTCCACCACCAAAGGCGAGTCCTACATTATCCTTGAATATATTATCTGCGATGGTTGCATCTGAATAATAATAGCAGTTAATGGCTCCCCCATAAGAAGCTGAATTCGAAGTAAATACATTGCTGGAGATTGTGGGATTCGAACTTCCACATACAATAGCTCCCCCAGCAGGATCGACGTATGCCGGTGTATTATTCGAAGTAAACGAATTGTACATAATAGTTGCATCTGAACTATTGCTCAAGCTGATGGCGCCACCACCCGTTGAAGCTGAATTCGAGGTAAAGTCATTATTTGTAATGACAGGAGTTGAATAATCGCAGTGAATCCCCGCTCCGTAGGCACTGGTATTCTCACTGATGTTACAGTTAGTGATGTTTCCTTGGGCGCCATTGGAGAAGATAATTCCTCCGCCATACTCCGCCGCTGAATTCCAACTAATCTCACAATCCGTTAAATTTGCGTTTACGCCATTCAGATCAATACCTCCAGCACCTGTAGAAGAATTCCACCGGATATTACAATTTGAGAAAGTTGGTTCGGAGTCTGCAAACCCTATCCCACCTCCCCAGTCGGCAAAATTACAGTCGATTTCACAATTATCGATAATAGGGTTAGAATTGTCCCATCCTGAAATGCCACCACCCCAATCAGAAGTATCGTAACTTATATCACAGAATTCGATAAGCGGGCTGGAATTAAAGCAGCAGTTAATACCGCCGCCTGCATTGATGGCTCTATTATCATTGATGTTGCAATTGCTGATAGTTGGACTGGCGGTATTGCAGTTTATACCACCCCCATCCGATTCAGCCAGGTTACCCCATATGCTACAATTACTGACAATCGCATTGCAGTTGGAATAGAAATATAAGCCTCCACCATTCGGATATCCTCCAGTTCCAATAGCCTGGTTGCCACTTACTGTGCAAGAAAAGATAGTCGGACTGGCTTCGTAACAGGCAATCCCGCCTCCATCGTCCTCCGAATGATTATTTTCAATAGTGCATGACGCGATGGTAGGATTCGACAAGTCTATCCCTATACCACCGCCCCAGTTAGAGCTATTATCGCTCACGACACAGGTAGTGAGATTCGCCCTGGAACTGCCATAATAATAAATGCCACCACCCCACTCCGCAGTATTTCCGGTGATGGTGCAGTTCTCAATTGTTGGGCTCGAGTAGTAGCATAGTATCCCGCCCCCAGCGTTATCAGGCCACTCACCTTGTGCGTTCCCTCCGGTTATATAACAGTATTCCATCACACAGAGACTGGACGCAGTACTATCGAAATCGATCCCGCTCCATGAAGAATCAGGAGCCATAGGAATAAAGTATATGCTGTCTGACTCTATGCCCTCTGCCAAAAGCAAGCCACCAACGACCAGATTATAGTGACCCTGGAAAATCACCGAAATCCCCGGATCTATAGTCAAAGTCGAATCCATTGGTACATGGATATCACCTTCAATTAAATAAGGGGAACCAGGTGCTGTCCATACTCCTGATACATTTCCACCCGGGACTGTCGTCTGCGCATAAACTGTTATCCCCCAAATTATCCCCACTAAAACCGCTAATCTCTTAATCATCCTAACCTCCATCTGATGAAATAGCGTTAATTTATTGAATCAGTGAACCTTGCATGCCTATGATCGAATTGCAATAATATACAAAATAATTCCCCATTTGTCAAGCATTTCTAGTGACCAGCACAAATCATATTACTCTTGCCGTTTAAATTATTCCCTCATTGAAAAGAAAGGGAGAAAAAAAAAGGGCGATCCCGCCGCGGCGGGATCGCCCTACTTTTTCCTTTTGCCTTTTTACTTCACCAGCAGCATCCTCTGTGTCTGCTGGAAATCACCTGTGCTGATGCGTGTGAGATAAATACCAGATGCCAGACCGGAGGCATCAAATGTAACTTCATGAATCCCCACATCCCGCCAACCATTGACAAGTACAGCTACTAACCTTCCCGATACATCATAGACCGATAGGTTCACAAAGCTGTTCGCTGATAGCTGATAGCTGATAGCTGTGGTCGGATTGAAGGGATTGGGCGCGTTGGTAAGCAGCACACAATCGCTGCTGGCGGCGCTGTTTTCCAGAGCCGCCTGTCTCTCGGCGTTCTCCAGACATTGCCAGGTCCCAGGCTGATTTTCCATAACGCCATCCTTCTGGAAATCGAACGTGTCGCAGGACCAGATCACGCCCAGAGCTTCATCACCGATGAAGGCTCTGTAGGTATAGCTGCCCTGTGGAGCGTTGCCCGGAATGGACTGCGTTAAACTGCGCATAATGCTCTGCCCGGAAGGCAGCGTCAAAGAACGGGACAGCAGAGGACCATATTGGCTGCCGTTAGGGAGAACCACGTCGATCCAGACGTCGAAGGACGATGTGCTGACCGGAGCAGAAAGATAGATGTCGAAGTTAAACGAGCCGCCCGACGCAGGAATTACAACAGGCGGCGATTCGGGAGTAAGCGTTACGCTCACCGGGAATTCTTCCGCCGGTGGATTGAAGATGATCGCGTAGTTGTCTTCAATACCCGACACTGAGGCTGGATATCCGTCGTTATACCCGATCTCCAAGCCGACCGCTTCAGTAAGATTCTCAATGCCGAAGGTCGCTTCAGTTGGATCGGTGATATCCAGATATTGGAACAGCACAGTCCCATCACCTGTTGGATTGACCCATTGAGATGGATCATAGAGAATGACTTCGAACGTCTCATAGGTGTTCGCCGGCGACCATTGAGGCACTCTATAGAACTCTATGATGAAATATCCTTCCACCACGTCGTAATAGGTGGCGATTTCCCCTCCGTTTTCCAGATTCATGTCTTCCCAGAAGGGAGCCAGCATAGCAGCCGGTCCGTCGCTGTTGGGAATGGCTGTATTGGAATAATCGGAATCCGGCGTGCAGTCGCCAAACGCCAGCCAGCCGTTGGTGCAGATCGTGATTTCATCGTATTCCAAGCCGTAGAATTTGAAGGTAAACGGCAGATCGACCACTGTGGATCGGTCATCCTCGTTGATAAGCGCGGTGACTATATTGCCTGAGCCTCCCGCCGCGGGAGCGATCTCATTCCACAGGAAGTCTGGTCCATCGGGATCGATGCTTTCCAGAGCGGTATAACCGTAGGCATCCGGTCCGGTAGGCACCGCCCAGGCTGGTGGTCCTATCCATTCCACATTGGTAAAACAGTACAGACCCTGCACGTCCGTGTAGGCTAAGATGGTATAACGGTAATCCGCCGGTTCAGGAACCGTATCATCATACTGCGCCGGCTGTCCTGGAAGCATCCCGGTCAAATCGGCGATGATTTCGCCGTTGCGGATGATCTTCACGCCGCTGATCGATGTTAAGGGAGATCCATCGCTGTTGGTCGAAGGATTCGTCCAGGCTAAAGTTACGTAGGGTTCGTTGGGCGTGGTGGTGATTTGCAGATTGGTGGGCATCAAGGGACGCACGGTATATGGAACTGCGCCCATATCGTAGCCTGATTGACCGGCGTTAATCAGTTGAGAAATCGATTGCAGCGCAAAGTTACCAGCGGTGGGATTTACGAAGAACGGATCAAGATAGCTGTCGCCTGTTCCGGGCGCGGGACTGAAAGTAGTCCACGAACCGCCGCCTCAACCAGAGCACCATTCTTTGTAATGACCGCTGGTATTCAAGTAGGCGTCGTTAAAAGCCATCCATTTGCCCGCGTCTTCGTGAGTGCGGACGCCCCAGTGACTGGAATTGGAAATGATGTTGGACGTTATGGTCAGATCGGTGTTGTTCCAGAAGAAAATGCTTTCGTAGTTGTGGTAGAATGTACAGTGATCCACCCAACCCTGACCGATGCTCGAATATTTCAGCGCGGCGCTGTCGGAGTTGGTAAGCACCACACCGCAGATGTCCAGCAGAGCGCTCATGTCCACAATGATGCGGCTGCCCTGCAGATCGACCTGCGCGCCGGCAGAGATGATGCATACGGATTCATCTGCCAATTGCAAGCCGCCGGTATAGGTCTCCTCCGTATCGAGGTAGATCAGCTTATCGTATCCGGCTCCCGGAATGGCTTCATCATAAGCCTGCTGCAGCGGGATCGCCTGCGCCAGTCCGATGGATAAAGTGAATGTAAGAATGACTGTTAGAAACTGTTTCATCAGCGCGTCCTCCTCTTAAGATTAGTCCATAGCTTCTATTGTCTTCGGAATTTGACTTATAACAATATAACAATAAATCTGTAAAATCGCAAGCAAAATAATCGTAGATGTGAAATATTTTACTGGTTTGCACAGATTAGCGGTCAGGCAGCATAAACCTCCCGCAGGTTGCGAACCTGCGGGAGGTTTTTGGTTTATGCATAATTGTCGACTGCGGAGAGTCGACAGCACAGGGAATTTTTCCGTTGCGTCAGATCCTTAGCAGAGCGATGACCTGACGCTTTATTTTACACTCCGGGTGGATGACAGAATTGTCGGTTACGGTGTAATGTTTTTTGAATCGTTGCGCACGAAAACGACAAATTGCGACAGGTTCGTGCGGGGAATTTGAATTTTCGTCATATTTGTCGTTTTTCATGTTCATATGATTGTTATTATACGAATTAGGGTAGCCGACAAATTTGTCAAGGGTGACAAATATGTCGTTGTCAAGAAATTTTTAGTAGCTGGTGGCTGGTGGCTGGTAGCTGGTAGCTGGTAGCTGGTTATTTTTCTAAACCACGGATGACACGGATTGCACGGATAAAGAAGCACTTGTATATAATATACAACAATTGTGAGGTAAAGTCAAGAGGTTTTTTGGGTGATTAGTGATTAGTGGTTAGTGATTAGTGAAAAAGGTAATGGCGTGGAAAAGGTAATGGCGTGGAAAACGGGTTGGACATACGTAAGGAGGTATTCGGGTTCACTTTTCGATGACTTCGATGGGGATTTCGATGTAGGGTGCGCAAATAGGCTGCGAGAGTTGGTTTGGTTGAGGGGCACCGAAGTAGCTGGGAACGGCGCCAAGCGCGGATGCAAAGAAAACGCGGATTTTATACATATCTGGAAGTTCAGGGCTAAGGAATTCAAAACAGAGAGTGTCGCTGTTTTTGCCATGTAAAACGCCTTCGAATATATCTATGGAACTATCCGGTTCCCATTCGGTAAAGGCGTTGATATAATACATCGGAGTACTGCCCTCACAGAAGTGATATGACCATTTAAACTCTACCTGGATAGTGTCGCCGGGAAATACAACCCGATCGAGGTGATAGTAATTGACATTGATCCCGTTTTCTTTTTCGCTCCAATTTGGATTGAAGTGGCTTACTTTTAATTTCTGTTCTGGGTCTATCCAATCCTTGCGGGCGAATTCGCTGAAATAAACGAAAACAACTAATCCTAGTAATATAATACTTGCGGCCCATATCACCATTCGTTTTCCATATATTCCATCCTGCCCAAACAATTCATTGAATTCCAAATTGAGAGCTTTGCAGAGAGGAATCATCGTTGATTCGTTAAACGATGTGCGTCTTCCGCTCTCGATGTCTATCAGAGTTCTTCTGCCAATTTTCGCTTTGTCCGCCAGCTCATTCTGTGTTAGATATAGTTCTTCCCTTCTTCTGACAAAACGCTCAATTATTGCACTGTTTAATTTAATCTGCAAACAGACCTCACCCGAAAACCACTGTTTCGCCTGATATTTCCTCTTTTGTCCTCTCTTAGCCCTTGACAAATGGGATAGGGTTTTATTATAATAAGGGGAAATAAAACGGAAAGCAAGGGGAAAACCAAATTAAACTTGGAGGTTGAAATGAGAAGGTTTCTAATCATCTTAGGAATTGCTTTACTTAGCTATTCCACCACTGACTATGTCTATGCAACGATTTTTCATGTTCCCGGTGTTTATCCGACGATACAGGAGGCAGTAGATGCCACAGCTAACGGCGACACAGTTCTAATTGCTGATGGAACCTACACCGGGTCCAACAACACGAACATCTACTTCGGATATCATGAGATCGTTGTGATGTCCGAGAACGGCTCTGAAAACTGCATTGTCGATTGTGAGGGTAATACCAGAGGTTTCCATCTCGATAATCCCAATGATACAACCTCCGTGATACAAGGAATCCAAATCATCAACGGTGATAACGTCTCAGAAGGAGGTGGGATTTTCCTGAATGGCGCAAGTCCTACGATTAGGGATTGTTTTATCAGCAATTGTACCAGCACGGTTAACGGAGGTGGTGTTTCTCTTGTTAACAACAGCAATTCAGACTTAGTAGAATGTCAATTAATTGGGAACTCGGCAAATGGTGGTGGTGCGATTTATTGCAGTGGTTCCGATGTAAATATCATTAACAACCTCATCGTTGGAAATTCAGCAGAAAACGGTGGGGTTGTGGTGGATAACTTGTCATCGGTTAACATTACTAATAGCACAATTGTTGAAAACACTGCTTCTTCGCTTGGCGGCGGAATTTACGCAGGTGATGACTACCTTACAATAAAAAACTGCATTGTCTGGAATAATTATCCCCAACAGATCTATGTTACATCAGCAACCACGATAGTAACATTCTCAAATATCGAAGAAGGTTGGGAAGGTGAAGGGAATATCAATACAGATCCTTTCTTCGTCGATCCAGCCAACGGTGACTATCATCTGCAATCAATATATGGAAGCTATCATGGAGGAGCGTGGTTACCTGATCCCAATCACAGCCCATGTATCGATGCGGGAGATCCCGATTCGGATTATTCCAATGAGCCAGAACAAAACGGTGGTTGTATCAATATGGGCGCATATGGGAATACTGAAGAAGCGTCCAAATCAAGTTGGTTCATCGTTGAAATCACCTACGTCTCTGGTTCACCGGTACCACCGGGCGGAGGGAACCTATTCTTCGATGTGTTAATCGAATACCTGGGTTTAGAACCGATAGATTACGATGCCTGGCTGGATGGATATAACATACGAACTTGGAAATCCTGTTACGGTGGTGCTGCGATCATTTACAAACTATCAACCAGGCTGGACCATAAATCGTCCGGGTATGTACTATCCTATACCCTCGGGCTACCTCGCCGGTGATTATACAATGTGCTTAAATGTGGGTGAGCATCCCGATGAAATTTGGGCGCAAGACTGTTTCCCGTTTGTGGTGGAAGGGCTGTCAGATGGCACCGCATTTATCCCCTACCCAGTTGAGGGAGCTCCCAATCCCTTTGATGAGATTAGTAAGGGCGAGGGCTTAGCAGGGCGAGGAGACCTCGCCCCTACGGAATTTGCTCTGTTGGGAGCCCATCCAAACCCCTTCAATCCCTCTACAGCTATCAGCTATCAGCTTTCAGCGAACAGCTATGCAGAGCTTACGGTTTACGATATTGCCGGGCGGCAGGTTGCGGAGCTGGTGAACGACTGGCGGAGTGCGGGATTGCATGAGGTGGCTTTCGATGCCTCTGATCTCTCTTCCGGCATCTACTTCGCGCGGATCGAAGCGGGCGATTTCAGCGCGGTGCAGAAGATGGTATTAATTAAATAGTATCCGTAGGTGCCACGGGTACAGCGATGAACAGGGCGGACTTAGCGTTCGCCCTTTCATCTATTATTAGCGCCGCAAGGTATCCGCAAACGCATGAATAAATTCATGCGCCCAAATCTCGGGTAAAGTCTCTAAAGAGACTCTTTTATTTTAGCGCTGCCAGGTATTTGTAACTGGAGTTTGTTTGGCTGTCGACTGCGGAGAGTCGCCAGCACATGAATGCGGGGGCGAGCCCCCGCAAAACCACGTAGGGGTCGGTCTTGCACAGACCTTAGGGCAATTCATGAATTGCCCAAAAGCCTGGATCCCGGATCAAGTCCGGGATGACACATTTGAGGCGGGGAAAGCCCCGTAGGGATGCCTTCGGC
>JALGVT010000054.1 GCA_025774555.1 candidate division LCP-89 bacterium
CGTGGAGATGAAGATCGAGTTGATCAGTCCGATCGCGATGGAAGAGGGTCTGCGCTTTGCTATCCGTGAAGGCGGACGCACTATCGGCGCCGGCGTCGTTACTAAGATTCTGGAATAAGCCTACAATAAGGTTAAATAATGGCACGTGAAATAATCATACTCGCCTGCGTGGAATGCAAGCGGCGTAATTATTCGACAACGAAGAATAAACGGAATCAACCTGGTCGGGTGGAGTACAAGAAGTTCTGCCCCTTCTGTAATTCACACACTAATCACAAAGAGACCCGGTGAACGAGTTTCAGGCCAGTAGCTCGAACGGTTAGAGCACCGGTCTCCAAAACCGGGTGTTGGGGGTTCGAATCCCTCCTGGCCTGCGATTAACATAAGCGTGAAGATGTTTAAAAAAATCAGCAACTACTTAAAAGACGTTCAGCTTGAGATGTCAAAGGTCAGTTGGCCTGCCCGCGAGGAGCTTTCTGAATCTACGGTGATCGTAATCATACTGTGTCTGATTTTGGCTACCTTCGTATTTATCGTTGACACCGGACTGAGCAACATACTGAAAATCATACTCTAACGAAAAGAATTATCGGTGAGTAGAAAATGGTACACTGTCCAGGTATTTACCGGGCAGGAACAGAAGATCAAGGGTTATCTGGACGATGAGATCGACCGTTTGGGAATACGGGATCAGATATCAGACGTTTTGATACCATCCGAGGAAGTTGTGGAGATGAAGGACGGGAAAAAGAAATCCAAGAAACGGGTTTTTTTCCCGGGCTACATGCTGCTCAACACCGAACTCACCAAAGAGATAAAGCACCTGATTCTGAACACACCGAATGTAATTAATTTCGTAGGTCCAAACAACGAGCCAACTCCCCTGAGTCCGGTCGAAGTAGATCGCATTCTTGGCCGCGTCGATCAAGTGCGCGACAAGGAGACGGTGGAGGTTCCGTTCCATGTGGAAGACGCAATAAAAGTGATCGATGGACCCTTCAAGGACTTCACCGGTTTTATCAAGGATGTGAACCTTGAAAAGCGGAAACTTAAGGTTATGGTTTCCATCTTTGGGCGTTCCACTCCAGTTGAATTAGACTTTCTGCAAGTAACAACCGATCTCAGCACGACCTGATTCGATAATTAACGCAAGAAATCTGGATAAATTATGGCTAAGAGGATATTAGGATATATTAAGCTGCATCTGCCCGCAGGTCAAGCGAATCCTTCACCGCCGGTGGGTCCGGCACTTTCGCAAAAGGGTGTCAATATCATGGAATTCTGCAAGGCATTCAATTCCCGCACGCAGGATAGAGCCGGCTACATAATTCCGATCGTAGTGACGGTTTACCATGATCACTCCTTCTCATTTATCACGAAAACTTCTCCGGCTTCCACGTTAATCTTGAAAGCGTTGAAGATCGACAAGGGATCCGGTGAACCGAATCGTGTAAAAGTCGCAGAGATCACAAAAGCACAATTAGGCGAAATCGCAGAGATGAAGATGGCGGATCTCAACGCCCACAGTGTTGAACAAGCCATTAAGATTATAGCAGGGACCGCCCGCAGCATGGGCGTCACAGTAAAAGACTGATTTTAAGGTACAGAAATAAAATGAAACACAGCCGCCGTTTTACCGATCTGAAGAGCAAGATCGACCGCTTTACCGAGTACGACCTCGACGAAGCCATTACCAGGGTGAAAGAGACCGCTTCGGCAAAATTCGATGAGACCGTAGAAATTGCCGTCAATCTCGGGGTTGACCCTCGTCACGCGGATCAGATGATCCGTGGGAATGTTTCACTGCCTCACGGCACCGGCAAGACCGTGCGGGTGTTGGTGTTCGCTAAAGAACCGAAGCAGCAGGAAGCATTGGATGCCGGCGCTGACTACGCTGGGCTGGAAGAATACATAGAGAAGGTCCAGGGCGGTTGGACAGACGTGGATTCCATCATCGCCACCCCGGACGTGATGGGGCAAGTTGGTAAATTAGGCAGAGTTTTAGGACCGCGTGGATTGATGCCAAATCCGAAGTCCGGTTCTGTGACAATGGAGGTTACAGAAGCCGTCAAAGCCGTCAAAGGCGGCAGGATCAACTTCAGGACTGATAAGTACGGCATTCTTCATGCAGTCATCGGCAAAGCGTCTTTTGAAATGGAGAAAATCCGCGAGAACCTGCAGGAATTCACCCGCGTGGTATTGCGGTTAAAGCCTCCGTCTGCCAAGGGCACGTATGTAAAAGGCGTTACTCTTTCTGCAACGCTTGGACCCGGCGTCAAGCTAAATAAGCAGTCACTACTGAATTCACTTAAATAAGACAATCTTAAGTTAGATCGATATGGATTACCAATCCCATCCAACTGCAAAAAAGCAGGAACTCGTTGAAGAACTGACAGACATCTTTGGAAAAGCCAAAGGTATTTATCTGGCTGATTTTACGGGTTTAAACGTTGAGCAGGCTAATGCTCTGCGCAGTAACTTCCACAAGGAAGAGATCATCTATCGCGTCGTAAAAAACACGTTGATTCAGCATGCCTGCGACAAAGCAGGTTATAAAGAGCTGATACAACACCTTGAAGGACCTACTGCCCTGGCGATCTCGATGGACGATCCCGTATCACCCGTGCGTGTGATAGCTGATTTCGTTAAGGCTCAGGCTAAAAAGACGCCGGTTATAAAAGCAGGCATACTGGAAGAGAGCTATATCGGTTCAGAACAGATTGAAGCGATCAAGAACATCCCGCCGCGGGACGTTTTGTTATCGCAAATCATTTCCTGTGTACAGGCTCCGGTAGCGGATTTCGTTGGAGTTCTAAATGAAATCGTTCGTTCCTTCGTGGCGGTTTTACAGGCGGTCATAGATAAAAAACAGGCGGAAGGCAGCGAATAGTATTTTCCTGCATAATTGCGACGCAAATCAAGAAAATATAGAATAATCTAATATAGTTATCCAAGGAGAAAAGATCGTGGAAGAGATCATTCAGACCATTGAAAAGATGACGGTTCTGGATTTGGTCAAGCTGAAGGAAGCTCTGGAAGAACGCTTCGGTGTGACCGCTGCTGCTCCGGCTGCAGTCGCTGTTGCGGGGGTACCTGCTGAAGCAGCCGCTGCAGAAGAGCAGACCGAATTTGAAGTCGTCCTGGCTGCGATAGGAGACAAAAAGATCCAGGTAATCAAGGTCATTCGTCAGATCACCAGTCTTGGCTTAAAGGAAGCGAAAGAATTAGTAGATAGCGCTCCCAGCACCATCAAGGAATCTGCTACCAAGGATGAAGCTCAGCAAATCAAGGAAAAGGTTGAAGCTGAAGGCGCAACAGTCGAACTGAAGTAGTTTGTATCTTTATTGCAAAGTACATCCAGCTAAATGAAGCGCGCATTGCAGAAGTTGCGACGTCCTTCAAAGGCCGTTATGGAAACGAGGGTAGCAGCTTCTTTTTTCTGAAATTAAAAACCCTGTCCTCTCGGGTGGAGGTTTTCCTTGAGTCCAAAAAAGCAAATAGATCGGGTTTCTTTTGGAAAGATTAAGTCGATCCTAGAGATTCCTGACTTACTCGACGTTCAAGTTAGTTCTTATCGAGAATTTCTGCAAGCTGATGTTCTCCCTGCCGAACGGGAGAAGAGAGGTTTGCAGGCTGTATTTCTGAACATCTTTCCTATTATCGATAACAGGGAAGAGCATATTCTCGAATTTGTCGAGTATTATATCGAACAACCGAAATACACAGTTGAAGAATGTAGAGAGCGCGGCGTCAGTTATTCAGCGCCGTTGAAGGCAATTCTCCGTCTTTCCAGCAGGCAGGATACGGACGATCAGGGCAGCTACGATAATACCCTGGAGACCGACGTCTATCTCGGCAATTTACCTCTGATGACTGACGGCGGAACGTTCATCATCAATGGAGCTGAGCGGGTCATTGTCAGCCAGTTGCACCGATCTCCAGGGGTTTTCTTCGGAGATTCGATTCATCCCAATGGCACGAAGATTTATTCTGCTCGCATCATTCCTTTCCGAGGAAGCTGGGTTGAATTTACGACAGATATCAACGATGTGCTGTTTGTCTATATCGACCGCCGCAAACGTTTTCCCGTCACCACGCTGTTACGTGCTATCGGGTACTCGAAGGACATTGATATCCTTCGGGTTTTCGATTTTGTCGAAGAGGTGCCTCTCTCTCGAAAGGACATCAAGAAATACTTCGACCGTATGCTCGTAGTCGATCAGATCGATCCTGAAACAGGTGAGATCGTTGTTCAGCGCGGACAGGTTTTCGATGAACCGACTTTAAAGCTTCTGAAGAAACATCGTATAAAGAGGGTTGACTTCTTAAAGACCAAGAAGAAGAATCCATTATACGAGATTATCAGAAATACGTTAGGCAAGGATCACACCACGAACGTGGAAGAGGCTCTCGAACTGATCTATCTGGAACTCCGTTCGGGTGATCCACCGGATATAGAGACAGCGCGCCGGCTTCTGCATCGGCTGTTCTTCGACGAGAAACGTTATGATTTAGGCAAGGTCGGAAGATTTCGCATCAACACCAAGCTGGAACTGAATATACCGATGGATTTGACCGTTTTGACGGTTGAAGATATTATAGCCATCATTAAGCATGTATTGCGGCTTAAGGTCGGACAGGAAACGACCGATGATATCGATCATCTCGGCAACCGCCGAATCAGGACTGTTGGCGAGCAGTTGGCGAATCAGTTTTCGGTGGCGCTCTCCCGCATGGCGAGGACGATCAAGGAACGCATGAACCTGCGCGACACAGAACAGCTCACACCGCAGGATTTGGTGAACGTCAGAACGATTAGTTCAGTCATTAACACGTTCTTCGGTACTAATCAGCTTTCACAGTTCTTAGATCAAGTTAATCCGCTCACTGAGTTGACTCACAAGCGCCGATTGAGCGCACTTGGGCCCGGCGGTCTGACTCGCGAACGTGCCGGCTTCGAGGTTCGTGACGTCCATTATACTCATTACGGACGGTTATGTCCCATCGAAACGCCTGAAGGTCCCAATATTGGTCTGATCTCCTCACTCTGCACTTACGGCAGAATCAATGAACTTGGTTTCATTGAAACTCCCTACCGGAAGGTGAAGAACGGCAAGGTGAGCAAGCAGATCGAATACCTGACCGCGGATGACGAAGACAAGCAGGTTATCGCTCAGGCAAACGCGCCCCTAACGGAAAAAGGCGTGTTTATTCGGGACCGGGTCAAGGCTCGTTACAAGGGTGAATTCCCGGTGGTGCCGCCAGGCGATCTGAATTACATGGATGTTTCATCCAACCAGATCGTTTCGATAGCAGCCGCGTTGATTCCTTTCCTCGAGCATGACGACGCCAATCGTGCCTTGATGGGATCGAATATGCAGCGTCAGGCGGTTCCGCTGCTCGTTCCCAAAGCCCCGATTGTCGGCACTGGAATGGAGAAGAAAGCCGCCATCGACAGTCGTTCTCTAATAGTCGCCGAACAAGATGGAACGGTTTCTTACGTTTCTGCTGATAAGATCACGATCAAGGTCAAGCATAAGGGCAAGAATTCGGAAAAGAAGAAGAAATCAGATCAATTTAAGACTTACTATCTTAAGAAATTCGTCCGCACCAATCAGGATACCTGCATCAACCAGAAACCTATTGTTAATAAAGGCGATAACGTCCGCATCGGCGATACTCTAGCTGATGGCTGCGCCACAGAGAAAGGCGATCTTGCTCTGGGAAGGAATGTCTTGGTAGCTTTCATGCCGTGGCACGGGTATAATTTTGAGGATTCCATCATCGTGAGCGAACGGCTGGTTTCCGAGGATATTTTTTCCTCGATTCACATTGAGGAATTAGATTTGCAAGTCCGTGAGACCAAGCGCGGGGAAGAGGAGCTTACACGGGAAATACCTAACGTTTCTGAAGAAGCGACAATGGATCTCGATGAGAACGGCATCATCAGGGTTGGCGCTGAGGTAAATTACGGTGATATCATTATCGGTAAGGTCACTCCGAAAGGCGAGATGGATCTTGCGCCTGAGGATAAACTTCTGAAGGCTATTTTCGGCGACAAAGCAGGCGACGTTAAAGATGCTTCTCTGAAAGCGCACGCGGGTATGAACGGCATCGTGATAGCTAATAAACTATTCAGTAGAAAACGAAAAGATGTGAAATCGCGGCGCGAAGATAAGCAGAAACTCGAAGAACTGGAGAACAAGTATCGCCTTGAGATTGAGCATCTGAAGAAAGCCCGTCAGGTCGAATTAACTGTTCTGCTTACAGGCAAGAAGACGCGTGCCATTCATGATCAGAACTTAGAAGACATTCTGATTCAGGAGGGTGAGACATTCTCCGAGGATACCTTTAAACGAGTCGAAATAGAGCAACTGGAGACCTCCTTCGATTGGACAACTGATTCCAAGACCAACGAGTTGGTTGAACTCAGCTTCGATAAGTACGAGGATCGACTGGACGCGCTGCACGTCGATTACCGCAATGAAAAGCATAAGATACAGGGTGGCGATGAACTTCCCAGCGGTATCGTTCAACTGGCTAAGGTTTATATAGCCAAGAAGAGGAAACTTTCGGTTGGCGATAAGATGGCAGGGAGGCACGGTAACAAGGGCGTTGTCGGGAAGATTGTTCCCGTGGAAGACATGCCTTTCCTTAAGGATGGAACGCCCATAGACATTATTCTTAATCCGCTGGGTGTGCCTTCGCGTATGAACATAGGTCAGATATTTGAGACCTCCCTCGGCTGGGCTGGGAAAGAGAATGGCAAGTATTACGCGACTCCGGTCTTCGACGGCGCCAGTCTGAATGACGTGAAGGAAGAACTCGAGGGCGCTGGTTTAGATCCATCTGGTAAAGTTCAGCTTTATGATGGACGGACAGGCGATTCTTTCGATCAGAAGGTTACCGTGGGATACATATATATGATGAAATTATCTCACCTGGTAGATGACAAGATCCACGCTCGCTCCATCGGTCCATATTCACTGATAACACAGCAGCCACTGGGCGGCAAAGCGCAATTCGGTGGACAGCGTTTCGGTGAAATGGAAGTTTGGGCTCTTGAAGCCTACGGCGCTGCTTTCACACTGCAGGAGATATTGACGGTTAAGTCCGACGATGTTGAAGGCAGAGCCCGAACGTATGAAGCAATTGTTAAGGGGGAGAACCTCCCCGTTCCGGGCGTTCCGGAATCGTTCAATGTCCTGATTAATGAACTTCAAGGTCTTGGGTTGGACGTCAAACTTGAGTAGCAGAGAGATTTGTCGTCCATCAGAAATTCATCCCTAAAGGTTAGCAAAATGTTGAATTTTCGCCCAAACGAACAGGATCATCAGAATTTCACTCGCATCTCGATTAATCTCGCCAGTCAGAATACGATTCTGGAGAAATCTCGAGGTGAAGTAACCAAACCGGAGACGATAAATTATCGCTCGTACAAACCTGAAAAAGACGGTTTGTTCTGCGAGAAGATCTTCGGTCCGGTGAAAGACTGGGAATGCCACTGTGGAAAATACCGCGGTATCCGCTACCGTGATATCACTTGCGACCGGTGCGGCGTAGAAATCACGCGCAAGGACGTTCGCCGCAAGCGCATGGGGCACATCGCTCTCGCTGTTCCAGTAGTACATATATGGTATTTCCGTTCACTACCATCGAAAATCGGCTACATCCTGGGCATGACTGTACGCGATCTCGAGCGGATTATATATTACGAATCCAACGTTGTCATACAACCCGGGGATACGGGGCTTCGCTATAGAGACTTAATCAGTGAGCCAGAGCATCAGAAGATATTAGCCGAAATCGGTGAAGAGAATGCCAAACTTCCCGATGACGATAAGCGGAAGTTTATTGCAAAAATGGGCGGCGAAGCGGTCTATGATCTGCTGGAACGGGTGGACATTGAACAGCTTTCCGCGGAACTCCGGCTTCAGGTTTCGCAGGAGACTTCTCTACAGCGTAAGAATGACGCCATTAAAAAGCTGCGTATTATAGAAGCCTTTAAGGTCAGAGATGACGGCAGTTTCAATCGTCCGGAATGGATGGTGATGCAGATAGCGCCCGTTGTGCCGCCTGATCTGCGACCACTAGTACCCCTCGAGGGCGGAAGATTCGCCACTTCCGACTTGAATGATCTATACCGCAGGGTGATCATTCGCAACAATCGTCTGAAGCGTTTGATTGAAATCCAGGCGCCTGAAGTAATTCTCCGCAACGAAAAACGGATGCTGCAGGAAGCGGTTGATAGTCTTTTCGATAACGGACGTAAATCAGTTGCAGTTCGTTCGGACAGCAACCGACCCTTAAAATCCCTATCCGATAACCTCAAGGGGAAGCAGGGACGTTTCCGCCAGAATTTGCTGGGTAAGCGCGTTGATTATTCGGGGCGTTCGGTGATCGTGGTTGGTCCTGAATTGAAGCTTCATACCTGCGGTTTGCCAAAAGATATGGCAGTCGAGCTGTTTAAACCGTTCATAATACGCAAGCTGATCGAGCAGGAATTTGCGAAGACAGTAAAATCGGCGAAGCGGCTGGTTGAGCGGAAAGATGATTCGGTATGGGGGATTCTTGAGAATATCATTATGGATCACCCGGTGCTCTTGAATAGAGCGCCTACGCTGCATAGATTAGGTATTCAGGCTTTTCAGCCGATCCTGATCGAAGGTAAAGCGATCCGGCTGCACCCGCTGGTCTGCGCCGCGTTCAACGCTGACTTTGACGGTGATCAGATGGCGGTGCATATTCCGCTCTCCTATGAAGCTCAAATTGAAGCTCGCCTCTTGATGATGGCGACTCAGAACATTCTTCACCCTGCCTCAGGACGCCCCATTGCCATTCCATCACAGGATATGGTTTTAGGCTGCTATTACCTGACAAAGGTCAGGAAGGATGATCTTGGCAGCGGCAGACGGTATTTCGGGGAGGAAGACGTTATCGTGGCGCTGAATAATAATCTGATCAGTCTTCACGCTCCGATTAATGTCAGGGTACACGACGAGATGATTGAGACCACTGCCGGTCGGATCATTTTCAACAGGATCCTACCCGATGACATCAAGTCTCATCACTATTTCAACGAGTTGCTGACAAAGAAGCGCATCGAGCAGATTGTTGGAATCTGTAATAAAGATGTGGGTTTAAACGAAACAGCTCAGTTCCTCGATCGCCTGAAGAACCTCGGTTTTGATTATGCGACCAGCGGCGGACTTTCTACCGGTCTGGAGGATGTAGAGATCCCCGAAGAGAAGGAAGAACTTGTAAACAAATCCCAAGCCGAAGTCGATAAAATACAGCGCCAGTATGAGACTGGCGTCATTACCGATGGTGAAAGATACAATAAAATCATTGATACCTGGACGCACACCACGTCGAAGGTCGCTGACGCCATGGTTTCCCGCTTGCAGCAGTCGAATCAGGGGTTTAATCCTGTTTATATGATGATCGACAGCGGCGCTCGTGGTTCCAAGGAACAGATTCGCCAGCTCGCCGGAATGCGCGGTCTGATGGCAAAGCCGCAGAAGACCATGACGGGACAGAAGGGTGAAATCATAGAATCACCGATTACTGCAAATTTCAAGGAAGGTCTATCCGTACTGGAGTACTTCATTTCGACGCACGGCGCTCGGAAAGGTCTTGCTGATACCGCCTTAAAAACTGCTGATGCAGGTTACCTAACGCGCCGATTAGTGGACGTTGCCCAAGACGTAATTGTGCGTGAGGTTGATTGCGGTACTTTACGCGGTATTACTATTGAAGCGGTAAAGGAAGGCGAAGAGATCGCCGAGCAACTCGCCGAGCGCATTCTGGGCAGAGTCTTAGCAGAGGATGTTTACGATCCTTTCACAGGTGATAAGCTTCTTTCTGTAGGTAAGATGATCGATGAGACCGATGCGGAAGTACTTATTAAGCACGCCGTAGATAAAGTCCGTATCCGATCGGTTCTCACCTGTGAGACCTTGAACGGTATCTGCAGCTCTTGCTACGGGATGAACTTGACTAATGGGCAGATGGTCGGTAAAGGTGAAGCCGTTGGCGTTATGGCTGCCCAATCAATCGGTGAACCCGGGACGCAGTTGACGCTTCGGACTTTCCACATCGGCGGTACTGCAAGCCGTATTGCGGCTCAATCTCAAGTTACGTCCAAGAATGATGGTAAGATCGAATACGAAAACATTTTTGCCATCCGTAATAAAGAGACAGACAGGCTGGTTGCTCTGAGGCGCAACGGTTTAATTAAGGTCCTCGACGAAGACAACCGCACCATATCAAAGTATAACATTCCACACGGCGCTGAAATCCTGGTCAATGAAGGTGAGATGGTTAAGAAGGATCAGGAGATTATGCAGTGGGATCCTTATGCGGCATCCATTATTGCCAACGCGGACGGCGTAGTTCGTTTCATTGATATTAAGGAAGAACAATCTTTCCGTGAAGAGGTTGATGAAGCCACCGGTAAGAAGCAGAAGGTCATCATAGAAGTCCGGAATAAGAAATTAAATCCCCATATTCATCTCGAGGATGAGGAGGGGAATAAGATAGAGAATATCAATATCCCGGTTGGCGCCAACCTACTCGTCAATGACGGCGACAAGGTTGAGGCGGGCGAAGCCATCGCAAAAATCCCTCGTGAAATCACCAAAACAAAGGATATTACGGGTGGTTTGCCACGTGTAGCTGAACTTTTCGAAGTCCGTCGTCCGAAGGATCCAGCTATCGTCACCGAAATCGACGGTGTGGTGAAATTTGGAAGTCTGAAAAGGGGCATTCGCGAGATCATCATCAAATCTCACGACGGGAAAATGGAGAAAGCTTATCCGGTGCCGTTTGGCAAGCATATCATTGTAAATGATGGTGAGCATATAGACGCTGGCGACCGTATCAGCGAGGGTTCCATTGTTCCGCAGGACATTCTGAATATTTTGGGTCCCAGCAAGGTACAGGAGTATCTCGTAAATGAGATTCAGGCGGTTTACCGTCTGCAGGGTGTGAAGATAAACGATAAACATATCGAAGTTATTGTCCGCCAGATGTTGCAGAAAGTACGTATCGAACACCCGGGAGACACCAGTTACCTCGAAGGCGATCATGTTGATGCTTCCCGCTTTATACCAGAGAATAAGCTGATTATAGGCAAGGTAATCATTGAGAAGGTCGGTGATTCGAGATTCCAGATCGGTCAGCTCGTCGAAAAAATGGAGTTCAACAAGGAGAATCAAAAACTTAAGGCGGCTGAGTTGCAGTCTGCTACGTCGAGACCGGCTCAACCGGCTATCTATCAACCTCTACTGCTGGGAATTACACAGGCTGCCCTCTCGACAGAAAGCTTTATATCTGCCGCCAGTTTCCAGGAGACGACAAGAGTCTTGACCGAAGCCGCAGTGGAACGTAAGATTGATTTCCTGAAAGGTTTGAAAGAGAATGTCATCATGGGACACCTGATCCCGGCAGGGACCGGATTGTTACAATATCAGAATATCTCAGTAACGGGTCCCGATAGTGATGCTGAGATTGAAGCGCTCATTGATGTGCCTGCGGAGAAAGATACCGTGAAGAGTTTTCATAATTTAGATGAAATCTTCGGTTCTGTGGTTAAATCTGACAATACAGAAGCGGCAGGGCCTACCGATTCAGACAGCAAACCGAATCAGCCGGATGGAGAGGGTTCAAAAGAAGTTGAACAAAAAAATAAGAAAGTAATTGACAATATAGATAAAAAGAAGTAAATTATCTGTTCTATTGTATTTGAGGGATGAATGCCTACAGTTAACCAGTTAGTTCGCAAGGGAAGGAAGCGTCAGGCAAAGAAATCGAACACTCCAGCCCTGATGCGCTGTCCACAGCGACGCGGTGTTTGCACCCGAGTCTATACTACAACTCCGAAGAAACCCAATTCTGCTCTGCGGAAAGTGGCTCGTGTTCGATTGACACACGGGGTTGAAGTTACTTCGTACATTCCCGGTGAAGGGCATAATCTTCAGGAACACTCAATTGTACTAATTCGCGGCGGCAGAATAAAAGATTTACCAGGTGTAAGATATCATATTATCAGAGGTACTCTTGACACTTCCGGAGTCGATGGCCGCGCTCAGGGACGATCCAAATACGGTACTAAGAAGAAGTAGTAATTATGGCGCGAAGAAAACGAGCCGTCAAACGGAAAATATTGCCTGATCCCAAGTACCAGGACATCCAGGTTGCCAAGTTCATCAACAACCTGATGCGGAAAGGGAAGAGATCCATAGCAGAGCAGATCATTTACACCGCTTTTGACCGCATACAGGACAAAACCAAGCAGGATCCAATTGAAGTTTTCCGCAAGGCGTTTGTAAATGTGCAGCCGACCGTTGAGGTAAAATCGAGGCGTGTTGGTGGTTCCACCTATCAGGTGCCAATTGAAATCCGGCATGGACGCCAGCATGCTTTAGCAACGCGCTGGATTATCGGTTTCGCTAAAAAACGAAGCGAAAAGACCATGGCGGAGAGGCTGGCTGCTGAACTCATAGCCGCAGCAAACAGCGAGGGCGCGTCGGTCAAGAAGCGAGAAGACACACACCGCATGGCTGAAGCGAACAAGGCGTTCGCACACTTCCGTTGGTAAAGGTACTGAGTTATAATAGAAAGAATTTCGGGAAACGCGGTTAATACTTCCCATTTGACATAGCGATCTGATCAATGCCACGTAAAGATTCATTAGAATCCGTTCGGAATATCGGCATTATGGCGCATATTGACGCTGGTAAAACGACGACTACCGAACGAATTCTATATTTTGCTGGAAAGATTCATCGCATGGGCGAAGTCCATAACGGATCAGCAGCGATGGATTGGATGGCGCAGGAGCGAGAACGGGGCATTACTATCACTTCGGCGTCCACGACTATATACTGGAAAGAACATCGAGTCAACATAATCGACACGCCGGGGCATGTTGATTTCACTGCTGAGGTTGAGAGATCGCTCAGGGTACTCGATGGAGCTATCGCACTGTTCTGCGCGGTAGGCGGCGTTGAACCTCAATCTGAGACAGTTTGGCGTCAGGCTGACAGATATAAAGTCCCCCGCATCGCATTCATCAACAAGATGGATCGGGTTGGCGCAGATTTCCATGGGACCGTGAACAATATCAGGGAGAAGCTGTCTATATCTCCCGTCCCCTTGCAGATCCCACTGGGGGAAGGCGAGTTGTTCACCGGCTTGATCGATCTGATCAAGATGAAGGCTGTTCTTTATAATGAGAGTTCTTTAGGAGCGCTTTGGGAAGAGGTTGAAATCCCGAAGAGTTTGTTACCTCAGGCGAAGGAATATCGAGAGAAGATGCTCGAAGCGGTATCGGACTACAACGACAATTTGATGGAGTTGTTTTTAGAGGATAAGCCGATATCTAAAGAATTGCTTCGTGAAGCAGTCCGTAAAGCTACTCTGGATTGCCAGATCGTTCCCGTTCTATGCGGCAGCGCTTTCAAGAACAAGGGAGTACAGCGTTTGATGGACGCTGTGATCTATTACCTTCCGAATCCGACGCAAGTCGGCGCTGTGAAAGGTTTCAATCCAAAGAAGGAAAGAGAAGAAACCCGCAAGCCTGATGATGACGAACCCTTTTCTGCTCTTTGTTATAAAATCGTCAGTGATCCGCATGTCGGCAAACTTCATTACCTGCGTATCTATTCCGGAAAGGTTGAAGTAGGCAAGACAGTTTATAATCCCGTGCTCAATAAGCGTGAGCGTCTGGTAAAGCTGTTGCAGATGTTTGCGAACAAGCGTGTGGAGATCAAAGAGGCGCTGACAGGGGATATTGTCGCTGCAGTTGGACTGAAAGCGGCGCGTACGGGCGATACGCTTTGCAATGAAGGGCATCCGATCATTTTAGAGAGAATGGAATTCCCCCGCCCGGTTATTTCAGTGGCGATTGAGCCTAAAACCAAAGCGGATGAAGATAAAATCTCCGAAGCGTTAAACCGTCTCTCCGACGAAGATCCTACTTTCCAGGTTGCGACCGATCAGGAGACGGGTCAGATGATTATTTCGGGGATGGGAGAACTTCACCTGGATATTCTGACCGACCGGCTGAAGCGCGAATTTAAAGTCGCCGCGAACATCGGAAAACCTCAAGTCGCCTACAAAGAAACTGTTCTGCAACATGCTATTGCTGAAGGAAAGTTCGTCCGACAGACTGGCGGACACGGTCAATACGGGCATGTGAAAATCGAACTCGAACCGGGCGAATCCGGTTCAGGATTTACCTTTGAGAATAAAACGACCGGCAATACCATCCCGAAGGAGTACATCCCGCCGATTTCCAACGGCATCAAGGAAGCAATGAAAACGGGGTGCGTTGAGGGCTACCCGTTAATCGATTTGAAGGTGACGCTGCTTGACGGTTCTTTTCACGACGTAGATTCTTCAGAACTGGCATTCAAGGTTGCCGGTTCAATGGCGTTGCAGGAAGCTGTGCGGAAGGCGGATCCGGTTCTGATTGAACCGATTATGTCGCTTGAAGTGATGATGCCCGAGGAGTACATGGGGGACGTCATCGGCAACCTAAGTTCCCGCAGAGCGCATATCAAAGGGATTAACGTACGCAATGAGGCGCAGGTAATAGACGCTACAGTACCGTTGTCGGAGATGTTTGGATATGCTACTGCGCTGCGTTCAATATCACAGGGCAGAGCGATCTTCTCCATGGAATTCAGCCATTATGAAGAGGTTAAGAAAGCAGGCAACGGAGGCGGGAAGTCTTGAACGGTTTTAAAATCATGGGAAATAAGTCAATAAAATAAATTTAGGGTTTAGTTTAAGATAAAAGGGATTTAAAATGGCCAAGGCAAAGTTTGAACGCACCAAGCCGCACGTGAACATCGGTACGATCGGTCACGTAGATCATGGCAAGACGACTTTGACAGCGGCGATCACGCAGATTCTGTCTAATCGCGGCTTAGCGGAAGCGAAGTCTTACGATGAGATTGACAATGCTCCGGAAGAGAAAGCCCGCGG
>JALGVT010000023.1 GCA_025774555.1 candidate division LCP-89 bacterium
TAGATGGTAAATCGAGCGCTGGAAAAACGGTGGAAAAGCCTGTCGTATCGAAACCCGCTACCTCTAAAATATCCCGGACAAAAGATAAGACGCAGCCGCAGGTAACGCGAACCGAAACAGCGGGGAATCCAGAAATTCCCACCGAGCATAAGGCAGTCGCACACAAATTCGTAGAAGTGCCTGTGGGTGTGACAACGCCTCCATCAGCTGACCCTTTGGTTATCAGCGAACCAAAAGCGACGATATCACCTAAATTGAAAGCTGAGGCAACTGTAATCAAGGCTGACGCTGTTTATGAGCGCGGCATAGTCATGATAAAAGAGCGTGAACTTGTAGGTGCATTGAAAGCTTTTTTCAGCATCACTGAAAAGTATCCGCAATCAAATAAAGTCCCTGCCGCTCATTACTGGATCGGGGAATGTTATTACGCTAAGAAGGAATATTCACGGGCAGTTTCTTCCTTTGAATCTTCACTGGAGTATAAGAATAATCCAAAGCAAGCCGCCGGAATGGTTATGCTGGGAATGAGTTATATGAAACTTGGATTAACAGAAAAAGCGCGCACACAATTTGAGGCGCTGCTGCAAACATTCCCTGATGGCAACTACGCAGAAACCGCAAGAAGAAAACTGGATGAATTAGGCGGATAGGAGGGTTGAATGTCGCACACATTACGTACTACGCTGCTTTTAGGAGGATTCTGGCTTCTTATCTTCCTGGGCGTGGGTTACCAGGTTCATTTTCGAATGTTGGATCAGGAGAAAGAGTTGCTTATAGAGGAGAGGAATATCCGTGAAGACCTGGAACTTAAGGAGATTCTGGTCAGCAGTATGGGCGCAATTCAGAATGAATTGGCGGAGATGGAGACAGAATGGGACTCTCGTCACAAGATTATTCCTGCATCCGAAACAGCCCATACAACTTACGAATACCTCGATAATATCGTTCGAAAGAATCGCACCACCTTGAACTTCGACTTCTTAGCAAAAGAGAAACGAGATAGCAGCGGCGTTCACTTTTCGGATTATGTCATTACCGGCGAAGCGCGCTTTGCAGACCTGTATAGTTTTATCTGGTACATAGAGCAGCTCCCGAGATACCTTCATATTACTTCCATGGAGTTATTTGAAACTAACCTGGATGAAAAACAATCTACAACTTCAAAGCGCTGGGTGAAATTCACAATTAATCTGTCTGCTGTTTCAGCTGATCGAGAGGGTTTTTCTGAAATTGAGCGGGTGAGTGACATTCAGCCCATTGCGGCCAGCTATGATCCGTTCAGAATCCCGCAGGTCGCAAAACAGAAGATTCCGAGAAACAAGCTGGGGCTGGTCAACGTATTCTCATCCACTTTGCGAGCGTTAACTCCGGAACAGGCTTATTTGATCGATCAAAATGGCGCGTTAAAGGTATTGAATTTAGGAGCTAAAGTATATCTCGGTAAACTGGTGGATATCATACCGGACGAGAACCGTGTGATATTCGATCTGTATGAACTATATCCACCGCGCCGTGTGCCTCTCGTAATAAAGCAAGGTAAATAAATAATTGGCAGAGTTCGAAATATAACTGTGGAAATGAAAATGAAATCGATATTCAGCGGCGTGTTGTTGTGCCTTATAGTGGTTGTAACAACTCAGGCACAGGACCGCCTTCCAAAAGTGTATCATGCTGCTGACGAAATAATTACCTTGTCAGCGGATATGTCTTTCGAACAGGCATTCCAGATTCTATCTGTAATCTCCCTTAAGAAGGAGGGGAAAACAATCATCGACCCTGCCAAGCGCCAGTCAAGAATAGACGTGGTAATAAATAACCTTCCCTGGAAAAAGGCGTTTGAAGTCATCTTGAAAGCACACCGATTGACTTACAAAGAGCATGAGCAGTTTTTTGAAGTAATCGGTGAAGCTGAAAAATCCCAGTCGGGAGAAGTCATAATCACTCTAAGCACCCGTGAAGTTCACATTGAGGCTATCTTCTTTGAAGCTGATCGTCGGGCGTTAGCAGAATCCGGCATTGATTGGTCCTTTTTACGAAGCAGTAACATCTGGGGCGGTTCTTTCGGAGTAAATGGAGCGACACAGGTGTCAGACGAAATTGTCGATGGGAGTTTCCAATATTCGAAGAACGTCGATGGAACAACTTTCGATTTGAGCGGCATCTTGCGAGCCTTCGAAAGCAAAAACATTGGTAGAGTCTTAGCGCAACCTGAGATAATCGTTATATCCGGCAAGGAGGGGCGCATTCAGGTTGGTCAGGATTTTTCGATTAAGACTCGTGATTTCGCTGGCAATGTCATCGATAACTTCTTCTCCACCGGCACTATATTAACGGTCACTCCGGTAGTCTATAGTGAGGATAAAGTCGATTTCATCCACCTGACGTTGAAAGCAGAGCGTTCGACTGCGGTGCCCGACGTTGTTTCCACCACAATCAATAAATCAGAGGCATCCACAGATGTGATCCTCGTGAATGGCGAGAGCACTTCTATTGGCGGATTGTACACCAGGGAATTAAGCAAAGTCCGTAAGGGAGTGCCGTACTTGAAAGATTTGCCCTGGTGGGCATTCGGACTGCGCTATGTCTTCGGTTACAACCTCGAGGATATCTCTGATAAGGAACTGTTAATCGTGCTTCGAGCTACGATTATACCTGATTTGCGGACCCGATTCAATACTGCTCGTCTCAAGGTGGAAGATCAGTTTAAAGATAATAGAAGCAAATCAATTGACAATTTAGATAAAGTCTGGGAAGAAGGAATCGAGAAGATAGATAAGAATGGCAAATAAAAGATAGAATTGACAAAGAAAAACCCGGTATAATACGCCGGGTTTTTTATTGTACTACCATCCATTGTCAGGTCACATCCGTCAGCCGACGGACAAGACCTGACTGAAAGATCAACAATTCATATAAAAATGCCGGGTGAGATCAGCCCGGCATTCAGCATTATGGTTTTTGTATGGATTATACGGATGGTTTTATCAGATGTTTAACGAAGACCTTAAATGCCTTCCGTGTTCTTTTTCGTTCGTCTATATCCCACATTCCCTGCCAGAATTTATACCAGATAAAACTGGGACGCAGATAGAACTTGCGTCTGGCGTGATCGCACCAACGTATCAGTTCTTCCGGGGTACTGTCTTGCGTGCGGATGATGCAATTATGCAAGCCGTCGGGAGTCAGCCAGTCCTCATATTTATCGGTGACGAGCATACCGTTCTCTTTCATCCGTTCATATTCAACAGTTCCGGGATAGACCATAAGAGGATAAAACTGAGCGGTGTCCGGTTTTAATTCGCAAGCCATTTTCAGGGTCTTTTCCATTGTTTTATGGCTCTCACCGGGACCTCCGACAATGAAACAGCCGTGCATATGGATACCAACCTTGCGGGCGTCTTTTGCGAACCGGTAGTAATCCTCAACTTTCAACCGCTTCCCATAAGCGTCTATGATCTCCTGATTGCCAGTCTCGAAACCCACGCATAAGGCTCGGCAGCCGGCGGCTTTCATAGCTTTTAAAGTATCGTATGATATGTCAGCGCGGCTGTTGGCGTTCCAGGGAAGTTTGAGACCGCGCTTAATCATTCCTTCGCACAGTTCGACACAACGTTTTTCATTGATCGTGAAAATATCATCTTCAAAGAAAATGGCGCGTGCGTCGGGGAATTCCTTCTGAATGTACATCAACTCATCCAACACAGCATCGACTGATCTAAGCCGGGTTTTATATCCGGATAAGGTAGCAGTCCAGAGACAGAAAGTGCATCTGTAGGGGCAGCCTCGCCCCGTCAGAATTGTCACGTTCGGGAAAAGACAATCCGGGTTAAAGTAATCCCAGATATTCAGATGTCTCTTATATACCTCAGATACAAAGGGGAGTTCATCCAGGTCTGAGATAAGCGGTCTTGCCGGATTATGCGATATAGCGCCATCAGCGCGGAACGATAGTCCTTCAAGATTGGAAGGATCATCATTATTCTCAAGCGCTTTGGCTAAATCCCTTAGAGAATGGTCATACTCGCCGCGCAGTATATAATCAATGCTCTCAGAAAATCCGAAAGTCTCCTCGGTCATTGCGGTGGCGTGCGTACCAACCATGACACCTTTTGCTTGAGGGAATTTATTCTTTAATTTATTTAAGACATTTATGTCGTTGTGGATGCTGGGAGTCGAAGTATCCAATACGATCAGTTGTGGATTGAATTCTATCGCTTTACGTTCGATTTCCTGATAATCAAATCCCGCTCCGGGCGCGTCATAGAAGCGGACGTCAAATCCCTCTTTTTCCAAGGCGCCGGTAGCATAAGCCATCCAATACGGATAGTACATTGTGTCTGAACGAGTCACACCGGGGTTACGCTGAGGTCGTGAGAACCGTTTTAAGAACGGCGGATTCAGCATGAGAACTTTCAGGCGATCCATTTATTTTCTCCAGGGATGTTTTTTTTGGTTCTATATAAAATCAAACCGTCATGGAATGATAAAATTGCAACTTATTAAGATACAATAAAAAGGCATGTATTATTTGTGATACAGGTCATCAAAATGGGTTCTAACTCGTCAATTCACTCATTCGGTTCAATCTTTCTATAACAGCTTCCGCAGTGAGTTGCTTCATGCAGTTCAGGTGCTCACACCCTTCGAAGATGCTGTTGCAATAACAGGGACTGCAATCCAGACCGGAAGTAATCCACTGGTTTATTTCCGATTGCGGCAGCAGTGATTTCGGATTAGATGGTCCGAAGATCGCCAGACTCGGTGTTTTAAATGCGACAGCCAGATGCATCACTGATGAATCATTGCTGACCAGCATTTTGCTCTGCGCGATCAATCCCGCAGTCTGCCGGAAAGAGGTCTTACCGATCAGATCAATTAAACCTTCAGACGGTTCGGCGGCAATCTCTTCACCGATCAAAGCTTCCTGCGGGCTGCCGGTCAATACTATCGGTAGTTTCCACTGATCTGAGATTAAATTGCACAGATCAGCGAATTTTTGATTACCCCACCGCTTTTCAAAGACGTTCTGTCTCGGGTTGATACCTCCACCGGGAGCTATCATCACATATTCGCCCTCTTTCAGCCGGTGATCGTCAAGGATACTCTTCGTCTGTTTTACATCGTCTTCTGAAAGAACAAAATCGAGTGAAAGATCAAATCCCTGCCAACCAGCGAGGCGGGGAATATCGAGATAATTATCGGCAATGTACCTATCTGTATTCGGTTCCCATTCAGCTTTGGCAGTAAGTAGTGTACCCTGCTTTTTTAACTGAGGATCGAAGAATCCGTATCGCCTTGGTATCCGCGCTAAAACCGCTATTAAATGAATCAGTGGATGCGAATGAAAAACATAAGCAACGTTAAAGCGCCGCCTCAGTAGTCTGCCTACCAGTCGCAGATAACCCAGCGGCTGCTTGTTTTGAATCCAGGGATCGGGATAGTCTATAATTTCATCAATATACGAATTCTCTTCCAGAGCAACCCTCGACCATAGTCCCACCATAACTGCGATGTGGGCATCAGGATGAAGTTCACGAACCGCACGAATTGCGGGCGTTATGAGAATCAGGTCGCCGATTCCCTGATTACGAAGAATTAAAACGCGCTCCAGATGTTCACTCCCACATTACATTATCAATTGAATCTAAAACTAATAAAACCCGAAGTCAAGATAAATCGAAACAAAGACTGCCCAAGGGTATGTTCTGACAGTTTTCACGTATTAACTTAACAGTAATATTTTAATTGACTTACCCACCGTTTTTCATTATGTCGAAGAACTCTTTATTTGATTTTGTGCCGCGCATCTTTTCCAATATAAAGCGCATGGTTTCAATAGTATTGGATTCTCCGAGGAGATTTCTAAGAATCCATATCTTATTCAGGATGTCTTTTTTTAAGAGCAGTTCTTCTTTTCTGGTGCCAGAGCGGTTGATGTCCATTGCCGGGAAGAGACGGATGTCAGCCATTCTTCGGTCGAGCATCAGCTCCATGTTGCCTGTTCCTTTAAACTCTTCGAAGATCACTTCATCCATGCGGCTTCCTGTCTCAATTAAAGCCGTTGCTATGATTGTCAGCGATCCGCCTTCTTCTATATTGCGCGCGGCGCCGAAAAAACGCTTGGGCTCATAGAGAGCCGTGGCATCCATACCGCCCGAAAGAATACGACCGGAATGAGGACTGACGGCATTATGCGCTCGGGCAAGCCTGGTGATGCTATCTAAGAGTATGACGACGTCATGCTTATATTCTACCAATCTCTTAGCTTTCTCAATAACCATACCCGCGACCTGAATGTGGCGCTCGGGTTTTTCATCGAAAGTTGAAGCGATGACTTCACCTTCGACAGTGCGTTCCATTTCAGTTACTTCTTCGGGGCGTTCGTCAATTAAGAGGACGATGAGCGTGACGTCAGGATGGTTCGTAGCAATTGATTTGGCAATCTTCTGCAACAGAACTGTTTTCCCTGTTCGAGGCGGCGCAACAATCAATCCTCTCTGCCCTAGACCGATCGGCGTAAAAATATCCATTACCCGCATAGCGAAATCTTTTTGATCATACTCCAGATTAAACTTCGTCAGCGGGAACAGAGGCGTCAGGTTTTCAAAAATGATTTTTTTACGGGTTTCCTCAGGATTTTCAAAGTTGACCGCCTCAACTTTCAGGAGTGCAAAGAATCTCTCGCTGTCCTTGGGTGGACGTATCTGACCCGATACGATGCTGCCTTTGCGCAGCCCGAAACGTTTGATCTGCGATGGTGAAACGTAGATATCATCCTGTCCGGGCAGATAGTTCGAGGCGTTTGAACGGAGAAATCCATAGCCGTCAGGCAGAATTTCCAATACACCTTTAGCGAATATAAGTCCGTCTTTTTCTGTCTGTTTCTCGAGGATTTTAAAGATCAAATCCTGTCGCGGCGCGCTGGTATAGTCTTCGACGGCAAGTTCCTTTGCCACTTGATTCAGTTCCGCGATTTTCATTTCATTGAGTTCTGCAAGGTCCATTATTACACCTTCAGCTAACCTGACAACGTTTTCCCTTATTGGGGAGTTCTCAACATCATGGGGATATTCTGATGCTACCTTATACAATCAACAGATTACAGCACCAGCAAATTACAATTTCTTACCAGAAGAATTGTTAACCAAGGGTCAATAGTTTAGGTTGGTAGATCTGTGTTGTTTTGAGGATTTATAGGAAAGTACGCCCTTATTTATAAACAATATAGCCAATAATATTTACAATGTCAAGAATATTCTTCAATATTTAAAACTTCTTCTGCCAGATAGTGTGAACCGACCAATAATATCAGGTCGTGTTTCCTGGCGATGCCGAGCGCTCTGGTCAGGGCTTCTTTGGCGGATGGCTCAGTTTCCGCTTTCCATCCTATATCGCGGCACATTGTTTTCAACTCCTCTATTGACAAACCTCTGTGTGATGCTAAGGGGACAATATATCCGTAGTCAGTCTTAGCCCGCAATATCTCAAGCATACCAGAGACGTCTTTGTCGCGAAGCGCTCCGAAGATGACGATGATTTTCCGAGGTTTCCAAATGTCAGCAACACTGTCAAGCGCCTGGTGGATCGCTGCGGGATTATGCCCGACATCCAGCAGTACCGTTGGATCCGATCGAATAAGCTGAAGCCTGCCCTTCCAATTAACGCTGGCGATACCCTCTTTCAGTGATTCTTCAGTAATACTGGAAAAATGCGCACTCAAAAGTCCAGCGCCAGCTATTGCGACACAGAGGTTATCAACTTGAAAACCTCCGGTCAAAGGCAGGTTAAATTCACGAATTTCCAGCAGGTTGCCGCCATAATACAGTGTAGCATTCCCGCGTATTCCGTGTTTTGTTATTTCTAAAGAACCTAATTTAACGAGGTCATCGGCTTCATGAAAGGGCGCGCCTCTTTTGGATGCCTCATCCCGTAATACGTCTCTAACTGCATCTTGTTGGCGAGCAGCCAAGGCGGGAACGTTCTGTCGAAAAATACCGGCTTTATCTGCGGCGATTTCCTCAAGCGTTGAACCGAGGCGGTCAGTGTGGTCATAATCGATGCAGGTTATAACCGAAAGAATCGGATCAATAATTCCAGTAGCATCCCAGGTGCCTCCTAACCCAACTTCGATTACAGCCACATCCACAGCGGCGTTCCTGAAACAGTCAAACGCTAAAGCTGTGGCAACCTCAAAAAAGGTACAGCGCTGCTCCTGTATAAATGACCAATGCTTTTCCAGAAATTGGAGGACGA
Source organism: candidate division LCP-89 bacterium (assembly GCA_025774555.1). Taxonomy (GTDB): domain Bacteria; phylum Electryoneota; class B3-LCP; order B3-LCP; family B3-LCP; genus JALGVT01. Next base: position 8,254 of record JALGVT010000023.1, read on the forward strand.
CTTCGTCGGATACAGGTCTTCCGCAGATATGGATTCTTTCGCTGAATTCAAGGATATGCGGCGAGGTATATCGACCGACTTTCAATTTAGCTGCGCGAAGAATCGAATCCAATATTGCGACGACAGTTCCTTTGCCGTTTGTTCCAGCCACGAGAACGCCGGAGAAGCTCTTTTCAGGATGACCCAGTCTTGCGCAGAAAAGTCTGATATTATCCAGATTAAGAGTCATCCCGTAACGCTGAAGACCGAAGAAATCATCCCAGTTCGGTGCGGATTTCACGGCTTTATAACGCATTGATTCGGGCGGGCGCTCTTCCACGGTTCGGCAATCGCTATGCTTTCAATCGGTTCACCGAGGAAGCGTTTCCCCATCGATTCGAAGCGGCGCGGCAGATCACTGACAAAGAACTGATTGGCACGCTTCTCACCTGTTGACTTAATCTGCATTTCATCTAGAAGTCTAACGGTTTCACGCGCCGTCTCCGCGGCTGAATCAACCAGCGTTATGCCTCCACCCAGAACTTTTGACAGGAGAGGTTTCATGAGTGGATAATGGGTGCATCCGAGGATTAGAGTGTCAATTCCATTCGATAATAGGGGACTCAGATAGTTGATGGCAACTTTTTCGGGAATTTCGCCTTCCAGCCAGCCCTCTTCTACGAGAGGCACAAACAATGGACAGGAAGTTGCTGTAACGAACATCTCGGGAACAATGGCAGACAGCTCAGATTCGTAGGCTTTTGAATCCACTGTCGCCTGCGTGCCGATGACGCCTATACGACCGTTCTTGGTCACTTTTACAGCGGCTTTTGCCCCAGGATTTATCACTCCTAAGACCGGGATTTTCAGATAGCGGCTTAATTCATCAAGGGCGACCGCGGATGCGGTGTTGCACGCCACCACGATCATCTTAACCCCGTGTCCCAAAAGGAACAGGCTATCTTCCCATGCGAATTCTTTGACTGCTCTGTCAGATTTAGTGCCGTAAGGCACTCGCGCTGTATCTCCGAAATAGACAAGTGATTCGTTCGGCAGAAGTTTCATCAACTGCTGCACGACAGTCAGTCCGCCAATGCCAGAATCGAAGATGCCAATAGGACGATTGCCTGCTTCTTGATGGCTGTTATTATATTTATCCAAATTTCACCTTGAGATTACAATACGATTAACTTTATACTTGATCATCGCTGCGCGGAAGAAGTTGCCGCGCTTTTCCGTTCTTCCTGCCTCTTAAACTCCATTATGCTATCGAAGACTGCCTGCGCTACCTTCTGCCTGAACTTCTTAGTTTTATGAAGTTTTTCTTCACGCTTATTGGAGATAAATCCCGTCTCAACCAAAATCGCAGGCATAGATGCTCCGACCAAAACGTAGAAGCCCGCCTGGTCAACGCCACGATCATTCTGCTGAGTATGTATCTTCAGTTTGTTTTGAACTATCGCTGCAAGTGATTCGCTCTCCCTTGCGAATTCCGCCTGCGCCATGGCGAGAAGAATATAGTTCTCCTCGGTCAGGTCTTGATATTGACTCCTCGATTCTTCATATTTTATCACGGAGTTTTCCAGCAGCGCTACTTCCATAGCGCTCTCATTCCTGGCAGGTTTTAAGAAGAAGGTTTCAAAACCGTGGGCACTCTTATACTTGGAGGAATTACAATGCAGTGAGATAAACAGCTTGCCGCCAGCTTGATTGGCAAACTTAGTTCGGTTTTTTAAAGGGATAAAAGTATCATCATCCCGTGTCAGCACTACTTTCAGGTCTGTCTCTTTTTTTATCAATTTCTGTAGTCGCAGCGCTATATCCAGAACAACCGTTTTCTCATATAGGCCAGTAGCGCCTATCGCGCCAGGGTCTTTTCCACCGTGCCCCGGATCGATGACGATACAATCTATCTTCCATTTCTCCTGCTCATCTTCAAGGAAATCAGCGATTTCCTCGTTGGGCAGGATGATCGCTTCTGAATCGGATTCAGAACTAATGCGCTTAGTAATGAGGGATATATTAATCTGATATGTATTCTCATCCTGCCAGACTGTGTGTTCGAGGATATTTGTGTTTAACTTGAACGTCAACTGCACCGCTTCAGGCAGTTCTTCAACGATGAGTTTCTTCACCGCGCCTGACACAGGAGTACTTTCAAACGCTTTGCGGTTGATTTTTGCTCCTAAGAGAGTGATACTCAGTCGTTTATTACGCAGCGCAGCGCCCGAAATATCGAATAATTTTGAGCAGGAGATGCGAATCAGCGTGCCATTTCCCTTCAGATTATACTCGATAGCGTATGTATCGAACTTACTCGGGCGAATATTGATTGTCCACGAATAGCGTTCAAATTCAATTTCGGCTGGGTAGATACCTGTAAAAGTATTAAGGAACGCGTCCAACGGCGCCCAGAAACGTTCACTCGCCCAGATTACCTCAGCAGGAAATTGAATCACTTCACTACCAACTACGACGAAGGCATTGTCAGTTGTAAATATGATGCGAATCGCGCCGACTGTGAACTGAATTTTACCTTTTGCGTTGTTGATGTAAGTATGAATATTTAAAGCATCCGCAAAACTGTTCAGGTCGATATAGAGCAGATCGCCGCTCTGACGTACGTTCACCTGTGCGTCAGGAAGTGGACCGACCGGGAATTTTACTGCAAGTGATTGTTCGGCTCTCACGGGTATATCGTAAGCACAAAGCAAGATCAATCCAGTTAGAATCAAGTAAATGTATCGAATGAGAACACTCAACAGCGGCTCCCTTGCATTTCGGGACACTTCGTCTTGACAGTAGATAGTTTCACGGCAGGAATTCTTATTATAACACATTGATTTATATGAACATTAGCCGGTATATTTATATTGGCACGCCCTTTGCTAAAACAGTTAACAGATAACATTTAACAAAAACAATGCCTCAGGGGGCTATCATGAAAACAGAGAAAATAAATATACCTGTAAGTCTTCTTATGATACTGTTAATTGCAAGCTTGTCTTGGGCTGGCAACAGTGAGAGTTCGTTCGAGCCTGGAACTTTAAGTTATACACCTCCAGTCTTGAAGCAAAGCGTCCGCCCGGAACCGGTTTCATACGCTCCTGGGCGAGTTGTCGAAGGATATGTGACACTTGAGCTGAAAATTGGAACGAGCGGAGACGTTGAAGGTGTTACTGTTCTTTATAGAACCTCGGTTATAGCCGTAAAGAGCGCAGTCAAAGCGGTAGAGCAGTGGGAATTTAAACCCGCAACGCTGAACGGTGAAGCAGTAACTTCATTTGCGGCTTATTCAGTGCCGTTCGGTCAAAACCTTCAGATCTTTGCTAATGAGAACTACATAGACCGCATTATAGATCCCGCGAACGGGGATCAAATAGCAATGAAATAAACTCGCATCGAAGCCTCCTCAATTTGCGAGCGAGCGGGTCTGCCAAATAGGTAGGTCCGCTCTTTTTTATGGTGATCCCGGGTAAGTGTGCATCTCTGCCTGATAGACCTTTTTGAGCTTTTCAGCATAATTCATAATGCAGTCCACATAGGCATTGCTCGGATTATAACGGTGTATTGCCTTTCTTCTCGACTCCTGGCTGTTGCCCCATCTCGCTTGTTTCAAGTAATAACTGAGGCTTGCCACTGCGTCATATATGTTATTGGGCTGCAATTTGTCGTCACCGCTTCCATCGCGGCCATAATGAATATAGCTGGAAGGCAGAAACTGTGCCCAGCCGAAAGCACCCGCCCAAGAACCTCTGATCTCCAGTGGATTCCATCCCTGGACATAACATAGTTCAAGGAGCGCTTTCAATTCTTTATATGCCCATTCCGATCTCGATTTTGCCCGCCTCTGAAGATTTGTCAGGGTTACCGTTTGCGACGTATCCGCGATATGCTTCCAATACAGCGGATTATTCATAGCGCTGATAGTCGCCAGTGTCGTAAAAACGAGATGGCTGCCAGAGTTTTTTCCAAGATTCGATTCAACTTTAAGGATTGCGATCACATATTCCGGTGGAATTTGTGTTCCATCCAGCATGTTTAACAACTCACTTCTCCATTTCAGATAGAACCCAAGACCATCTTCAATCTCGGTTTCTTCTAAGAAACCTGAATATATATCCGGATTATCCTTCGGCAGCATGTTCATCGGCACGAGTTGATTCACAAATCGCACGTTCTCATCACTGAAATATGAATTCACCTTAAAAGAACTATAACCATCATCAATCAGTCGTTTCATTAAGATTTCGAAAGCGACGTCAGAGTTCGACGCAAAGCAGGCAGTACCAAGCAGCAGTACTGCAATAATTACCGAAATCATGCTTTTATCAATCATCATTCTCATTGTCTATGGTAATGTTTTCACGCTTGAAGTAAGCGTACTTTAAATCATTTGTGGTCACGATGGCTTCAATGATTACATTAAAAGCGTCTTTGGCGGATAAGATGTGGGCTTTAGGATGTTCGATTTTTCCATGAACCACTCGGTTTCGCATTTCAGCCAAATCAACCAGTTTATTAGTGACATTGCGTGGGAAACGCCCAAAATAGTTCTCAAGCAGGCGTATTTTTGCCCGCCTGTCACTCATTTTCCAGCGACGCGAAGCAGTCTTGACGTCGCGGGATCCTAGCTTTAACTGTCCTAAAACTGCATCGTAATAGAAATCTAATGCAATTTGCAGCATAACAAAAGCGGCGCGGTCTTCTGATTTTAAAATCAGATCGGCTGCATTCTGCAATATGTTAATCCAGACAGGCTTCTCGTGTTCTCCTATTTCGCCGACTGCCATCCAGCGAATCCGAGGCGGCAGGTAATCCAGTTCACGGTCTAATGTGCGGGAAAGCAGGATAAAACTTTCGCTGCTTATTGAGACAGCGGCAATATAGTGGTTTTCGAGTAAGAGATCACGCAGCGCTTCACCGTCTTTTGATAGAAAAAACACTTCGGGCGGGCGATTATAAGAAGCGTCAAAGGTTATGACCTGTAACTCATTGGATATGACGCTGATTTCTCCACCCATTGTAAATCCCGGCGCAATCGGCAGGGGGTGGACGGAGTCAATGAAGATGTCAGGACGACGGCGGTAATGATGCAGGAAACCGTCAATATAAATCAATTGACGATTGCAATTAGGGCATTGTATAATTGCATTGAGGGTTTCGCAAGGCTGGTCAAATTCAGAAGAGCAACTAGGACAACTGACGATACTGATCGGCAGGGAGAGGAGAAACGACTGAACCGGTGGAGTTTGATGATTTTTCACTTCGCAATAAATTCAACTATTTGACTTTGAAGATCTTTGACAAGATACGGTTTCTGCAGCATTCCAACGATATGTCCGGATGCTTGAATATGTTCCATCTCTCTGGGTGGTCCCCATCCCGTTGCTAAAATGACCCTGACGGACTCATCTATAGCCCAGAGTTGTTCAAGGATTTCCACCCCCTTCAGACCGGGCATATGCCAGTCCAGGAGAATCAGATCGATTTTATCTTTGTGCGTTGCATAGATATCAATTGTTTCCTGCCCGTTGCTTGCTGTCATTACTTCATAGCCCAGCACGCGCAGAATATCACGTCCCATCATACGAATGACTTCTTCATCATCAACCAGCAATATTATTGGAACGGTTTTATCTTCACCCGCCATATCAACCCTCTATGCTTCATTTTCATGGAATCCTATAAAACATAATCAATCATTAACAAGAATGCAATGCAAAAAGTGGAATTCTGAAGGATTGCTTTATAAAATCACGAGCCTGTCCGATACTGGTAGATGATTGAAACAGTTCTTGATGGCATTCTGTTCTCTCCTTCTATCACCTGATCCCAATATAACTGCATTTGCAACTGACCAAATTTAGAATGCCCAACTCCTGATTCAAGCTGTAGAACCGCCCCCTTCTCCCACAGCGATCGGAAGCGCACACTTCCGCTAATATCGTTGTCCAACCAATATAATCGAGCCGCATAGTCGTCTGCGTTATAGAAGCCGGACTGCACGGAAAATTTCAACAGCCAGTTTGCATCTACCTGCCATTTTCTATCTATTTGAACTCTGATCAAATGCCCGATGTTTCTCGTATCATGTGATTTACTTAAGCGGACGGATGGTTTTATACGCCAGAGTTCTTCCGGTTGGAAGGTCACAGACGCTGAACCCCGCCATCTGCTGACTTTGAGGAACGAATCAATCTCTTCTTCCTGCGACCAACGGGATGATATGGCAGTTATAAGATCCTTGCCTATCTTCTTATCTGCATACAATCCGAAATCCTGCCCTCCCCCGCTCTTTCCAGGAGATTGGCTGGGAAAATCGTATAGATGGATAAAACCTTTGACGTTCGCAAGGCTCGTGAAAAGAGTCGTATGCAGGTAGATTCCCTGCCGGTTCTGCACTCGACCCAGATTAAAATCCAAGCTCGAAGCGAGAGGCGAGTAGTAAACCTCTGCGATGCGGTATAGTGAAATTGCGGTGTTGATCAAAGCCGATTTCAATTGAGCCGTTCCCATCCATGCGGCATTCTCACGATCGTCAATAGCTATCTCTATGGATGCAGAGGCAGAGCCCGATGAATATTTTATATCTAAGCCTGAGTTCCGTGTATCATACAGCAGGTTTTCGTTGATAAGAAGCGGCTTATCCCAGGAGATCGAGGAGATGGTGGCGCCCGCCTGAAATCTGCTATCAGGACTGCTCCATGCAAGGTGCGCGCCCCAGGCGTCTTCGAGACAGACATTCTCATGCTCTTTTTCAGTTTCGGTACGATGCAGACCGCTTACGTCGAAGGAGCTGATATTGCCATCATCATCGACGATGGCGTCCCGATACCTCTGTGATCCCCAGGCGGCAATCTTAAAGGCGTTGATTTCCCACAAAGCGGCTGCTCCGCGCAGAGCAATCGTTTCATCCCAGGAGTAGTAGGGCCTAAAGATTGTATTTGAAAAACGTATGTTTGGATTAACGCAGCTGCCAATTCCGAAATTACGCCTCGTATTGATTATCAGACCGTTTCCTACTCTGACGAGATAATCACCAAAGATAATTACACCGCGTTTCGATGGGAACTGGTATTTGAATGCAAAAGCGGAATGATCCCAGAACAGCTCTTCCCCGGCATCTCTCTCGACAGCGATGCCGACGGAGTAATTCTCGGTGTTTTTGAAGTGGAGTTTTTCGCCGAATTTATAAGGGCGACTCTCCTCTGCTTCGCTCAAGGGAACGTCTGATCGGAATTTGGCAATCAGACCTGCCGCATAGCGGTTGTCCTCTGGTTGGAATGTGAAATATGGCTTTATTCTGTCTATGATGGCTTTAGGAACGCCTTCGATTCGATAAAGATCGTCAGCGTTTTTATAAGGACCTCTCACCTGACGATCATTTATAATCAAAAGCGCAAGTTCGTTGCTCATCCCCGGAATATACAACAAATCCGACAATTCGGCGCGGTTTGGATCGAGTGACTCCTGTGGGAGCAATTCCACTTCAGCATCTTGTGGAAATCGCCAGGGGACGATCTCCTCGGCAGACTGAGCCCAACACAGAAGGTGCTCCGTTAGAAAAAGAGAAGGTGTAAAGAGAAGAAATATTAAAAAGAGACAGCCAGTCCGTAACATTGTGAGATTCCAAGGTCGGGATGATATTGAAAAGCGATGCTGGCTCGAACCGACCCTATCAAGCACGATACGCCCGATGATATTATCCCCGGTTCGGTCTGAAATCCAAACATCAATCTGACCGGATTGTGAACATCTGCGATTAAACCAAATCGCGACAGCAAGGCGTATCTGGTGTCCTTTTCCAGTTCCATGAAAAGAAGAACTTGTGAGAGTGGTTTAATCGATCCTCCCAGAGCAAACCTGCGGGGTAAGAGGTAATCACCAGTTCCTATGCGTGCGCCGTTAAGATTTAATCCGACAAAGGCGAGTTGTATGGAGGGTTGAACCTGCCAGACAGTCCTTCCATTTACCTGCATGGTTATGGCGGAACCGTATTCTTTAATAGCTACCTGATGAGCAGCAACTTCAATTTCAGTGAACAACGATTTCGAAATATAGCGTCCATAAGCGGCTCCTGCTGATGCTTCGCTGTAAGCTCCTACAGATAGACCTCCGCCGCTGATTTTGATTCGTCCGTTGAAGCCTGGTCCTGAGCACTGTGCGTAGAATGGCTGCACTTCCGGCAGCCCGAACAGACGCGCTCCGCCTGTCGTTAAATGCCAGCTCATCCGTTTGTCCGGAGACAGATTATAATTTTCATCGAGAATTAAAAGGTTCGCCAGTGCAAAACGGACGGGAATGGGCTGCGGTGCATCAAACATAGAATAGACCTTGCCGGGAACCGAGAGGCAGGCAAATAGTGTAAAAAACAAAACATGCAGAAAATTGCGCTTGCAGATGGGATTGAAAAGCATTATCTTTTAGTGCAGTTAAAATGGTAGAGTTATGATAAGAACGATCCAGTCGTTATCTTTATTCACTGTTTTCCTGACTTTCGTCGTCACCGTCGAAAGCATCGCGCAGATGCCTAAAGCAACGGTCAACGTCAACATTGAGAAGCTCACTCAGCAGGAAACTAAGGACAAACTGATCAATTTTAAAAACGACCTCGAAGAGTATATCAATAACCATGATTGGACTGATAATACGCACCGCTACGATATTCCCGTCCAGGTGGACATTATGATCGAACGCGCCAAACCGACCAGTTTTGAAGATCGCTGGGATGCCCTGTTTGTCATTTCAAACGGATCCGACTTTCAGGAATCCGATAAACGGTGGACTTTCGCGTACCGGCAGGGAGACGTTTTCAATCATGGGGGCGACTTCCATTCGCTGACCAGTATGCTGGATTTTTATATTTACATCATGCTGGGACAGGAAATTGACAAAAAGACCAAGACTGGCGGAACTTCTTTCTACGAGAAAGCTAATGAGATCGTGCAGCTTTCCAAGTTCAGTGAATTCTTCCAGACAGGATGGAAAGAGAGATCGAACCGGATTGCGAAAATCCTTTCGGAAGATAATATCAAGCTCCGTGAACTCGAATATTTCTTCGTGCAGGCAACGCAGTGGATGCGATTGGATAATCGTAAAACAACCAGCCAGTACCTGCGCGTTATACTAATTCGTCTTAAAGAAATAGATCCTGAGAAGGAAGGATTAAACCGTTTCTATCAGTTGCATCATCTTGAATTAGCGCGTCTGTTCTCGGTGAACGGGCTGAATGACGAACTTACGGAACTAAGTACTCTTGATCCTTCAAATATCGAGACCTACAGGCAGTTTCTTACAAAGGGACAATAGGTTAATTATTATAATCGGGAACAAATTGTGCGGTCTGCGTTGTTAAAACAACTAAAGATAGCTACTAAAATTTGTTAAGATATTCCTTGACTTATAGCTGTTAAATATATAATTTTACAGGTGATTTAGAAAAATATGTTTCTCAGATAAAATGCGTCCATTTCTAACAACATTAACTATACTGCTGCTGTTTGCCGCCACGGCATTAGCTCCCAGCATCATCACCGATTTCACAGCGGAGAACGGAGAAGACTACGTTCTTTTGACGTGGAATTCCGGAACTGAATCCGGTCTCTCTTTCTACCAGATCGAAAGAAGTCTGGATGGGATTGAATTCCAGGCAATCGGAACGATGACGCCACAGGGTAGTAATTCGTCATACGAGTACGAGGACCACGATCTGTATAAAATGACATCGCGTACTTACTTCTACCGAATAAATGCTACAATGACCAACGGTTCTTCGAACTATAGCTCGGTTGCTCAGGTAACATTGTCTTTTTCCGGCATCCAGCAAACCTGGGGTTCGATTAAATCGTTATTCAGATAATTGACACTGCTTTACATCAGCGGCGCTTGCGCCGCTTTTTTTTTGCATAAATATACCATCTATAATTGAAATAATCAACCTTAAATTATGGCAACTACCAATTGAGTCACTTGAGGTATAACATTTCCCCGTATGTGGAGTTATCCTCTGAAGTAATACGGTAAATAAGTATACCGCTGCCAACAAACTCCGGCGGAGAAAAAAGCGTTCGATGCTCACCGGGGAAGAGAGTTCCCAGTTGCCGTATAAGTATCATCCGTCCTGTTACGTCGAAAACTTCCAGGTTGACATCAGCAGGTTTTTCCACGAAGAACCCTATACTGGTAGAGGTGTTGAACGGATTGGGAAAATTCCAGGTTAGATGGCAGGTAATCTCCAGTCCCGGTTCCGGTTTTACCGCAGGCGGAGGTTCCCAGACCGCCAATACCGCAGGACCATCTCCCACCTGATAACTGTTGATAACATTGCCGCTGCTGTCAATTTCAACCACTTCATCGGTTGGAAAGCAGCTAATAAAGATATGATCGGATTGGGAAATACACAGACCCATCGCGGCAGACGGCACAATTATAGGATTCAGATCTCCACGTAGAATTTCATACGAAATACCATCGTAGGAAAGCACAGATCCGTTTCCTTCCCACCCACCGGCGCCGAGATAGGCAATACCACCGGAGGAAAACGCCAGGGACCATGGCGTCCCGCCTATGGGGATTGATTCCTGAACGGTCATCGAGGCAATATCGATGATGTCAATTTGCCCGGTTATGTCGTTGTAATCACCTGTACATACGACGTGCAAATTACCTTCAGGTCCCAGTTTTAAAACCTGCGGATTTATTCCCACTTCCATCGAATCGAGTAATTCCAGATCGGGCAGCGAATAAGCATAGACAAAACCGGGTCCAAACTGCGAAGAACTTATAAAGTTGACGTCTGAAACAAAGAGAATATCGTCTGAGATACAAATTCCTTCCAAACTGCTTCCCACTTGAAAACTGCCGGTTTCCTGCCCTGATTCAAGATCGAGAATCGAAACGTTTCCAGTCAGGAAATTGGTTACGAAGACTCTGTTTTCGTCATAAAGTGCGATCGCCCATGGATTCATTCCCTGGTAAATCTCAATTGTGCTGATAGTAGCAGGAGTATTCAAGTCGATGAGTTGCACATGGTTGGAGAGGGAATTTACGACATAGGCTGTAGTCCCTTCAATGACCAGGTCATTTGGCGCAGAGCCTAAAGTCAAGGCATTAGTTTCGACCATGCCGGTTGCAAGATCAATTTTTGACAACGTTTCGCTGAGGTTATTAGCCACCCATACAATGGAATTCGTTTGAGCTGAAACTCGGCACAAACCTGCGGTTAACGCTACAATTATCAATAGACGCTTCACTATTATCCCATTTTAATCAATGTTCGAAGCTGACAGAGAACCAATATTCACGCAGTACGACCGGCGCTCCAGCTATAATGCGGTAGTTTTCGTCAAAGATATTGTTCACTCTGGCGTTCAGTATCAGGATAGATTTCGATGACTTCAGTTTAATTTCCCAGGAGACGCCTCCATCCCAGACTTTGTAAGGGGAGAGCGATTTCGTGTTTGCCTCGGTGGTATAGCGGCGGTCCATCCAGCGAGCCGATAGATCGAATGAAAGCGACCGGACGTATTGCCGCAAAGCGAAAGTCGAGCTGTTTTCAGGTCGATAGGTCAGCATTTTCCCGTCAGTGTTCGGTTCTCCCGATGTATTTAAGGCACGCATCCATCGGTGCGACAGAGACAACTCAGTCCTGAAAGGACCGTCCCCCGTATTCCCTCGAAGCGTGTATTCTGTGCCATATATCCAGGCTTCGTAGATATTCAGCGGTTTCCAATGATTATCAAAATCGAGACGCCAATAGATCAGGTCTCTAACTTCCCGGTTGAAATAGGCAATCCCCAATTCAGCAAAGCTGCACCCAAGCCGGATGGAGAGTTCCTCGTTCCAACTGCGCTCAGGTTTGAGATTCGGATTTCCTTCCGCTTGCAGATCTTCCTGCCAGAAAAGTGAATTGAACGAAGGCAGACGATATGCTCCGGCAAATTCGCCGTGGAGCGCCCAGTATATTCGGCTGCCGCCACCGATTTCCAGACCGAGCCTCGGGTGTACGAACGCCTGTTCATCTCTGTAAAGATCGGCGCGAACGCCCGTGAATAAACCCGTTCTGAAAGGGAAGTTCATCTCCTTAAATGGGTCGCCGGACAGTTGATAATAACCGTATTCATGGAGTCGTTCTGCATAACCGCCAGTTAGATCGCCAGACCAGAGCCGTTCAAATCGCACACCCGCGCCGAAATGGACGTTCTGCCAGTGTGAAACTGTCCGATGCCATGACAGTTTGGCGTTGTAAGCCTCCCCGGTGAGTTCAGACTTATCGTAGAGCAATGGAAAGGACTCTCCGTAGTCGGTTGTGGTAACCTGCTTATAATTCTCAATGCTGACGTGCATTTCCGGGCGAAACCATGATGAGTCTTCACTGACGGTCAGAAAAAGCTCCTGACGGTCATCTTCCGTAGTTGACTCGTGTTCCAGTATCGGCTCGGGAAGGTAATCGGGATTATGCCGGAAAAGCATCGTTTTTCTGAACCCAAAACTAAAGATGCTATCGGGATTCAATTTGACCGTGATGAAATCCCGCCGGTAATCGGCGTTCTTGCGGGTGAAAGCGCTGCCCAGATTGCGAGTGAATAGATCGAGTCCGTCATCCGGCACAATTTGATAACGGTATTCACCGGAAGATTCTCGATGTTCAATCACACTTAGTATGTCCCACCCTCCTACAGCCCGCCCGAAAGTGGCAGAAGCCTGCCTCTCGCCATACTGTGAGAATCCTGCTTCAAGGCGAACCTTATTAAAGCCCGGCTTCAAAGTGATGATGTTGATTACACCGCCAATGGCGTTCGCTCCCAGACTTGACGGCGCCTGTGGATAGACTTCGATCCTCTGCACTTCCGTCAAACTTATCTGCGCCAGATCAGCCGTGGCATTGGAGGCTTCATTCAGAGGAACTCCATCGAGCAAAACGAGCACCTGATCGGAAGCGCTGCCGCGCAAGGTTACCGTCTTTCTGCTACCGGGAGCGCCGTCAGAGGATATTACCGCCAAACCCTCCCGCTCTAAAACTGTCGCAATGTCGTTAGCTTTCGATTTACGCAGGACGTTACTACTGATGACATGTCCCCCTGAGAAGACGCCTTCAGTTGGCACAGCATCTGATTGAACGGTTACTCTTGGCAATTCGATAGGATGCGAAGCTAACCGAATGGTCACATTTGAAGTCATTTCGGAGGTTACAACAATAGTGGTTGTTTCATCCGGCTGATAACCGACATGGGAGACAGCTATTTCATAGACGCCGGGTTGAAGCGAACCAAACGAGAAACGCCCCAGTTCATCTGCAACGGTCCAGTGAGGCGTTCTTGAAATTGTGACATAAGCGTCAGCTAAAGGAAGTCCATCCACGGTATCTACAATCCTGCCTTCTATGCTCGCAGTACCCTCGGCGTGTGCCGTTTGAGACGTTATACAGGCAACGAACAGCAGCAACACAGCTGATATCAGTATCTTATGAGAATAGAATCGCATCAGTCTATGAAATTCCAGGAGATTCCCCAAACCTCTTCCTTGTGCATGGCAAGATATCCGGGAAGGAATTCATACTCTTCATCGAACATATTATCTATCCCCCAGTACACGCGAAAACCGTAAAGCCTGGCGCTTATTCTTCCTGAGATAACCAAAGCGTCTCCGGCTGTTTCCCAGCCGCCAGGAATCGGCATGTGCCGTTTTCCCCAGTAGTTTTCCCAGAGCCTGAAACGCAAATCGAGGTTGTCATTAAACAGTATCAGTTTGTACTGCACCCAGGAGTGCAGCATCACCTCAGGCGTTAACCTCTGTTGATCCGTGTCAAGCGGAAGATACGATCCCGTGCCCCCCAATTCAATATTTCGCATAGGATGCATTATAAGCCATCCCAGAGCACCGTGAGCATCACTGTTCTCAGCATTGAACGGGACGATGAAATCACCCTGTTTGCGCCAGCAAATCGGGTCTTCCATCTGAAATCTGCAGTAAGCCAGACTGCCTTCGAAGAGGTTTTTTGATATTTTTCCGCCAACGAATCCTGACAATACCTGCTCGTTCTTTAAATCATCAGCTCCGTGCACCGGCAGATCAGGTTGTTGGTAGAAAACCGGATCGTATGGAAGATAGTGTTCTCCCGGTTCATAATCCGCTGAGGTCTCAAAGCGTGAAGGAAAACGCTGTTGCTGCGACATTCCGCAGAAGAGCGCTGATTCCTCCGTCAGTTCGCCTGTGAATCTTGCTGCAAAATCACTTTTAGGGTCGAAATCATCGGATACGCCCATTCCAACGGCAGATTCGATGAAAAGCGGATTCGCCAACTGCCATCCTATATTTATTTTTGCATCTCCAAAAGAGGTGGTACTCCAGCCCATGCCCTTCAATTTCCAGCGAGCATAGGACCCGTTAAGCCCGAGCTTCCAAGAGATCTGTCCGAAAGAAAGCGCCTTCGAAGCGTTAATTCCGATCTCGTCCCAACTGTCAGCATTACCGCCTCCATAGGTTTCCCTCTGCTGGATGGCGTAACTTTGGAAAATATAGTTGTGCCAGTGCAGTACGAGATCACTCTCATATCTCTCCGTGTTATGATTGACGTCACCATAAGGAACTTCAGCTTTACGTCGATTCTGCATGATCCCCCACCAACCCCACAATCCTGACGAGTCTTGCTTTGCGAAGGTGGAATCCCACCAGACCGCCTCCGCCCTCAGGTTTAATCCGTAGCTTTCACTGTGTGGAAGCCGTCCATTATACGTGGCTATTCTTCCCCCGCCATTCAAACGCACGCTGGGGATGACCTTCTCAGCTATGTCAAAATCTACATAACCCAGCCGATAGTAGCCGTCCCGCGTCGCCAACCTGCTGGACGGAGGCTCGCTCTGCAGGACTCGCAATCCTGCATCGACGGATAGGGCAGCGCCGTTTGAAGAAAAAGGGCTGTAAGAAAGGCTGGTCACCGATCCCGGCGGAACCCAGTTCAGTTCTGGCGATCCGAGTAGATGATCATCCATTTTCCTCTCTCTGTAGTTCAGGGTCATAATCCAAGAAGGGAGTCCCATGAACCGCCCGCGCATCGGTTGACCGAAACCGCCCTGATCCAGCGGGTAATAACCCGGCATGGGGATCAACCAGTCAGCAAATTGTACTCTTTCGTGATCTTCCAATTCATCACCGTCCAGATCGAATGATAAATCTGCCTTCGAGGATTCGGATGACAGACTGTCGATTGGCGATTCTGCGAACGAGATGGCTGATAAATTAAGCAGAGGAATTAGCGCTAACACGACAAATGTGCAGATTCTGATTTGTTTCTCTTCCGGGGAATGGTTCACGTGGTTCTCCAGGTTTTAAGGCGACCGATGAGAACAGGTACAACTAAAGCGAATATTGCCGCATTTGTGATTATATGGAAAATGGAAAATATAAGACCAGCCAGTAGATAGAGATGAAGCGGCTGATTCACGATACCTGCGATAAACAGGAAAGACAGATTTGTTAAAATGTCGTAAACGAGTGTTAAAGCGGCGCCGGTTACCCCCAGGATAAAGTGTCTAATCCAGCTTTTTTTTATAAAAAAGTGAACCTTACACAATTTTTCCCCCATTAAGCCGCCTATATATCCGACAAGAGACATGGAGATGACCTGAGCGATCAAGAGGGGAGGAAGCGGCGCTCCCATCGAATTAAACAATGAAAAAATAGTTTCGGCGGTAAATCCGATAAAAAGCCCGTACAATGGCCCCATCAGTACGCCAGAAAGAAAGATACTCGCCGTTATCATTTCCAGGTTAGGAATGAATATAAATAAATAACCCAAAACGATGCAAACGGCGATCAGCATGGCGGCACGGGTCATCTTCTGTGTAGATTTCAACGATTTCTCCATAAAAAAAGAGCCGCTCGCGGCTCTGACCAATAGTTTCCCCGGCGCTCCGGGGAGAATATTGAGGCGCCTTCCCACGAGGCATTACTAAATCCGGCAAGGTGTCTGACTTACGCCTGTTTAGCAGACGATCACAGTTGCGGGGCAGCGACGGACTTGCACCGTCTTCCCTTTATTATCACCGAATTATATTTATCCGTTTGATTACCTGGTAGTTTTCTCCTTAATTCTGGCAGCTTTTCCACTCAGTTTGCTCAGGTAGAAGAGTTTGGCTCGCCTGACTTTACCTATACGGATCGGTTCGATCTTAGCCACGCGAGGTGAATGCAGAGGGAACACACGTTCAACGCCAATACCGGCTGAAACTTTCCGCACTTTAAAGGACGCGTTGACACCTTCTCCGCTCCGCTCAATTACAATACCCTGGAATATCTGGATACGTTCTTTTTCACCTTCGATGACACGCACATGGACTTTGACCGTATCTCCAGCTTTGAACTCAGGGATATCGGTCTTTAATTGTTCAGAAGTAACTAAATGAAGTTGCTGCATTTTCTATCTCACTATCCTATTTTTCTTCAGCAGGTACGTTTTTAATGAATTGTTTCCACAGATCGGGTCTGCGGGTTCGTGTGATTTCAAACGATTTTTCCCGGCGCCAGTCTGCAATTTTCGCATGATCTCCCGAAAGTAGTATATCGGGAACATTTAAGCTGCGATATTCTTCCGGACGTGTGTATAAAGGACCTTCGAGGAGTCCTTTATAATGGCTGTCTGAGGTTGCGGATTCTATGTCGTTGATCACTCCGGGGATCAATCTTGTAATCCCTTCGAGCGTTACCATCGCCGGTAATTCACCACCGGACAGAACGAAATCCCCTATTGAGATTTCGCAATCGACTAAATTATCCAATACCCGTTGATCTACGCCCTTATATCTACCACAGATAAAAATCAGGTTCTCTGCTTCACACAGTTCGTTCAGCGTACTCTGCCGAAGTAGTTTACCGGAAGGGCTGAAATATACAACCAGAGGCTTTGAATTTCGGTCCTGTAAAAGATCATCCAGAGCCTCAAAGATCGGCTCGGGTTTAAGAATCATGCCCGGTCCACCACCGAAAGGCGTATCATCCACCTGCTGGTGTTTGCTTCTAGCCCAGGATCTTAGATTCCATATATGCAGATCAAGGCATCCGTTTAAAAGAGCTCTCTTTATTAGCGTTTCTTCTTTGAAACCGTCAAAAAGACGCGGGAATAGAGTTAATATATCAACTCGCATGATGTGACTGGTTAGATTCTATTCCAGATATCTAAGACCTTCAATAAGGTCGATCGTAATAATTCTATTGTCAATATCGATGTTCTTTACGAAATTCTTAACAGCGGGAATTAAAATCTCTTTATCACCATCAATCACCTGATAAACATGATTAGCAGTATGTTCGAGTATGTCCTTCAGAATGCCCAGCTTTTCGCCATCGGGTGTGACCACCTTCATCCCGATCATGTCACTAATGAAATACTCCCCCTCATCGAGGGTTGGGAGTTGACTGCTATTAATGAATAAAGGTCGTTTCAGCAGGCGCTCAACGTCATCGATGTGATCAATTCCATGAAATTTCACTGCGACATATTTAGGCGCAGTGCGAATACGCTCGACGTTCAACTCCTCTATCTCACCTGAATCTGCTTTTACAAAGAACGATTTGTACCTCTCCAGGTCTTCAGGTTTTTGGGTCAACGTATAAACTCTAAGTTCACCCTTTAATCCCTGTGCTTTTACAATTCTGGCAACCTCAATCAGCGAGCCGTCGAAATTCATCTACAACAACCGTCTATTCCTTGTTGTCATCTAATATTTCGAGATTTGCCCGCATACCTTTTCGCGCGGTTGCAGCATTAAGCAGGGTACGGATAGACCTGGCAGTGCGTCCTTCCTTTCCGACGACTCTGCCAATATCATTCTCACCGACAGAAAGCTTGAACAACGTCCCTTTCTCGCCCTGCTCTTCAGTTACAGATACCCGATCAGGGTCTTCAACCAAATGTTTAACGATAAACTCAATAAACTCTTTCATGACTGACTCCGGTTAATCCTTAGAGCTAAATGCTCTGCAGGTGAATACGCCCCGACTAAATATCACCGAAATAATTCAGGAGTTCCACCGGCGTCGGGAAGGTATTAGCCCTCGCCTTCAGTTGACGGCTTTTCTTCTGGCTTTTTCTGCTCTTCAGAAGCTTCAGGTTCTTCAATGTTTTCAGACTCAGAAGCTGTTGACGGCGCTTCGGCAGGTGTCTCATCGACAGCATCGGACGTCACCTCGGCTGCCTCTGTAGTTTCACCAGCTTCACCCGGTTCTTCTATTGCATCCTTGGACTCGGTAGTTTCTGCTGCGGTATCTTTGGCTTCTACCGTTTCTTCTGATGCAACCTCAGCCTCAGACGATTTTTCTACAGCGGTTTCAGTCACTGCATCCGCTTCCTCGGATTCAGCCTTAACTTCAGTAGATTCTTCTACAGTGGTTTCGGTCTCCTTGTCTGCTTTTACCGCATCCTCAGATTCAACCTTAGCAGGCGGCTGTGTTTTCATCTTTTTTGCCTGCTCAGCGATTGCCGCTTCTTCCAGCGCCTTCAGTTTCTCTTCCTTTTCCATGCGGAAGCGTGCAACCTTATCCTTAATCTCCTCTTCACCCATACCGCGTTTCTGGAGATCGAAAGCCATCATAACGCCCTGTTTCGAAAACAGGTTTCTGACAGTATCAGAAGGGATTGCACCTTCGCTAAGCCATTTCAGCGCTTTTTCTTCGTCCATTACCAATTCTGCAGGTCTGCGCAGCGGGTTGTAATGTCCGATTTTTTCGATATAGGCTCCATCCCGCTTCTTGCGGGAATCAACTGCAACTATACGGTAGAAAGGTTGCCCCTTGCGCCCTAAACGCATCAGGCGAAGTCTTACTGCCACGGAATATGCCTCCGTAATCTGGTTATGTATTCTCTACTTATGCTTTGATTTATTATTTATATCGATCTTAAACTAAGAACTTATTGTCTGCTTTATCCCATCGGGAATGGTATCTTTGGAAATTTGCCGCCGTGTCCTTTCACCTTTCCCATCTGCTTCATCATTGACCTGAGTTGGTCATACTGTTTGAGAAGTTGATTGACATTCTGGACGCTGGTTCCTGATCCAGCGGCGATTCTTTTGCGGCGGCTTCCATTTATGATGTGTGGTTTTCTTCTCTCCTCTGGCGTCATCGAAAGGATAATGGCTTCAGTCCTATTCAATTCGCTTTCATTAAGATCCATCCCCTTCAACTGCTTGCCCATACCCGGGATCATACTCATGATCTGATCCAGCGACCCCATCTTCCGAATCTGTTTAAACTGGTCCAGAAAATCCTCGAGAGTAAATTCCGATCTGGCGATCTTTTGCGCCATTTTCTCGGCTGTTTCCTGATCGACGGTATCCTGGGCTTTTTCCACGAGAGTAATAATATCTCCCATTCCCAGAATTCGCGAAGCCATGCGGTCAGGATGGAATTCTTCCAGCGCATCCGGTTTTTCACCGGTTCCGATGAAGCGAATAGGTCTTCCAGTTACCGCACGAATGGAAAGAGCAGCGCCGCCTTTAGCGTCGCCGTCCAGTTTTGTAAGAACAATTCCTGAGTAATCAAGTCTTTCGGCAAACTCTCTGGCAGCGTTAACGGCGTCCTGTCCTGCCATTCCATCTGCAACGTACAGGATTTCCGCTGGTTTAACTGCATCCTTGATACGCGTCAACTCCTGCATCATCTCTTTGTCGATATGCAGCCGTCCCGCTGTATCCAGGATTACAACGTCTCTACCGGTTTTCCGAGCCTCCTTGATGGATTCGGTACATATCTTTACCGGATTTTTTGTCCCCATTGCCCAGACCGGTAAATCGAGTTGTTTTCCCAACTGATTCAACTGATCTATAGCAGCGGGGCGGTAGATATCGGCCGCGACTAAGAGTGGAAACTTCCCTTTACGTCGTAGATGCAGTGCAAGTTTGGCGCAGAGAGTGGTCTTCCCCGATCCCTGCAATCCTACAATCATCAAGGGCACAGGCGGCAGACCGGAAAAATCTAACCTGCTGTGTCCTTCTCCCAACAGATGGATCAATTCATCGTTGATGATCTTGATCACCTGCTGTCCAGGAGTGATGCTTTTAAATACTTCCTGTCCGAGCGCCTTTTCCTGCACCCGTTCGATAAAGCCTTTAACCACCTTAAAATTGACGTCCGCTTCCAAGAGGATTCGACGGATTTCCCGCATGGACTGTTGGATATTCTGCTCGGTCAGCTTTCCATGTCCACGCAGTTTTTTAAAGAAGTCCTCGAACCTCGATGTAAGCTGGTCAAACATAAGGGGTAACTGTGTAATTTAGTATATAATTATCTGAAAAGCAACGGTTATTTAATCATCTTGATAACGCGAAATAATCTTTCTGATAATGTCACTGCTGGATCGATTTTCAGTCAATGGAACTCGAATAATCTTACCACCGGCTTGTATAACTTCCTCTGCGCCAACGATCTCATTTTCCTGGTAGTCAGCGCCCTTGACTAAGAAATCGGGTTTTAACCTGCGGATCAGCTCTAATGGCGTATCCTGATCGAAAAACGTAACCACGTCAACCTGTCTCAGACAAGATAAGGCAAAAGCGCGGTCATCCTGCTGGATGAGGGGTCTTTTATCACCTTTTAATCTCTTGACAGAAGCATCGGAATTAGCAGCCACTATAAGAATATCTCCATGCAGGCGTGCGATCAGGAGATAATCGAGATGCCCGCGATGCAGCAGATCGAAGACGCCATTCGTAAAAACTACCTTTAATCCCTTCTGCTTCCAGGCATCACGCATGCCGAAGAGCTCATCCCAATCTTCAACAATTTTTCCCATATCCATAGTTGTTCACCCGAGACGTACCTAATGCGGGAAGCGATGTGGGCGATATCGGATTCGAACCAATGACCTCTGGTATGTGAGACCAGCGCTCTAACCAACTGAGCTAATCGCCCGAAAAGCTCGTCTTATAGTAAGCAGATGTATTACGCTCCGCTGCTCAGTATTGCATCAATCAGTTTTTCCCGATCTATCGGGACTACGCCAACGTCACCACAAACGATTCCAGCGGCGTAATTTGATAACATCATGGCTTCTTGTAAAGGCGCACCTGCAACCTTTGCCACCACAAGGGTTGCTATTACTGTGTCGCCTGCTCCGGAAACATCATGAATCTTACTGGCAAAGGTGGGAATGTAGATAGGTTTTTCCCCGGGCCCCTGGAACAGACACATTCCTTTCGCACCCAGTGTAATCATTATATTCCTGCATTTGAGACGCTCAAAGAGTGTCTGCGCCGTATTGAAAAGAGAATCATCAGATTCTATTTTAATTCCCAGGGCTTCCTCGGTCTCGCGCCGGTTCGGTTTGAGGAGATCTACTCCTCGGTAATCCCAGAAGTTCTTGAACTTTGGATCAACAGCTATAAAGATGCCCTTATCTCTGCAGATAGAAACAACTTCCTTAATTAACCCGGGAGTAATGACCCCCTTGTTGTAATCTTGAAGAACCACGCCGTCAATTGTTTCAAGTTTACTGCGGAATAACGCTAACAGCTTCTTCTCAATACTTGCGGACAGATTCTCCTTCGATTCTACGTCCGCTCTCACCACATGCTGATCGTGTGCTATAATACGGGTTTTAATAGTCGTCGGTCTCTCAGGATCGGTAATGACTCCATCAGAATTTACACCGATAGTATCAAAAAGTTTTCGAATATGTTCGCCGGAGATATCGTCACCGACCACACCAATTGGCAGCACATCAGCGCCGAGGTTAAATATATTATATACGACATTGGCAGCTCCTCCCAGCTTTACTGTTTCAGAGGTTACCTCGACAACCGGCACGGGAGCTTCAGGGGAAATGCGCCTTACACTACCCCACATATAACTGTCCAGCATCAAGTCGCCAATTACTGCGACTTTCTTATTTTTAAAGCTGTTAAAAAGCTCTTTTAAACGGGATTGATTGAAATTCATCATAGTTTTCTATCACTTTATTGTCAGCATAATATAATAATAATTCACAATGAAAGCAACATATTTTAAATCTGCATTAGAAGAATTGCTGATTACAGTAAGAGCTTGGCGTTTATATCCTAAAGAGTTTCTTTATCATTCATTAACTTCATCTGATAAAATGTTAAAGTTATCTTAAAACATGCCGATAAAAAAAGTGAGATGAAATTTAATATAAAACCGAAGGGGGTGAAAGAATGAGATCAGGTAAGATACCTGAAAATTCCCTGTATTCAATAGCACAGGTCAACGCTATGACTGGTGTTGCGAAACCAACTATTCGGTTTTGGGAAAAGGAGTTCGGCGATTTTCTCAATCCGATACGGACACAGGGAAACCAAAGGCGCTACGAAAGGTCCGACATTGAAACCATCGAACGAATCAACCACCTCGTTCGAGTCGAAGGTTTCACTTTAGAAGGCGCTAGAAAAAAACTGGATTCCGAAATCATATCAGAATCTGAACAAGAGCTTCCCAACAACGATCAATTGGCGAAACTGGCAGATACAATGTCAGATTATCTGTTGAAGAAGCTGCTTGAGAAATCAACTGTGTAAAAATCTAAAAAGAATAAATAAGATCAAGGGGGTATGCCGAGATGAGCACACGAATCAATCACAACATCCTGTCAATGACTGCACAGCGTAGTATCTGGAACTCGCAGAATGATCTGGATAAGGCGGTACAGCGTCTTTCGACAGGACTTAGAATCAATAATGCCTGGGATGATCCTGCAGGATTGGCGATTTCTGAACGCTTCCGCGCACAGATAGCTTCGATGGAAGAAGCCGAGAAAAACGCCAATTACAACATCAATATGATGCAAACCGCAGAAGGCGCTCTTGCAGTGCTCGATGAAATGCTGGTCCGTATGCGCGCACTTGCAATCGAATCGTCGAACGGCGCGCTTACCAGTTCAGACCGTTCTGCACTTAACCTGGAATTCCAACAGTTGAAATCTGAAGTTAACCGGATTGCTCAAGTCACCAATTATAATGGTCTCAATCTGTTGGATGGTAGTTTCTCGAACACCGGCATCAAATTCCACATTGGCACAGAGAACGTTCTAAACGAAGACTACTATTTTGTCAATTTCAACAACATGTCCGCTTCGGCTCTGGGATTGACGGGCATAGACATCACGACGACAATCAGCGCACAGAGTTCGATTGGATCAATTGACGCTGCGATCGATTCAAAGGATACTGAGCGTACTAGAATCGGCGCCTATGTCGAACGGCTTCAGGGCACTATATCCCAGTTAATGACCGCCACTGAAACGGCATCAGCATCTGAATCGATGATTCGTGATGCTGACATCGCAGCCGAGATGTCTAACTTTGTACGCGCACAAATTCTGATGCAAACCGGTATATCAATGTTAGCACAAGCCAACATGGTGCCACAGATGGTCGCTAGCTTAGTTGGATAACTTACCTGATTATTAAAAAAGTCCGGCGTCTGCCGGACTTTTTTTTATCCAGACTTACTCTATTAGAGGAATACAATCTACAGGGCAATACTCAACACACTGCGGCTCATCAAAATGTCCTTCACAGTCAACGCAGACTTCGGGATCGATAATATAGATCTCATCGCCTTCTGAGATAGCTTCAACCGGGCATTCGGGCTCGCAAGCACCGCAGTTTATGCATTCATCGGTAATGTAGCGTGGCATTTTTTTCTCCTGCATCTATAGAAGTCATCACGAGAACAAACTACTAAACTGCACTCATCAAACTTCCAGTATTTCAGCTTCCTTTTGCTTAAGGATTTCGTCTATTTTTTCTGTATGTTGATCTGTCAGTTTTTGACATTGTGTCTGATGTTTTTTAGCCTCGTCTTCAGAAAGGTTGCTACCTTTCTCCTCGCGCTTGATCTGATCGTTAGCATCACGGCGGATATTTCGAACTGCAACGCGTGCGTCTTCAGCATATTTCTTGACGAGCTTTACCAATTCCTTACGTCTCTCTTCAGTGAGGATGGGAATCGCCAGCCGGATAAAAGTGCCGTCATTGACAGGAGTTAACCCGAGATCGCTTTTTAAAATCTCCTTTTCAATATCGCCAATGATATTCTTTTCCCAGGGCTGAATGACGATCAGCCTCGGTTCCGGTGTTGACAGACTCGCCACCTGATTCAGCGGAACATTACTCCCGTAATAGTCAACCTTAATATTGTCCAACAAGGCAACGGAAGCTTTTCCTGTTCTGATTTTAACCAAATCTCCTTTGAAACTCTCAACCGATTTGGTCATACGAATTTCGGCGTCATCTAAGATCGGGTGATCCATTTTGTCACCTCACGACAAGTGTACCGACTTTTTCTCCCATTAGCAACTTCTTCAGATTGCCGGGTGTCATAATATTAAAAACCCGAATGGGTACTTCATTGTCCATACATAATGCGACCGAAGTCGCATCCATAACGCGTAACTCTCGTTGAATTACTTCGGTATATGTCAAAGTTTCGAACTTGCTGGCATCAGGGTTCATCTCAGGATCGGAATCGTATATCCCGTCCACACGTGTACCTTTTAGTATTATATCGGCATGAATCTCGATCGCTCGAAGAGTCGCCGCTGTGTCACTGGTGAAATAGGGGTTGCCGGTTCCTGCAGCGAAGACCACCACCCGTCCCTTTTCCAGATGCCTGACCGCTCTGCGCAAGATAAACGGTTCAGCGAGTTCTTGAATTTCAATTGCAGACTGTACACGAGTGACGATGCCCATTTTTTCAAGGGCGTCCTGCAGCGCCAGAGCGTTGATGACCGTCGCCAGCATTCCCATCTGATCAGCGATAGCTCGATCCATTCCCTGCGCTGAAGCCTGCATTCCTCGAAAAATATTTCCTCCGCCTATAACTATGGCAATCTCAAGATCGAGTTCATGTATCTCTTTAATTTCACCAGCGATTCTAAGGACACTTTCGGGATCAATGCTATAGCCGCCCCGTCCCGCCATTATTTCGCCGGTAAGTTTCAGGAGAACGCGTTTGTACTGCAAAGCACTCACTCGCCAACCTTCAAACGAGAGAATCGTTTCAGGATTATGTTTTCGCCTAGTTTTGCAGCAGCTTCGGTAATCAGGTCACCGACGGTTTTATCTGGATCCTTGACAAAAGGCTGCTCTAAAAGGCAAACTTCAGAGAAGAATTTATCCAGTTTGCCGGTGATGATCTTTTCAATTACTTCAGGCGGTTTCTTCTTACCGCTTGCTTCCATCTGACCGATATAGATTTCTTTCTCCTTAGCAATAGTCTCATCAGAGATATCATCTCTTGAAACCGCTGTAGGACTGGAAGCAGCAATATGCATGGCGATATTCCTCGCCATAGTTTTAAACTCATCTGTATTCGCAACGAAATCGGTCTCGCAATCTATCTCAACTAACACACCCAGCTTAGCGCCGGTGTGAATATAAGCTTCAACGATGCCTTCATTTGCTTCTCTACCAGCTCTTTTGGCTGCCTGCGCCAGACCGGATTTGCGAAGGAATCCAATAGCTTTTTCCTCATTACCATCCGTTTCGACGAGAGCTTTTTTGCAATCCATCATACCGGCGCCGGTTTTTAATCTAAGCTCTTTAACAGCCTGTGGTGAAATGCTCATTTATATCTCCAGTGCGATTGTCTATCAAGGAATTCGATTATTACAAGTATCGAATCACTCCTTTTTATCCTTGTTTTCGGATTCATTTACCTGGGTGGTCTCTTTTTTCAGTTCAGTCTTTTGCGCAGGCGCAGCTTCCCTGGGCTCTGGCGTCATTTTAGGTTTTTCTTCAGGTTTAGCCATAACTGTGGATTGATCATCCGACTGTTTTGGCGCATCAGCCTGTGCCGATTCCTGCTTTGGACGCTTTCTCGGACGGCGGCGTCTTGGAGGCGGTTTCGGTTTGTCCATCGCCTCACCGCTGTCCGGTAATGCAGGTTCTGTTACACCTCGCTCGACTGCAACTGCTAAAGCTTCTTCCATAACTTCGGTTAAAGCCCGCGTTATCAGCCCAATTGATTTGAAAGCGTCATCATTTCCCGGAATAGGGTACTGGACAAGATCCGGATCGGTGTTGGTATCTACGATTGCAATAATCGGGATGTTTAGTTTCCGAGCTTCAGCTACGGCGATGTGTTCTTTCTTTATATCAGCGATAAAGACAGCGCCAGGTAGTTTCTTCATATCGCGGAAACCACCCAGTGCACGATCCAGTTTGGCTTTATCCTTCTCGATGGTCAGGCGCTCTTTCTTAGATATCTTCTCATAGGTGCCATCTGTGGAGTATCTTTCCAGAGTCATTAATGTCTTCAGACTCTTCCTGATCGTAGAAAAGTTGGTTAACATGCCTCCGAGCCAGCGTTCGCAGACATAGGGCATTTTAATCCGTTCTGCTTCAGAACGAATAATATCTTTAGCCTGTTTCTTAGTGCCGACCAACAGCACTTTTTCTCCCTTTCTGACAACCTCTGAAAGGGCGTTACAAGCTGCATCAATACAGACTTGTGTTTTTTTCAGGTCGATAATATGAATGCCGTGTTTTGCGCCGAAGATGTATTTCGACATCTTTGGGTCCCATCTCCGAGTGAGGTGTCCAAAGTGGGTGCCAGCTTTAAGCAGTTGTTGAATGGATACGTTTGGCATAAACTCCTCTTGAATTTAGGTCTGGGTTGTTCGATCACCTTCATCATTTCGATTCCAGATCCCGCCACTGCGGAACACCCGGGAAAACGATCAGAAGGTGTGATTATTGTACATCGTACAGAAAGCCCGTGCGGTTTTGTGCGTCTGTGCGCGGGCTGACTGAAAAACGGTATTTGATTATCTCTTTGAGTACTGGAAGCGTTTGCGTGCGCCGGGCTGTCCGTACTTCTTGCGTTCCTTCTCGCGTGGATCTCTTGTCAGAAACTTATGCTTTTTTAGCGCAGATCTGAACTCTGGATCGAAGTCGATTAACGCTCTGGCGATTCCCAGTAGCATGGCTCCAGCCTGACCGCTCTTCCCGCCGCCCTTCACCTTGGCTACCACGTCAAATTTACTGACAGCGTCAACCGCTTCAAACGGTTGTTCCACTAAAAGTTTTAACACTTCTCTGCCGAAATAGTCGATGAATTCCAGTTTGTTAACTGTCATCTTTCCACTGCCGGGCGTGAGCCAGACTCGCGCAGTGGAAGTTTTACGGCGCCCCGTAGCATAGAACCGTTCTGTTGAACCGGAAGTTGCCATTTATACCTCAAATTGCGATAATTACTAAAGTGAAAGCGTCTCTGGTTGTTGTGCATGATGAGGATGCTCGGATCCTGCATAGACCTTCAGTTTTTTCAATTGCCTCCGACCTAATGGTCCTTTCGGCAGCATCCCCTTGACTGCATGAGTGATAATTCTTTCCGGATGTTTCCGCCGCACGTCCGCAATCGAAGTGAACTTGCCTCCACCAGGATATCCGGAATGACTGAAATACTCTTTCATCAGATCCTTTTTCCCGGTGAGACGGATTTTTTCTGCATTGATCACAACGACGAAATCGCCGGTATCCAAATGCGGTGAAAAACTGGCTTTATGCTTACCCCTGAGAACAGTTGCTATCCGGGTAGCCAGGCGTCCGAGAATCAAATCATCAGCGTCAACAACGTACCAGTTGCGCTCGATGTCTTCTATGTTTTTATGGAATGTCTTCACGATTTCCCCAAAATTTTGAACCTACTAATTTATCAAAATAAACGATCGAAGTCAAGCAAATTATCTGCTTTTAATCAAATGAAATTATGACAATGCTTTATTCAATGGGGTTAAGACACAAGCGCCAGGTTTCTTGTATATAAATTTTTAAATATCAAGCTAAAAGACACTGCTTAATAATTGTTGAAT
The DNA here is from genome assembly GCA_025774555.1 of candidate division LCP-89 bacterium. Taxonomy (GTDB): domain Bacteria; phylum Electryoneota; class B3-LCP; order B3-LCP; family B3-LCP; genus JALGVT01. Next base: position 36,062 of record JALGVT010000023.1, read on the forward strand.
ATTATCAACAATTATTAAGCACAACATTCATTACCTCTGTCATTCATCGAGAAGATTGATGATCTCCTTTAACCCGTTTTTAATCTCTTCGACCGTGATATTCGTCTTATTATTCCTGTCCGCACCCTTCTTCAGCGCTATCCGGGCTCCTTCAATCGTGAATCGGTCTTCATGAAGCAATTTTTTAATGAGCAGTATATGGTCTATCTCTGCCTGCCGGTAAAGCCGCTTGCCTGATTTATGCCGCGGTGGTTTAATATCATCGAATTCGGTTTCCCAATAGCGCAGCACGGATTGAGGCAGATCCGCTATTTTACTGACTTCCCCGATAGTATAATAAAGCTTGTTTTTCTTATTATCCATACTCATACTAAAACTTGCATATTTCGTAGATAAATAATATACAAACTAACAACATTTCTTGCAAGCAGTTTATGATGAAGATTCCAGAACGAATGTGGGATTAAAAACGGCAAATTATCTACTATAGAAATGAGATAATTTGAATCGGGAACACTATTTGTTATTGCAAGTAGTTAATTGACAGTTATTTCCTGATTTTTTTATGTTCTGATGTCGTGTATTACCTACGCATTTCATCACTTGAGTTTTTGTTAATCCCAAAAATCCCCACATTCTCCAACAAATAGCAACTTTGAAGAATGTAGGGAAATACCTATTTATTAGTACGTTATACTGGTGGGCGATACCAGATTCGAACTGATGACCTCCTGCTTGTAAGGCAGGCGCTCTAAACCAGCTGAGCTAATCGCCCTTGCTGCTTTTTCGCCGCAAAAGGATTGCCAGGGGGATCAGAACGCAGTAACCTATTACTAATAAGATCGGTGACAGGTGAAGGGAGAGAAAGGAATCGTGCGGTCCCTGCATCATGGCAACATAGCCCAAAATAATCGCAGCGATACCTACGAAGAAAATCTTATAATTCATCGCGTGGAAAAGTTTCCATTGAGATTCTCTTCTCGACCGCGATCTGGTTTTCTGTTCTTTCAAGGTTACCTCATGTATTGCAAACCTCTATGCGAACTTTCAAGATACAAAATTCGACCTGCTCTAACAAGTCAATTTTCCACCTTATTTCATCAGGCAAAAACCGCTATCCTCTTCATAAGTATATCCCATTCATAGTCCACTCGTTCCTGCATCTGCTTAAGCTCTGCCTCAGTCAGGTGCTTGAAACGTCCCTGCAGTTTCGTGTATTCGGTAACAGGCACACCTGCCGATTCGCGATTCAGAGTGAATTTGGTGCCGTTTTCGATTTCATAAAGCGGGAAAACTTTGGTTTCCACTGCCAAACGACTGATTTTAATGGAGTCACTCTCGAGGGATTTATGTCCCGGAGGACAGGGACTGAAGATGTGCAACAGCCTCATTCCGGTCATGTTTTTCGCTTTTTCCAGCTTGCGATTCAGGTCGTCTGGGTACGCAACGGTCGCTGTAGCGGCGTAAGGAATACGGTGCGAACCTAATATCTCAACAAGATTCTTCTTGGGTTCTTCCTTGGGATGCTCTGCCGGAGTAGTAGTAGTCCAGGCTCCCACAGGCGTAGCGGAGGAACGCTGGATGCCGGTATTCATGTACGCTTCGTTATCGTAACAGATGTAGAGGATGTTTTCATTGCGTTCGGCTGCGGCGGAAAGCGCTCCGAAGCCGATGTCGAACGTGCCGCCATCTCCAGCCCAGGCGACAACAGTAATGTCTTTCTGACCCCGCACGTCAAGCGCATGACGTACGCCGGTTGCGGTGATCGCCGCGGTTTCAAAGGCACAGTGCACTAACGGAACGCCTACACTGGAATATGGAAAAGGACCATCTATTACCGCCCAGCAACATGCGGGAATGCAGAGCACCGTACGTGGACCCAGCACCTTCAACGCCAGGCGCATGGACAGGGTTGCTCCGCATCCGGGGCACGCCAGGTGCCCGGACGACATGATTTCACGTTCTGCTATATCGTATGTAATTTGACCGGGAACTTTGTCGGACATTTTCTATCTCCGTTTGATCGTATGCAAGTTTACAAGTGTACAAGCTTACAAGTTTGAAGGTTGAACGTTTTATGAAAGGGATCTATTTGAAAACATATTCAGAACTATTTTAAGAGAACTACTTTCTGCGTCTGTACGAACTGGCGATATCGTAAATAGCTACGAGCCACTATGCTTTCAACGCAATCCAGTTCAGGTGCTTCTCAATCTTCTCCGGATGCAGGGTTTTCTCCAGTACTTCGTTCACTGTAATCGGTGTAACGTCTCTGCCGCCCAGACCGGCGATAAAGCCGTAAATATCGGGACGATCCGCTTGATCGACGTCGTACATGGCAGCCTTGATTTCCTGAGCCCAGATGCCTCCGAAACCGGGGCATATATTGCGGTCGATTACACCGACTTTGGGCACTCCCCGCAATGTTTCCCTGACCAGATCGATCGGGAAGGGACGCAAGGTGCGCATCTTCAACAGTCCCACGGATTCACCTCTGTCGCGCCATTCGTCGATAACGTCTCGAGCGGTGGATGTCACAGTGCCCGAGGTAACGATAATCGCTTCGGCATCCTCACAGCGGTACGGTTCAATCAGTCCGTAATGTCTGCCGAAACGTTCGCCGAACTCTTTGCCGACCTCTTCCACTACTTTCAATCCCTCAAGCATCGCTTCCTGCTGCATATAGCGGAATTCCTGGTAGTAATCCACGCCCGCCATACCACCGAAAGCTCTTGGGTTTTCGACGTCCACAATCAGGTCGCCTTCATAGGGCGGTAAGAACGCATCGGCTTCTTCAGGTTCTGGAATATTTACTGCTTCCGCTGTGTGCGACAGGAAGAAAGCATCCAATATCAGCATCACCGGCAGTTTGATCCTTTCGCCGATTTTGTATGCCAGCAGGACAGTATCCAGCACTTCCTGGTTGGATTCACAGTAGAACTGCAACCAGCCGGTATCGCGCTCTGATAGCGAGTCGTTCTGATCTGTCCAGATAGTCCAGCCGGGCGCCATGGCGCGATTGACGTCTGCCATGACAATCGGCAGCCTTGCCAGCGACGCCCAATGGATCAGCTCGTGCATTAGAGCCAGACCCTGCGCAGATGTGGCTGTAAAAGAACGCGCGCCTGCCTGTTCAGCTCCAATGCATGCTGCCAGAGCGGAGTGCTCAGATTCAACCTTGATAAAGCGGGCGTCCAGCTTGCCGTCGGATACCAGCGACGCCAGCTCTTCGATGATGGTCGTCTGCGGTGTAATGGGATATGCTGCAATGACCTGAGCGCGGGCTCGCATAGCGCCCCAGGAAACTGATTGATTACCGGTTAGTACTTTTTCCATGGTTGTTTATCTCGATGTTTTGGTTAAACTCCAGTTTCTCGCAGAAATTTATCTAAGGAAGGACTGCGGTCGCGAACTTCAGAGTTTTGAATGTTAAAATTATCAGCAAGCGCTATCAGATGTCTTACTTTTTGGCATTTCTTATCCCGCCCAAATCCGTCTTGTATAATTTGCTGCGCAGGTTTACAGTCCGACTTGTTTCCTATTCGATTTCTTAAATCTCTCTTAAAAAGTTTGTTATTAAATACATTGATATCAGCAAGAATCCAATTTTCAAAACAATGATTTACACAAACCACAGAAAATTTTGAACTGATTACAATTGACTCATCAACGTTACCAAGAATATCTGACTTTACCTGATTGGCAAAACTTGGTGGACAAATACGTGCATCCTCATGATCAAATAACAAAATAACCTTATCGGGATCTTCAAGAAACGCTGCTTCTATTTGTCTATATACTTTCGGAGTAATACTCGCCCTCTTATTGATATTGTCATAAGCAATAGTCTTTGTTTTTTGGATTCGTGTATAGAAATTTAATTGTCTTAGAAGAATTGGTAATACTCTAAATTCAGAATCGCCCGGCACTAATAGAATTAATTTCATCCAATCAGACCTCTTTATTTTTAAAATCCAATAAAATTTGTCTAGGCACTCCGCCAACTGCTCCAGATTTCCAGTAATCGCCTAAGGGCATGATATTTTTTTCTACTATCTTCTTAATTTGAGGATGCTCTTTATTAGCTCGCTGTATGACTGTCTCGCCTTTTTCGTTTTTAATAATTATATATAACGATTCCGGAGGAGCTTCATCTACTATTATAGGGGAATGAGTTGAAAGCACTATCTGCTTAGTATCGCACTTTTCCAAACAGGTTTTTGCAAAATGTTCCTGTATCCAGGGGTGGACGCTATTTTCAGGCTCATCATATGCTGCCAAAGGAATTCTTGTATCCTCTAAAGGTATGAACAGGCCAAGCGTTTCCAGAGTGCCGTCAGAAACCTCTTTAGGATGCCAGGGTCTTCCAAAACCTTTCTCTTTTAAATTGTAGCTTAGTTGTTTGCTATCCGTATATTGGGAATTGACTGACAAAATAGTTGGAGCTGCAACTTGTAAATGCTCGATTAGATTTTCATATATTTCTGGCTTTTCTATTCTAAAATATTTAATCACCGATGCAAGGTTATTACCATATTTATTTAAAATCGTTCCCGCGCTGCTTGTGTCCGATACTGGTCTTCTTATCTCCTCGGGTGTGATAAAGTAACCCTTGGAATTTGTAAAGTAATAATACATACCTATTATGGTACCAAATGTTCCTTTTGCCATAGCCAGAGTAGTAGGGCTTACGCCTTGTCCAATAAAGTGATCTTTTGGCGGCATTTCAGGAATTTGCCAGAATCCTTCTTGTTCTGTAATTCCCTCTTTGAATTCGTATTTTTTTATCTCATCATGCAATCTGACAAACTGAAAAAGTTTATCAATTTTCTTCTCTTTACAGACTAAATCAATATTCAGTGTTTCAGAAAGCACCTTATATGGAGCATCGATAGACTGTTTAGTGGCTTGAAAACTAAATTCATATTCGTAAATTAAATTAATAGAAGGATCACCTATTTTTATATTTTCACCCCAGATTTCAGGAAGTTCGACCTCTAATTTGAATCCAAATTTAATCGCTCCCTTAGACCTTCTCTCCTTCCTAAAACAAATACCCTCATATCCTCCATAATTGTCCACTGCGTTTGTCAATCCATTAGTCATTACCTGAAAGAGGAAGTCTAACGCCTTAACAAAATTAGATTTCCCCGATGCATTTGCGCCCACCATCACCAATAAACTTGGCATATCATGCAATTCAACATTCCGCAATGACTTAAAATTATGAATTTTTAGATTAGTAATCATAGCATTAACGCGTGTTAATTATGTTCTAGAACCTACAAATATTTCCTCCATACCCCCCTACCAGCTTTCCCCCGTCTGACTACGACCTCAAAGCCAGCCTGTGCGAAAATCGGTCCCAGACCGGTGTAGCTGAAAACTTCGACATTGCCGCCTTCTTTAGGCGGAACGGGATAGCCTTCTATGATCTTTGCTCCCCCGTCCCTGACAAATTTTATCGCCGCATTTAGCAGTGCCTTCGACACTCCCTGCCTGCGATGACCTTTAGCGATAAAAAAACAGACTACTGACCAGACAGGCTGATCATCAACTTTAGCCAGGACTCGGGATTTCTCCAGCAACGGATACTGCTCACGGGCCGCAACGGCTACCCATCCGATGGGATCATTGCCATTATAAGCTAATAAACCCGGCTCTGCCCCACTCTGAACGATCTGGTGGAATTTCTGGCGGTTGCTCTCACCCTTATGCTCTTCAAACTCGGATCGCGATTGCCGCCAATGCATGCACCAGCAGCCACCGCAGGCTCCCCTGCTTCCAAAAAGCTTCTCAAGATCATTCCAGCGATCTGGGGTAACGGTGTGGATTTCGTATTGTGACTTTCTAAATCCACCTCTCATCTTTATCGCTAGCTGTAATTATCCGATTCCTGATCATCGATGTCAGAACTTCCGGTTCGTTAGTACCTATAAGGAACTTGTCGCCGTTATTCATGGTCAGTTCAACAGCGTCTCTGCCAGCGATGTTGTACATCCATCCGCCGGGGATTTTCTTGATACCCAGCCCACGCCACCATGGCATAGTAACTGTTTCACATAATTGTATCTGCTTAAAGGATATCCGTTTTGAGATCAAACCGATGCCAAATTTCACAGTCAATGAATCGTTATCTTCCTCAACCGTCAAACTATGAAAGAGCGATAACAGGACAATCATCAGGAAAGATGCAAAAACAATAACGATAATCGTCTCCGGATCATCCTCAAAACTCTCTGTATCACGCTGTATCACCCAGGCAAAGAGCAGAAAGATGAACAGGCTGATCAGCAACGCAATTCTCAGTAGAGAACCCGGCTGAGTATGACTGTACATACGACTCGAAATTTACTTCAGCATCTTTATTGAAATCGAATTCCGGGGGCATTCAGCGGCGCAGATGCCGCACCCTTTACAGTAATCGTAGTTAATCAGGTAGCCGCCGCCCGGTTTTTTGGTGATCGCTGCATCTGGACAAAATACCAGACAGTTGTCGCATTCCGGACAGGTGCCGCAGGAGTAACATCGCTGGGATTCTGCCAACGCTTCTTCTTCAGTTAAGCCGGAATAGATCTCCTCGAAGTTCTGCACACGTTCAGGGATGGTTAATCCTTGAGGCTCAATGCGTTCCTCTTCGAAGAAGTAGTTAGTGTTAATCTCATCTGGAGTAACCTGATGATCAGACTGCCCGTGAAGAGTCTGCTTGATTGACTCATAAGGCGGAGCCTCTTCACCCTTCAGAAAAGCGTCGATTGCCAGCGCCGTTCTACGACCATGACCGACTGCGTGGGTTACAGTTCCGTCGCCCTGCGCGGTATCTCCACCAGCAAAGATATCCGGGACATTAGTTCTGCCGTATTCATCGACTAACACACCCCAACTTTCGGCTTTGACCTCAGACGTTAGATATTTAAGATCAGGTTGTTCACCGATAGCAGTGATGACCATGTCCGCTTCTATATCGAAGTTGCTGCCCTTTATGGGGACTGGACGGCGGCGACCGGATTCATCGGGTTCACCCAGTTCCATGCGCTGACATTCAACCTTCAGTATCTTACCTGCTTTATCGCCGTACACCCTGACTGGCAGAGTCAGGAAATCGATGGGGATGCCTTCTTCAAGAAGGTCATCGATCTCTTCTGCTATCGCCGGCATCTCTTCACGAGTCCTGCGGTAAAGAACTCGTGGTTTTGAACCCATGCGCAGCACCGATCTGGCGGCGTCCATGGCGGTATTGCCGCCGCCCACAATGACAGCACGATCACCGACGTTAATGTCTTCTTTAAAAGCGATCTTTCTCAGCACTTCGATACCTGGAATAACGTCTTCCAGATCCTGACCATCGGCTCCCAACTTACGAGAAAGATGATAACCGGTGCCAATAAACACGGCATCGTGCTTCTTACGAATCTCATCAATAGTGACGTCCTCGCCGACTCGAGTATTCAGTTTCAGTTCAACGCCAAAGCTCAGGATAAAGTCGATTTCATGCTGCAGAACCTCTTTGGGCAGACGGTAGTCGGGGATACCGACCTTCATCATGCCGCCAGCTTCAGGATACGCTTCATACACAGTTACGCCATACCCGCGCCGCGCCAGTTGATATGCACAGGAAAGACCAGCCGGACCTGCGCCAATGATCCCGACCGTTTTGTCCTTCTTCTTTTCGAGAAACTTCGGTTTAAGCTTTTTATCGTAATTCGAATCAGCCAAGAATCTCTCGAGCATGTGGATGTTAAGTCTGCCGCCCAATTCGCTGCGGTT
>JALGVT010000002.1 GCA_025774555.1 candidate division LCP-89 bacterium
GGACCTTCGGAGGAATCCGACAGCGATAGCTTAATAAATGCAGTCTCTTCAGAGACTTGACCCTAAATTTGGGCATCAGAATTTATTCTGGTGGCGAAAGTACAATAAATTGGTTTAAACTCAGCAACAAAGTCGATCACAATCCCAGGAAAAAGCACGGGAATATACCGTTATAGCAGTTAGCGGTTAGCTGTTGGCTGTTAGTAGGTTGGATTCCCCCCACGAAGTGGCTCTCCATAGGAGTCCGGACCTTCGGAGGAATCCGACAGCGATAGCTTAATAAATGCAGTCTCTTCAGAGACTTGACCCTAAATTTGGGCATCAATCAGAATTTATTCTGGTGGCGAAAGTACAATAAACTGGTGTAAACTCAGCAACAAAGTCGATCACAATCCCAAGAAAAAGCACGGGAATATACCGCTTTAGAAGTTGGCAGTTAGTAGGTCGGATTCCCACCACGAAGTGGCTCTCCATAGGAGTCCTTCGGACCTTCGGAGGAATCCGACAGCGATAGCTTAATAAATGCAGTCTCTTCAGAGACTTGACCCTAAATTTGGGCATCAGAATTTATTCTGGTGGCGAAAGTACAATAAATTGGCTTGACCCTAAATTTGGGCATCAGAATTTATTCTGGTGGCGAAAGTACAATAAATTGGTGTAAACTCAGCAACAAAGTCGATCACAACCCCCAGGAAAAAGCATGGGAATATACCGTTATAGCAGTTAGCAGTTGGTAGTTGGCGGTTAGCAGTAAAGAGGAGAAATATTGTGATTTACAGACACAGATTGATGTTATTTAGTTGTCTGGTATTAAGTTTAGTTGTTTCATCACTAATCTTAGCTCAGGATGAGAGCAATGTCTGAAGGGTCTCAGGTGCAAAGATATGGTCTGAAGATGAAGCGTTACGTTGGCTTTAAAGAGAAGCCAGCAGTATTGATTCTTCAACTGAATGTGGTGGTACACTCGGCATATTATCAGGAGTTTTCGAAACGCTGATTACAGTTGATAATCCAGAAAGGCTTGTTCAAGCAGTTCTTGATTTTCCTGCTCTTAATGAGGAGGTCTTAGCAGCAAAGATTGCGACTCTCTCATGGTGTCGATCCCATTCAGGTGTCTATGAGTTTATCGCTGATACTTCTTCATTTCAGACATGGAGATCTCAGTTCTCAGCTGCAAAAGCATTGCTTGGCTGGGGTGAGATCGAAATGGCTTTCCCATTAATGGCTAAATGTGGGCTGGGTCATTATAACATATTTCTTGCCATTTTTAAAAGAGAAATAAATCATAGAGAAATTATAGTACCATACCTGAAACAAGCCTTAGAAAGCACCAATAGGCAGTATCGAGAGATCGCCTCGATTGGTCTTGATGTATAAGGGGATTCAACAGCAGTTAAAAAAACCTCGATAAATAAATACCAGAGAATCCGTTAGCTGTTACGATGGGTGGCATGCTTCCGGTCCCGCATTGGCGGAGACGAAGCATGAAGAAAGCGGAGGTATTCGTATGTTACATTATTTAGGTTTAATCTTCGGCATTGGTCTATTAGCAGTGGGTCTCCTCCTCGCATTGCCTGTCAAGCGCCGCCGCAAACCCCGCAAGAAAAAACCACCTTCAAACCAGTGACTGCCGCTATTGCGTCAGGTCCTGGCAGCTCCGTTTGTCGGGGCTGGTGTGACCTGACGCAGGATTTGGTAGTTCGGATTCCCCCCACGAAGTGGCTCTCCATAGGAGTCCTTCGGACCTTCGGAGGAATCCGACAGCGATAAAAGCTAAATTAATTCACGCCCACCGAAGTAACCAAGATCCAACGATACAAGCAAAAAACGCCAGAGTTTATTCTGGCGCTTTTTTCCTATGTACGTGTAACATAAAATATATTAAATAAAACATAAAATATTCCTTGACTCTCGTAAAATTATGTATTATATTAGACGCATGGCTATCGAAGTAAAACTTGATCTGGTGCTGGTCAAGAAAAAAATGAGACTGAACGATCTATCCGAGAGGATAGGCATTTCAGTCACGAACCTGTCTCTTCTCAAAACCGGTAAGGTGAAGGGAATACGGTTCAGCACCTTAGAAGCAATCTGCCGGGAACTGGACTGCCAGCCCGCTGACATTCTCGAGTATGTGCCGGATTACATTTAACCTTGAGGTTCACAATGAGCGAAGAAGTATTAAACCTGCAGGATAGCACAAAGTCCACGGAGAATCCTTATGCTGTTGCCGGATGGCTCTCTATCACCATGGCGATATTGTACCCGCTGGGATTTTTTATCGGTTTCCTCCAGAATGCCGCCATGGGGATGAGATCTCCCCAGATGGTTATGGGCCCCAGCGATCTGATCATGACCACCTTCACGATTATCGGCATCTATGTCCTGATCCGCTTCCGGACGTTTTTGAACGAACGTTATAGCTATCATGGCATCAACACCCTGATTACGTTCACCATCATCTGGAGCGTCGCCATACAAATCTTCTCCCTGGTCTTCCGGGGTTTATTAACCATGGGCGTTCTCGGCATACCCAACAGCAAAGAATCTGCCATATCCTTTGTGCTGAGCTTTGGTCTGTTCATCGCAGTTTCCATGATAAGCATCGGGATTATCGACTTGAATATAGCGATCAGGTTACTGCGCTCCAAAGAGAAACTCAGCAATATGCTGCATATCTTTGCCTATATCACACTGATTGCTGGAATCTGCGAAATCAGTCTTTTCCTGGTGCCTATAAGTCTGCTTCTGGTGCCGGTAACGTGCGTTATAATCGGCATCATTCTCATCCGCGACCGGGAGCCGGTAGAGTTCGTGTGAACTTCTCCAATATGCTGTCCGAGAATACAGAAAACGTGCTGTCAGACGCCCTCGTCTGACAGTTCCTTGTGCTGCCGCCTCTCCGTAGGTGGCAGCAACAAGAGTGTCGGGTGCGCACCTAAGACACCGTCACAGGCGGGAGACCTGACGCTCTTAAGTACTTAGGAGGCGCTTTGAGTTACTTTCATGATAAAGAGAGGGTGTTTAAGATAAGCCGGCTTCGAGTTGTCTATTTCGTCATGTTTTGTGCTGCGTTTCTGCTGACGGAATTCGGGCGATACATCTATCGCCCTTTTATTTACAGCAACGGGATCGATGATTTCGGGATTGCGGATACCATGGGCAATTCGTTGGGGACAGTGACGCAAATCTTCTTTATGATGGCTATCTTGCATTCGAACCGCAAACAGGGCTTCCGAGTGATCGGGTTCATAACCGTCGGGTATATGCTATATGAGGTTGCCCAACTCTACCTCCCTAAGGGGACCTTCGACTGGAAAGATATGTTGGCGACGGCAGCCGCCGGTGTGATCGCACTGATCCCATTCATCCTGATTCAGTTGTTTTTCAAAGAGAACCCGGTAGAGGATTCACAACCGGGGAGTATATCTTAGCCTGGTTTGGATTAATGGTCTTCGCCATAGCCAACGGGACCATCCGCTAATTTACCTACATTTAATCCATCCCGGAACTACGAATACTTTCCATTTGGGGCTGTCCCAAAAGAGGAATATTAAGTCATTGCGAGGAACGAAGTGACGTGGCAATCTCCTATTTTACAAGCACTAAGGGATTACCACACTTCGTTCGTGCCTAAGGCATCCCTATGGGATAATGACAGTTTATAGACTTTTGGGACAGCCCCTTTCGCTTTTCAGTCATAAACCAGACCAGACCTCCTATCTTTTTTTCTCACAATTCTGCTTGCATTCCGCCCCCCGTTATCACCATAATATACCGAAACAATCCTGCGCCATTAATTTGATGAATAAATGTTTATCTAAATTAAGGAGAAACTGTGATGATTAATCAATGTAAGAGTTTTACAAAGATAGCCGGACTTGCGCTTGCCATCCTGATGCTGTTGTCAATCCAGGTGCAAGCTGGCGACAAACCGATCCAGCTATCGCTTTTCAATCCGGTGCAGATATTTCCCGAGGATCAGTCCATCACCGGGATCCGTTTCAACCTGATCTATGGAAAGAACGCTTCTCTCACCGGTCTGGATCTCGGTCTGGTCAACCAACTCACTGGTGATATGGGAGGTCTCCAGTACGGTCTGGTCAATATCGTTGATGGGAACTTTACCGGCTGGCAGGATAGTTTTGTCAGTATCACCAAAGGATCATTCGCAGGACTTCAGACCGGATTCTACAATTCGGTGGGGGACGGCATAGGCGTGCAGTGGGGTTTTATCAATCATGCCAGGTACATGAACGGTATAATGTTCGGATTTGTCAACTACGCTGAAAGCATGAAAGGAATCCAGATCGGTCTGGTGAACATCATCAAACAGGGCGGGCAGTTTCCAATATTCCCCATCGTGAATTGGTCGTTTTAGATTTTACCGCTAATCAGCAGGTGAGGGGCAGACGTTATATCTGCCCCTTTTCCTCTATAATATGGCGAGGCATAAATGATTATCAGATACGTTTTAGCATGGTTTGGGTTGATGGTCATCGCCATTGCCAACGGGACCATCCGGCAGTTCACCTACGGTCAGGTTATCCCGGAACTGCATGCGCACCAGCTTTCCACCTTGACCGGTATTACCCTGATGGGTTTGTATATCTGGTGGATCACCCGTAAATGGAAACTGAAATCCGCCGGGCAGGCGTGGGCAGTGGGATTTATATGGCTGGTGATGACGATACTCTTCGAATTCATCTTCGGGCATTATGCAATAGGTAAATCCTGGGCGACACTGCTTAATGACTATAATCTGCTTCAGGGACGAGTGTGGATATTTGTCCCGATCTGGGCGACGATCGCGCCCTATATCTTCTTTAGAATAAGATATACACCCGCCAAATAATTACTCCACGCACTACCCCGCAAAGAGTTCAAATTACTTGTGATTTCACCCGGAATTTCATATATTATCTATCTAATACCTGTGTGAGACATGGAACGATGATATCTCTTCGGATGTGACACAAGAACGATATGAACAGTGCAAATAAAGGATCATTTTTACGAGGTATTGTATTCTGGATTACTGCCGGTCTGGTGTTTCTCTTCTGGGAAAATTTAGCATCGGCAGTTATGAATAACTACGCCTTTGAGGTGCGCAGAACTCTCTGGGGTATGGTTTATTATCCGCTCTTGTTCCTGCTCTTCGGCAGCCTGATCGAACTGGCGTCCTTTATACTTGGGAAAATCCTGCCTTTCCAGCGTTGGTCCGGTCAGAAGCAGGTCTGGCTGCTATGTATCCTGGCGGTGATAGTCTGGGGAGATATGTCCCGCCAGATGCTGATTGGATGGTTCAACGTCAGCATCGGATTTAAGAGCTGGGCGTTGAATCTCTTTTTCCTGTCGGCGATTCCTGCCATCGGTTTCATCGTGAACATCATACTTGCCAAAAAAGAACGAGCAGGAATACTGCCCGATAAAAAACGTCTGCTTGTAATAATGCTGACGCTGTTCTTCTATATTCTCATCAGCAACAAGGTAACCTACCGCTATTTCCAATATGATATGCTGGTGATGAAGAACGTTCTTCTCCAGCCCGTATTCATGATCGTTTCTTTCCTCTTAGCGTGGATAATGGCAACCATTTTCCAACCAGGGAAGCTGCGCAAGGCTCTGCTGATCGTTCCATTAGCGCTGACACTACTGGTTGTCGGCGTCCCCGCAGTTTTCAGCTCGGCATTCGGACCGGACGGACATACGGCGGTTCAGCGCATCGATCAACCTAATTTTATAGTGCTCTTGTTCGACGCCATGCGGGGTGATCATACCGGATCGGGTGAAGATGAAGGAAATTCGCTCACCCCGTTCATCGATGAACTGGCAAAACGCGGGCGAAGCTATTCATCCGCCTATTCAACATGCAGTTGGACATATCCTGCCGTGATCTCGCTGCTGAGTTCGAAACTACCGAATAAAGTGGGTTTGTTGCAGAGAGTATATGTCCCCGATGACCTCGCACTGCTGCCGGAAATTCTTCGACAGAACGGCTACCGTACCGGATGTCTATCCGCCAACGGACTTATATCTGAATCCTTCGGTTTCGACCGCTCTTTCGATGAATTCAAATTCTTGCGCGGCAGTGGTCCCAAGCAGATATTTTTACCCTTCCGCTCTTTTTTCCCCGCGCCTCATTTCTTCGATGAAATTGCCTACCAGTTCGGATTCATCAGCACCGATCTCTTCTCGGGTGACTGGGAAGATATGAACGCCCAGGCTTCCGATTTTATCGAGAGGCAGCGATCCGAACCTTTCTTCTTATATGTTCATTACATAGAGCCGCATAGTCCTTACTGGGCGAAACCATATAGCGGTCAGTTGATCGACTTCCAGCAGATAAAACGTGTTTATTATCAGCCTATGATTCAGGCTCAGGTGATCAGAGGCAAGATGAACCCGGATGATCCTGTATTCCAGGAACTCGGAATGGGGTTGATTGACACATATCATAAACGATACAAGGAAGGCGTGCAGGTTACCGATGAGGCAGTGCGGGAGATCGTGCAAAGTTTAGATCGACAGGGATTGACCGATAATACGGTAGTGATCGTTTTAGCCGATCATGGTGAAGGCTTCTTTGAACACGGGAAGACCGGACATGGACACACTCTGCACAACGAACAGACTGCCATCCCGCTGGTGGTTATCCCGCCGCTTTCAGCGGAAATCGAACTGCCCGAACAGCCGGGTGGAGTGTCCCTTGTGGATGTAGCTCCGACCATCCTGGACTTCGCCGGCATACCCGGCGGAATGCCGGACGGTGATGGTCGTTCGCTGTTACAAGCTTATCCTGATTCCAACAGAGCTTCGTTTATGTTCCTCGAAACAGAAACTAGGAAGTTTTACTGGACTGCAATTATATCCGAACCGTATAAACTGATGACGCGTGTGGATCTTAAAACCTCGGAAATTGACACTTTTCTGCACAATCTTGATGTCGATCCGGGAGAGAAAATCAATCTTTATCCTTCGCAGTATGCCCTGGCTGAATCGCTGGCGACCATTCTGAAAGTACAGACTGATCAGACAGTCGAACCGGTAGCTGAGCGTATGGAAGATTTGTCACCCCAGGAATTGGAACGCTTAAGAGCGCTGGGGTATGTTAATTGAGGATAGTATATCATTCGTCATTTATCTTATATCCTGACAGATGAAATGCTATACATCGTGCTTCCCGTAGAAATCCACCCATCCTCCCTCCCAATTCAATCATTTCGCCGAAATATTACGTCTAACATTCCAGAGTACGAAAAATATCTTGTTTTTTCGCAATCAATTTGTTATATTTACTGGTTAACCTAATAAAATCAGAGAGGGAATATCTCTTGAGCAATAAAAATTATGGTTTCCTGCGGCACCTCAGCGCCAGCCTGATCGCAGGTATTCTCTTCAGCCTGATAATGGGTCTGATCGTCGGTTTCAAGATGGTCGGCATCAATGAGTCATTGCATGTGTACCGCTTTGCCTATCCCTTCATGATCAACTTTATCCCTATGTACCTTTTACTGGGATTAGCATTTGGAGCCGTTTTTGGGATTGTTGGTGGTCTCCTGATGCGCACTGATGAAACTGATCGTAAGCTGGGATTTTTCGCTAATATAGGGATCAGCTACCTTGCCTTCATCGTCATCTTTCTGATTATCGGTGAACCTCTGGGTGTCATTGGAGGTATGTTTCTGGCTACGTTGCTGTTCATCGCAGGTCATGGAATCAGACCACCACTGAACCGAATCTACTTTGCGGTCTTCTTCATATCGGTCTTTTTTAACTATTCCTGGCAGTGGATACGTCAGCACTTTATCATTAGTCCATTCATGCCCCATCCAAATGCAGATATGGTTGACCTGACTTTTACTCTGATCTGGGCGCTTGTCTTTCTGCTGCTTTTAAGGATATTCCTGAAAGCCTTCTTTAAATTGCATATCAAAACGTTTTACGCTCTGGGAAGCGGACTGTTCGCAATTCTTTTCGTCGTTGGCACGATCTATTTTTACGTTCAGCCGTCCGGTGCAACGCGTCAGGTAGCAACAGACCTGCAGATAGAAAAAAATCCGACCGACGTTAAAGTTGCACTGATCGGGATTGACGGTTTCTGGTGGAGGGTTATTGATCCTCTTATAGAACAGGGAAAGATGCCGAACTTGCAGAAGTTAATCGACACCGGCGCGTCTGGACCGTTGGAAACATTACTGCCGACGTTTTCCGCTATGATCTGGACAAGTATATCAACAGGGAAATCTCCGCAAAAACATGGCGTCACCAGTTTCCTGGTCTGGAAGTTCCCCTGGACGGGATATTCTCTGCCGTGTCATATTACACCGCCCAGCACCGTTGAACTCGGCTGGATGACACAGAGCCTACTTACCGTGGCGCCTATTACCAATCAGTTTCTCGATGCTGTGCCCAACTGGCTGATGTTGTCTGATAACGGCGTCACTGTCGGCACGGTGAACTGGTGGGTTTCCTGGCCCGCCGACCCGGTCGATGGTTTTATTGTAACCGATCACTGCCTCTATAACAAAGAGTACATCACTAAGAATTTCAAAGAGAAAGAGGGTAACACGCCTTATGATATTTATCCTCAGGAGCTTTACGCTGATCTCATCCAGTTCTCCCGCACTCCACAAAGTTTGACCGACGAAGAGATCACCCGTTTTATCAACATAGATACGCCTGAATTCCTGGAGGAGTTTAAAGCGATTGACACCTACGATTATATAGATATCGCCTATATGGCTTCTATGTTTAAGTACAGTTACCCTGAAGACCTGACTTTTGCCAGCACGACTAAGTACCTGATGGAAACACAGCAGCCCGATTTCACCTGCGTCTATCTGGACGGCGTCGATTCTATGGAACATCAGTATCTGCGCTACTATTTTGCCGATCAGCACCCCGATAAATTGATCCCGGAGAACCTGTACAGGTATCGTGATCTCATAGAGAACTATTATCTGTATATGGATGAAGTGATCGGGTCTTACGTGTCGGTTGCAGATACCAACACGATCTTTATCATCATCAGCGACCACGGTTTCGATGAAATAATGCTGCCCACGGGTCACTACAACCACATGGATGCGCCTCCGGGGGTTTTCGTCTGTTCCGGACCGGGAATCAAATCAGGTTACAAGATTAACAATGCCCATGTATTTGACATCACGCCGACAATCCTCCAAGCCTTCGGACTGCCTGTGGCGGAAGATTTCGACGGCAAGGTGTTGACGGATATCTTCGTGGATCCGCAGCCAGTGCGGACCATACCGACTTATGAGACCGGACGGCGTGCTTCCCGCAAAGTGATGGAATCCAATATAGATCAGGCGTACAAAGACAGACTTAAAGCCCTGGGATACACGCAGTAACCTGCAGGATGAATAGACTATGAACATCATTGTCAGAACGAACTGGCGGGATCTCCCGCTATCTCTGCTACTCGGAATAGGTTTCTGTGGATTGATGGGATTTCTCCACGGACTGCGAATCCTGGATATGACCCCGGATCTGGTGACGCAGTTCAAGAATATCTTCTTCCTGCTGCTTTATTCGACCTATCTATATGCTTTACTCGGAGTCATCGTCGGTGTCGGTCTATGGACAGCCATGTGGCTGTATTCCAAGTTATTCAAAAAAGCGTGGCACGGCAGACTGTTCGTGCGCAAATGGATCTCTATCTACCTGTTCTTTGCCGCAATTCTCTTAGCCTATCTCGCGGCAACCCGGCAGGACCTGCGTTCCGGGAATTTCGACAATCTTTTGCTCGCAGTCTATTTTTTCAGCGCGCTGCTACTGGGGAAGTTTCTGGCGCGATCCATTCGCCGGCAGAGGAATGTGTTGACCGGAAAACGCAGCAGGTGGACTCTGAAACGTTTTTTCGGCATCAGCCTGTTGTATTTTATTATCGTTATGGGTTTAGCGCTGGTTTCAGCAACGACCAGTGATGACAACCAGGTCTATGGCGATAAGAATGAAATCGAAGCGGCTCTGGAACAGCCGGACCTGGGCACGCGAGTGGCCATCATAGGCTGGGATGGCGGCGAATGGACGGTGATTGAGGAGCTGTTGGAAAAGGGTTACTTGCCCAATCTTCAACGGTTGATCGATCAGGGAGTATCAGCGCCGTTTCGCAGTCTTCCATCGACCAAATCTCCATTGGTATGGACCAGTATCGCCACCGGGAAAGTGCCGGCAAAACACGGCATCATCGACTTCGGTTCCTTTCAGTTTCCCGGTATGGCCAATAATTTTACCGCTTATCCCGACGGTCTGGGATTCTACCGCTTATTAAAGCGAATAATTCCAAAATCCGATCTGCCCGTGACCAGTTCCACCAGGCGCTGTGAAGCTTACTGGAATATCTTCTCCAAAGCGAACCGTTCGGTCGGCGTAGTTGGCTGGTGGGCAACCTGGCCCGCCGAATCTGTGAACGGCTTTATTCTGTCCGACCGTTTCACATACACGCTCTTCAATCCCATTGCGTCCGCTCTCTCGCTGCGTGAAGGGCAGACCTATCCGCCTGAACTATTAGATGAGGTTGATTCTTTCTGCCGTCTCCCGAACAGCATAACAGAGGAAGAATTTACGCGGTTCATGCCGCATACCGGCGGATTGAAGGATTACCCTGAGAACTGGGGAGAGAATAAATATCAGGATTGGAATCCGATGTACCAGTTCAAACTGGCTTACACCGCGTCGGAATCCTTTAAAGAAGCCGGGCTTTATTTATACCAGCAATACAAACCGTCGATGTTCAGCATCTATTTCCAGGGCATCGACATGATTTCGCATTTTTTCTGGCAGTATTACCGCCCGGAAGAGTTTGTCTCCGTTCCACAGCAGGACGTGGAAAACTTCGGATCAGTCATCCCGCAGTTTTACAGCTATATGGATGAAATACTGGGGCAGATCATTGCGGAACTTGAACCGGGCACCAACATGATGGTGGTGTCCGATCACGGATTCGGTTTCGACAGAAATCCGATGATCCCCTTCCGCACCGGTGAACACCGCCAGCATGGGATTTTCATCGCCGCAGGACCGGAATTTCAAAGCGGAGTGCAGCTCGATGAGGTGAACGTTCTTGATATCACTCCCACGCTGCTCTACCTCTTCGGACTTCCCGTTGGCAGGGACATGGATGGAAATATTATAAACGAAGCGATTGATGCGGGTTTCCGCGAATTGCATTCGCCAAGCTACATAGAGAGCTATGAAACGCAGAAGCGCGTGTCATCCATTACGCGCTCAGCCGCTGATCAACAGGTTCGCGATCAGATCAGAGCGCTGGGGTATGTAAATTAAATTTATAGAGCGGGGGATAATCCCCCGTTTCATTTTTACCATCAGAAAAAACCTGCCACTACAATCAACTACCATTCCGGGAAATTAATCCCCGATTGAAATAGATGAGACTGTTGATTTATTCCTATTTTGTCATTCCTGCGAAGGCAGGAATCCAGCTATGCAACTGATTTTTCTGGACTCCCGCACGCCAAAGGCGCACAAGCCTTCACGGGAGTGACAGTTGGATACTCATCTTCGTGTTTTTCAACAGTCTCATAAATAGAATAAAATAAATCATAGTGAGGTTGAGTTGAAAGTAAAAAATCTCCTCTTATCCGCGTTTATTGTCATGATGGCGTTTTCTCTCGTTTCCGCAGACGTTTCCTTGACAGTTTATCAGCGCAACCTGGTCCTCGTGAATGACACCAGGACAGTCGATCTACAGAAGGGCGTCAATACTGTCGTTTTCGATAATATTGCTCCCGGAATATATGAAGCGACGCTTCGTATTGCTCCCGCCAGCAGAGCTTCCGGTATCGAAACCATCGAACAGAGCTACGAATATGATCTCGCCGATCAGGATCGTATCTGGCGCAAATACTTAGACCAGGAATTCAGTTTCCTGAAAGATGACAGCCTTTATGAAGGCACGCTTTTAAAACTCGACGATGACTTCATATACCTGGAACCGAAAGATCAACCGGGATCGGTCGCCATGATCGAACGTTCCGGTCTTGAAGACATGACCTTTGATGCGTTGCCCGAGGGGATCGTGCTCCATCCTCAAGCGCACTGGGTAGTTAAATCAAATAAAAAGCGGAATAACCTCAAAGTTGAAATTTCATACCTCGCAGACGGCATGACCTGGCAGGCAGATTACAATGCCATGATTACAGGTGATGACATGATAAACCTGCAGGGCAACCTCACGCTGACAAATTCGCTGGATATGGATTTTGAAAGCGCTCATATCGACCTGATTGCTGGCGACCCGCACCGTTCTTACGACCGCCGCACGCTTTCGGGTGAGGATGAATTTGGAGCCGTTGAATCAGCCGATATGGAGAAAGACACCCGTTTCTTCGAATACCGCAGATACAGCCTCCCTGAAGCGGCTTCACTGCACGCTTTCCAGACGAAAGGAGTACCGCTGATCGGTCCGGTGGACGTGAAATGTCAGAAGGATTTCTTCTTCGATGGATCTGCTGGCACGGGCGAAGTGATGATCCGTCTTAATTTCGACAATGACAAAGATTCCGGGCTGGGCATCGGTCTGCCGGAAGGCGACCTGCTGCTCTATAAAGAGGATAATGGCAAAGCGCAATTCCTCGGCGAGGATCACCTTGAGGCTTCAGCCCCCGGCGATCAGGTTGAACTGCTGATTGGCAAAGCGTTTGATATCCGCGCCGACCGCCGCAGGATTTCGCATCAGCGCATCGCCAGAAATAGAACCAAAGACATCGTGGAGATCACCTTCACGAGTTCCCGGTTGGAGACATCGAAGATCACGGTCAGGGAACGGTTGTACGGATTCTGGGAGATAGCGGAGGCAGATTGGGGTGACTCTCCCATCGATCATCGGATCGAACATGCCAATATGGTCGAATTTGATCTGGAACTGGCTCCGGGGGAATCGAAAACTCTGCGCTATAACGTAGAGTACGGCTACTAATTCAACAGGGGAAGCGGATTTCATAATGCACCATCATTACCTACTGCATAGAATAGCAGTCCTGACAACGCTGCTCCTGCTGATTGGATCTGCCCTCCTGTCGTCCTGCGCGACCAGCAGCACCGATCCGGGCGACAATCCGCCCGGCGCGCCGTCCAATCCTGATCCTGCCGACGGTTCAATAGATCAGCCAGTTGATGTAGTACTATCTTGGTCTGCTTCCGATCCGGACGGAGGGACGCTCAGATACAGCATATTCTTCGGCATCGAACAGAGTAACATGCCTCTTGTCAGCAGTAATCAGACCAGTAACAATTACGATCCCGGAACTCTGCTGATGGGGACGCAATACTACTGGCAGGTGAAAGTCAAAGACCCGGAAGATCACGTGACACTGGGCTCAATCTGGACCTTTACCACGGTGTTTGCGCAAGACCCGTTGCCGCCTTACCCGCCGTTCGATCCGTCTCCCGCGGACGGAGCGACAGATGTTGAGATGAACGTGCTGTTTGAATGGAGCTGCAGCGATCCCAACGGAGACGATCTGATCTATGACGTATATTTCGGCGAGTCCGCTGATCCGCCGATGGTGACGAATTCCCAGACAGCCAATACCTATCAGGTCGCCGGTTTAGACCCGCTGACGACATACTACTGGAAGATCGTTGCCAGTGACCTCGCATCTTCGACCTCAAGCCCGGTCTGGTCATTTACGACGAAGCAGTTATCAGAGAATCAGCTTTCAGGGTTTGGCAGTCTGCCGAAATGGTCGCCTGACGGGCAGAAACTGCTCTTTGGTGGCGAAGGGATCAATATGGGATTGTGGATTTATTATCGGTCATCGGGCATCTTAGAGCAGATCACCGACGGAACGTATCCCCACAACTACGATTACTGCTGGTCGCCGAACAGCGATAAGGTTGCCTTCAGCGGAGCGGGAGCGATCATCGACAGCGCCAGCGGCATCTATGTTGTCGCTCTGGACGGATCAGATCCTGAAAGGCTGCATCCCACCGGACAATCGCCCACCTGGGCGCCGAACGGATCAAACCTGGTATTCGTCGAAGATGATCCGGCTAACGATAGCTTCGATCTCTACAAATACACTTTTGCGGGCAGTGCGGTAACATATCTGCTCGATGATGGCATTGATCCGCAATACAATCCCGCAGGTGACAGAATAGCCTACCGGGATCCTGGCAGCGCTTCTGAGTTGCCTCTAAAGGTGGCTGACGCGTTCGGGACTGTGCTTTATAGTCTGGCTGGTTCCTGCCACAATTTCGTCTGGTATCCTGACGGCAATTACCTGATCTACGACGCCATGCAGGAAACGGGCATGCACCTTTTCAACGTACCTTCATCAGGAGGCGCTTCTGCGAAGATCACAGATCACGGCACGCAGCCTTCGGTTTCGTCCGGCGGACTTATAGCTTATCAACGCCTGAACGTGGATGTGTCTCTGGGTATCTACACCATTGCAATTGATGGGAGTGGTAATCAAATGCGGACGTCAACGGGATTTCAGCCTGCGATAACGCCGGACGGTTCCCTGATTGCTTATGCCCGCGGTGATGGAATATGGTTGGTAAATCTATGATACTAAAAACATACATAACTGTATGCCTGTCAGCGATTGTACTGTTGATGCTCTCAGCCAGTGGCGTCTTCTCTGCTGAAACGAACGTTGAGAGAAAAGCGTACTGGATCTTTTTAGCCGACCGCCCTGCTACAAAAAACGAGGTAGCTTACATAGACCCGCATGCTCTGGAAAGGCGTTTGATGCGCGGGACACGCGGCGCGAGCGGCGAGTTGGATTTGCCGGTCGAACAGCAGTATAAAGATGCCGTAACCGCTATCCCCGGAGTAGCTTTGCGCGGCGAAAGCCGCTGGTTCAATGCGCTTAGCGTGGAAGCTGATCCTGAAGCTCTCGATACCATCCAGCGACTGAATTGCGTGCAGGGGATTCAAGCGGTTGCCGTAATGGATCGGACGGACTATACAGACCATATCGGAGCAGTGGGAAATTACGAACGGCGCACCGTCAATCAGCGGTTATCCGAAACCCCGGATGAGCCTTTCTGGCATCCAACACAGCCCGATCCAGCCGGACCGGATTATAAACTGGACCGCGCCTGGTACGGACCATCATTGAATCAAGTGCGCATGGCGAATGCGCTGGAAGCTCATTTTCGCGGCAACCACGGCGCGGGCGTCCGCATTGCCGTGCTCGATGGCGGCTACCAGTTGAACCACGAAGCATTTGACGCTCTGGACGTTATAGCGCAGTACGATTTCATCAATAACGATGACGATTCCTCATGGGATCCTGCACAGGACGTGAAAGGGCAGCCGAACCACGGCACCGCCTGCATGTCGGTAATCGGCGCTTACTGCCCCGGCAACCTGATCGGGCTGGCTCACGAAGCGAGCTTCATTCTGTGCAAGACGGAATACGTCCCCACTGAAACGATTGCCGAAGAGGATTACTGGATCAGGGCGCTGGAATGGGCGGAATCTCTCGGCGCGGACGTGCTGTCCAGCTCACTGTCGTACAAGGATTGGTATGCGCTTTCCGAGTACGACGGCGTGACTTCCATGACCAGTAGAGCCGCCATGATAGCCTACGAGTTGGGGATGGTGTTATGCACCAGCGCGGGCAACGAAGGTCCGAAACCGATGAGCTTAGGTGTCCCGACCGATTCGGAAGGAATTCTCTCCATAGGCGCGCTGCGACCGAATGGCGATCTGGCGAGATTTTCATCGCGGGGACCGACTGCGGATGGAAGGATAAAGCCCGATATCTGCGCGCAGGGAGTTAGAACCGCCTGCGTTACTCCTCATTCATGGAATAGATACAGCTTCTGGAATGGCACCTCGCTCTCCTGTCCGGTGGCTGCGGGATGCTGCGCGTTAATCCTACACGATCACCCGGACTGGTCGCCGTCGGAGGTGTATGAAGCCGTCCGTGAAACCGGTTCGCACGCGGAACGACCGGACAGCGACTGGGGATGGGGTGCGATCAACACAGAGGAGGCTATTCACTTTCCGTCTGTCTCCGGCTGGGTACTGGATGAAGACGGACGCGGTCTGCCCGGGATCAAGCTGAAGCTCTTCGGTGAAGTGCATTCGTTTTCAACGCACACTACCGATGATGGTTTTTACCGCTTCCCGAACCTGCAAGACAGCGAAGTCCGCATTCAGGTGGTGTGGGAGGATGGTTCGTTATCACCCTTCACAACCTTGACGATGATGCAGTCACACGATCTGGATTTCATGAAGTAGATGTGGGATTGATATTAATGGGCGTATTGTAGGGGCGACAGATTTGGCGGTGGCGGTGTTTTATTTTTTTACTTGCCAAGCACGAATACGACAATTTATGACATCGCCCGTGCTTGGAATTTGAATTCTCTTCATATTTATTGTTTTTCATAGTTATTTGATTGTTATTTTGGGATTTAGTGTGGCGGACAGATTTGTTGAGGGTGACTGATTTGTCGTTTGTTAAGAAATTCTTAGTAGCTGGTAGCTTGTGGCTGGGGGCTGGTAAAAACAAGATCACTGATGACACGGATTTAAATGGATTTCGCAGATTATGGGGTCTTGTATATAATATACAACAACAGTAATCAGAAGTCAAGGGATATGTTTGATATATACTGGTGCGTTGCAGTGCTGTCAGGTCTCCGCACCTGACATTTTTTATAGCTGGATAGTTTCGGGATGGGCTGAAGGCAAGGGCGAGGCATCCGTCGATAGACGGACAGGCAGCCTCGCCCCTACAGAGTTTGCACTGATAGGAGCATTTCCCAACCCGTTCAACCCGACGACAACCATTCGATATAATCTGCCTGAAACAGTTCATATAGAACTGAATATATATGATCTTCAGGGCAGAGCTGTAACCGAATTGATAGATGGAACCAGCGCAACTGGTGCTCATGAAATAACCTTTGATGCATCTCGTCTAGCATCTGGTGTGTACATCTATAGTTTAAAGTCAGATAGGAATTCAGTATGTAGAAAAATGGTCCTGATAAAGTAGTCAATCATAATGTTCAGAGGCACGATACATAGTGCCTCTGAATCTTTATTATACGCTCCAATTAGAGGGAAATATGTGGTCAGTTCGATTTCTAATGCCAATAATTTCGCTGTTTACTCTTGTAATGTGTAGTCATTCCCAACCTACTGCCCCGGATACCTTGTGGACTCGGATGTATGGGAGCGAGGATACAGAGGGTTGCTATTCTGTATGCCAGACAGAGGACGGTGGTTTTATCCTTGGGGGTGACACATATTCCTACCAAAGCGCAGGCGGAAGCGATATGAGTCTGGTTAAAACGGATGGAGAAGGTAATCCGATCTGGCTTCGTGCCATTGGTTCCACAAATCATGATGCTTGCGAATCAGTCATCCAAACACCTGATGGAGGATATTCACTAGGAGGGTGGACCTTCTCATTTGGCGCTGGGATGTCTGATATGTATCTCGTGAAAACAGATTCCTTAGGTAATGTGGAATGGCAGCAGACTTATGGAGGCTGGAGCTGGGATGTCTGTAATTCTCATCAGATGACCTCAGACGGTGGCTATATCTTGGGGGGACATACCGAATCGTTCGGATCCGGTTGGCAAGATATGTACCTGGTAAAGACGGACTCGTCAGGCAATCTGCAATGGCAGTGGACCTACGGTGGTAACGGGCTCGATGGGTGCTATTCGGTACAACAAACTGCTGATGGTGGATTTATTCTGGGAGGAGCACTGTCTACTTATTCTTCAGGATATCAAATGTGGCTGGTAAAAACAGATTCGTTGGGAAATATTATCTGGGATGGAACCTACGGCTATGCTGGTTCTGCAAGATGTCTTTGCGTGCGCGAAACATCGGATCAGGGTTATATCTTAGGTGGCCGCGACGATTTAAATGGCCCTGGCAATAGTGATATATATATAGTAAAGACTGATCATTCTGGCAATCATCAATGGCAGCAGATTTATGGAGGTGAATTCACTGATAAGTGTTACTCGATTCTTGAACACGATGATGGCGGTTACATTATGGGTGGTTTAAGCAATGGTCACATGTATATAATGAAAATGGATAGTCTGGGTGAATACGAATGGGATTTGGTTTTGGGTGGATTTAACGATGATGTAAACTGCCATTCACTTGGTGCAACGGAAGATGGCGGGTTCATAGCAGGCGGATACTATTCGCTAGGTGGACCTTTCGATGATGATATGTACCTGGTCCGTCTTGCAGGCGACCCTCCCCCCTGGGTTACTTTATCACCTATAAATCCTCCTGTACAGATTCCCGCCAATGGTGGCAGTTTTCAGTTCGATATTACGGTAGCGAATCAAAATGCCGCTCCCACCACGGTGGACGTCTGGACTATGGTTACTCTGCCGGACAGTTCGCTCTATGGACCGGTATTGCTTAGACAGAATATACCACTTGGAACAGGGCAATCCATCAGCCGAACTTTGACCCAGAACGTGCCCGCTAACGCATCGGCTGGAACCTACTATTACAAGGCGCTTGTCGGCAGCTATCTATTTGGAACCGTGTCAGGTTATGACTGGTTTGGGTTCGAGAAGTCAGCAGGCGGACTATATGCCTCGGATGATGATTGGATAGTTTCGGGGTGGGATGAAGGCAAGGGCGAGGCATCCGTCGATAGACGGACAGGCAGCCTCGCCCCTACAGAGTTTGCACTGATAGGAGCATTCCCCAATCCATTCAATCCGACGACAACAATCAGCTTCGATCTTACGGTTGCAAGTCAAGTGAAGTTGGATGTGTTTGATATTAATGGGCGGAATGTAGGGGCGAGGCGTGCTGTGCCCTCACAAGGCGTCGGATTCGGGGAATCCGACCTACTCCCCGGCACACACCAGATCTCATTCGATGGATCAGGATTGGCTTCGGGGATATACATCTACCTCCTCCAGGTATCGGGGTCGGGGGCGACCCCGACTATGGGGTATGGGAAGATGGTAATGATGAAGTAGGGGCTGGTGGCGCTGAGTACTGGAAGCTGGTATCAGGGCGTTCTGCCGCGGCGGGATGCCTTTTTTCTTGCAAGAACTCGTCAATTATAAAAGATTCCTATGTGTTTTGAAATAGTTCTTGACAATTCAAATCATTTTCGCTATATTTTAAACAGAGCAAATCATTGTCAATAGCTGAGGCTGCCATGTTTAGATACACTGCATCAATTACTCTTCTACTCTTCTTTGCTTCCTTACTTTTTGCTGCAACCATTCACGTTCCCGCAGAATATCTCACCATTCAGGCTGGCATAGACGCGTCGGTGAACGGCGATACCGTGCTTGTTGCGGACGGAACTTACACCGGAATTGGAAATAAAAACATCGATTTTCTGAGTAAGGCGATAGTAGTAAGTTCAGAAAATGGATTTGAATCCTGTGTGATCGACTGCGAAAATGATGGTCGAGGTTTTCACTTTCAGCAGAATGAGGACTTCAGGTCAAAGTTGACCGGGTTCTCAATCATCAATGGATTTACGGCAGAAGGTAACGGCGGAGGCATATCCTGCGAGGATTCATCACCGACAATTGAAGACTGTGCGATCCTGGGTAACACTGCTGAGGATTATGGCGGCGGGATTTACTGCTACTA
Source organism: candidate division LCP-89 bacterium (assembly GCA_025774555.1). GTDB lineage: Bacteria > Electryoneota > B3-LCP > B3-LCP > B3-LCP > JALGVT01. The sequence continues at coordinate 19,616 of JALGVT010000002.1, forward strand.
CTCAGATTTGATTCTGCGTGGTTGTATAATCAGCGGGAATTCCATTACATGGAACGGCGGCGGAGCATTTTTCTATAATTCCAACGCGACGGTTGATAACTGTATTTTTGAAGGGAACAGCGCTCTGTTTGCCGGCGGAATCTGGATTGAGGGATCTGACTTCAACATCGAAGGATGCAGGTTCACTGAGAATTCGGTTACCTGGGATGGCGGCGGTATGTTCATAGGATTTTTTTCCGACGTCAGTGTGATAAACTGTATATTTGAAGGAAACAGCGCCTGGCGCGGCGGAGGGGTGTGGTGCCATAAATCGAACGCAACTTTCAGACGATGTTATCTCAGTAATAACAGCGCAGATTGCGGGGGAGGCTTTTATTGCAGTTGGGATGCCCAATGCTTGATCTTTCATTGCACCTGCAGTGAAAATTCGGCTGCTGGATCGGGTGGCGGATTATACATATACTATAGCAGTACTGCCCTTATCCATACTATTGTAGAAGGCAGTACCGGTAATGGCGGTGTTTTCATCGACGACTATGCCGACGTCGAAGTCTATTACAGCGACCACTATAACAACGAGAACGGCTCTTTCCTCGGTCAGGTGCCTCCCGGTGTGGGTGTATTGACAACTGTCAATGCAAATAGCGATTCCTGCGATATGTTTTATAATATACCCCTTGACCCCCTGTTCTACTCAACACAAGGTGATTCAGCCTACTTTCTAACAGCAATGTCTCCCTGCATCGACGCGGGAGATCCGCACCTCATGTTAGACCCTGATAGCACTGCTCCTGATATTGGCGCGTACTACTATGATCAGAGCGCGATACCAGATATCGTAGTGTTCCTATCTCTGACAGGTGGATCACCTGTGCCGCCTTCAGGCGGAAATATATATTATGATCTATTGATAATCAACGAAGATTCGCATCCTCTGAGCTTTGACGCCTGTTTGTCAATTTCTCATGAAGGAGGTGCTCCTTTCACATTCGCGCAGAGACAGATTACGAATCTTCCACCCGGACAGACGATCAGCCGACCTGATATAATTTTCCCGGTGCCAGAACGCTATCCCGCCGGGATGTATCTGCTCAGTTGTAAAGTCGGGCAGTTTCCGGGTGTAATATGGGCGGAAGATAATTTTCACTTCACGAAAGCCGGTCTATCTGACGGGCGTGAATTTGATCCCTGTCCACTTGCCGGAATCCCGGACCCGTTCGATGAAATCGATTCATCTACTGAAGCCTATCCCTCATCTTTCCTTCTCCATTCCGTATTTCCCAACCCGTTTAATCCAATCACTGCTATAGGCTACGAGCTACCTGAGCCGAGTTCCGTGTTGCTGAGTGTCTTAGACATTCAGGGAAGACAGGTTGCGGAATTGGTAAATGGATTCCGGGATACAGGCACGCATGAGGTGACCTTCGATGGATCGGGATTGGCTTCGGGAATTTACCTGTATCGTCTGGAGGCAGGTGATTTCAGCAGGACAGGCAAGATGGTGCTGATGAAGTAACTCAAAATGAAAAACGTAAAATGAATAAAGGGCGTTCCAGCAAGATGGGACGCCCTTTATTATATAATCTGCAATATGCTGCTTACCTTCCCACACATATTCCGATCGCTTCGGCGGTTTTAATCATCTGCCCTTCGGGATCGACTAGCTTCTGCTGTCCAACCGCTTCCTCTAACGGCACTCCGATTATCTTTCCACCGCGCAGAGCCACCATCTGACCGAATTCGCCCCGCACAACCATATGCACAGCTTCAACGCCAAACCTTGTGGATAGAAGTCTGTCAAACGTGCTGGGCTTACCGCCGCGCTGGATATGTCCGAGTACGGTCACTCTGGTTTCCATTTTCAGGTTCTTGGCAATCTGCTCGCCAACCAAATGTCCAATTCCGCCAAAACGGACCAACCCGTGTGTCTCGTCCGCGGATGCCTGGATAACCTGTTCACCACCCTCAGGCACCGCTCCTTCAGCTACGACTATAATAGAAAACTTGCTTCCCCTCTTAGAGCGGTTTTCGATCTTTTTCATGATCGAATCCCAGGAAAATGGAATTTCGGGGATAAGAATAACGTCGGCGCCGCCGGCGATGCCGCATTCCAATGCAATCCATCCTGCATCACGACCCATGACCTCCATCACCATCGCTCTATGATGGGATTCCGCCGTTGTATGCAGCTTATCCAGCGCTTCCGTTGCCGTCGTGATAGCGGTGTCAAAACCAAAAGTTACTTCCGTGGCTTTCAGGTCGTTATCGATCGTTTTCGGAACTCCAACCACGTTGATCCCTTTCTGGAACAGCGCATTAGCGATAGCCAGACTGCCATCGCCACCGATAACGATCAGCGCGTCGATTCTGAGTTCCTTCAAGCACTCGATCAAATCATCAGATTTGTCCTCCTTGACTATTTTACCATCTTTTTCGACGGGATAGCTAAAAGGATCACCGCGGTTAGACGTTCCCAGAATCGTGCCTCCCCGGTATAATAATCCGGCAACTTCAGATACGTCCAAGGGCCAGGGTTCAGCATGCTGAACCAGACCGTCATATCCGTCCGGGATTCCAAGCATATGAGCGCCGTATTGTATTTTCGCAGTTTTAACTGCCGCTCGAATCACAGCGTTCAATCCCGGCGCATCTCCTCCGCCGGTCAGTATTGCTATATTGTGCAGCACGATCTACTCCCTGTTATCCAAGTTTAGAAATATCTATCTTTATAGCATTTAAACTAATCGAAGAATTCACCCTTTCCATTGCGAAGCAACACAGGCTCTTCGTTTGTCAAATCAACGATTGTGGAACGCTCATCAGGCAGAATTCCGCCATCTATGACACACCCCAATTGTTTTCCGAACTGCTCTTCGATATCAATCGCGTCTATAAACATGCCCAAATCGGCAACTTCGGCGCTGGTAGTTAATATAGGCTCTCCAAGTTCGTGAACCAGTTCCTGCACAATCGGGCTGTCCGGGACGCGCAGTCCCACAGTTCGCTGCCTGGTCAACATCAATTTAGGCACTTCACGGGTTGCCTCTAAGATAAACGTATAAGGTCCGGGCAGGTATCTACGCAGAGTCTTATACGCCGGCGTCGAGACCCGTGCAAATACGGAAATATGCTTTAAATCGGCGCAGAGCAGCGCCATAGGGTGTCCCTTATCCACTCGTTTGATAGAGTAGAGTTTCTGCATTGCTTTCTTATCAGTCAACCTGCAGCCGAATGCATAGACCGAATCTGTGGGCAGAGCGATGACCTGACTGTTCCTGAGAGCGTCAACCGCCTTGCGAATCAGTCTAAGTTGCGGATTATAGGGATTAATCGTGTATATCATGGAATACTGCTCTGCCCTGCATTCATATCTATCAGCTTAAAAATATTAAAAAAATGCCCAAATAAAAAGGCTTTTTCTGAAAAATACCGGGTGCACTGTCCGATACTGATTCAGCAGAAAATCAATGCTATTAAAAACGCTTGACTTTAGGATGGATAAATATTACATTATTCATTCCTACAGCCGGGGTGGTGAAACTGGTAGACGCAGGGGACTCAAAATCCCCCGACCCTTGCGGTCATGCGGGTTCGATTCCCGCCCCCGGCACAGTAGTTATAGTCTGCATGTGAAATACTCTTTATATCTTTGATGTTTCTAATATTTCGGAGGTTGTTGCACGATTATATGAGAAATAAAAAATAATGAATGATTTAGAGGTTGTGTGAAGTATCTAAATATCATTCTGTTGGTATCAAGTACACAAAAATGCTATGATATCGGTTCAGACCAGTACGACATTGAGTGGCAAGAGTGATATTCTGAGATTTTCTATAACATACAAAACTTAATAAAATCAAAAAAAGTCCTTGACAGACCGGCGTTTTTACTATATATTATATATAGTGGAAGTTTTAATACCCCGCGCCAATACCCTGCACAGGGTTTAGCGGCGCATCGCACGCCGGTCTCAGACCGGCATTTTTTTTACGGTAGCCTTATGAAACGACGTGCAATATTTTATATTGACGGATTTAATCTCTATTATGGGATGAAAGAAGCTGGACTGTATCCATATATCTGGCTAAACATGGTTGATCTTTGTCAGAAGTTGACAAAGCGGAAAACTGAAGAACTCAGACTTGTTAAATACTTCACGGCTGTTACTTCAAGTCACGAAGGACGCCGAAAACGTCATCTTCGATTCATAGAAGCCCTTAAGACTACCGAGCCTTACATAGAGATATATGAAGGGAAATTCTATAGAACCTCGGAATGGTGCAGAAAATGCGGTAATAATTATTATATCTACCGCGAGAAGCGTACGGATGTTAACATCGCCAGTCACCTTATAAATGATGCAGTTGATAATGTATTCGACGTTGCCTACTTAGTAACCGGCGATAGCGACTTAGTTCCAGCTCTGGAAATAGCAAAACAACGGAATTCGAAGAAGAAGTACGGGGTATGGTTTCCTCCGAAGAGATATTCCTTCGATCTTAAAAGAATAACAGACTTTTATAAAACAATCCCGGATAATATTATTAAAAATTCACAATTCCCTGACCCTGTAGAGGACGCAGGCAAGAAAATTAATAAACCTGAAAGATGGCGGTAGGGATTCAAATGTCCCCTCCCGTCAAACGCGGTAAATGCTATCGACATTTTTAACAAAAACATCTTCTAATCTAAACAGACTATAGCCTCTTCACAATAATATAGACTATGCTTGACCTTAAAACAATTCGTGAAAATGTTGACCTCGTCCGCGAAGCTATAAAGAACAAAAAAGAGAGCGTCGATCTGAATCGCATCATAGCGCTCGACGAAGAGAGACGCTCCATACTGGTTGAAGCTGAAAAGCTGAAAGCCACCCGCAACCGTGTCTCGAAAGAGATCGGCAGCCGCATGAAATCAGGTGGAAACGCTGACGATCTCAAGAGCGAGATGAAGGTCGTTTCCGAGCAGATACAGAACTTCGACCAGCGGTTGAAGCAGGTTGACCAGGATTTGCACGACCTGCTGCTCTGGGTGCCCAATATTCCCCACCCGGAAACTCCCATCGGCGATACGGAAGAGGATAATAAGCTTTACAAGACCTGGGGCGAAAAACCTCAGATGGATTTTAAACTGAAAGATCATCTCGAACTGGGTCAGGAACTCGATATATTGGATTTCTCTCGCGGAGCTAAAGTCACCGGATCAGGATTCCCCGTATATAAAGGGAAAGGAGCATCGCTGGAACGAGCGCTTTTAAACTTCATGCTCGATCTGCACATCCGTAAACATGGATATACCGAAATCTTTCCACCCTTCCTGACTAATGCGGATTCGATGTATGGAACCGGTCAACTGCCAAAGTTGGGCGATGACATGTATTTCATCCCGAAAGACGATTTATACTTGATCCCCACGGCAGAAGTCCCGATCACCAACCTGCATCGCAATGAAACCATCCCCGGCGACCGCCTGCCGGTGAAATACACCGCCTACAGCGCCTGTTTTCGGCGTGAAGCGGGTTCATACGGACGCGAAACCCGCGGCTTCCTGCGAGTCCATCAGTTCAACAAAGTCGAGCTGGTAAAGTTCGTTCATCCAGACACTTCTTATGATGAGCTGGAACTGCTGTTAGGCGATGCTGAGGAGGTTCTTCAAGCGTTAGATATCCATTACAAAGTCGTAGAACTATGCACCGGCGACCTCTCTTTTGCTTCTGCGAAGACATACGACATTGAGACCTGGGCTCCGGCGGAAAACTCCTGGCTGGAAACATCATCCGTCTCTAACTTCGAGGATTTCCAGGCGCGTAGAGCAGGTATCCGCTTCCGCGAAAAAGGCGGCAAGAAGTCTCAGTTTGTGCATACTCTTAACGGTTCTGGAGTTGCTACTTCCCGTTTGATGGTCTCGCTGCTGGAAACTTATCAGACAGACGAAGGCTCTGTAATCGTCCCAGAAGTTCTGCATCCCTACCTCGATTTCAGGGTTATAGAGAAGAAATACTGAGATACAATTCCACAAAATAGAGTAGAAAGGAGCTGTCCCAAAAGTCTATAAACTGTCATTGTCCCACAGGGATGCCTTCGGCACGAACGAAGTGTGATAATCACTTAGTACTTGTAATATAGGAGTTTTGCCACGTCATCAGCCGGATGGCTGATTCCTCGCAATGACCATTCCTTGGCTTTTAGAACAGCCCCCTTTTAAGCTCCCTGCATGTTTTTAACTTGACATTCCGAGTAAATTGGAGTATCTTTACTTTCCATTAGATCAATTAATCCAGTCAACCTGAAATAGTGAAAAAACCGATCCCGGTAGGCGTTTCACCCCGCCACGCACACCTTAATAAGGAAGATTTTCACCGCCTGTTCGGTCCGGATGCGAATCTGACGAGGACACATGACCTGTCCCAGAAAGGTCAGTTCGCTTCTGAACAGTTCATAACGGTGGCGACTTCTGTCGGTAGGATTGAAAACCTCCGCGTGCTGGGACCCTTCCGGGATGGTTCGCAAGTCGAATTAGCGCTGACTGACGCAGTTCGTCTGGGACTGAATCCACCCGTCCGCGATTCCGGCGATCATGAAGCCACGCCCGGCATCACGCTTATCGGACCTGAGGGAAGAACGGAAATTCAGCAGGGCGTCATATTGGCGCTGAGGCATGTCCACATGACTCCCAAGGACGCCAGAGACTACCAGGTAGTGGATAAGGAGATCGTTTTCATGGCGCTCGCCGCGCCGACGCCGAATAGTGTGCGTTCCTCGCAGAGAACCGTAATCTTCGGCGACGTATTGATTCGAGTTCATGAGAATTTCCGGCTCGATTTTCACTTAGACACCGACGAAGCGAATGCTTCTGGAGCGAAGACCGGCGATGAAGCTATCCTCTTTAAAATCGGAGCGGCGCCCTTAGAAAACGACAGGCTATACTACCCGAAGAAGAGGTTGTACAGCGAATATGACGTGCGTAAAGCAGATAATGACGGGATGATTATACTGATTGAACGCGATACAATCCTGACGCCTTCCGCCCGCGATTTAGGGCGTGCTAAAGGACTGTTTGAATTTCGGTAGATATGGTGAGGGTGGCATGTGCCAAAGGCATTCCTTTGGAACTTCTGGATCGTCGCAGACGAGACGAACTATAATTAGCGCGTAGGGGTCGGTCTTGCGCCGACCCGTTCCCACATGCTGTCTCCACGGGATTTATTTGGCACGGGGTTAAAACCCCATGCCCGGCTTTTAGCCTAAGTCGTTAAAACGACTGGTGGAATATATGAAGTTATTTTATTTCATAGTCGGGGTCGCCCCTGACCCCGATGTCAGAACTGCCTGATACTTTTAATAAAAATATGACCAACAACCAAACAGCCCACACCAACGCCCTCGGTATGGTGGAATTTAATTCCATCGCGGTGGGCATCCAGGCGGCTGACGCTATGCTGAAAATCAGCCAGGTGGAACTGATTATCGCTAAAACGATCTGTCCGGGCAAATACATCGCGCTGATCAGAGGCGATACAGCCGCAGTGCGCGCCTCGGTCGAAGAGGGGCGCCATGTGGGGAGCATCGCCTGTGTGGATGATTTCGTTATACCGAATCTTCACCATCAGGTGTTTCCTGCATTGATATCTTCAACGCCACAGCACGACGTTAACGCCCTGGGTATTCTGGAAACCTTCTCTGCCGCATCATGCGTCTTAGCGGCGGATCGAGCCGTCAAAACGGCGCAGGTGTCACTGATAGAAATACGATTGGGAATCGGTATCGGCGGCAAGGCGTTCTTTACCATGACCGGCGACGTTGCGGCAGTTCGATCAGCGCTGGAAGCAGCCGCTATGGCTGTAAGTGAAGCCGGATTGCTGGTGCGTAAAGTGCTGATCCCGCAGCCCAGAGAAGAAATATTTAACTCACTGTCTTAAATATGGCAAAATTGTCCGAAGAACAGATCCGTACTGTCGCTCATATCGCCAAAGAGGAACTGGGAGAAGGAGCGACTCTCGAACGGCTGCGCGAGGTTGTCCGCAGCGCTGTGAAACACATGGAAGAAGAGAAATCCGAATCTCTAAGCACAGGTCAGGTTCTCGTCATCTGCATATCGTTTGACGGGTTGAAAAACTCAAGGGTGCTTTCGGAAGCTCTAAAAGACACGGGCTGCAAGATCAGCGAACGTTTCGAGAAGAAACTGGCTGAACTGCACGTTCTGACGGCTCTCATTCAACAGGATTCCTGCGCGGTGGATTTGACTGAACTCCGACAACGCTTGAGCCAGGCTGGAAATGAAGCAGGCGTCCGCGTCATCGTGCAGTCTGAAGATACATTGAGGAGTAATACAAACGACTGACAACCTGCATACGAATAATATTATTGCAGCCGTTTCACACTGTTCGGAACGGCTTCTCTTATATCCAGCATAGGTTACAACTTTACTCGAAAGTAAATTCCAATATCTACTTAATGACAGACAAGTCCGAGGGGGCTGACCCAAAAGCCTTATAACTGTCATTGTCCCATAGGGATGCCTTCGGCACGAACGAAGTGTGGCAATCTTTAATAGTGTGCAAATAAGAGATTACCACGTCACTGCGTTCCTCGTAATGACGCGATACTCTTCTTTTGGGACAGCCCCTATGGAGACTCCGATGGAGAATGTCTATCCTCCCCATAGTATGAACTTGTATAGATTGGAGGTTAGGCATTATTGCCTGACTGAAAATGCTGGAAATTACTTTCGATAACCTCTTTAATTGAATGATCAATCCTTTTGAAGAAGATGAAATAACTGGCAAAGCGTACGATGCCCGCTTGATGAAGCGGCTTCTCACTTACGGTCTGCCATACAAGCTCCAACTGATCGGTGGTGTACTTCTGCTGTTCATCGTTTCAGGCTTGGAACTGATCGGTCCACTGCTGACAAAATACGCGGTTGACGTATATATCCCGGATGGCGACATAAGTGGACTGCTCTGGATTCTCGTCCTGTATTTATGGGTGCTTGTCGGCATGCTCATTGGCAGATTTTTTCAGATTTACCTGACGAACTGGGTCGGACAGAAAGTAATGTTCGACATACGCAGCCAGTTATTCGATAAATTATCCCGGCTGTCAATCGCTTTCTTTGATAGAAATCCGGTCGGGAGAATCATGACCCGCATCTCCTCGGACGTTGAGGTTTTAAACCAGATGTTCACGCAAGGAGTGGTCGCGGTCTTCGGCGATATCTTCATACTCCTGGGCATTATGATAGTCATGCTCGTTTTAAATTGGAAATTGGCGTTAGTTACTTTTGCAGTTCTGCCTCTGCTCTTCTGGATTGCCTTCTGGTTTAAGACAAAAGTGCGCGACGCTTTCAGAGAAATGCGCAAACGATTGGCAATAGTCAACGCCTATCTGCAGGAAAATATCGTCGGAATGCGGATTATCCAACTGTTCAGGCGAGAGAAACTCAATCTTGAGCGTTTTAAAGATATTAATGCTGACCTCCTGGATGCACACTTAAGAACGATCTTCTACTTCGCTGTCTTCTTCCCCGGCGTAGAACTGATCTCCGCGGTTGCTATCGCGCTGATCCTCTGGACGGGTGGAGGTATGATATTGCGTGAAGCTTTAACTCTGGGAAGTCTTATCGCCTTTATCCTCTATGCGGAGCGATTTTACCGCCCCGTCCGCGATCTGGCGGAGAAATACAACATATTACAGAACGCCATGGCTTCGTCCGAAAGATTATTTAAGCTGCTGGATGAAAATGTGGAGATCGAAGATTCTGCAGAACCTCAGGAACTCGATGCCAGACAGAACGCTATCGAGTTCCGTAATGTCAGTTTCGCCTATTCAGAGCGCGACTGGGTTCTGAAGGACGTCAGTTTCCGTGTTGAACCCGGTCAAACCGTGGCGGTAGTGGGATATACAGGCGCAGGGAAAACGACGTTGGTCAATCTACTCAGCCGCTTTTACGACGTCCAGATAGGTAAAATCCTCGTCGGTGGTGTGGATATCCGTGATGTTAAGCAATGCGATTTGCGTAAAAGACTGGGCGTTGTTCAGCAGGACGTTTTTATCTTCGCTCGAAGTATCGTAGAAAACATCAGGTTGGGTGATGATAACGGGGATGAAAAGGCTGTAGAGGCGGCTAAAGCCGTCAGCGCTGATGCCTTTATAGATAAACTGCCCGATACCTACAACACAGTGGTAGAGGAACGAGGCGCGACTTTATCAGTCGGTGAACGGCAGCTGCTGGCATTTGCCAGAGCATTAGCTCAGGATCCACCGGTGCTTATCCTGGATGAGGCGACTTCAGCTATAGACACCGAGACGGAACGTTTGATACAACGGGCAATCGGCAGACTTCTGCAAGGTAGAACGGCTATTGTGATCGCTCACCGCCTCTCTACGATTCAACGTGCGGATAAAATTATCGTCCTGCATGAAGGCAAAATCAAGGAAACAGGCACGCATCAGGAACTGCTTAAACATCGAGGTCTCTATTATCATCTTTATCGGTTGCAGTATGAAAATGGTAGTCAGTCATCTTAAAAAAAATGCCGGACCTCACACCCCTTTCGGGACGGGATCAGGCATAGTTCTCTTAATAATATATCTTTAAGATGCAATAAGCCGATCTCTACGCAGGCTCTAAATCAGTAACTTCCTGCTGTGCCCTCTTCACGTTGAATGCTTGAGGTCCTTTAGGACTCTCCACAAGATCGAAGATGATCTCCTCGCCTTGTTCGAGTACGCGGTAACCCTTTCCCTTTATCGATGAGAAATGCACGAAGATATCCTTATCGATTCCGGCATCGACGAACCCATATCCCTTGTTCTTGCTGAACCACTTGACAGTGCCTTCCAAGACAACCTCCTGTAAATACAATACTAATGTACGCTTTAAACCAGCACATCGTGCCGGGGATCGGAAAAAAGATAGGAATAAAATTTCACATAGTCAACTTTTTATTATTTTTTTCTGAGGGTATAGTGTCGAAAATCTCTTTCAGGTGACTTTTTATGTCATTTTCTTCGATAGTTTTTTGAAATATTCCGAGATACTCCTCCGAAAAGAGGATTGCCAGTCCACAGCCATTCCGGTTGTATTGCGAGTGGGGCACGGTCTCAAAAGGCACTTTTCTTCGGATCAGCGCCTGCTCCGCCTGCATGACAGAGAGCGTATCTTTAAATGTGGCTAAGTAATCTATCATTTCAACCAGCCGGTTTCTCCATCAATGTCTATTTCGCTTATAATAAGAGGATTATCGGGCGGCGGCGTTTTTGAGTATTGGATAGCGCCGCTTAATGCGGATGCGGCTTGCTGGACTTTAGTTTCAGTGGATCCATAAATCGTAACGACAGGTTCACCGCGCGAAACTTCATCGCCCCGCTTTCTATGAAATACGAAACCGGCTTGGTAATTGATGGTATCTTCCTTCTGTTCTCTTCCCGCGCCGAGTTTTACGCCTGCTTGTCCAACTTTTAAGGCGTGAATTTCCTCGATATAACCGTCTTCTTTAGCAGTCAAAGCGCGGTTAAAACCGCTCTCGGGATAATTGGAAGGATTTATTAGGTATGATACCTCCGCTTTCTGGGCTTGGGCGATCTCAATGAATTTGTTGAATGCCGCGCCCGATTCGAGCGTTTCCGCTGCCAGTCGCCGTGCCTCTTTATAGCTGCTTGCCTTCCCTCCCAGCAACAACATCTTTGCCGCTTCAGCTAAGGATATTTCAATCAGATCTGCCGCCCCGCTTTTCCCTGATAATATATCCAGGCTCTCCTTCACTTCCAGCCAGTTGCCCACGGCATACCCGAGCGGCTGGTTCATATCCGTCAGCAATGCCTGTATTTCCAACCCCAGATCAGTTCCGATCTCAACTAAGTTGAAGGCAAGTTTACGCGCATCTGCAACGTCTGGAAAGAAAGCTCCACTGCCAAATTTCACGTCCAGTAAAAGCGCATCTACGCCCTCAGCGGCTTTCTTGGAGAGAATGCTTGCCGTTACCAGTGGAATAGACCGTACTGTGCAGGTTACGTCGCGCAGCGCGTAGAGTTTTTTATCTGCGGGAACGATATTGCCTGACTGACCGATAAAAGCGCAGCCGATCTCTGACACCTGTTTTTCAAACTGTTCTATTGAGAGTGAAGTTGTGAAGCCGGGAATGGATTCGAGCTTATCCAGGGTGCCTCCGGTATGTCCCAATCCTCTACCAGATATCATGGGTACGGGAATACCGAGTGAGGCAACTACAGGAGCGATTATAAGTGAAGTTTTATCACCGACGCCGCCAGTGGAATGTTTATCCACCTTGCGAGAGGAAACAGTTTTGTGTATAGCACGGCTGCCAGAAGCGATCATAGCTCTGACCAGAGCAACGGTTTCGCGCCGGCTCATCCCCTGGAAATAGATAGCCATTAAGAGGGCTGACGCCTGATAATCCGGGATAGCGCCTCTGGTGTATCCCTTTACGAACTCGTCTATCTGGTCTGTGGTTAGCGCCTGACCAGCCTGTTTCCGTGCTATGACGTCAACGATGCTCATGCTTTCCCATCTACCAGCAGATCAATAATCCGCACCGCGTCCATCGCATCCTTACCGTAACCGTCCGCGCCAATCTCATCCGCAAACGATTTGTTGACGACGGCTCCGCCGACGATAACTGCGGGATTCACTCCGGCTTCATTGAGATCGTGAATGATTCTCCCCATCTCAACCATCGTCGTCGTCATCAGCGCGGACAATCCGACAAAGTCTGCCTTCGTCTCTTTGGCAATCTTCACAATGTCCTTGGTATCCACGTTCTTGCCGAGATCTATGACTTTATAACCGTAATTCTGCAACACGGTGGAGACGATGTTCTTGCCGATATCGTGGACGTCGCCCTTGACAGTCGCCAGAACGATTGTTCCGCGATTCTCCGCTTCAGTGGTCGGGAAGAGTTCCTTTAATCTCCTGAACGCATCCTGCATGGTCTCGGCGGCAAGGATTACCTGTGGCAGGAAGAATTCCCGTGAGTTATACCGCTTGCCGACCTCCTGTAGAGCTGGAATCAATACCTTCTCGTTTAATCCCAGAGCATCCCATCCAGCGTCCAGCGCCTCTTCGATCCGCTGGATAATCACCTCGCGATTGCCATAAAGGATAGTATCGAACAATTTTTCTTCAATGGGTCGCGTATCCGCTTCAGCCACTGCCCTTTCATCTTCAACGCCACCGTATGCTTCAATAAACACCCTGGCGCCCTTGTCTCGATTAAGCAGGATGTTTGCCGTGTCGATTGTTTGGCGGGCGGATTCACTGAAGGGGTTGACAATCGGCAGATCTAAACCGTTATGCAGTGCCATGGAAAGAAAGGTGCGGTTGATCAAAGCGCGGTTCGGCAATCCGAAGGAGACATTCGACACCCCCATCACCGTGGTTACGCCAAGCTGTTCCTTTATCAGCCTCAGCACTGTCAACGATTGCAGTGATTTATCCGGTTCAGCTCCCACGGCAAGAGTCAGCGGATCGATGAAGATATCTTCATGCCGCAGTCCTATCTCTAATCCACGATTCACGATTTTTCTGGCGAGTTCCAGCCTCTCCTCAACGGTCGAAGGGATGCCGTTTTCATCTAAGGTCAATCCTAATATAGATGCGCCGAAGTGCTTTGCCATAGGTAATACACGGTCGAGTTTGGCGTCTTCCGCTGTCACTGAGTTGATCAAAGGCTTACCCTCAATCTCCTCCAGCGCTGCTTGCAGGGCATCGGGATTGGCGGAATCTATGGAGATAGGCGCATCGACCGCCTTCTGCACGACCTGGATCGCCATCCGCATGGTCTCCGGCTCATCTATGCCGGCAACGCCGACGTTCACGTCCAATATGTCTGCGCCTGCCTTGACCTGTTCGATAGCTTCCCGCCTGACTAAATGGAATTTACCGTCTTTCAGTTCCTGCCGCAGCTTTTTCCTTCCTGTTGGATTGATTCGTTCACCAATCATCCGGACGGGAAGATCGTCGCATATTTCTATTGTCCTGCCGCGGGACGCCAGCCGCGATCTGCAACAGTCGCGTTCACGCATTACTGGTTTTATTCCCTTGATCGCCTCAGCCATAGCGCGGATATGCCTCGGTCCTGCGCCGCAGCAGGCGCCGATCAGATTCACACCTGCTTCAGCAAATTTTCGGGCATATTCAGCGAGATGCTCAGGGCTGGCGGGAAAACAGGTGCGACCCTCTTTAATGCGCGGCATACCCGCATTCGGTTCGACCGAAAGCGGTAGAATTGTTTTGGTAAGTATCCCCTTAATTGCATCGTAGATCTCTTCAGGACCGGTGGAGCAGTTTATTCCAACAGCGTCTGCTTCCAGCGCCTCAAAGACTGTCAGCGCGGTCAGGGGATCGGTGCCGGTAATAGTGTTTCTACCATCGGCGAAAGTCATCTGAGCGATGATGGGACCATCGAAATTGTGCCGGGCAGCCATCATGGCAGCGCGCGCTTCACGGATATCCGACATGGTCTCGATGATAATCAGATCCACGTCGGCATTGGCTAAATAGCGCACCTGTTCAGCGAAGGTATGATACGCGGGCGCGAAATCCAGCTTGCCAACCGGTTTTAAATACTTACCGCAAGGACCGATACTCCCGGCAACCCAGACGCCTGTGCCGTTAGTGGCTTTGAGCGCCAGTTTTACCGCGTTCATATTGATTTCGCGCGCTTTATTCCCCAACCGGTATTCATCCAGCTTGATACGGCTACCGCCAAAAGTATTGGTCAGAATCACCTGCGCACCCGCTTCGACGAAATCACGGTGAGACTGTTCCACCACCTCAGCTCGATTCAGGTTGAATTCTTCCGGCGCTTGACCGATGCCTAAGCCGCGGCTTTGCAAAAGCGTGCCCATCCCCCCGTCGAGGAGAATGATTTCGCGGTAAGCTCTATCTTTGAATTCCTGCCTGGTGATCACTTATTTAGAATCTCGATAACTATTTTGTTCCGATAATCGCGGATATCGATTTTTCTGGAATCATAATACATGTATCGGTTAATCGAATCCCGATTTCACTCGCGTTTAACACGGCAAACAGACCTCGCTGCCCATCGATACTCCAGTCCCCGTATCCGGGACTGTACCGCTTGGTGGTCGTCCATCCCTTTGTTTCAGCTTCCATGATGATATGATTATTCAGCTCTACCATCAAAGCCTCAGCCGCCTCCGCTCCATAAGCATTGAGCAAAAAAGCTCTCGTTACATCACGGGAACCAGAAAACTCTGCCACTTTACCGTCAATGCCCGGTCCTAGCGTTATGGCTGCCAGATATATCCCGGCACACCCTTCAATCCATTTGAAAACCTTCTCGCTCTCGATGACGAAGGCATCAGCAACTTCGATACGGCTGGGAGCTTTCGTCATGATGGACAGGTGCGTATAGCAAGCAGCCGGTGCGACGAGCTTCTTTCCGAGTTCGATCACTTCGTCCACCATCTCCTGCATTGATTCTGGTATCTCATGCCTGCCGGGTTTGAAACCCATCCTGCCGTACACTTGATTAAGTCTCGGTTCAGCTTTGAGGTTGTCGATAATGGTCATATGCTCTATCGGAAAATTTACAAAATATCTCTGAAATAATCATGAGAGACGAATCAGTTTCGTTTGTAACAGACGGTATGAAAAATCAATGTAAGTGAAAAAGGACGTGAAATCAAGAAAAATTAAGGCGAAAAGTAGTGCATGAAGCCTAATAAGACAGATAACGCATAAATATCACACTAAGGCGCACAACCGTACATATAGTTGAGAATAGCACTAAAAGCGGAGTCCGTGTCCGTAAAAAAAGGACGGCTCAATGAGCCGCCCTTTTCGATCAGGAAATTAATCTGTATCACCCATTATTAGGATTCGACGATATCCCGGTATGCTTAGTCTTGAAGTAGTAACCAACCATAGCCACTGTAGAAACAGTCCCGATAGTGCCCAGGATCACCCATACTATCCACGGATCGTGCAATTCCCAGAGTACACGCGTGGCGTCATCGACCGATGCTCCGCTGCCATTATTCATCATGGAAGCCATCGTGGTCATGACGTTCTCCTGAGGCACAGCATCAGCAGCCGTCTGACTCATTCCCAGGTGATCCACCAGATACTGTCTGGCGAAATTTATCTTGCTGCCAAGTTTAGCATAAAGCGCACCGGATATAGCATTACCCACACCCCAACCCACCGCGAACGGTATATTGGAATATCCCATGTAGGTCGCCTTCTTTTCGGGTGGAGCCGTCAATCCAATATACTCTGAGAACTTCGGGCTGCACCACATCTCTCCAATGGCAAAAATGAAGATCGCGAGTGCGCAGAACAAACCGACATTGGTTGCGCCTGCAGCTACAAACGCGACAACTGAAAGCACCATACCGCCGATAAGCGCGATCATGGGGTGGAATTTGCCGGTCAACCACGCCATTGGCAGCATCAGTGCGATGATGGCAAAGCTGTCGATGTTGATCAGCATCTCTGGTTTCACGTTGCCACTCGCCAGAACAGTATTTTCATTGATCGCCGCGAAGAAAGGAGCAATATCTCTGGAGAAGACCCATTCGTCAATGAAGTTTGGCAATAGATCCCAGAGCTGCATGAACATGAACCAAAAGCCGCTGAATATTGCCAGAAAGACGATAAAGTTTTTGTCCTTCAGCGTGTTCAGAGTCTCTGCAATGGTCTCGCCTACAGATCGAATCTTAACTTCGCCTTCCTGCTCAGGTTCTCGGTAGAAGAATATGGTGGGGATATAGTTGAACAGGGTAACGCCTGCCGCGCAATAAAAGACCAGCTGGAAGTTCGTTTCACCGCGGATGATAGCTGCCATGAACGGAGCCAGGAATCCTCCGACATTGACCATCCAGTAGAAAAACCCCCAGGCGATTGATGAGTTCTCCTTGGTTGATGCTTTAGCAACCGTACCGGCTACTGGCGGTTTGAATATTGCGGTTCCCAGACCTATCATACACGCCGCAGCCAGGGTCGTCCAGAATCCCGACGCCACGGCGAACATTATGTAGCCGCAGAAGTTAATCGCATAGGCAATGTAAAGGCTCTTCTTATAACCGTATTGATCCGTGAAGCCGCCCGATAGCATCGGGACCAAACACTGCACAATCGCCCAGACGGCGTAGATAGCGCCTTTTTCACCATAAGATAGTCCCAGACCGCCTTCTGCGACGGCATACACCATATATAGCGGTAAAATCGCCCGTATCCCGAAGAATGCCAATCTTTCGTTGGCTTCCATCCAGTTCACGATCCAGAAATTGGGTTTTAATCCCCGTATCTGCCGCCATGCAGAAACTTTGTTTGCCAAGGTTATTCCTCCCAGGTCTTGCCTGCCAGTTCATGTTTGATTACTCACATATAATATAAGATTTTAAGAAATGATAAGCAACCGGTTCGGAGGTTTTAATTTGAGACTGTTGGAGTATACCTATTTTGTCATTCCTGCGCAGGCAGGTCCGAAGGACTACTATGGAGAATCCGGTTACGTGATTGGTTACTCTGGACTCATGCCTACTATGGGAGTGACAAGTTGATACTCACAATGCTGTTTTTTCAACAGTCTTAATTTGAAAGAAACCTGCATTCGCCTTTCAATTTTACCCGTTGCGCCAGGTCCTGAGCGCAGCGGAGACCATCCGAAGAGAAAAAAAGCGCCTCCTCACGGAAGCGCCTTTCAGCTTTTAAGTTTTAAGCTATTTCATCAATACCATTTTCCTGACCGCTGTGAAATCTCCTGCTTCGATGCGGTAGAAGTAGATACCGGAAGCCAGGTTCGAAGCATCAAACGTTACCTCATGCACTCCCACATCTCTCCAGCCGTTGATCAGTTCTGCAACTTGTCGTCCTGAGACGTCGTAAACCGCAAGGCTCACAAAGCTGAGAGCTGAGAGCTGATAGCTGATAGCTGTGGAGGGATTGAACGGATTGGGATAAGCGCTCAACAGAACAAACTCCGTAGGGGCGAGGTCTCCTCGCCCTGCTAAGCCCTCGCCCTTGCTGATCTCATCAAACGGGTTCGGGAATTCAACATCAGGAAGATAAGGGATAAATCCTACGACATTATCCGTGCCCTCTTTTACGAACGGGAAGCTGCTCTCATCCCAGGCGAGATCCGGGTGTTCGCCGACTTTTCCGGCGAAGGTGTAATTTCCTGCAGCATACGAAGTAGAAATGGGGTAGAACATATCCGGACGGTTGATAGTCCAGCCGGACTGGAAGTCAGCAAAGTAACGGTTCGCAACCGTGGTAGGAGTTCCACCTTCATAGGCGATCTCCAGCCAACCATCAAAGTTCACAGGGCTCAGTTCCTGACTTTCCACAAAGACATCGAAGATGAGATTTCCGCCACCTGCTGGAACGGGAGAACCGAAGACGTATGTCAGGTCAATACTGACTGCGCCGCTGCCAGCTACAGTCATTGGCAGGTCGATGTTTTCTGCGGGGCTGCTGGAGACGTTGACCAGCGCCGGAGTTCCCGGAGCGCCGTAGTAAGTCTGCGGGTCGTCTGCGCTGGGGTTGAAGTTAAAGTCCGCGTCCAGGTATGCCATAACATAGTACTGCCCCGGATCGACGAACAGTGTATATTCCGCGTTGCCGTCCAAGGTCAGCGGGATACTGAAATGCGCAATATCGTTGAACTCAGGATCGGTGGCTGCCAGGATATAGGTCGGCGCCGTATATCCTGCCGGACAGGATAGCAGACCGGTGATGGTTGAAAATGGCAGCGGCGCAACCTCGATATCCAAATTACTGACATTGCCGGTCACCTCTAGAACTTCAGGGAATCCTTCACCGTAAAATCCCATCAGATCATCAACGGAGGGGATCAGATTGCCGTCCTGATCCTGGAAGGCGATCAGGATGTAGTTACCTTCAGGAACATCGAGGACAATATAAGGTCCAGCGCCCAGAAGCGCCAACCCGAAATACAGATTCAGATTGGTGATATCCAATGGAATCGCATACACATAGGTGATTCCTCCAAACCAGACCGCGCCATCGATATTCCCGGATATCGTATAGCTGAACGCGCTGGAAGAAAGCATCAGAATCAATGCCAGCGCGATGAAAATCTTACCCAGCTTCATTTTATCCCTCCTGAGGTTGCTATTATAAGGTATATTACAATATATTCAAGATCGTATAAAATATCAACAACTATGTACAGCTTTTTGTGATGGGGATCAAGTCAGGTGAGATATTTACCTGTTTTTTGTTCTGTCGGGAATTTCGATGTTGCGTCAGGTCTCCGCTACGCTAAGGACCAGACGGCAACATCTAAGGAATGACAAACGCGCTGATATCGGGGTCAGGGGCGACCCCGATTATGAATTGCCCTGTGTCGTCGGGAGTTCCCTCCAGATGGCTTTTTCTGCTATTGGGGAGGACAGGCATTCCTGCCTGTCTTCGTCGCGCGACAACAATGAATAACCCGTAGGGTGGGGGTGCTTCCCCCGCCTGCTGTTATAGAGGCATCAGGTCTCCACTTCGTTCAATACCCGACGCAACGAATAAGACCTGACACAACGGGAAATTACACAGATAGTGCAGATTGTATTAAAAAGCATCAGAGGAGGATGTCTGACGCCACGAAGAACTGCCTGAGTTGTAAATTGTCGGGTGCGGAGACCCGACAACACGCAACATAGGTAATTATTAATAACCCACAGTTGACTTGAATTTAACCTCCCGCGGGTTTCAAACCCGCGGGAGGTTGATATGATCAGTACAATCATGAGTTACAGCTTTGGCTGCCAATAAAACCGTTCACTAAAACCGCTTGAAAATCGGGCGCTCTTTCCTTATATTAGTGAACCATACTGTATTATGCACAAGCAATCAACAGGCGACCATGAAAAATAGAACCTACTGCGGCGCACCGAATAAAGCTTACGACGGTAAAAAACTGACATTCTGCGGCTGGGTACACCATGTACGGGATCTCGGCGGACTCTCCTTCTTTACGCTACGTGATCATACCGGACTGGTGCAGATTACGCCGGATCCGGATAATGAAGACATGTGCGCCATGATCCGGGGACTGCATCACGAAGACGTGCTGAAGGTGACCGGAACAGCGCGCCTTCGTCCCGAAGGGAACGTTAATCCGGACATGCCTACCGGTGAGATTGAGATTCTGGCGGACAGCATAGAACTCCTGTCCGGGTCGAAAGTCCCTCCCTTCTTGCCCGAAGAAGCTGAAGGCGTCCAGGAAGATTTGCGCTTGAAGCACCGGATGCTGCACTTGCGCACAGATAAAATGCAGCATAATTTTCGCTTACGCCATAAGATGTATCAATCCATTCGCAGGTACTTCGATGAGAACGGTTTCTGCGAGATTGAGACGCCGTTTCTGGTCAAGCCTACGCCGGAAGGCGCCCGCGATTACCTGGTGCCGTCCCGACTTCACAAGGGGCGTGCTTATGCCTTGCCTCAATCACCGCAGATCTACAAGCAGATTCTGATGATAGCCGGTTTCGACCGTTATTTCCAGATCGTCAAGTGCTTCCGGGATGAAGATCTTCGCTCTGACCGTCAGCCGGAATTCACGCAGATCGACGTGGAACTTTCTTTTACTGATGAAGAGGAGGTTCAGGAGATCGTCGAGGGATTAATGGTTCAGCTTTTCGATGAAGTTTTGGAAGTGAAGATCAGCACGCCTTTTCCAAAGATACCATACGCGGAAGCCATGCTGCGCTATGGAAGCGATAAACCCGATCTGCGTATCCCGCTTGAAATTGTCGATATAACGGACGTTTTTCAAGGAACCGAATTCAAGGTATTTTCTTCAGTTATCGATTCAGGCGGCGCCATTCGCGGGATAAAACTTCCCGGCTGTGGCGGTTATTCCCGCAGACAGAAGGATGGATTAATCGAAAGAGCTAAGAAATTCGGTCTGGGAGGATTGGTATATTTCTGGCACAACGAAGAGGGCATCAAGTCAACTGCGGCTAAATTCCTGACTGACGAGCAGATGAAAAACGTCTTTGAGGTTACCGGCGCTGAGGATGATGATCTCATCGCTGTTGCCGCTCATACAAATACTAATCATGTTGCCTTTGGTCTGGGAGCTGTTCGTGAGTGGACAGGCAAGGAGCTGAACCTGATCGATGAATCCGTCTATTCGCATTGCTGGATAACAGATTTTCCCATGTTTGAATTCAATGAAGAGATGCAGAGGTATCAGGCGGCTCACCACCCCTTCACCGCGCCCGTTATCGAAGATATGGAGAATTTCGCCGATGATCCATCGAAGATCCGTTCGCGCGGCTACGATCTCGTCCTTAACGGAAGCGAAATTGCGGGTGGTTCAATTCGTATTCACCAGCGTGACATCCAGCGCCGCGTGTTTGAACTCCTCGGCTTTGATGAACAAGAAGCTGACGAAAGGTTCGGATTCCTGTTAGATGCGTTGGAACTGGGCGCTCCGCCTCACGGTGGGATCGCATTCGGTTTGGATCGTATGGTAATGATTTTTGCAGGTGTCGATTCCATCAGAGAAATCATAGCGTTTCCGAAAACCACAACCGCTATTTCGCTGATGGACGGCTCCCCGGCGTTCACAACGGAGGACCAATGGGCGGAACTGGGGCTAAAGACGGTGAAAAAGGTTGAGACAGATAATAAAAAGTAATAACGATTGAGTTCTAAAGAAAAAACCAGACCTGATAAGCAGCAGTCAAGGGCTCGCTTCAAAAAGGGCAAACCAAAGAAACGTTACGCCGACAGAGGAAACGATCTAATTCCCGTTCCGGGCAGACGTCCTGTTGAGGAATTACTGCAGAAGCAGGTCGTTCCTGAGCTGCTTGTTGTTACGCGTAAGAAACACCAGCGCGGAAAAGAACCACTTCTAAACCGCTGTATAGCCGCTGGTTGGAAGGTTGAAGAGCGTGAAAAAGCGGAACTCGATCAATTGTCTGAGAACCTTCCGCACCAGGGTTATATCGCTTTTATACGCGAATTTCACTATGTTGATCTGAATACACTTCTTGAAATAATCCGGGAGTTGCCCGATCCTATTCTCGTTGCACTGGATCAGATCCAGGACGTCGGCAATCTTGGCGCTATCCTTCGATCTGCCGAGTGCGCCGGAATTTCCGGCGTTATTCTTCCCTTTCATCATTCTGCAGCCATTACCGCAGCATCGATTCGCCGTTCTGCGGGCGCGGCTCTGCACCTGCCGATATGCCGCATCGGGAATTTAGCGCATGCTCTCGATACATTGTCGGAACTGAATTTTCAAATTATAGGAGCGGATCAGGAAGGCGCTCAATCAATATTTCAAACTGACCTGAGAGGTTCTATAGTATTGGTAATCGGATCGGAAGGAAAGGGGCTGCGACCCGGAATCAAACGCCGCTGCACGGAACTCGTATCTATCCCTCTGAAGGGCAGAATCGCTTCACTGAATGCCTCTGCCGCCGCCGCAGTCTGCTTCTTCGAAGCGGTACGGCAGCGCATTGGAGATTACAGTTAATTATAAGGAACAGCGTTTTATGTTTAGAAATTGGGTATAACATATTAGAACATACACCGATTTCGGTTAAGATTTTGTAGAAATTATACAATTGACACAGGCAATAATCGCTTTTTATGGCGAATATTTCTTTGATAATAAGGTATTAGAATTATTTTCCCTAATTTGGCTTAAGCACTTGACTTTTGCCTTTTTTTTTATTATAATATAAACCGCTGTGCGACTTGCATAAGCAGCCCATTCTTGGGAGGGGATGCTGGCAATCGCGGCCATGTGAATGTAGAAATTCCTTTCGGGCCGATTGGATTTTTTTTTTACTTTGAGAGTATTGCTAAATTGTACGAATTCAATATAAATACAAACAAACGGTGTGAATTGTTATCTGTTGATTCCTATCTTCAGGAAGCGGTTGACAAGAGCGGTTTTAAAGATGGTATAATCATCGCATTTATTCCTCATACAACCGCTGGTATTCTCATCAACGAGAATGCAGATCCCGCTGTTGGACAGGACTTGTTATCTTCTCTTGAGAGAAAGGTACCATTTTCGGATGGCTATCTTCACCTGGAGGGTAACTCTGCCGCACATATAAAGGCTTCACTCGTTGGAAGTTCAGTTTGTGTGCCGGTCGTCAAAGGGCGGCTGAAAATGGGCACCTGGCAATCGGTTTTCTTCGCCGAATTCGATGGTCCGCGACAGAGACATTTATGGGTAACACCTATCCCCGATAGCATTTCCTGATACCTGAATTCGGACATTTCCCCTGCAATCTATTTTAATATCTGCTGTCGCAGGCAATTAGATCGTTAGAGAAAAAAAAGGTTAACACAAAAATAATCAAATATATAACTCATGAATAATAAGGTCACCACAAAAAAGAACACAGGATTCTATCTTATCTTTAAGAAGGTTCATTTTAATGCGTTAGAGGATGGACTATCCGGGCTCGATGAAGACGTCATGCGGCTAATGGGCGCTTATTGGATTGGGTCACACGATGCCATGATCTTGCCTTTTGATGAACTGCAAACGAAGTTAAAGGAAGCTATGAGTACACCGGAAATAGCGAGCCGTGTGCTCGATCGTCTTCCCAAAAGGAACTATGATCTACTCTGCTATATGAAGTCAGAAGGGGGTTTCCTCACAGTTGAAGAACTATACGATAATTTCCCGCATAGTGAAGATGAGGATATAGCTTCAATCCTTGAGCCGTTGCGTATTCGCGGCTTAATCTGGGAATGCCGGACCGCTGCCAAGAACGATCGCACCGCCAAGCTTTTTGTCCTCGAATCAAGTATGGACAAGCTTCCGCTTCCATCTTTCATGGAAGGCAAATTAGGGATGCTTCTGCTGCAACGGTCTAAGGAGCAGTCAAACAACCTCGCCACAACGTTTGGTGGAGATGCCAAGAATTTATCCAGGCAGCGTAATACGTTAACCTGGTTAAAAGCTGAGATACGCAATCCTTCCAAACTACGTCGCTTTTTTGATTCCCTCGACGTCAGCGAAAGGAAACTGCTTAAGATATTGTCGCTTCATCCAGATGGATTGACTCCCGAAGAACTCCTTTATGAGTATTCTCTCTTCATTAATAAAGAGCCGGAAAATAAACTGAAAGTCAATCTCGACAATCTGCGGGATAAGCTGGGCTTACTTGATATACATATCCGAGAGATCCAGGGAGTCCGTAAAAAAATCAAGCAGGCTGTCTATCGCCTCCCACGCGAAATTAACCAGCTGATCAGCGTAAATTTTAAAACGAAATATAACGAAGTATGTCCTCCTATTCCTGTTTTCAAGCCGCCCGATGAAGACTTTGCTCTGGGTACTCGCGGGAAGGAACGTCCGACGCTCTGGATCGATTTTCAGCAATTGCTGAATCACCTGATTCGCTGTGAGGTCGGCGTTATTCGCAAAGGGGGCATGCATAAGAAGAATCTCAAGCGAATCCTAGATCGCCTGGAAGGACAGTTAAACGACTCCTACCTCTACCTCGATTTTCTGTTTCTATATGCTTATCAGCGGAATATTCTCTATCCTGAGGGGGAGCGTTGGAAGATTGACATCAAACAGATTCTGCCCATTCAGGACGAGGAAGCGTTCTACCGGGATTTTTGGGCGTTTTACAGGAATAATGGATCATGGAATGACCGAGACTCCAGCCCGTTGCAGGGTGTGCTGCAAAAAGGAGACTTGCAGCAGATATTTGCTCTTAGACGCGCTGTTCTAAGATTGATACAAGACTGTCCTGTTGGTCAATGGATAGAAACAGTAGATTTCTTCGAACAGCTATGCGACCGTGAGATGGCTTTCCGTTCAGGTGAAGCGCCGGTTGTTTCCAATGATCCAATGAAAGAGAAATTCCGGTTTATTAAATCTAATCTCGAAAGATCACTAAACTGGATCGGAGTGGTTGATATCACAACAGTTCCATCACAGAGAATAAACCTGTTCCGTTTAACTGAAATTGGATCATGGCTGCTCAGCGCAGGGACTCAACCGTCACCTTTCACGCCAACCAGTGAAACGGGCATGATCACGATGCCTCCCAACCTCGAGATACATATTCCTTTGGGTTTCCCCATCGAAAAACAGTTGTACCTGTCAAGGTTCACTGATGACCAGAAGGGTAGAATTATACTCAACCGCGCATCTATCCGCCGTGGATTGAATGAAAACCTCTCAATCAGAGAGATGCAGGACTTCTTGAGTCAGCATGTACAGGGAGGATTGCCGCCTAACGTACCGCATCTGTTGGAAGAGGTCAGCGAGAAAGCTGGTCACATCCTGATCGGTGGTGAACCCGCGCGGCTGGAAGTACACAATCATAATGTGCTGGATGAAATCATGGTGCAGAAGCAGTTCCTGCCCTTTATAAGTGAACGATCCAGTGGGAGGAAGGTCCTCCTGCGGCACGATGCTGATCTGCGGGAATTGATGAATGAATTAAAACGCGCTGGTTACACGCCGAGGTCTGTGTAGCTGCAATCATCACCAATACAGGATAATAGATAGGGCTCGCTTAACTGCGAGCCTTATTAATTAATCTGCCACCCTGGTTGCAGTGGATGTAATACGAACTGCAGAAGAGTAGAAAGAGATACAAAAGGCTCGCCAATCTGGCGAGCCTTTTGCTTACTTAGGGAGGGTATTATGTGTACTACTTTACTAAAGTCAACATCTGTGAGAAGCGTTGTCCATCAGCCTCGAACAGGCAGATGTAGCTTCCGCTCGGCAGGTTTTGAGCATTCCAGTTGATGGAGTGCAATCCAGTTACCTGCTGAAGATTAACCAACTCTTCCACAAATCTGCCAGTGGCATCATAGATAGCTACACGGACGTGAGCAGCATTAGGCAGTGTGTATGAAATTGCCGTTTCTGGATTAAACGGATTTGGATAGTTCTGGTGCAGTGTGAATTCCGAAGCGGATGCTGCTACGACAGTAACAGTGATAAGGTCAGAATACGTGACTGCTCCGCCAACGTCGATCTGCTTCAGTCTGTAATCGTAGGTATTACCACACTGGATTGTGCCATCCACGTAGCGGTAATCGCGATTTACTGAGGAGTTACCATATCCTTCAATGAACGGACTGACTGCTTCAAAATTCCCGTCATTCAGGCTGCGTTCGACATACCATCCATAGCAATTGATTTCAGTTGCCGTTGACCAGGTGATGACAATGCCTTCCGATGTGGCGTTGCCGCTGAAACTGGACAGCAATACGGGCCAAGGGGGACCCTGATCGTAGTAGAATGCTCCGGCGTCGTTGCGGGTGTTGTCTGGATCGTTGTAAATCGGATCGGGATTACCCATGTCAATTGCCGCTGAAGCTGCCGTTAGGTGAAAATCAAAAGGATCCCCGTCAACATAGGCAGGATCGCCAGTTTGATCTCCCAGGCCGGGCGGGCAGTTGATATAATCTCCACCGATGTTATCGTAGAAGAGATTGTAGGATAACACAGGATTGGCAATTCCGACTACGACAAACCCACCGCCGCATTCCGTGAAAGAAATTATGTTGTTCATAAATTCCGGTGCAGCGCCTTCAGATACCAGCACACCGCCGCCAGTTCCGGTGGGGGCGTCATTGTCTGAAATGGTGTTGTTGATGATTGACGGGCTTGAACCGTCATACATCCATATTCCGCCTCCCTGTGTGACCGCAGCATTATTAGAGATGACGTTTCTGGTTATTTCAGGATGCGCGTTTTTGAGAGCGATTCCGCCGGCATGGCGTGCCATGTTGAATTGGATGTAATTATACCCGATATACCCGTTATCGCAGTTCTTTATCAACATCCCCGCTCCGCATCCTACAGTAATGCAGGAATTATGCTGGAAGACGTTATACTGGATGATCGGATCACCACCATCGGTGAATAGCCCAGCGCCGCCGTCATGGGCTATGTTGTAAATAAGCACATTGTACTGAATGGTGGGCGAACTGCCCATCAGGTAAACTCCACCGCCAACTTCGAATGTCCCATAAGGTGTGACGTATTCGGCGCCATTTCCGTTCCTGAGTGTGAACCCCATGAGTACTGCTGCTTCGGTTTCACCCGAAGTCATGTTAACGACTGCGCCGCGGTCCGTTCCATCGATTATGGTGTTGACAATATCAGTGGAGTCTTCTGTGAAGATGTACTGGCTGGTAACGACGATATCCTTACCGAGGAAATCGATAGATTCGTCATAGACGCAAGGATCGACTAAAACCGTATCTGAATCAACGGCAGCGTCGATAGCTTCCTGGATCGTGGTGTAATCGCCGGGGACAGCTATTATTGTCCCGAAACCGACGTTAACTCCGAAAATCAACAGGATGCTTAGTAGTGAAAAAATACGTAACAGTCTCATCTTTAACCCTCCCAGGTTATGAGCAAGTCTTGTGAATGCTGAAATTTCGCGTAAATAGCCACGCAACGAGGGAGTCCCTCGCTGGTTTCCTGACCACTAATATAGTCAATCCTCTATAAGGAGTCAAGTCTTTTTTTCAAAAAACAAACAAATTTTTTTATTGACAGTGATAATTGGCTACAAACGGTCTATTCCTGCCGCTTTTGAGATGTAATTTAAAGAACTTTTACAGATAATTTGTGCCCTACGTCACATTGGAAGGTTTTTAGTGAATAATTTGCCGGTTTGAGTTTATATTATCTTGCAGAAGAGCAGACTTAATAAGGAGTTTTTGATGGTAGTAGTCTATCAGAGAGTATCGAGAGCTGTAGTACGAGTCGGAACCGATATAATCAGTCAGATAAATAGAGGCGCGCTTCTACTTGTTGGCATCGCCGAGGGCGATGACAGCGATACTCTGCGCTGGATGGCAAAGAAGACAGCCGGACTCCGGGTACATGAAGACAACGAGGGGAAAATGAATTGGTCATTAATGGACATTGGAGGAGAGATATTAGCCGTTTCACAGTTCACACTGCTGGGGGATTGTCAGAAGGGGAAAAGACCATCATATACGAAAGCGGGACGTCCTGAAACTGCTGAGCCGCTGTTTATCCGATTCGTTGAATTCCTGCGTCAAGAGGGAGTTTCAGTGAAAATCGGAAAATTCGGGGCTCATATGGAAGTGGAATTGGTCAATGATGGACCGGTTACGCTCATCCTCGAAAAATAACGGGATTGAGCAAGTCCCGTTTTTTCTATCGATATCCGACGAATCAGTAAGCTCTGGATTGTTAAGCGGAACGCTTTGCATGATTACGCCAATAAGCCCGCTCAATGACATTCAAGGCTTCATCAGCGTGAAAAGGTTTTGGAAGGTATTCCTCCGCACCCAGAACAAGCGCCTCACGCACGGAATATTCCTGACCGAAGGCAGTCATGACTACGATGGCTATATCGGGAAACCCTTGTTTGACATTCTTCAGTAGTGCAAAACCGTCCATTAACGGCATTTTGACGTCTGTAATCACGATGTCGTAATGTTTCTGCTCAATCAGTTCAAGCGCTTCCCTGCCATTTGACGCTGTGTCGCAATGATGAGAGTTCTGCCCAAGTAGTTCTGCTAATAACTGGCAGATGTACTTTTCATCATCGACTATTAAAATATGCAGCCTTCCGATTTCTCTGTGGGCATAACCAATTGACTTGGCTGATTGTGTAGCGGTCTCATGCATCATTCTGGTATTTCTCAGTTAGTATCTCTTTCAGTTCAGGGGGCATACGGCATGGCTTGCCCTTTTTATCGGCGAAGCAATGTTCCGTGTAACCTTCGACAATTAGCGCTTGATCACTATCGCGAATTATCCTGTATTCAAATCTGATCCTGACGTCTGTAAATTTAGATATAGTTGCATAGACGAAAAGAATATCATCGTATTCTGCGGCTTGGCGATAGCGGCATCCAGCATCGATGACCAGGAGCAGATAGCCTTCTTTTTCAAGTTCCGAATACGGCTTCCAGAGACTCCTGATCAGTTCAGATCTACATGCTTCAAAATAGATGAAATAGTTGGCGTGATAAACGACGCCCATCCGATCAGTATCAGCATAACGGACGCGCAAACGCTCAGAATGCCAATTGGTCAAATTAACCGATAACCCGGGATTAATCATATTATCTGTGTCTCTGAAAGATAGACCTGAAGCTCGAAAAAGACAAGTTCTTTCATCTATTGTTTGAGGGCAGGCGGCTTAATAAACAAAGCGGGCACTTTTTCATCAGTCCCGCTTTTAATGAAATCGATAATATACAATTTCCAAAACCAG
Organism: candidate division LCP-89 bacterium; assembly: GCA_025774555.1. Lineage (GTDB taxonomy): Bacteria > Electryoneota > B3-LCP > B3-LCP > B3-LCP > JALGVT01. Next base: position 48,839 of record JALGVT010000002.1, read on the forward strand.
CGAAACCGTCTAATTCAGCATAATGGAAACTTGGTAGTTTTATGTTTTAACCTGCTCCCATTGACCGATCCGGAAGTATTTTTCCTGCCTCTCGGGAATTAGACTATCCAGCGGTTTATTCTTCAGTTCATCCAGAGCGGCGATCAGTGTCATTTTAACCGCTTCAGCAGCCGCGTCAGGATCCCTGTGAGCGCCTCCGAGTGGTTCTTCGATTACTTCATCCACCAGACCGAGTTTGTGTAGATCCCCGGCGGTAATTTTCATCGCTTCGGCAGCTTTTGGCGCCTGAGCTGCGTCCCGGTAGAGGATTGACGCACAGCCCTCGGGCGAGATGACAGAATAAATCGAATTCTCAAACATGAATATTCTATCAGCAATCCCAATTGCCAGCGCTCCGCCCGATCCGCCCTCTCCTATGACGAAGGCGATGAAAGGAACAGGGAGCTTTGCCATAGTCATAAGGTTCACCGCTATCGCTTCAGCTTGACCGCGCTCTTCAGCTCCCAATCCGGGATAAGCTCCCGGTGTGTCGATCAACGAAACAATCGGTCGCCCGAAACGTGCCGCCAACTGCATCAGCCGATTCGCTTTACGATAACCTTCAGGGTTTGGCATTCCGAAGTTCCGGTACAGTTTGTCCTTGGTCCCGCGGCCCTTTTGATGAGCAACAAGAACAACCGGTCTGTCCTCTATCTTTCCTAAACCGGCTATAATCGCCGGATCATCGGCAAAGGCTCTATCACCGTGCAACTCGACGAAATCTGTCATGATTCGGTTGATATAATCCAGACTATAGGGACGATCCGGATGCCGCGCCACCTGAGCGCGCTGCCAACGTGTCAGAGAAGAATAGATATCTTTCTTGAGCTTGTCAGCTTTCTTTTCCAGACGGGCGATGTCATCTTCAAGCTCGATCTCGCTGCTGCCGGAAATTATCTTCATCTCCTCGATCTTTTTTTCCAGCTCTATGATGGGTTTCTCGAAATCCAATGCGAAACGTTCATTCATAGCGTACCTTTTGGAATGGGATTATTACTGCTGCTTACTAACTGAAGATAATTGTAGATGCAGCAAGGATAATTCTTCCTGTCCGTGCCGCTTCTGAGTAGGCGCTATCTTAAAATTCAGGCGGCGGTTTTGCAGTGATTGAATTAATTCTATGATATTTTCGTAGGGAATATCTTCAGTGGAAAAGATCAGTTCATGAACGTTTTCCGTCTCGATGATCCTGTCGAGTTCACGCACGTTCCCTATGACCGGGATTCCTTCGATAATTTTGCCGATACAATCCTCGCCCAAATCGATAAATCCCACCGGTTCAGTATCACTTGCAGGATCGTCACCGAGCTGTTTACCGATCCTGCGCCCCAGATCATTGGTGCCGATAATCAAAGCTCTGCGCTGGATGATGCTGCGGGCTTTTTTAGACGGCTTCCTGCGAATAATGTCTCGCAGCAGAATTCGCCAGGCAGGCATCGAAAGCATCATTAGAGCGCTGAACCAGAGGACCACAAACCTCGAGAACGCCCACTGCTGGAAGAAATATGTGAATGCCGCAGCGCCAAATGCTGCTGTCATCGCTGTGTACAGGGATAATCTGCCGGAGAACTTCTTCGTTCGGTAGATGCCGAAATATAACCCGCCAATAATGTAGAAGAGCGAATAAATCCCATTGACCAGCCAGATGGTGGAATCGTAATCTGGCGCGCTGAACCGTATCCACCTGCCAAGAAAAATATACACATTTAAAAGAGCTATATCGACGACCGGCATGGCAACGAACGCCAGAATAGCGATGATTTTCACTTCAATACGCTGAAACCAGAATCCCAATCCAATGATTCCAGCGGCGATTTTTGAAACATTGCCTCGCATATTCTTAGCCACAAAAAGACGCATCGCTTCCCGGAAATGAAAGCGGTGGTCGATGTCGGATCGGCGAGTACTTTCGCCCTTGAAATGAACAATAAGCGTGTCTGGATGGTAAATGATCCGATACCCTTTTCTCTTAATACGATAGCAGAGATCAAGGTCTTCGCCATACATGAAATAGTCGCCGTCAAAACCGCCCAGTTCATCCAGAAGCTGACGCTTCACCATCATGCAGGATCCTGAGAGCGCATCGACGTCCTGCTCCCTGTCGCGATCAAGATATGTCAAAAGATACCGGCTGAAGAACGAGCTTTTGGGGAAAAGCGTAGAGAGCCCCGAAAGATAGCTGAAAGCCGCCCAGGGAGTTGGAAAACCCCGCATGCTGCGAGGTTCAAACCGTCCGTCCGGCAGCAGTATTTTAGGTCCAATCGCGCCGACGTCATCGGTTTTATTCAAACGCGCCAACATCAATTCAAGTGTATCCTCCTGAACGAAGGAATCGGGATTCAGGATCAATACAGCTTCACCATCCGCCAGTTTAAACGCCTGATTATTGGCTTTTGCAAAGCCAACGTTTTCAATATTTTCAATGAGGGTCACTTGCGGATAGCGAGTCCTGACCATCTCCGCTGAATCGTCTGCTGAAGCATTGTCCACAACAATGACCTGCACCTGCAGGTTTTTCATGGCGCGAAAGACCGATTGCAGGCAATGATCCAGAAAGGGTCGTACATTGTAATTCACAATGACAACGGTTATGTCGACCCCGGACATGATCTATAATATCCCTAATAACTGTTTGATTTTCAGCATCCAGACCATCCAGATTGCTTCACGGACGATCTCCGATGACATCTTGGATTTGCCGCCCACTCTATCTGTAAATACGATCGGAATTTCCTTGATCTTAAAACCCTTCTTCCATACCCGGAAACTCATCTCAATCTGGAATGAGTAACCGTTGGAATGGACTTTATCGAGGTTTATGGTTTCCAGCACCTTCCTGCGGAAGCATTTAAAGCCGCCTGTCGGGTCTTTCACCGGAAGACCTGTGATCATCCTGGTATAGAAAGAAGCTCCATAGGATAATAGAAGTCTGCTCAAGGGCCAATTAATGACATTGACGCCATTGACGTAACGGGAACCTAAAACGAGGTCATACTCCTGTATTGTTTCGAGGAATTTCGGGAGCACTTGCGGATCATGAGAGAAATCAGCGTCCATCTCTATAATGTACTCATAATCCCTCTCTAAGGCATACTTAAATCCATCTACGTAAGCGGTTCCCAGACCCATTTTCCCCGCTCGCTCCAGGATATGAATTCTACTGCCGTTTTCTGCCTGCATTTTCTTTACAGCCTCGGCGGTCCCGTCTGGAGAATTATCGTCCACGACCAGAATGTCCAGTCTGTCATCCTGCTTGAGGGCTTCAGAGATGATCTTGTCTATATTTTCGATCTCGTTGTATGTTGGAATGACTACTAATGCCCTGCCTGCCTTAGCAGTGGAATTCATCAATTATCACCTCCCAGCGCAGTCTGAAGTTGTTCGAGTTGCTGCTGATATATTTTCAAACCATCGACAATATTACAGGGATGGAATGCAATTTCCTTATTGATCTTATCCAGACGGAAAGTTGAATCTTCCGGTCTGGGCGCTTTCTGATTCAGCGACGCAGTTTTCATCGGGCTGATCCGGTCTGGATCTTCACCGAATTGAACTGCAATCTTTCTCGCAAAATCATAACGGCTGATCGATTCGCTGCCGGAAATATGATATATCCCCTTTTTGCGTAACTGGATTATGCGGCAGATACCTTCCGCTAAATCGTCGGCGAGCGTTGGATTGCCGATCTGATCGTCAACGATTGAAAGGTTTTCGCCTTCCGTCAGCTTGTTCCTGATGAAATCGACAAAGTTAGGGCGAATCTGAGGCGCCACGCCGTATAGTATCTGCGTTCTTGCTATGGCATATTCAATGTCACTGCCGCGTAGAGAGTTTTCCGCGGCTAACTTTGATTTGCCGTAAAAGCCGAGCGGACTGGTTATATCGGATTCGCTGTAAGGTGGATTCTTACCGTTGAAAACGTAATCCGTTGATACCTGCACAAGAAAAGCGCCTGTTTTATTCGCAGCGCGTATCAAGTGTTCCACTGCCAGAACGTTGACACGCCAGCAGAGATCTTTTTCTTCTTCACAGAGATCTACTCCCGTCAAAGCAGCCGTATTGACGATAAACCTGGGCTGAATTTCAAGGATGGCGTCGATCAGTTCGCTGCCCTCGGTAATATCCAGAGTATGATACTGGAAATCAGGTCCTTTTAGATGAGTATCCGGTTGAAGATCAATACCGATGATTGTGTTATGCGGACTAAGGAGCTGGTGAAGCTTCTGCCCCAGCAATCCGTTGCATCCGGTAATGACGATTCGTTCAGAATACGGAATAAACTTCTGCAATACATCGTCAGCAAACATAGTGGCTCCAAAACTTTTCCAAACTGCCTGACCCATTTCATCCTTTCACACGAGTATCCATTCTATTAAAGCCGGCTGCCTTTGCGGCGGAATTCTTCCAACTTCGCATGAATGGCGGGGTTATCGACTGCCAGAAAACGCGCCGCGAGGCAGGCTGCGTTGATTGCTCCGGCTTTGCCGATGGAGGTTACTCCTACCGGGACTCCAGCAGGCATCTGCACGCTGGAGAGCAGCGCGTCCAGTCCGTTAAGTGAAGCCGCCAACGGAATGGCGATAACGGGCAGTAAGCTGTGAGCCGCGCAGGCGCCAGCGAGATGCGCCGCCATTCCCGCGGCTGCCACAATCAGCGCATAGCCTTCATCGGCGGCGTTCCGCGCCAGTTCTGCCGTAGCGTCGGGATTGCGATGCGCCGAACTGATTTTCCAATCTGCTTCAATCCCGAAAAACTCGAGATAGGATTTCATGTGGGATAGCGTCTCTTCATCCGATTTGCTTCCCATAACGATCAGTATTTTTGGATTAGTCATAGTTTTTATTTAGTAATTAGATTCATCGCCTGGGATTCTTAGTGTTTTAAGGATCACTTCCATTTGTTTTACGTAGGGTTCTTTAACGTCACCTGGATTATAAGCTTCGCCTTCAAGGTAATAGACCCGGTGATCTACAGGGCAGAAGAAAACCTGACAGAAGAAGGGCCCGCCTCCCTGTGGACCGATAGTTTCCCAGAGTCCGCGCATTTCGATACCAGGATAGCCGGCGATAATCTTCTCATTGAAAATCAAATAATCCGGGTTAAAAAGCACCGGATCGGCGAATTGCGCGGCTAATTCAGACCATTTATCGACAACCCATGCAGAATCGAGCGGATTCTCTTCAAGAGGTTGTGAACGGTAGAGAGTAATCCACCTGCCCGGCGCAGATCGCTTAAGACGCAGCCAGCCCGCTTCAGGTTCTTCCCTGACCAGCGCGTAGTCATGAGGAATACGCAGATCGAAGCCATATCGTTCCCTGATATCCTTAGCGAGACTTTTCTGTTCGTATTTTCGGAATAGTTTAGCGAAGACCAGTTCTTCGCGAAGTTGATTAAAAATATCAAACAGGGATTCCGATTCGGAAGTCAAACGATCGACCAGTGACTGGACGTCCGGGGTCACGATAATCAGCATCTGCTGTCCGCGAGCCCATTCGTTCTTTTTATTAAATATATAGTAATCTCCGCGGACAATTCCTTCCGATATTTCAGGAGACAGCATGTTCGTTATCAACTGCGATACAGCGCCGCTGTCGTCGAGAACTCCAACGAGGAGAAGAAACCGCTGAGTCTGCAGCCTTTCGAGGTCATCAAATCCGCCGAAGATGGGGATGAAGCGTCTTTCCGGCTGAGGCGTGTCAACTATAGGACAGAACGTATCAAGCAATGGCGCTTCGATTCTTCCCCGCAGTTCACTGTCGATTAAGATAGCAAGTTCATTCTCAGCGCCGATATTCGACGGTTTGAAAGAGCAACTGGAATAAACCCCTGCTAACAGTATCGAAAGTATAGCCAGCGAAAACCTTTTATAAAGCTGCAATTCTGATCTTTTGATAGAAATCAAAATACCTCCACTTAAGACTCTTCAAAAATATACAGTACGGATGAAGCGCTTTCAATTCGACCTCCCAAAATGAAAGAGGCGGTACCGACAAGTAGTCCTCTGAAGGCTAATATAGTTCTTTTTAGCCCGGAAGTCCAGCATAATTCTGAGAGTAAGGCATGGTAAAAGGGGTCAAACGGCATCGGGTAGGCGGTACGGAGTGAGAATCCTTTCGGTTGGAATAGAGCCTGAAGATCGCTTTTTCTGAAGTGGTAAAGGTGTCTGGGCGCGTCCCACGCCACCCATCGTTCTTTATAGAACTTTGCATCCAGTGAAACCGGGTTTGGCACTGCTAATGCAATACTGCCACCCGGCTTAAGAGCCCGCACGAGATTATCAACCGCCTCATTCAACGCGGGCAGATGCTCGAGGGAATGCCACAAGGTAATTAAATCGTATTTGTTTCCCTCCAATTTAGCGTCAGCCGGATCTCCAATGATGACTTCACAGCCCCATGATCGGGCTTTTTCTGCCGCGTCGCTCTGATATTCTATGCCCGTTGCCGTCCAGCCGCATTTCTGCATATACGCCATGAATTCGCCCGTGCCGCAGCCGACGTCGAGGAGCATTCCACCTTTTCTACCACCCGTTGCTTTTACCGCTTTCCAGCGAATAGTGAACCGTCTTACAAAACGAAACAGGCTGCCCAAGAACCCACCTCCGCTCTCACGGTGCGGATCGTAGTTCTGTGTATCGTAATAACGGGGCAGTTCATCCGGCGCTGGTCGAGGATTCAAGTATAAAAAACCGCAGGAGGAGCAGGTAACAATCCTGAAGTCCTTCTCCCGCGGTTTAATGTCAGTCCGGACGTCCGGATTTACCAGCCGATCCCGGACTTCAATGAAATTTCCGTAGGAATGCGATCCACATAGCGGGCAGGGGATATCCTCAAATCGTGAGGAAGAATCCGCATTGCCGGCTTTAGTCATTCGATTTCCAGTTCGCGACTGGGTCAAAATAGATTCTTAAGCCCACTTCGACGAAGACGCCGCTTAAATCGACTTCGAAGGAGTCGTATGTGTTAGGCCAGTAAGCGATCTCGCCTTTTTTATAGTCGATATTCGGATCTTCCGAATCCTGTACTTCAATGAAGTACTTGAATCTATCGATCGGCGCATAGCGGAATCCACCGGCGATTTTCAGGGATATGGCGTCCGAGAGGAAGAGTTCAGCTCCAGCGCTGCCCTTAAATCCGAATGAACGACCATGAGCGCCGTAGATCGAGTTGCCGTACTGTACGTCAGCGCCACCCAGCGCCTCCAGATCTAAAGATGCCATGTAGAAAGCAGGTCCGCCGCCAATGTGAATGTTAAATCTGGATGCGATGTTCCAGTAGTAATGAGCCGCGAAGTAGAGCTCCGTTGCCTGGAAGTACACACGACCGTACTGGTCACCCAGAGCGGGATCGGGATTGGTAGCTGTTGCCGTGGCGCTGTCTGTTCCGAAAACGTTGAAACCGACACTCCAGCCGATGTAGTCCTCTGTTTTGTAAAGGAATGAAATACCGCCTGCAAGAGCGCCTGTCGATTCTGTGAATTCTTTCTGCGAATAGCCGGTAGCCGTTATACCCTCAAACTTTTCCACGTAACTATCCGGATCGACGTTGTTCATGTAGAGCCCGTAACCGCCTCGAAATTCGATGCCGTACTGGTGCTCGATGTCTCCGGCAACCGCCAGAGATACTGCGCAGATGGTTAGAATGGAAGTTAAACCGATAATCGTTGTAAATGCGCGCATTTTTCCTCCTGTATAGGGCATTACCCAGAATTAAAGTTCATAACGATGCAAGATTTGCGCGGTTTTTCGCCGTCTTAACAAAAAATGCTGAATGACCACAGACCCCCAGTACATCCTTTTCATTATAACCCGGTCACTCACGCGCCTGATTCTTGTAACATTTCGCCGCTTTAAAAAGGCTTTATAGAACAGAAAGGGCAGGATTAGCTGCACCTGAAGCGCAGCAGGTCCGCGTCTGAAGTCACCTCGAAGAAAAGAGAGGATAATCGTTCCCCACTCAAGAACAATTCTTAGCGGCAAAATCCAGACCAGATGTAAGAGCGAATAGTTCTTTATCAGGCAGATGATACTGTTGCGATGGTTCAGATACATCTTCCTGCGTTCAGTGTTCGGCAGGGTGAGTCCTGAATAATGGTACACCACCGCCTGAGGAACCCTGACCAGCTTATAATCAGTAATCTGCAGCCTCCAGGCAAGATCGATCTCTTCCATGTGCGCGAAGAAATCTTCATCTAAGAGACCGGCTTCAAGAACCGCCTGACGGCGGAAGATGACGCAGGTTCCGCATGCCCAGAATATCTGGGAAATTGAGTCGAACTGTCCTTCGTCCTTCTCCAGCGCCATAAATGTCCTGCCGAACGCGAAAGGATAACCGAAAATGTCAATCAACCCGCCGCAAGCGCCTGAATAATCGAACTGTTCTCGTTCTTTGATATTCAGCAGCTTCGGTTGAGCGCCTCCAAGCTGTTGATCACTGTCCATCGCGGCGACAAGCAGTTCAAGGACGTTTTCCTCGATGACCGTGTCGTCATTCAGTAGCAGCACATATTCAGCCGAAGAAGCGTGTATCCCTGCGTTACACCCGCCAGCGTATCCCTTGTTCTCTTCGAGATTGATCTGCTTGACCTGAGGAAATTCCTCGCTTACCATCTGGCAGCTTCCATCACTGGAAGCATTATCGACCAGAATGACTTCAAAGTCGCGATAGGTGGACTTGAAGATGCTGTTCAGGCAGTCTCTTAATATCTCTAATCCCTTGAGATGAGGGATGACGATACTCAGTTTTATCGCACCTGATGGGATCACGGCAGAGAATCCTGAGGCGCCAGTTTGCTGAAATGTCGCAGGCGCTCCAGCGCTTGTGCGTCATTCGGATGGGTTGATAGCCATTCTTCCAGCAACTCTTTCGCCGCGTAGTAGTTTTTCTGCCGTTCATAAACCATCAACAGACCACCGACCACAGAACCATCTCCCGGTTGCTTGATGTTCATATCCTCAAACAATCCCTGAGCTTCTATAAGGTAGCCAAGCTGCAGGTAGGCAGTTCCTAAACGGATAGAAAGTTCCGGTGAAATTGATGAGGAACGCACTTCGTCGAGCATCTTTTTGGCTTCATCATCCATCTTCATCTGACGGTAAGCCGAAACTAACTCCAACTTCATCTCAGGACTGGAGTCGATATCTATCACTCGGTCGAACATCTCTTTTGCCTTAACGGAATCATCGAGCCACTGCAGATAAACCGCTCCATATCTGAAGAAGTCTTCCGAGGTCTGTTTGGATCGGGCGGCTAACCTCTCCAATCGCGTTTCCAGTTCTTCAGGTCTGCCGAGGTCTGAATACAGTTGACCAATGTGCAGGACTATTTCCTCGGAACTGATCGGTACGACCGCCTCAGGGAGATAGGTATCCATGGCGTCCATGATATAGAGAACCTTGTCTCTGTCGGAATAATTCTCAAAATCCGCGTAAGCTTCATCAGGGGGCTTGGAATGATCGTATATTGCCGAACCACCTTCATCTCGCTGCAGATAATAGGTTGCTAATTGCAGGAAAGCGCTGCGATAGTTCTGCAGAAGACGGAATACATTATCGTCGTAATGGATGTCAGGGTTATCCATATTGCGGTAATAATCCCGGTATTTTACCAGCAGGTTCTCTTTCAGCTTTTCAGGATTGATCCTCTGTTTTCGGTCGGGATCCAGTCTAAACGCCAGCCCTTCCATAGCAAGGTAATCTTTCAGACCAACCATGTTGCTGTTAGAGACGGTAACCGCGAAATAGATCGGTTTTTTCCAGCGGTTGGCGCGGATGATATCGATGATCATGATATCCTGCACGCGCAGGAAATTCGGTTCGCCGGTATCATTCTGTCCGGTCGGGAGATGCATCGTCGCGGGCACGTCCCATTCGATGGTACCGCCGTTCGGCTTTTGCAGACGGATAGTGGTCGGATTGTTGGGATCATTCTTGGGCCAATAGCGGGCTCGAAGAGCGGTCAGATCGTGCTGGTCGAAGTAACGGTCGATGTAATCGTCGCTGAAGCTGATCGGCACCTTCGGTTCCTCATCGCGAAGCTGCTTGATATACCAGCCGGTATTGAGCAGTGAGAGATTGGCGACGCGGACGTCTTTTCGTACCCCCATCACCTCCTGGAGATACCATAACGGGAAGGTGTCGTTATCACCGTTTGTGAAGATGATGCCGTTTGGTTCGCAGGTCTCTAAAATATTCTTTGAATAATCCCACGCTACATAATTGCCGGCTCGGCTGTGCATGCGATAGTTTTTGGCAAACATATTCAAGGGAACGGCAATGAAGAGCAGCGTGAGCACCAATGCAATGTTGGTTAGGTTGCCCTTTACTTTGAGCCATTTCGAACATCGCGCCAATAACCCCTGAGCTCCGATGCCGATCCATATTGCAAAGGCGTAGAAACTGCCAGTATAGGCGTAATCGCGCTCGCGCGGCTGTGGATTATCCTGATTGAGATATACAATTACCGCATAACTCGTCATCAGAAAAAGTGTGGCGATCACCAGCGTGCGTTTTTTGTCTCTGGAGACATGGTGAAATAATCCGAAAAGACCCAACAACAGCGGCAGAGCGTAGAACTTTGAATAATCTACTTTAGCGCCCTGGAAATCGCCTTCCTGTCCGACGAATTGCCACAAAAAATAGCGGTTATACATATGGTTTATCTGATACCGCCAGAAGAAGTCGCTCTCAGAAGAATAGTTCGGATCGTTGTTCCAGCGGCGCGGGAAAAGACTTAATTCACCGTACTGTTCACGGTTCAGATAGGAGAGGAAGCGTTCAATGTTGTCGGGATTGTTCTCATCGATGGGCGGGTTTAGATTGGAGCGGATGAAAATTACTCCGTAAGTGGAATAACCCATCATAATGAGAAATACCGAAACTAAGGCAAGCGACAAGATACGTTGATGATTCTTCAACGCATAGAACGCTCCGAAGAAAATGGCGAGGAAGATAATCAGCGGGAAGAGAGCATTGGTCTCAAAAGTTGCCGGCAGCCACTTAACGATTCCGGGGTAAATCACGAAGGTTGCCAGCACCGTAGTAGCCACCGTGATGAGGAAAGATGACCAGGCGAATTCATATCGACGGAAATAGATAACGAGGGCAATTGCCGGGATGGCAAGGATATTCAACAGGTGAACGCCGATTGCCAATCCCATGAGATAGGCGATAATCAGCAGCAGACGGTCGCTGGCAGGGTCTTCGGCTTCATCCGACCAGCGTATGATGAGATAGATAACGATAGATGTGAAAAAGAGGCTGAAAGAATAGACTTCAGCTTCGACCGCATTAAACCAGTGGCTGTGCGTGAAGGCAAACGCCAGCGCGCCGATCATACCGCCGCCATATACAATGATAGCGTCCAGAGTCGATTTTTCCTCTCCGCGGTATTGCCGCACCAGCCGGACGATGGTCAAATAGAGCAGGACGACAGATAAAGCAGAAACGAGGACGCTGATCAGGTTCACGCGCCAGCCGATATCGCCGAAGGGGATCATGCTGAACAGCTTACCCAGCAGCAGGTAGAGCGGTGATCCGGGAGGATGGGGAACGCTCAGCGTAACAGAACAGGCAATAAATTCACCGCAATCCCAGAAGGAGAGCGTAGGCGCAACAGTGGTCAGGTACACGATGAGGGTCGCTAAGAATACCACTCCAGCGATCACTCGGTGTAATAATTTCGTATCCATATATTAGGGTAATCTCGCTATAGATGCAATGATTTCTGTGCGGGCAGAAAAACAGAATTTAAATGTACAAAATTTATTGTTATAAGTCAAGTAAAATTATCAGAGGGAGTTCACGGGATCAGAGGAGGGTTATTTGTGTTGTGTCATTCCCTAGTGGCGTAGCCATCCTCCGAAGGTTCGTAGAACTCCTATGGTGAGTCCTTCGGACCTTCGGGGAAAAAGGGAATCCAATTACCATAGGGGGCTGTCCCAAAACCAAGCATTTAAGTCATTGCGAGGAATCCGTCAGCCGACGGATGACGTGGCAATCTCCTTTATTACAAGTACTAAGAGATTGCTATACTTCGCTCGCCCCGTAGGGATCCCTTTGGGACAATGACCATTTAGATGCTTTTGGGACAGCCCCCTTTTTTTTCAAGGGGGGAGTAAGGGGGGATCTGTTTTCAGGACGATCCTTTCGGATCGCCCTGGTTTAATCCGAATTCCCGAATCCTACACTTTTTCCCCTCTCCAGCTCTCAAACGTATAATAAAGCACCGGAATCAGAAAGAGGGTGAATATAGTGGAAGAGATCAATCCACCGATAGCCGATATTGCCATCGGAGCGCGGCTTTCTCCACCGGCGCCCATACCCAAAGCCAGCGGCAGCATACCCAGTGCCGTCGCTAAGTTGATCATGATGATCGGACGGAGCCTTACAGGGCATGCTTCAAGAATGGCATCGACCAGTGACAACTGCTTCTTCCTGCGTAAATTTTCCGTATAATCAATCAAGAGAATTCCGTTATTCACCACGATGCCCACCAGCATTATAATCGCCATTAGCGACATAATGGAGATAGCATTACCGGTTAAGAACAGTGCGTATAGCACGCCGATTAACCCTAACGGTAGTGTCATCATGATGGTAAGCGGATGGATGTACGATTCCATAATCGCGGCCATCAGCATGTATGTCAGGATAATCGCCAGCAGTAATGCTTTTCCCATTTCAGCAAACGATTCCGCCATCATCTCAGACTGCCCGCCGAAACGAACAGTGTATCCTTCAGGCACGCCCATCAGGTCTATGTCTGTCTGAAGGAGGGTTTGCACCTGTCCCACTGTTGTCCCTGAGATTTCTGCCGAAACCTGCACCATGCGCTGTTTATTCTTGCGCATGATCTGAGCCGGACCTTCTGAATAGTCAATGTCAGCAATATTAGCGATTTTCTGTGTGCCGTTTTTTATGGGGATAGAGAAATCCTGAACTTCATCGAGTCGTTGCAGGTCAGCTTCCCGCAGTTTGACGCGGACGTCATATTCCCGGTCGCCTTCGCGGTACTTAGTCACTTTCTGCCCTTCGATCATCGTGCGCATACTCATTGCCACACCGGCGACTGTTTGAGCTTGATCAGCCAGCATATCCCGCTTCGGGCTGATTTTCAATTCAGGCTTACCAGTTCGCCAGGAACTGCGCGGATCGACCACACCCCTGATAGACGATGCGCTGTTCACGATCTGATCCGCCAGCCCAGCCAGCACTTTCGTATCCGGTCCGACGATTTCAATAACCAGGTCGGCTTCGCCTCCTCCCATCATCTGTCCCGGCTGAAGGAGAATCTGCGCGGCGGGAATGTCTGCCAGATGGGGTCGTAATTCATCTATTATTTCAAAAGTAGATCTTTCACGCGGCGGCTTGTCTTTTAATTGAACTACGACAACACCGAGATGCACGCCTTCGCTAACGGTGAATTCTCCCGATTCGTTCGTCCCTACCTGACTGAACATGGATTCGACTTCCGGTACGGCTCCAACTTCGTCTTCGATCCGTCTCAGGACTCTATCTGTTTCTGCCATGGTCGCGCCGGCAGGCATCTCAATGGAAACGGAAAAATAACCCGCGTCGGTCTTGGGGAAGAATTCCGATCCGATGAATAGCCCAGCTACTACGAAACTGCTGATAAAAATCAAAACTACGCTTCCGAAGAAGAGGAAACGATGATGCATGACGTACTGCAGCGCATTTTTATATGATACCGCCATACCGTCGTAGAAATTATCCCATGCAGTGAAGAACCGCTTCAATGTGCCCGTTTTTGTTACAATTACAATCAGCAGAAGGATCACAATTAATGCAGCCAGCGAAGGCAGTCCCAATGTGAAGAAAACGATCAAACCGGTTATAAGTCCGGCTAAAGCGTAAACCAGCTTACTCATTTTGAAAGATGCCATCATCGGCGTCAGCGTGAAAGATATCAGCAGTGAGAAGAGGGTAGCGAATGACACCGTTAATCCGAACTGTTTGAAAAACTGCCCGACAATACCGGACATGAAGGCAATGGGCGTGAAGACCACGACATTTGTCAATGTTGCTGCTGCGACGGCAATTGCTATCTCTTTCGTCCCGATACTGGCGGCTCCCTTCAAGGTGCCGCCTAACTGAATGTGTCGTTGAATGTTCTCCAGAACCACAATAGAGTTAGTCACCAGGATACCGACCGAAATCGCCAATGCCATCAGCGACATCATATTCAAGGTGAAACCCGCCAGATTAAGCAGCGTAAACGTGGATATAATCGACACCGGCATAGAAATGGCGGCGATTACCGTGCTTTTCCAGGAGTGAAGGAAGAGGAACAACACCAGCGCGGTCAGCAGAATACCAATGATTATGTTATCCTGAACGTCTGCCACAGAATCCTTGGTGAACTTCGTCATGTCGCGGGCAATGTCGATCTTTATATCGGCGGGGAGGGATTCCTTTAATTTCTCCAGCTCTTTCATTACCTGATCGCCGACTTGCACCGAGTTGGCGTCGGTGCGCTTAATCAGCGAAACGCCGATGGAAGATACCCCGTTCATGCGCGCCAGTTCGCGCTGTTCAGCGAAAGTGTCTTCCACGGTGGCGATATCTGCGAGACGCACTGGCGGGTCATCCTTGACCATGGGTAAGTAAAGATTACGGATCTGATCGAGATCGTCAAATTCGCCTTTTACCCGTACATTGTATTCCTTCCTGTCGGCTGTGATGCGCCCGGAAGGCAGGTTCAGGTTTTCACGAGACAACGCCTGCACCACCTGCAGGATGGATAACCCGCGCGCCTCTAACTTTCTCCTATCGACGGCAACGTGGATTTCCCTCTCTTTTCCACCTATAATTTCGACGCTTGCCAAGCCGCTAATTCTGTTCAACTGTCTCTTGATGTCCTCGTCTGTCAGGATATACAGTTGATCTAAAGGTCTGGGACTGGATACTGCCAGATTGATAATCGGCAGAGCGCCGATGTCGAATTTCTGGATTTCAGGATCGAAAGCGTCTTCCGGGAGATCCGCACGGATGGCGTCCACCTTGTCTTTTACGTCGATGGCGGCGAGATCGACGTCGCGTCCCAGATCAAATTCGAGAAAAGTTAAACTCATCCCTTCTTGAGCCACAGAGACCATCTCTTTGAGACCGGAAATAGCGGATACTTCTTCTTCAATCGGTTTGGTAATCAAGGTCTCTACTTCTTCGGGACCTGCCCCGGGATAGATCGTAACGATCGTGACGAACGGTAGATCTATTTCCGGGAAAAAGTCAATCCCCAACTGCGTCAATGAAAAAAGCCCGATGACCACAAAGGCGAAAATGACCATCGTCATCATCACCGGACGTTTTATGGATGTATCTGAAAGAAACATGTTATGTCCTTAGTTTCCAGTTGATGTCTTTGAGTCGATGATTTTAACCAGCTTGCCGTCTTCGAGGTTGTTATGACCGTAAGTGACGATAGTCTGCCCGGGCGTTAAACCGTCGATAACTTCGATGACTTCTGAATTTGATCGTCCAGAGTTAAATGCCGTGAATACAACCCTTTTATCATCGCCTACAACGAAAACCCCATTCACTTCATCGCGGGTAATATGAGCGTCGCGCGGAATGATAACCGCATCCGGCTTCAGCGCCACAACCACACGCGCATCGACCAACAGTCCCGGCTGAAATATGCCGCTTTCATTTTTTGCTTCCACCCAGACGTTAAATAGCCGGCTTTTAGTATCTGCTGATATTGCGATATCTGAAATCTCAGCGAGTATCTCCCCGTCGCCATTCCCGTTGATCTGCAGGTAAACCGGTGTGGCTTTATTGATCTGTTTCCAATCATCGTAATTCACAGTGAACTTTATCTTGACGCGGTTCAAGTCGGCGATTTTTACCACCGGTTTGCCCATTTCTGTCGTTTCGCCCGGTCTGAATAGAACGTCGGTGACAATACCGTCAAAGGGTGCTGTCAGCGCAACCGTTTGAGAACTGGTTTCTAGGTTCTCCTTCATAACGTCGCGGTTAAGTTGTGCCTTTTCCATATTTTGCTTCGATATGGCGCCGGCTTCATAGAGCCTCTCCATTCTTTCAGCATCAAGTTTGGCGTCCTCGTACGCGAGCTTCAACTGCTGGTACTGAGCCCTGGACGCCTTCGCATCCAACCTGCAGACAACGTCCCCCTTCTTCACGCGGTCGCCGACTTCGACGGGGATATCGACGATCTCTTCCACGATCGATGCCGAGACGCTGTTCTGGAGAACTCCTTCCACAGTTCCCAGATAGCTGTGCGATAGCGCGAAATCAGCGATTTTCACTTGCGTGACTTCTACCGGGACACCCATTTCGCTGTGAATCTGAGTTATACTCTGCGCCAGTTCCGCTCGTGATTTTATCACCTGACGCACCCCCGCAAAAACCAGCAGGGCAACGACAGCGATAATGACAATAATTACGATTTTGCGTTTCATTTTATATCCTTTGAAAGTGTTTCCTCGCTTAGTATCTTCCCAGCGCCTTCTCCAATTCAGCCCTGGCTGAAATGGCGTCGAAGCGCGCTGATAGCTCATTGGTTTTCGCCTGATTCAAGGCTACCTGAGCATCCATCATCTCAAGCTGAGTCGCCAGACCGTTCTCGTATCTAACTACAGCTATCGAGTAGCCCTTCTCTGCCATCGCCCTGCCCTCTTCCTGAGCCTGGACGTTCTTCAAAGCCTCTTCCAGCTTACTCTCTGCCTGTATCAGTTCGAGGTTGATACCGCGAAGCAACTGTTCCCGCTGAATCCCTATTGTTTTTATATCCACCTGAACCTGTTGCGCGCGGTGATGCGCCTTAAAGCCGTCGAAGATCGGAATGGAGAGCGATACCCCCGCATACATACTCTCCATCCAGTAGTAATCATCGTACGCAAAATCCGGCTCCTGAGCGCTCAAACTGTAACCGCCCACCAGGAAAAGATTGGGCCAATAGACGCCGTGTTTCTCTATTTTGAGCAGAGTGCCAAGCATCTTCTTTTGCAGATCAAGTTGTTTCAACTCCGGTCTTCTGCTTATCGCAATGTTGAAGGGGTCTGCTGGAACAGGCATATCCAGAGGAAAATCCATCAGATTATCCGTCAGCTCGATCTTTTGATCTTTCGGAAGATTCAAAGCAATCGCTAATGCTTCGAAAGCTACCGTCTTCGCCGTACCGGCGCTGACTACCTGCGGGAAAAAGTTGGATACCTGCACCCGGCTGCGGATCAGGTCGTATTCTGATACGATGCCTTCCGCGTACATGTCTTCTACTTTATTCAGGTGCGCTTCCATCTGCTGGTACGTTTCCTGCATCACCTGCTCCCATTCTCCGGTCACCGCCGCGCCGAAATAAAGCTGCGTGATCAGCAGTTTTGTTTCAGCATTCGTCTGCGTCAGCCGCTCTTCGGATGCCTGCTCGTATAATTTGGCGATTTTAAGCGCCATGCCTACTTTGCCGGCGGCATAAAGCGGCTGTGCCAACTCTATCTTTCCACTAAGCAAGTTATTCTGCTCAAATTTAAATTTCATGGTGCCGCCGCCGAATTCTGGCGGCATTTCAGTTCTCATTTCCGGTATGATGAAATTGCGCTGAAAATAAGATGATGCTGTCAGCGTCGGCATCGCCGCAGAATAAGCCTCGCCAATCTGCGCTTTCGCTTTGTCTATGTTCAGATGCGCTTGCTTGATCTGTGCATTTTCAGACTGTGCCATCTCCCACGCGTCAGCGAAGCTCAAGCTGATCGGCTGTGCATATATAGCTGACGGGGTCAGGGCTGCAAAGACGATACATACGAGCATCAGCCGTGAAAATATTTCTTTTTCCATAATTATCATTCGTATTTGATCAGATTTCTTGTTTACCTGTTTCTGCATTATTCATTTGTCCTGACGCATTCTCGATGATTTTTTTCATCAACAATACAAACGTTCTTTGATCTTCTCTATTTAAGGTATGCAGAAGCCTGCGGACGATAGACATATGTTCATCAAAATCCCACCGATATACTTCTCTGCCCTTTTTAGTAAGCTGTACTTTGACGATGCGGCGGTCTGCTTCATCGTGCACGCGCTCAACCAGATATTTATCCACCATCCGATCCACGATACCCGTAGCTGTGCTTACCGGTATGCCCAACGCTTCTGCGATTTCACGCATTATACGGGAATCATTAGGCCCGATATACATGATCACGCGAAGCTCCCTGAAATTGAATTCATATTCCGGTGGAGCCATGTCCGTCTTTAGAAACTGAAATTTATTGAACAGTCGGCTGAAGTATTCAGTGAGTTGTCTTGCTTGTGTGTTGGTGTCTGGCATAGTAGTTCCCTTTATCATACTATTGGGAAATCATAATATCCGATAACAGAATAATTCGATTTACGAACTATCCTAATATAGTGAACTATCATACGCTTATCAAGTTCCATTTATTTTTTGTTTTTCTTCGTATTCAACAAAAAAGAGAGATCTCCCAGTGTGCCTTTCAATTTATTCGTGTCATTCCCGACTTGAGAGTCTGTCCGAGAATACAGAAATCGTGCTGTCAGACGCCCTAGTCTGACAGTTAAGTACTTGTTATTCCGTCGCACGAGGGCGTGCAACGGCACACATATTTACATTCTCGGACAGACTGCTTGATCGGGAATCCAGAAAAAGGGCGACCCTTTCAGATCGCCCTTTACGGGGGGAAGCACCCATGCCTGCATGCAACTTGTAACTGGAACTACTTCATCAGCACCATCTTCCTCACCGCGCTGAAATCACCCGCTTCGATGCGATAGAGGTAGATGCCCGAAGCCAGATTCGAGGCATCGAACGTTACTTCATGCACCCCCGCATCTCGCATACTATTGACCAGCTCTGCAACCAATCTGCCTGATACATCGTAAACCGATAGGTTCACAAAGCTGGACGCTGATAGCTGATAGCTGTCAGCGGATTAAACGGATTGGGGGCGGGCGATAAAAGTTTGAATTCTAAACCTATTGTGAAACTCTCTAAAACGCTAGAAGCTTCATCCTTCTGGAAGGAAAGGCTGTCCAACGACCAATTTATATTTGGATAATTACCGATATAGCCCCACATTCTGTATAGTCCGGGAGGATAGGTTGGGGGAATAATAAGCTCACGTGCATAAAAAAGCTGACCCGGATCAATTACGAGACTCGCTGGGTGTTGAATTGGATCGAAGATTGCTCCATTCTGGCTTGAATTTCAGAGCGAATGGGATCGACGCGGCGAAGGTGTGGTGAAATACCAACAGGTTGATCTATAGCAACCTTATAATTGCCGGGGACGTAATCACCGTCCAATCCGTGGGTAGCGTAATACCAATACCCATCTGTGCGATCCTGAATGATGGTATAACCATCTTCTGTTTCGTGCTGCCAGGCGAATTCATCGCCCCACAAACGAGCGTTAAAGGTTACATCGTTTGGTTGGGACAGCTCTCGCATTCTGGTGTCGTACTGGCTGCCCAAAAGCATTGAAGGCACCAGTAAAAAGCAACAAAACAGCTGTAAATGCGCTTTCTTCGTTTTCATGTTAAACTCCATTCAATAGATGATGTTTATGGCTAATTATTTCAAGAAGAGGACCTTTTCCTGCCAGGTAGTCTGCTCTGTGCTTACTTCAATTATGTACATACTATTCGGGATTAAAGCGCTGTTCTGATTAAAATAATTTAATGGTATCACTCTCCTTTCTCCCGTAGTATGGCTGTTGTAAACCGTTCTGCCCAGTATGTCAAAGATTCTTATTTCAATCGACGTCATCGGGGGAAGTGAAGTCGGTAATTTCAAGATGCTCGCGGAGTTTGTTGGATTCGGATAGATCGAAATATCAATGGTAAATTGATTCGACTGATTCCAAACTTCCTTGATACCGGTAACAATGCCCAATTCACCTTCGGAATTCACCATAGCCGCGCAAATCCGCTGACCCCAAACCGGATCGATCTCTTCCCATGAATAAAGTCCACCTCCGGAATCATTTGGATAAAGATATAAACTATACAAATACACGTTTTCACCATCAGCAATCATAACATCATCTTCACTCCATAATCTTTCACCTTCATAGGAATATTTCTGCGCAAAAAAACTCGATTCTTCTGGAGGAATCATCATTCTACACCCGAATAAAAGTCCTGTGCCGTTTGCATTATCCATGACCAAATCGCCTTGACTGTTGTATGTTGAGAAGATGTGAAGGTTCTCTTGCCACATGAAATTCCCCTGATAATCCATTTTTTGAAGTTGTGAATTGTAAGGGTAATCCGCTGTCGTCCAACAGATAAAAATCTCCGGGTATTTGCATAGCACAGATTTATCCCAATACATCTCCCCCAAATTTATACCTCCTTCATCCCAAACCCAGTTGCCCCCGCTGTCAAATCGATACGCCCAAAGAGGTGATCCAGTTGAACCCTCCCGGCAAATCTCCACGAAACCTCCCGTGCCGTCTGGTGCAAGTTCATTATATTCTCCTAATGGCGAAAATGCGACTCCTGTTGGTCCCCATACCGCTTCTCCATTGGCTGTAAATTTAAAGGCATGCCTCTGTATTGATTCGCCATTCGCAGTGGCATAACAATAATTCAAATCAGCCCCCATCGTCAACCAGAACGCATACGGAGAAGGAGATCCGATATCGAGAGTTATTGCCTCGTCGCCCCATAGTCGTTCCCCACTCGGACCTATATGCTGTATGCGTAGATCATCTTGGGTAATGGAATACAGTATATAAACACCGCCAAGGCTGTCGGTTGCCACGTTGTAGGTTAAATAAGGCGCTGGTTCTGGCAGGGCGGGCGCAACATTCTCGTACACCGCATTACCCTCGTGGTCGTAGCGGAAAACTCCCAGCTTGTAGTCTTCACTCTCCCAATTATATTCACGTAAGACGATAATCGCGCCTCCCATTCCATCCGTTACCATGAGAAATACACGATGTTCGCCGTATCCTATTTCCAGTTCGAGGGGATAGCCAAACTGCGGGTAGCCGTAACGATCCAGTTTCTGCAGGTAGCATTGGTAATAATAACTGGTCCAGATCACGAATGCTCCGCCATCCCCATCCGAGATGATGGCATTTTCAATACCATTGCCGATATAAAGTCGTTCTTCGGGATTGGTGGGCCACTGCGCTGAGGCGTGAAGCGGGATAATCAACAAAGCAGTGAAAAGTAAAATATTCACTCGGTTGCGCATGCTAATACCCATTTGTTATCACAAGTGTCAAGGTAATAGGTTATCTATAAAAAGTCAAACGGAATAAATTGCATTTCGGGATTCCTTATTTAGTGACGATTTCGCAAAGTTTTCACAATAAAATAGACCGAATCTAATTAAGACCTGGTCTATTGATTTAAGTCCGACTTCTGTTAATTGCGGTATTTTGCAACCTATTTCATCAGCACCATCTTCCTCACCGCGCTGAAATCACCCGCTTCGATCCGGTAGAAGTATATGCCGGATGCTAAATGTGACGCGTCGAAGTTGATGGAATGGGAGCCGGGTAAATAGGGCACGGCACGACGTGCTTCTACATTCCGCCCCGTTATATCAAACACATCCAGTCTAACTTTACTTGCAACCGGCAACTGGAAGCTGATAACGGTTGTGGGATTGAAAGGATTGGGGTAGGCAGTTACTTCTATCTTATCAGGAACAACAGCTTTACTATCATTCAAAGGTACATCGAGGTAATGGATCAGCTCTGCGACGCGCACTTTGCCGTATCCCCAGGTGTCGTTGTAGGTATCGCCTGTCCACTCGTCTTCAAGAGCGTAATCTTCGAGGTAATGCTCCACTTCAATGCGCTCGAGTTCAGGATCCGCCTGCCAGACCAGCGCCGCAGCCGCAGCCACGTGCGGTCCTGCCGCAGACGTTCCGGAAAACTGCCGGTAACCTCCGTGAGTATAAGGGAAACCCCAGATTGAGCGGGCGCTGTACACGTCGTAGTTCCCCGGCGCGGCAATTGACAGGATACTCACTTCATCTATGCGCTTTCCCCTGCCGGAAAAGAGCGATATTTCACCCGGTTGAATGCTGCCCGATCCGACGCCGATGTATTGTTCATACCCGCGGGTGCTATACGATCCCAGGACAAATGCCGAGTCAGCCGTAGCGGGCCAGGTGACGGTTTTATCGTTCGACCGGTAATCGATCCATTCTGCGCCGCCTTCCCAGGAAGAAGCATCGTCGCTGATACCTCCATTCAATTCAAAGTCATCTCCGCCGGGATGATGCACCGTAAGCGTCCAGGTCCCGACGAGATCCTCGCCGCCCGTTCCATAAACGTAAAAGTCGTATTCCGCCGTGTTACGTGGAGAAACGCTGAAAAACGAAAATATCATCCAGTTCCCGAAGTACTGCGGAGCGCCGGTTGGAATCAAATCAATAGCATAGCCGTAAGGGTCTTCGATGCTGAAACTTAACTGCACGGACGGTTCGCGCCAGAGAAACGTCGAGTACACTGCAGTCGGTCTCATGCCATTATATTCTTCAACACCGAACTGGATAGGAACGTCCGCGCCGGACGCTAATTGCAATTGGCAATGTTTGTAACCGCGGTTCAGGTTGCCTGAGGGAGCCACCTGCATCACTCCCAGCGCGGCTTCTGAATCCAATAATAGTTCCTCATTGGTGGAACCATCCAGCGGTAGAAATACCCAACCGCCGAACTCATAAAGCAGGATGTTACAGCCCATTTCACGTACCCAGGGGAGGTACTCAGCGAAGGAAGCGGCGCCGGAATAACCAACCAGCAGTTCAGCATCCGGGGCTAAGCCGCAAAATCGAGAACGTCCGGGTTCGCCGCCTGCCAGCACACCGCAAACCGCCGTTCCATGTCCGTTGTAATCAGGCGTCGCCTCGATCAGATCGATACCGCGCAGGTGTGGCTCTTCGGGATCGTCCATAACCGCAAGTATTTTACTCTCACCCAATTGGATAAGCTCTTCTCCTGGATCGAGAATATTATTTCCATTGACGTCATCGCAATGAAATAACAATTCTCCATAACAGGGATCGCTCTCGTTGTAACCATAATCGGATCCATAATTTCTCTCGCCATCATCGTTTTCGTCGTTGTAAAGCCAATCCCAATCAGGTTGATAGATGCCATCTGCATTGGATACAGCCATTGAACCGCCAAAAGTGGCGGCTTCATCGTAAATCTCGCCATCCTGAAGTTCGAGCAGTTCACCATAAGACCCGCTGCCGTTGCCATCCAGATCGACGGCATCGACGCCGGGTGTGAATACGCCATCCTGATTAACGTCCAGCCAGTCGTAGCGATTCTCGGTTATTTTGAAAAAACTGGGGTGGAAAACGTCAATTCCCGTATCGAAATCCGCTATTATCTGCCCTTCGCCTGTAATTGGAAAACCCGCAGGACCGTTCATGTTCCAGGCTTCGGTGGCGCCGACTTCAGGCGCGGACAGATCGAGGCAGGGAACGATTTTCGGATGCCAATCGCACGCTATCATTAAGATATCATCATGATTTGCCCAGCGATCTATCTCATCCCAATTCATATTAGCAGCGAAGATCGAACCAGATCCGGAATAAATCCCATCCATTTTTTTCAGCCTTATACCTCGCGCTGCCCATTCATCAGGATTCGCAGGCGGAACAAAGCGCACCGTCACACCTATTTCGGTGGCAGCAGCGGCGAATCGCACGGATGCGGGCATACCGTCCGAAAGATGATTATGCAGCGACCGCAGCAGGCGAAGCGCAGGGGATAGTTTATTCTGAGACAGTTGTGGGGATGCTGTCACGGTAGGAACCGTTAAGGCAAGCAATACAAAGTAGAATATAATCCGGCGCATTGCTCATCTCCTTATTTAATTACAAGAGGTCAGTTTATAGTATTATAATGAAAATCGGAGTAAGAGTAGCATTTTGAAATACACCGATTTTGAGTTGTATTATTATCAACGAGACGAATCGCCACTGAGCCGCTTGAGCCAATGATCGAACTTCTGCTGAAAGAGGATGGAATTCTTCGTGCTCATGCCTCCGATGATAACTTCGCGCTCGCCGTTACTGGTGTCTTTTATAACCAGCCACAAACGCCGCGGCGTCTGATAAAACGCCAGCATCAAACCGACCGTGGCAAAGAGGAATCCCAGCCAGATTGCCCAGGAACCGGGCGATTTACGCACGACCAGGATGGTCATGTAAGAGCCGGTGGCTTGAAAACCGAATATATCGGCAGTCTGAAACTGATAAGCAGCGTCTTCTGGAGCATGCACGAAAGGATTCTGCAGAAACGACCACTGGTGATATAACTCATCGCTCTCGCGCATCACGTTATACAGAACCGCCGGGTTACGAAGTTCCGCCGAAGCGCTCTTGGGTCCGGAGTCATCTATGCGAAAATCCGGCAAGAATTGAGCCAGCTCGACATGGCTGCCGTCGGGGAGTTGATAAGGAATTCCCGGAGCGATATAAACGGTATCTATTATGTCGTTATGGCTAAGATGGGAAATCACTACTTCTGCACTATCGATATACGCCGCAACTTGCGGGTTTTCAGTATCGAACGAGGTCTGGTAGAACCGGTAACCCTTATACCGCAAGGGAGTGTTGACTTCGATGCGAAACTGAGCAACTTCCTGGTTGTCTTCTATTACGGTGGCAGTGGTGACATAGTCCTTGATGTTACCCCGGTCCATTTCGATATCATACTGGTTACGCAACTGCGACTCGTGCCGTGTTAACGTTATCATTTCATTTTTTGGCGACATAGTTTCGAGGAGGTAATTCTCATCATCCTCACGTCCTATGATCTTACCGATGAACATATCATCCACCAGGACGTACTGTCCCAATCCCAACGGATAATATTCGATGTTGAAGCTGTCAACGCGCACCTCGAAATCGAATCCCGGATCGCTTAGAGTATCGCCGGAATAGCCGCCAACGGTAGTCGTAAAACCCGCCCAGGAAACAAATAAGCCGCCTGCCGCCAGAAAAAGCATACCGGCGTGCGATAATATCGGGCCGAGATAACCCAGAGTTCCCCGCGTGCCGGAAAGACGCCATTCGTCTCCAACCTGCTCCCTGCGAAACCGGAAAAAGCGGGGAAGCGAAGCCAGAATATCTTCCACCGACCGCGTGGTTTTAAACTTGGCTTTGATGCGCATCTGTTCGATTTTCCGGGCGTCGCGCATCGAATCGATTTTCATCGACTTGACAGCCGGCGGAAACTTCTCGACTATGCAGGTGAAAAGGGAAAGCGATAGCGTCAGAAGCAGAATCTGGTACCACCAGGAACGGAAGGGATCGTGCAGTTCGAGGAAGATGAGCAGGTTATAGAGAGTGTCGTTCCAGTCCAACTGCTGCCGCCAGAACTCCTGCCAGCCTGGAGTTCCCGATTCCACCGGATAGAGTTCGCCGAGAAAGAGGGACAACACGGACACCACCGCCAGAATAATCAGCACGACTATGGCGAATTTCATCGAGCTGAGCTGATTCCATAGCTGGACCAGCAGTGAACTCGATTTTATCTTTTTCTCTTCAGAAGCCATTCAGTATATTCGCGCTTACTGGTTGATTTACTCTTTACTGGTGGTGATACGTGAACTCATGATGATTCGCCGACGTCATATAATCCATTTTTCCTAATATACTCCTCAACCTGCGGTGGAACAACCTCTGACAGAGAGTATTCTCCATTGCGAATCTTAGTGGCGGCAATTTCGATTAAGGGAGTATTTAGAATGGTAACCTTTTGGAGAAATCTCGCTTCAGCCTTTTCAGCGGGGAATCCCGAACGCGGCATCACCGCAACCTCCACGCTCTTTAATAGCTCATCCGGCTTATGCCATTCAAGCATATCCAACAGGGAATCGGATCCCATCAGCCAGACAAGATGGCAGCGCTCTTCGGTGAAACCGTCCCGCCGCAGCTTCAGGATCGTTTCCAGAGTCGTTCCCGGGAGACCGTTCTCTTCAATCAAACAGAGTCTAAATCGCGGATCTAAGGGGAGGCACAATTCCACCATACGGCAGCGGTTGGAATAGGGCGAAGTAACTTTATTGTGTTTGTGCGGCGGCTGCGGTGAAGGTAAAAATGCGACCTGATCCAGGGCTAATTCATCAGCAGCTCCGATAACTGCCCTGATATGCCCCCAATGCGGAGGATCGAAAGTGCCTCCGAACAGACCAATGCGCCCTTTAGCTTCTTTCAGCAGCCGTTCCATCTGTGGTTACGGAGTTGATTGAGCGTCAATTTCGGGCACAGATCGACCCGCTTTCAGCGAAAGCGTGTGACAGTCATCTATGCGCGCTTCGATCTTGCTGCGGTCATCCGGATTGAATTCATCGAGATACCTCTGATAAGCATCCGCCGCTTGCAAATATTTGCGCATTTCGAAATAAGAATCACCCTTCAGTTTATGCGCAGATGGCGCCCAGGGTGTATCGGCAAACTGCTCGATGACCGTATCGAAGTAGATAACAGCGGAAGGGTATTTTTTCATCCGGTAATACAATTCGCCCGACTTGCAGGTCTTTTTTGCGAGACGAGATCTGGTTTTGCTGAGCGCTTCCCGAACCAACCAATCGCCTTCCACAACTGACGAATAAGGTATTTTAACCTGAATGTTGTGCGGCTGGTAAATTCCAAAAGTGCTGACCCTGAGCAGCCACTGCCCGAAGTTGATACCGCGATGGGGATAAACCACTTTTGTCCTGTAAAGTGAGACGTCATCAACCTGAACGCGGGGCGGTTTCCATATACCTAATGTGAATATCTGCCGCACAGTCTGCCAGGCTGTCGGCTTTACAGCCAGACGAACTTCGAGGTCTGTTTCCGGGAACTCATCGAGGAAATCGTTGATCGCGGCTATCGTTCTTTCGGTATTCTTCTGATCCAGATTATATCCAGGCGATAAATAGAAGAAGCTCAGGATGATTTTCAGCCAGGCGTCATCGACCAGCGGGCTTTCAGGGAAATTCCTCACCAGCCTGCCGTATTCAGCTTCAGCGATGATGTATTCCTTCAGGATGAAATGACATTCAGCTAACAGAAATTGCGCACTGTCGATCAGTGTCGATCCCGAATGATTCAGGGTAAAAGTCGTCAGCAATTCAATCGCGTCGAGATACTTTTCGCGCTCGAAGGTGTCTTTGGATAAATCCCATAGCTCCTGCGCGCTTATCCCTTCATCGACTCGAATGTGTCCGCATCCGCTCAGGATGAATCCAATGCCAATTATTATAAGCAGTTTGGTGTAGATTTCTTTCTTCATAACAGTATGAATTTCAATTTATTATCTGCCCCGTTCAGTGAACAGGAGCAGTAGTATTCCGCCAACGACACCGGTGATAATCACCGGAATCGCCAGACGCGAGACAATTCCGCACTCTTTTGACGTTTGTGATATTGACGTGTCTGCCGGGGCAACACTAAGTGTGTCCAACAGATCAGATTCTTCCTCTGCAACCTCACCGATACTATTCCCCTGTTCCTCTTTTAATTCATCACCCATTGCAAAAGCAACGCATAGAAAAACCTGCGAGCAGATTATAATGATGAACGTAACTTTTAGTGTATGCATAATCATTATTCAGCTCGAGATCGAAAGAGAGAGATCATTATCCCAGCAAGCGCGATGATGGATAGCAGCCAGGGGATAATTTCGCCGTAACTGACGTAGAAAGTCAGCTCTTCACCGCCCGATAACAGTTCTGCCGTCAACGTTCCGCTTCTATTCAGAGGAAGTTTATTGACAATTCTTCCTGACCGGTCAGCAGCCAGCGAAATGCCGGTGTTCGCTGAACGCAGTAATGGACAACGTGTGATGATGCACTGATACCTCGCCAGCGCCGCATGCTGATAGGGACCGGATGATTCACCGTACCAACCATCGTTAGTCAGATTGCACAGCACCCGCGCGCCTGCCAGCACAAAGCGTCGTGTTTCCTGACTGAAAACGGACTCAAAACAGATCTGAGCAGAGATACGAACGCTATCCCTGACTTCAAAGACACTGTACTCTTTCCCCGGAGTGAACTCCGCCTGCCCGAGGTTTAGTTCCCCGAGAGATGGGAACCATCGCTGAAACGGCACTCTCTCACCGAACGGAACCAGCCTTACCTTATCGTACCTTGAAGGAGACGACCCGTCTGCAGGGAAGAAGAAAGCCGAATTAAATCGGTCGTGCCCTCTCGCTTCATCGGCGCTGTATTCGTAATGCGAGGCTCCTGTGAGGAGTGGCGCGTCAATATCTTTCGCGAGTTTTTTGATCCGCCAGCGATACTTCGCCTGGTAAGCGAGGAACACCGGCGCCGCTGTTTCGGGCCAAATCACCAGATCGATCCCGCGGTCCTTTGCCGCCAGCATAGTCAGGTTTTCATATACAACTATGCTGCTGTCCGGATCCATCGACCATTTTTTCAGCGGATCGATATTCCCCTGCACAATGACGGCTTTAACAGGCGGTCCGGCTTCCGGCAGATGGTGCATCCGCCACGTTCCCCAGACCACTCCCGCCGCTAATATAATAACGATGGTAATGAATAGCCGGTTTCGCCTGATCAGATAGAAGAAAAGAGCGACATTCGCGGTAACAACCCAGGCGGACACGAACCTTATCCCGCCGATCTCCGCGATTTGCGCCGCGGGCAGAAACCCTATCTGAGACAGCCCCATTTCCAGCCAGGGGAAACCGATCTCCGGCGCGTTTTTCACGACTTCAAGTCCAACCCATACGGCGGGAAGCAACAGAGCCGCGTAATCACCCCACTTTCTCCAGAGGAACGCCCAGATCCCGCAGAACGCGCCCCAGTAAAGCGGCAGCACCAGCAACAGTCCGATATAGCTGGCGACTGCGACAGGTACAGGCGCGCCTATGTTCATCGCAATCCAATAAAGGAGGATTGCATTGAACAGCAGACCACCCCACCATCCTCGGCGGAAGGCGGTGAAGAATGTCAATGATCTGGCGTGAAAGATCAAAGGAATCAGTGCGAACCAGGCGGCAAACCACAAATTCAACGGGGGGAAAGCCAGCGCGGCAAGTCCGCCGGAGAATAAAAATGGAATCCTACTGACAAAAGGACGCTTGGAAACCGGCATATTATCCCTTGCGCGCCGCTTTATAAATAGCTTCAACGACCTTCAGCACTTTGACCGCTTCTTCACCGGAAGAGATCGGCTGGCGACCGTGCTTCACGCATTCAATAAAATGAAGCAGTTCATACTGGAAGGATGATCGATACAGCTCCCTTCTCGATACGGATTTATCCGGGGTGACATTCACGACGTTCCCGTGCATCTCCTTATCGATTCGAAGCGGATTTAAAACCGCCGCTCCCTGCGTGCCCCAGAAATGCGAATAAGCCTGCGTTTCCGGCGCAAGCAGCGACCAGGAGGCGTGCAGGGTAAGTGTCTTCCCGCCTTTAAGATGTAATTGGCAGGCAATGGTGTCTTCAACCTCCATCCCCAGCATATCGTTAAATTTATGTGCTATGACTTTCTCAGCTTCATAGCTATTCATAAGCCATAGAGACAAGTCCAGCATCTGTAGTCCTAAATCCATCAACACGCCGCCGCCTGATATACTTTTCTTGAAATGCCATTGTGCTCCAGACCAACGACCTTTCTTCTTCAGCCAGCCGCTCCTGACCATGAAGATATCTCCCAATTCACCGCCCTCGATGAAGTTCTTCAGGATCATCGAATCGGGGCGGAAACGGTGGTTCATCGCCACCATCAGGATTTTCCCGGCATTGTTGGCGGCATCAACCATCTTCTGTGCTTCAGCCACAGTCCTGGCGATAGGTCGTTCGACTAATACATGCTTGTCGGCGTTAAAAGCCGCTAACGCCAGCGCCAGATGCGAATTGGTCGGCGTCAGAATCAAGACAGCATCTATTTCGCTCTGCGTCAGAAGGCGGTGCGGATCCTGATAGAAATTTGGGATGCCGAATTTCTGCGCGACAAGCCCCGCTTTGTTCACATCGAGATCGCAGATTGCTTCCACCTTTACATCGTGGAGCTTCTTTAAATTGGGCAGATGCACCGCTTGCGCCATGGCGCTTGCGCCGAATATACCGAGACGAACGGCAATCTCTTCGCTTTTCTTCTGAGGCATATCAGAAACCAATATATTTAATCCTGATTTATCTCTTCTTCACCAAGGGGTGGCAGATATCCATCCAAATATTCCTGCAGGATAATCGCCGCGGCTGTACGGTCGAAATCGCCTTTTTCCGCTCGCCGCCCTCTCTGCCGCAACTTACCCGCCGCTTTGACACTGCTTAAAGCTTCATCTACAAGGCAGACGGTGTATCCTGCTGCGGTTAACCGCTCCTTCAGCTTCAGGATGTCATCTTTTAAAGTTCCCGGCTTATCACCCAGAGTGATCGGAAATCCGATAACTATTTCTGAGACAGATCTCTCTTCCAGGATAGGTCCGAGCTGTTTCAGCAGATCGTTCAGACCTTGAATGACCAGCGTAGTAATGCCAAATGCGATAGATATACCCGCCTGGCAGCCGGCAATTCCAACCCTCTTTCTGCCGTAATCAATCGCAATAATGCCTTTTGCGGCTTTATCCATTGAATTCAATATTTACAAGCTGAAACCGTTAGATTAGCTTTCGCCTTCGTTCCGCTCAATCTCTTCATCCAGCCGCGCGACAGACACAACGCCCTTGACATCCTGCATCTTGCGGATGAGCTTTGTTAAATGCGCCAGGTTCTTAACCTGCACAACCACAGTCCCTAATACCAGCGCTCCCTCTTTCTTCATTTCCAGGCTGATCATGTTGACGTCCAACGGCGCTATTGAACCGGTTATGTCGTTGAGGAGGTTTTTGCGGTCTTCTGCTAACAGTTGTACTCTCGCATTGAATGCCTGATCTCGATCAACGTCCCATTCAACTGCGATTATACGATCGGGTTTGCTCTGCAACCGCCTGGCGTTTTTACAATCCACACGATGAACGCTGATGCCCTTTCCAGTAGTAATGAATCCGATGATCTTATCACCCGGCAAGGGTCGGCAGCATTCGGCAAAGCGAATCAGAAGGTCATCCATACCCTGGATTTTTACCCCTCCCTCACTTCTCTTTACGCGCCTTATCATCCGCTGGATCGTGCCACCTTCTTTATCAGGAACGACCTTATGGTGGCTGATGCGATTTAAAACGGTCTGAACTGATAGATCGCCATTTCCCAGCGCGGCATAGAAGGCGTCCAGATTATCAAATCCGCTCTCGCTGGCAAGCTCTGAAATACGATCGGTTTTCAGT
Source organism: candidate division LCP-89 bacterium (assembly GCA_025774555.1). Lineage (GTDB taxonomy): Bacteria > Electryoneota > B3-LCP > B3-LCP > B3-LCP > JALGVT01. The sequence continues at coordinate 80,140 of JALGVT010000002.1, forward strand.
TTGATATAAAATCGGTTCAGTTCGCGGGCGAGTAATTCTTGACCCAGTTTGATACTCTGCTGAACCTGTGATTCCTTCAGCCACTTTTTTATCTTTGATTTCGCCTTTGCCGAAGCGACGAATCGTAGCCAGTCCTGAGATGGCTTCTGTGCTGCAGAAGTGATAATCTCTACTGTGTCTCCGGAATGCAATTCAGTATTCAAGGAAACAATATGGTTATTCACCTTGGCGCCAATACAGTGGAGACCTACGTCGGAATGGACTGCAAACGCAAAATCTATGGGCACTGCGCCCAGAGGCAGGGTAATTAATTTACCGCGGGGAGTAAAAAGGAACACCTCGTCTGAGAACAGATCTTCGCGAAGTGTGTCCATAAATTCTTCAGCGGAAGAACTATCGGACTGCCAGTCCAGGAATTGTCTCACCCAGGTGACGCTCCTTTCGACATCACCCGCCTTCTCTGGACCTTCTTTATAACTCCAGTGTGCGGCGATGCCCTCTTCAGCGATGGAGTGCATTTTGCCCGTACGAATCTGTATTTCAAGCATCCTCCCCGCGGGACCCCGCACCTTAGTGTGAATGGACTGGTACATGTTCGATTTAGGCATGGCAATATAATCCGCGAATTTTTCATGCATGGGAGTCCATATATTATGCACCACGCCCAATACGAAGTAACACTCTTCCACCTTTTCGACGATGATTCTTACAGCGAGGAGATCCAATATTTCATCAAAGGATATACCGCGTTTCTGAATTTTGTTATATATGCTGTGAAGATGTTTTGCCCTCCCCTGAATCTTGGCGTTAACTCCGAATTTCTTGAGTTCTTTTTCGATTGGTTTAATAGCTTCCTGAATGTACTTGTCGCGTTTTTCTTTTTCAGTTGCAACCAGGGTGGCAATCTCCCGATAAGCATCATAATCCAGAACACGGAAGGATAAATCCTCCAGCTCTGACTTGATCTTAGCGATACCGAAGCGGTGTGCCAGAGGAGCATAGACTTCCAGAGTCTCGGTGGCAATCCGCTGCTGGGAGGAGAGCGGCAGGTACTCAATCGTGCGCATGTTGTGCAGCCGGTCTGCGAACTTGATAAGAATGACGCGGATATCTTTGGACATCGTCAGCAGCATCTTGCGGAAATTCGCCGCCTGGCGAACCTCGAGACTTTCAAACCTGAGTCCGGATATCTTGGTCACGCCATCCACCAGAAGGGCAATCTGGGGTCCAAATTCGCCTTCCAAATCAGAAAGAGGAATATTGGTATCCTCAACGACGTCGTGGAGGAACCCTGCGCAGATGACATAGTGATCCAGTTGGTGTTCTGCTAAAATCTTCGCTACTTCCAGGCAATGAACGAAATAGGGCTCCTTGGAATACCTCTTTCTCCCCCGGTGAGCTTCATAGGCATAATAGAATGATTTTTCAATCAGATCCTTGCCTCTTTCGAGAACCGGATCTGGAAGCATCTCGAAAATCTTCTCCAGATCTTCCAGATATTCGCTTTCAGGAGAGGCTACCTTAACGCCCTGATCGACACTCTTTTCAATCTGTTTTGAGTTCATCACTGCTAATACTAAAAAGGTGTGGCGTCAGCCGGTTCGCCCAGCGGGGCTTGATGAATGCGATCCATGCTTTGAAAACGACCTGTTTGCAAGTTAAATGAAAGATTCGCTGTGCCCAAGGGACCGTTCCTCTGTTTAGCGATAATCAATTCAGTCGAACTTTCGTCTTCATCCTTATCGTAAAATCCGGGACGATACAGGAAGAGGACGACGTCGGCATCCTGTTCGATAGCTCCCGAATCGCGCAGGTCGGATAGGATGGGTCGTTTTTCGCCGGGGCGCGTTTCCACCGCTCGGGAAAGCTGAGACAGCACGATCACCGGCACCTGCAGATCCTTGGCGAGCGCTTTCAGGTTGCGGCTTATCTCAGCGATCTTCTGCTGCTGACTTTCGTACCGTTGCTGCGGTATCTCCATCAGGCCGATATAGTCAATAACGATCATTCCCACGTCGTATTCGGATTTCAGCCGCCTTGCCCGGGCTCGCAATTCCATAGGCGATAAGCTGGGTGTGTCATCGATATAGATAGGCGCTTCAGCCAGCTTGCCGACAGACTTGGACAACAGGGGCCATTCATTCGTTTTTAGACGCCCCGATCTTACCTTGGATGAATCCACGCCTGCTTCAGAACATAGCAGACGTAATGCCAACTGCCGGTCTGCCATTTCCAAAGAGAAAAATCCAACAGGAATTTTATGGTCAACTGCGGCGTTTCGGGTTAGATTCAAGGCAAGGGCGGTTTTACCCATTGAAGGGCGTCCGGCTAACACGATCATGTCGCCCGCCTGCCAGCCGGAAGTCAGTTCATCCAAGTCCTTGTAATTAGAGGGAATACCGGTCACACCGCCCTGCATCTGTGCTATGTTCTCAAGCGATTCGAAGGTGTTGACCAACATCGGACCGAGTTTGCGAAATCCTCCTGACTTGTGAAACTGCATCAGGTGAAAGATTTCAGTTTCAGTCTGATCCAGCAGAGCGTCAACTTCGTCTGGTTCAGTGTAGCATGTGTCGATAGAGCGCGTGCAAGTGTGAATCAGCTTGCGCAGCAGGGATTTACGCAGGACTATACGAGCGTGATGTTCGACATTGGCAGGGCTGGCAACCATACCGGTCAACTCAGCCAGATAAGCCGCTCCGCCGGACTCATCCAAGGTGCCTTCGGCATTTAAGGCTTCGGTAACGGTAACCAAGTCGATGGGATCGTTGCGTTGGTACAGCCTCTGCGTCGCCAGGAAGATCGTCTTATGCGCATCTTTGAAAAAGCAGGTTTCGTCAAGCACTTCATATACCCTGGCAGCGGCTCCCTGATCGAGCATCATGGCGCCCAAAACAGCCATTTCAACATCTATGGCGTTAGGCGGAATGCGGTCAATCTTTACCTGCTTTTTTACACTCTTTTTCTTATCGCTTTTTTCGTTCATATCAAGCTGTCCGGTTCAGTTATACCCTCTTCCACCATCTTCTTTAGAGTGATGAGATCCTGTTGTGCAGTCGGCATCAGATTCTGGTTACGGAGCAGCGCCGCGGGATGATAGGTTACCCAGAAGGGTTTATCCTGATATTTATGCAATCTACTCCTTAAATCACGCAATGGAGCTTTGGTGCGCAGCAGGGTTTGTGCAGATACTCGGCCCAGCGCGACCAGTATCTGAGGATTTAATATCCGTAACTGTTCATGCAGGAAAAGTTCACATTCGGCAATTTCTTCAGGCTGTGGATCCCGGTTGTTCGGGGGTCTGCATTTCAGGATATTGCAGATGTACACCTCGTCGCGACTCCACCCGATCTCACTGAGCATGTGATCCAGTAGTTTTCCCGCCCTGCCGATAAAAGGAATCCCCCGCTTGTCCTCTTCAGCGCCGGGCGCTTCACCGATAAAGACCACTTTTGCCTCGCTTGATCCACCGCCATATACAAACTTGTTACGCGATGATCCGAGCGGGCACCTCAGACAGCCCTTGATCGAGCTTTCCATTTCAGCAAGCGATTTATAAGGAGCATGTGCTGGATAAGGATCTAAACTGCCACTTATAGAATTTTCTGTATGACTCGCAGCCTGTTTTGCATCAAGAGCGCTAAAATCCGGCGTTGAATCTAAATACAGGTCTTTCTCGTAGTGTGAGAGGTATTCAAGGTAGCTGATCAGTGTGTCCTTCGTAGATCGCGCGCGGGAATCTGCTGACATCGGGGAGTTGTCTGTTTGTTGGATGGTCGCTATTACCGGAAAGGTACTACTATTTTAATCGGATAATAAAGACGTGACTCTATCCAAGAGGATACCGGCAAATTCTTGTTTGGACATCAGCGGTAATTCCTCAGGGGTTACTGTCGCGTCAATCAACGTGCCCCGAACGCCATTTTTCCCGATACCGGCGTCATCGCCGTCATCAGGATGGTTCAGGACAATCATATCGAGCTTCTTCGCTTTGAGTTTGCGGCAGGCATTCTCTATTCCTGCTTCCGTCTCCAGAGCAAATCCCACGACGATTTTATTCTTCCTGCGAGAAGACAGCTCTTTTAAAATATCAGTTGTTTTGACCAGATCAATAACGTGCGATTCGCCGCCGCTTTCTTTTTTAATCTTCTGCTTTGAGGGATGCCGATGCTTGAAATCGGAGGGAGCGGCAGCCATAATCAAAATGTCGCTTTTATCAAAATGGGCGCTGACGGCATCGAACATTTCCTGTGTGCTCTCCACGCGATCAACCGGGATTCCAAGCGGATCATCCAGACGCACGGGACCTGAAACAAGATTAACCGAAGCGCCTCTGCGTCGCGCTTCTTCCGCGATTGCAAATCCCATCTTACCGCTGGAGAGATTGCTGATCGAACGTACCGGGTCGAGTATTTCGCGGGTCGGACCGGCAGAAACAATAATAGATTTCCCGTTTAATTGTCCCACTGGAGGCAGCGTACTGCAAATCACCCTGAGGATAGCTGCTGGCTCAGGCATTCTGCCGATACCCGGTTCTTCTGACGAACTCGCCATAGGTCCCTCGTCGGGGTCCATAACCTGGACTCCCCTGCTTTTCAGTTTCCCGATGTTATCCTGTAAGGCGGGATGAGCATACATCTTCGGATTCATGGCAGGGCAAATCAAAAGCGGCTGGTCGTTTGCCAGGAGCACTGTGCTGACCAAATCGTCTGCGATACCGTTGGCGCACTTGCCGATGATGTTGCCAGTAGCCGGAGCGATAACCATCAGATCGACGTCCTGTAGGACTCTGAGATGCCCGCCGCTGCCGTCTTTCAAAACGAATAGCTCCATCAAGACCTGCTTGCCGCTTATAGCCTCAAATGTCAGAGGTGCGACGAACCTGGCGGCTGATTCAGTCATGATGACCTGTACGTCCGCTCGGTTCTTTATCAGCAATCGAACAAGTTCACAGGTTTTATAGGCGGCGATTCCGCCAGTCACCGCGATGAGGATTTTACGACCGTTGAGCATTGTAATCTGAATTTAAACAGCTACTCTTTATCCTCATACTTCAACTCCCCTTTTTTCATCTCGTTCATCGCTATAACTGTCGGTTTTTCAAATCGGGGCAGTTTTGGACTGTCTTCATCGTCGTCATCCAGAGAACGCAAAGGTATATCATCATCTTCATCATCATCATCCGGTTTCGCTTTAGCAGCCATAAACTGTTCGATGATGCGCGCCTGTCGCTGACCGATCTGCCGGGCACGTTTGGACATTACGATAATTGCTTCGTATATGTTAGGATAATCATCGCGGAAATCTTCGGATAACAGGTTTCTGCGAAGCATTCCTTCTTTGTCCAGTTCCGCAGCCGCTTTTTGCTGCAGATCTTTGATTCCTATGTCGTATCTGGTTTCTTCTGAAAGCGAGCTTAATAGATTCTCTCTCATGAAAGCTCGTCCTCCTCTATGTTGGTTTTGATAAATTCTTCGATTTTCTGGATAATTATATCGAGATCGTCATTGACAATCGTGTAATCATATTTCACCGCTTGGTCGCATTCATATATTACTTCATCGAGTCTCTTCTGCAACTGTGCAGGACTCTCGGTGGAGCGTTGTTTCAGCCGTTCCATTAACACATCCATTGAGGGCGGCAGAAGAAAAATCAGAAGCGCTTCAGGGTGATTGCTCTTGAACTTGAGCGCGCCCTTGACGTCCAGATCGAATATTACGTGTTTGCCGGCGTTGACTAAGGTCTCCACGGCGCTCCTCGGGGTGCCGTAGAATTCGCCGTACACTTCTTCCCATTCAAGGAATTCTCCGCGCTCGCGTCTCTGAATAAATTCAGCTCTGTCGAAAAACCAATATGCTTCGCCGTGCTTCTCACCGTCTCTTGGCGCACGCGTTGTCGCGGAAATTGAATACGAGAAGTCATCGTTATTAAGCAACCGGTCAATCACCGTCGTTTTTCCGCCGCCAGAGGGGCTCGATATTACAATGAATCGACTCCGCTTAGAGCCGACATTCGATGGGATGCTTATCATTCGAGGTTCTGAATCTGTTCCCTGATCCGTTCAATTTCCTCTTTCAGGCTGATTGCATGATGGGAAATATCCGCTGAAGCTGTCTTTGAACTGATGGTGTTAGCTTCCCTGTTCATTTCCTGCAATAAAAATCCCAGCCTCTTGCCTGCCGGATCTTCCCCCGCCAGCGTTTCAATAAATCGCTGGCAATGGCTGCCCAATCTAACGCTCTCCTCAGTGATGTCCAGTTTATCCGACAGAATAGCTATTTCCTGTTCGAGACGTCCCGGATCTAAGGGAGTGGAACTAACCAACTGTTCAAGCCTCTCTTGAAGCAGCTGCATCTGCTGCTGCGGCTGATCGTCGGCGAGGGTTTCTATCTCTTTTCTCGTCTTATCAATTTGCTCTATGCGGACTAATAGATCTTCCGCCAGACTGATTCCTTCGAGGCGGCGCATATCTAACAAGTTTTCAAGCGCTGCATCGAGGCTTTCCATGACCTGTTTTTTCAGGTCATCGCTCAATGTTCTTTCCGGTAATTTGGTGAATTGATCCGAGAAATGCAGTAACTGCGACAGTGTTATGGGATCGCTGCGCCCAAGCTCCTCATTGAGTTCAGACAGCATCTTATGGCATACTTTCGCCGCCTTCAGGTCGATATGCAGGGCAAACTCGTCCTCGGCGTCTCGTTCCATGGTAATCAGCAGATTTACTCTGCCGCGGTTGACCTTCTTACGTATCAGCTCACGAATTTCCGTTTCCATCGGATTCAGATCACGTGGAATTTTCATTCCGATGTCGCAAAAACGGTTGTTGACAGTGCGGATCTCGACAGATATGCGGAGTCCTGGATAGGTCTTTTCGCTGCGACCGAAACCGGTCATACTCGAGATACCAGCGCCAAACGCAAATGAGTCCTTTTGGATGCTCATAATATCATAATCTATAATAAGTTAAACACAATTCAGTGCATGACATTGACTGTATGGAAATGCCCCGGTTTTTGGCAGTATCAGTTGGTATGTCCCCACAGCACTGCGAGCGCCACGCGATGAGTACTGCCCAGTTCCGGATGGGCTAAGAAGGCATAATCAACATGGAAGCTCTTCGTGAGGATACCTGCTCCGAAGGTGTAATTCCCAAAGAAGCCCTCTTCGTCCGGTTCGCGGGACGGTTCCGCTCCGCCGCGCAGTGCGACTCCAGTACCGGATACGTTGATGAAATACTCCAATCCGATGTGCGAATCAGCGGTAATGGCTCCCAATTGGAATTGATCGGCTTCGCCGCGGTCGGTGAAGCGCATATCGAGATCAGCGGCTAAGGTGAGCCGCGCAATCAATGCTGGGATTTCAATTTGATAAGCGCCGCCAACTTTCAGCGTCGGTGCGATCAGCTCTTTCTGCCCTGTATCCCAGATCAATGCAGTCGTAACGACGTCCTGCAGCATGGCTCCAAAAGCGACATGCTCCCAGGGGTGCAGCCTCAGCCCGACGTCGAACCCAACGCCGTAAGCGCTGTTGGTATCGACCCATTTCCCAATCAACTTTGCCGCCGCGCCGTAGCTGATCAGGTCGGAGTATCTCTTGCCGAAAGCCGCAAACGCCGCCATTTCGGTATCACTGGTCATGTGGTCAATAATAACACGGTTGGCAGAGCTCAACGGCTGCCCGAGATCCTCCAGTGTTGTCACCGGTATGTCATCCACACCGAGGCGAATGAGCCCGAATCCCCATCCGGTGCCATCGCTGCCGGGTCTGCTATAACCGAGATAATCATATCCCACAATACCATCGAACTGTTCGGCATGCATGAACACCGCTTCGTGCGATAATAAACCAGCCAGCCCAGCGGGATTCCAGTATGCAGCGGACGCCCCGTCAGCCTGCGCCACGAAAGCTCCTCCCATGCCGAGCGCACGCGGATCAATGCCGATGCTCAGGAATTCACCAGCGTACTTTCCGTCGGATATCCAGCTCGCGTTAGCCTGAGTGAAAAACATTCCTGTAAAAAGGATGATCCCCAGAAGTATCTTATTCATCTTTTTCATGATAAAATCCTCAACTTATTAATATACGTATTATATTTCAAGATGTCAAGAGGTTTTGCAAGGGCTCATTGCAACGCAAATAAGTTGCAAGCCCTTATTTTATTAGACCATTTTCAGCTAAGTAAAGTTTCCTTTATTTGATTGAATTGGACGGATAATCTCGTATATTCTATATATCGGCTTTATGGATGCAGCCTTTTATAGCTAATAAGAGCAAAAACTAATAGCACATATACCGCCGCCTGCGAAGAGACGGCAACACTTTGTGATAGTTGATGAGAATGAAAAAATCAATACATAGTGACGGATAACCGACAGCGACAGCAGAGCGAAATCGACATCATCGACAGGTTCACCCAGGTGTTCTGCAGGAAAAACCATGGCACCGCAGAGGAACTTTGCGATGCTTGTCAGGAACTGCGCGACTATGCGGTGTCCCGCCTGATGAAATGTCCCTACGATCCCAAGCCGCCTTGCAAACAGTGTCCGAATCATTGTTTTGAAGCGGATATGCGCTTGAGGATCAAAGAAGTAATGCGCTTTTCCGGGATGTATTATGTAAAGAGGGGAAGATTGGATTGGTTAGTGAGGTATTTTCTGATCAACAGGACAATGAGCCGGAATGAACTTAATAAGATTAAGAAAACTGAATAAGCCTTTCTAATCAGACGCCGAAAATGCCATAGATTTAACAGCCAGACGAGGGCATCTGACAGCACGATTACTGTGCAAATGGCATTTGAGGAATAGGAACTTCAGGAAGCAATCCTTTTAATCACCAACAGCGTCATGTCATCCTGCGGAGCGCCGCAATAGCTCTTAACCTCCTCCATCACCACATTCAGGATGTCGTCAGCCGAAAGGTTACATTGATTTTGCAGCAACCGAATGAACCGTTCTTCGCCATATTCTTCATCGTCTCCATTGGTTGCCTCGGTGATACCATCAGAATACAAGACAATGATTTCACCGGGCTCTAAGGTCACGCACCCCGAAGCATATCTGCATTCCGGCACGACGCCCAATAACAGTCCCCCTTCAGAAAGCTGCTCTAACCTGCCATTGCCGCAAAGAATCGGGAAATTATGCCCGGCATTGACATAACTCAAACGGTTCTGGTCGGAATTGAGCGATGCGAAGAAGAAAGTCGCGAACATTTCAGGTGAAGTATTATCGTGCAGAGCCGTATTTAAGCGTCCAACCAATACCTCCAGAGGTAGATTCGACTGCGCCAGAGTTCTCAATGACGCCTGAAGATTCGCCATTAGCAGAGCGGCAGGCATCCCCTTTCCGGATACATCACCGACCGCAAATCCCAACTTGTTCTCGGGCAGTTCAATGAAATCGTAGTAATCACCGCCAACCTGTTTCGCGGGCAGTGATGTGGCTGCGATATCGAAACCTGCAATACATGGCACTTTCTCAGGGAGCAGTTTCATCTGGATTGCCTTAGCCGCTTCCAGTTCACCTTCCAACCGCTCTTTCTCTTTGACTTCTTCGAGCATCTCCTTCAGATCAGCCGTCATCAGGTTGAAGGAGCCTGCCAGTTCACCCAGCTCGTCACGTGTTTTGAGTTGGATGTTTGCGTTGAGATCGCCATTTCTGATCTGCTGTGTTCCCTTTCGTATTTTCGCTATCGACCGTGTAATCCCGCCGGCGAGACCGAAACCGATCAGAGCCACCAGCATTAAAATCATTCCGAAGAAACCGGCTAAAATAGCAAATACCGCTATGTAAACGCGATTGACTAAATGTTCGCCGGAAAATAACACCCCGAAGACCGAATACAACGAAGTCTGTACCAACATGATTGAATCTGAGTCTTCAAAGCCGGTCTCCTCTCCCCATGACAGGCTGGATATTAAAGTAGGGAAACTTATCGGTATATCCAGTGCAGCGCGTTCGGGCTGCTGCTGCCGTGTTTCCAGTATGGGCTTTAGAGAACTTCCGAAATTGATATTCACTGTGCCGTCGGTAAAATCGTTAGTTTTTATATCTCCAGCCAAAATGAGTTGCAGATCGGATCCACAGCGTACCTTCATCTCATTCAGGTCTCCCAGGGTGAACGGCTGAAACAGCCCGATGACCTTGTCACCCGCTAACATCCAGCGCGTGAAATAAGGCGTCTCTTCAAACCAGGTAATACCCGCGAAGTTATCCTTACCAAGACCGATGATAAGACTGTCATTACCGATTTCATGAGGGATAAGCATTCCGGGGAGATGGAATACAGGCGATTTTGTTCTGAAAGTAATTATCTGATCACCCTTCAACTTCTTCGTGATTACCTCTTCGATCACTTCGATAGTCAGACTGTCGCCGCCGGACAGATTTGGCAGCGCCGCGCCTCCGTATCTGGCTCGCTCGAGCTTACCGCCGGGATTTATATCGACGAAAACAACTGAGATACCGTTGGTTTTGAGGTATTCAGAAATATACCTCTCAGCTTGAAAATCGAACCGATGAGCATTATCTTCCTCTGAGAGTACGCCGGAATTCCAGAGAGCTTCCAAGGTATCAGTTCTCCCTTCAACGATTCCGCTGGTGAAAATCTGCCAGAATGCTCCCGTCATAAACAGCAGACCAAAGAGCAGTATGACCACGAGAAGAATTCCCGGAATTATGCTGCTGAAGACGTAAGACAACGCCAGTTTGGTGCGGATTCTCAGAGAGAATTTTAGCCAATCAGCAATGGGTCGCAGGAAAACCTTGGCGGGTAGAACTATAAACAGCGCTAATAAAATATGCCGCAAACCAGAAATAAAATTGGGAAAAAGAGGCAGAAGTCTCGATTTTAAAATTTCAATTGAATTCACCGCGCTGGCGCTGATGGTAACGCCGCCAAGAACAACCCCGGAGCTATTAGCACTCGCCGAGACGTTGGCGCTGGAAATGATGAGGAAGAAGAAGCCGACCAGGCAAGTGAAAAGCAGAACCAGTTTCCGGCGCGTTTTCAGTTCGGCGCTTGATTCAAATTTAAATATCCAGACAACCAGTGCAAATGCGATCAGGAATTGCAGCCGATCATTCCAGCCGGTAAAAATCATCAGAGAAACAATCGCCAGCCCAAGTATTACTCGAAAGCTTTTCAGGTTGATCTCGGCTGAAAATCTAAAAATCTGCAGCAGCAATGTCAAGAAGCTGAACAGCGTGATACCGCTTGTGAAGAGATAAGTCCAGACGAGGCTGGGGTTGACATGGGAGATAGAGATATTAAAGAAGAGGATCAGATCAAGGGGAAACTGCAGCAACACAAGCCAGATGAGAATTTTAAACCTGCGAACTTCGGTTGTAAGGTCAGCCGGATAACCCCAGTACAGGTTCAGTTTACGCAGGTAAAAGACAGCAGATGTTATCAATAGAACCGCGGTCACCCATCTGTTCATAAAAGAGAGAGAGAACGCTTTGCCTGCCGCGATAATGATGAGCAGCAGAAAAGCAGGTAAGAAGACATTCCTGAAGAAACGCCGGGATTTCATGATGTAATCTCCCTTAATTCGGGACAAAATATCTACATTTTCGACAACCGGTTGATTGCCTCTTTATACCCTAAATGAGCCAATATCACGCGCAATTCAGGACCGGCAGTCATTCCTGTCATCGCGACTCGCAAGGGCATCCAGAGATCCTTGCCTTTTACTCCAACCGCCTTACCCGCTTCATTGACGACTACCAGGAGTGCGTCAGCATCCGGTTCGTCAAGGCTTTTCCACTTGTCCAGAATCGCTGGAATAACAGTTTTTGCTCCATCGCTTGCCAGCCACTGCCGGGCATCTTCATCCGGCGGCGGGTAGTGCGCCGAAAACGGCTTCAGTTTTTCCGGCAGCTCATCCAGGCGGTGCAGGCTTTTCTGGACACTTCCGATCAGTTGAACCAATGAATCGTCAGCAAGCGCACCGAATTCAGTGTCCTTTAAAAATGGTTTTGCCAACAGTGCGATTTCGGCAGTTCCCGCTCGCTTGAAATGCTCGTTTGCGATCCATCCCAATTTGGTTGGATCGAAAACCGATCCAGAGCGATTAACTCGTTTAAGTTGGAAGGCGTCAGTAAGCTCTTTTAAGTTGAATATTTCACGGTCGTCGCCGGGATTCCAGCCGAGAAACGCGATATAGTTGATCAATGCCTGCGGAAGAATGCCGCGCTCGAGCCAGCCTGCGACTGAACCAGCGCCTTCACGTTTCGACAGTTTCTGGCGGTCCTGATTCAAGATAAGCGGCAGGTGCGCGAACTTCGGCGGCTTTATCCCGAGAAAACGGTAGAGCAGGAGATGCTTGGGAACGGAAATAAGCCACTCTTCGCCGCGGATTACGTGCGTGATCTCCATGCTGGCGTCATCGACGACATTGGCGAGATGATAGGTCGGAAATCCGTCTGATTTCATCAGCACTTGATCATCGACGTCAGCCAGCGGGAAATCCACTTCACCCCAGACGAGATCGTAATGCTTGATTTCACCCTCTAAAGGAACGGCAAGCCGGATAACATACGGCTCAGATTCCATTCTTTTCAGTGCTTCGGACTTGTCGAGAGCGCGGCATTTTCTGTCATATCCGGCAGTTTCGCCTCGTGCTTGCTGTTCTTTGCGAACTTGATCCAGGCGCTCCTGACTGCAAAAGCAGGGATAGGCATTCCCACTGTCGATTAACTGCTGTGCGGCTTCGTGGTAAATATCCAGCCTCTCAGACTGGATATAAGGACCATAATCGCCGCCGATCCCGGGTCCCTCATCAGGAGTCAACCCGCAGATACCCAGCATTTCAATCAGGCTGTCCGTCGCGCCGCTCACGTGCCGCTCGCGGTCAGTGTCTTCAATGCGCAGGACAAACACTCCGCCGGTCTTGCGGGCATACAGGTAATTGTACAAAGCTGTTCTCAAACCGCCGACGTGCAGATCGCCTGTCGGACTGGGCGCGAAACGAACTCGGGTCATAATCTCCTGCTGATTGGATCAGTTACTGTGATTCTGATATATGTAAGACGATGGAAAGCGCGAAAAAGATTCAGAGGAATGCAGTTATTTCTGATAAATGAGTGTGACAACCCCGCCTACCCCTTCAGCACCAGCGCCAACGCGTTGCAGGCGATGCCTTCTCCTCTACCAAAAGGTCCCATTCCTTCTGTGGTAGTGGCTTTGACGGAGACGCGGTCAATTTCAAGCTGAAGCGCATTAGATAGATTCTCACGGATTGCTTCGCGGTACGGCGCAATTTTAGGAAGTTGTACAACAATCGTCGCATCCACATTACATATAGCGTAACCTTTTTCTGCAACCATTTCGCGGATTTTCTTCAGCAGCTCAATGCTTGAGACCCCTTTGTATTGCGGATCGCTGTCAGGGAAGTGCTGACCGAGATCACCCAGTGACACAGCTCCAAGTAGTGCATCGCCGATAGCATGGCACAAGACGTCGGCATCCGAATGACCATGCAGCCCGAGATCAAAGGGGATGTGCTCACCGCCCAGAATCAGCTTTCTACCGGTGGTAAAACGGTGCGCATCGAAACCCGCACCGCATCTGAGCAAGGGAAATTTATCATTTGATAACATCATTTCGGCTCGCTTTAAATCCTCTGAAGTGGTTATTTTGAAATTGTCCGGATCACCCTTGACTATAGCTACGCTTTTTCCGGGAATCCGCTCAACATACGAAGCATCGTCCGTGCCGAAGAAACGCTCCTTTTCTGCTCGAGCAAGCGCATCTTCGAGGATTGTCCGGTGGAAACATTGCGGAGTCTGCGTCAGGATCGTTTCCGAACGATCTATAATTCCGTCAGAGAAACCATCCTGCTGTTTCCGCAGAGTATCCACTAAGGGGACACCGGGGACAACGCCATCACAATGGTTTAATGCCGTAAGTACGCGGTCAATTACGGGAAATGAAATGAAGGGTCTCGCTGCGTCATGAACAGCGACCACATTACACTCAACGGGCAGCGCCTGCACTCCTTTACGCACCGAATCAACGCGTTCAGTTCCGCCCGGAACCACTGCAGCCAGCTTTTCAGGCGCCCATTTGACGCCCAATTTTCTTGCCTGCTCGAGCCACTCTTCTCCTGCGACCAGCACAATATCCGTTACTGCGGGGTGTTTTTCAAATATTTCGAGAGAGTAGGCAACCAGGGGACGGTCGTGAAGTGTAACTAACGGTTTGGGAAGATCATAACCGAGACGGACACCTTCTCCGCCCGCCACGATTATCGCTGTGACATTCTGAGTAGAATTGTCATTCACGTCAGCCTCATACTATCAGCATGGCATCGCCATAACTGTAGAAGTGGTACTTCTTACGGATGGCATATCGGTATGCCTTCATGATCTGGTTCTGATCTGCAAACGCAGACGTCAGCATAATGAGGGTTGAAGCGGGAAGATGAAAATTGGTAATCAAACCATCAACAACTTTGAAATCGTAAGGGGGATAGATAAATATGTCCGTCCAGCCGCTGCCGCCGCGCACGCCGCCATCTTGATTTGCTATGGTTTCGAGTACTCGGGTGGTCGTGGTGCCGACTGCAATAATGCGTCCGCCTTCCGCTCTGACCTGATTGATTGCTTCAACGGATTCCAGCGTGATTTCATAATATTCTGAATCCATTCGGTGGCGCGAGATATCTTCGACGCTAACCGGTCGGAAAGTGCCCAGACCGACATGTAATACAATCGGTATTATTTTAACCCCTTTCTGCCGGATCCGGTTTAACAGTTCAGTTGTGAAATGCAAACCCGCAGTAGGGGCGGCAACGGCGCCTGACACTCTGGCATATACCGTCTGGTAGCGTTCCTTATCAAGGTCATCGGGCGGTCGCTTTATATAGGGCGGTAACGGTGAAATGCCGAAATTTTCGACTGCATCATGGAAACTACCTTCGCAATCGAAACGGACTACTCGTCCACCGGAGACGGTGTTATCCACAACTTCACAGTTAACGTTGTCATCGAACCAGATAACGTTGCCCTTGCGGACTTTGCGCGCGGGTCTGACCAGAACTTCCCAGAGTGATCCATTTAACTCACGCAGGAGAAACACTTCTATCCTGGCTTCCGTTCGATCCTTCTGACCGAATAACCGGGCAGGGAACACCTTGGTTTCATTGATCACCAGCGCGTCACCCGGCTTCAGAAAGTCAATGACATTGAAGAACTGCTCATCGCGCAGTTTTCCATTCTCCCTGTCGAGGACGAGAAGTCTGGACCGATCCCTGACCTCTGCCGGAGTTTGTGCAATTAGTTTTTCTGGTAACCTGAACTTGAAATCAGAAAGCTGCATAGATAGACACCATATAGGTAAAGCGCATTTTTTAAGACAAGTTAATTACTTAACGGAATTACAACTATTCTTATACTAAAATGATTGTGCACCTTGTGAAACGTTACAGAATATTTTGCTGCCCGTTCACCGATTGCGGGATATTCTGCCCGAAGTATTCATAGGCGTACACAGTAGCGCATCTCCCCTTCGCCGTTCTTTCGAGGAATCCTTGCCTGATGAGATAAGGTTCATATAATTCTTCAATGGTCTGTGCGTCTTCGCCGACGGTGATGGCGAGCGTTTTCAATCCAACCGGACCGCCGCGGTATTTCTTCATAACCGAATCTAAGATACGCTTGTCCATCTGATCTAAACCCAGCGCATCCACTTCAAGAAGGTTTAGCGCATGATCCGCCATGGCGCTGTCAATGACGCCTTTGCCTCGAACTTGAGCAATATCCCTGATACGGCGCAGCAGCCTGTTGGCGATCCGGGGCGTCCCGCGTGAACGTCTGGCTATTTCAGCAGCACCGTCCTCTTCAAGAGGAATCTTCAATTTGACGGCGGATCGCGTGACAATAGTCTGCAGCTCTTCGGGAGTGTAATAATCAAGTCTGCCGGTAACTCCAAATCTTGCCCGCAGCGGCGACGTCAGCAGACCCGCTCTGGTTGTCGCTCCTATCAGTGTAAACTGCGGCAGGTTCAACTGCACTGTTCTCGCCGCCGGTCCCTGGTCGATAACCAGATCAAGCCGGTAATCTTCCATTGCCGGATAGAGATATTCCTCGACATTATGCGACAGGCGGTGGATCTCATCTATAAAGAGCACGTCTCGAGGCTGCAGATTGGTCAGCAGACCCGCCAGATCTCCGGGTCGGTCGAGAACCGGTCCTGAAGTGCAGCGGATACCGACGCCAAGTTCTTCAGCCATGACGTAAGCAAGAGTCGTTTTACCCAATCCCGGGGGTCCGTAAAAGAGGCAGTGATCGAGGGATTCGCCTCTTTCGACCGCCGCCTGAATGAAGATCCTCAGGTTTTCAACCAGGCGTTCCTGTCCGACGAACTCATCCAGCAGTTTCGGTCTGAGCGACCGGTCAAATTCAGCGTCCGTGTTCAACGGTTCCGGTATGGTAAGACGGTCTTCGTTCATGCTGAGAGTTTCGCCAAAGCTGTTTTTATGATATTTTCCAATCCAGTGGAAGATTCGAGGTCTTTTATCGCCATGCGAATCTGTTCAGACTGGAAACCGAGGTTTTCAAGCGCATTATAAGCCTGCGCCAGCACAGTATCTTTCGGAGCGCCGCCTGATGGGGCGAACTGCAACTCCTTGTCGGTCAGACTCTCTTTCAATTCTATCAGCAGACGGCGCGCGGTTTTTGGCCCGACGCCTGGAATTACGGTCAGTCTCTTCCAGTCCTCATCTGCCATAACTCGAACCAGTTCCTCAGGTCTGATCCCTGAAATGATCTGCATAGCCATCTTGGGACCAACACCGCTGACCTTGTTCAGCAGAAGAAACAGACTGCGCTCCCGGCGGCTGCCGAAACCGTAAAGATTCAAATTGTCTTCTTTAAAATGAAGATGCGTCCAGAGAAGCGCTTCTTCTCCTTTGGATCCGATATCCTGCCCGGTGTGATCAGGAGTGATAATGCTAAAGCCGATTCCACCGACATCCAAGACAACCCGCCCGGGTTGAGATTCAATTATTTTACCACATAAAAAATCGTACAAATCTCTCTCAGTAAATTATTTATCGTGTTTCCCGAAAAGAAAGTCAGATTACATATTATAGATAGACTATATTTCACCGGGATTATTGATAAAGCTCAATAGGGTAAATTAGACAGACAAGAATGTCTATCTTCCCCAGTCATCAGCCGTACGGCTGAAGGTCAGGCATTCCTGCCTGACGGGAATGTCAGATTCTCCGAAGAAGTCCCCTTGGGAGTCCTATGGACCTTCGGACTGGACTTCGCCAGAATGACTTTTTCAAAAGCTGCCGGTTTTATAGTACCAGCCAACCGCTATATCGCATATTTAACTAAAAATCAGGTTTAAAGGCGCAGCATAACGCCACAGCCAGAGCATCTGAACAATCCAGCGACTTCGGCGCTGACTGGAGGTTCAATATCTGTGTAATCATGTGCCGAACCTGTTCCTTACTCGCCTGTCCATTGCCGACGACCGACTGCTTGACTCGAGCCGGCGGAAAGAGCATTACCGGAATATCCCTGCGCGCTGCGGCTAATAGAGCCGCGCCCCGCGCCTGTCCGGTTTTCAAAGCTGTCTGCACATTTTTACCGAAGAACTGGTCTTCTACCGCCATCACCTGCGCGGCGGTTCGATCAATGACTTCTATCAGCTTTTCGTGAATGTACAGCAGCCTGCTGGACAGATCGCCGCGCGGCGGTTTGATGAGTTCAGTATGGATAAAATGCAGTCCCTGCCCCGGACCCACCGCACCCTGTTCTCTGTCGATGATCCCCACTCCAGTATTGGTCAATCCGGGATCCACGCCGATGATACGCATGGCTATTCGGCGTCATCTATGATATCTTCGTCGATATCAAAGTTGGAGCTGACAGTCTGAACGTCTTCGTGATCGTCCAGCATCTCCATCAGCTTTAACAGCGTTGAGGCATTCGATCCCTCAACTTTAACTGTGCTCTGCGGCAGCATGGTGATTTCTGCTGAGAGTATCTCAATTCCCGCCTCGTCGAGTGCGTTCTTAACAGCTTCGATGTTTTCTGGATCACAGACTACCTCAAAGGCGTTTTCCTCTTCACTGAAATCGTCGGCGCCGTGATCTAACAGCAGTTCAAGCAGATCGTCTTCCGTCGTGACTTCTGTAGAGATGGTCACCAACCCGCGTCTCTCGAACATCCAGTTGACGGAACCGGTTTCCCCTAAGGAGCCGCCGTATTTTGTCAGGAGGTGGCGTATGTCGCTGACCGTTCGGTTGCGGTTATCCGTCAAAGTCTGAATTAAAAGCGCCGCGCCGCCCGGTCCATATCCCTCATAGACGATTTCATCGTAAACTGTGCCCGGCAATTCACCCGTGCCTTTTTTTATGGCGCGATCGATATTTGCCGCGGGCATGTTAGCCGCCTTGGCAGTTAACACTGCCGTTCGGAGGCGCGGATTTCCCGTTTCATCACCTCCGCCGGCACGAGCGGCAACGCTTATCTCTTTGATCAGTTTCGTAAATATCTTACCGCGGGCAGCATCAGTCTTCTCTTTCTTGCGACGGATAGTTGCCCATTTAGAATGACCGGACATTCGGCTGATGCCTCCATTTTTAATCTTAAGACTGTAAAAACCAGGAAAGAACGTGCGATTCTTTCAGGGGCAGGATGTATTTTATGGTTGAGTTTTAGGTGAATATACAAAAAAAAGGTGCGTTTTCCAAGTGAAAATATTCCTCTCAGCCGTTCGAGTATGTCATAGAGTGAACCGCTACCAAACACCAATTCCCTTGTTTAACAGCCATTATTTCTCTTGAAAGTACCACAAATTATTGATATATTTAACAGAATTCTGTAACTGCTGTCTATCCCGGTGCGTCTTATATTATGAATCGCTTGCTCATATTACTGTTAATTGTCCTGACCGGGACGCCTTTTGCTTCGGCAGCCGAATTCAGCGGCGTCGGCATCCGGTTCGGCTTGAATATCGCCGGTCAAACAGGATCGGAACATTTCTTCCTGTATTCTGATGATGAATATACAGGCGGGTCTAAAGATAATCGTTTAGGCTTCTGCGTCGGCGGATTTATCATTTATCAGGTGACAGATTGGTTCGCCATTCAACCGGAAGTTCTAATATCGGTGAAAGGATCGAAATTCGACGAATCAGGAAAATCCACCGAAACGGACTCGCTTCTTTATGTTCATGAAATCAATTGGGAAAACCGTGAAACGTGGAAGATGAGCTGCCTCGAGATTCCATTGCTGGCGAAATTTACACTCCCGGGGAAACGTGCGATCAAACCACATCTCACGTTAGGACCGGTCTTGAGCCTTAACCTCGGATCGAAAGTGGACTGGTCATTGAGCGGCACGCATGTAATCAACGGTTCATTGCAGGACGCCTGGGAAGATGCCTCGAAAGACGATATCGATGGTTTGAACAATGTGAACTGGTGTTACCTGATTGGTTTTGGGGTTGATTTTGACTTGAAGGCAAGCAGGATGATTGTCGATGTGCGCTACACGGCAGATTTAACCGAAAATGATTCGTACTCGGTGGAATTTGACAATCCAGAATGGGGACACTATGAGCGAAATGGATTGAACTTGAAGAACAACGTTGTGGCAATCACTTTTGGGTATATGTTCAATTTGTAAGGCGCTCAATATCCAATGATAACAACAGAGCCGTCCCGATTTCATTACCACACATTATGACTGTCAGCCGTGGTAAAAATGTCTTATAAAGCTGTTAATTCCTTATTTTTTCTAAATTCAGCGCCACTAAGAAATTCTGAAGTTTTATCTTGACAAAAATATATTTCTGTGATATATTTAGCCAGATTCTGCATGCAGCCATCACTGCTTAACCTGTCTAACTCACTGTTATTGCAGAAACAACCTTAAACGATATCAGCAACAGCTTGATATTATTGGTTTTACCTAAAGGAATATTAGAACAGTTATCAGACCAAAGAAATAACGCAGAACAAGAGAAAGCAGACATATAAAAAACTTTGATTCCGAAGGTTTACATTAAATAGCCAAAGTAAGTTCCACAATTAAAATCAGACCTGAATGTTTATAACGAGTTGACTTTTAAAGCTGGAATCATATTTATTTTACTGTTCTTCGTAGCCTTTTATGCATAAAAGAAATATTAGTTTTATCTTGACAAAAATAGATTTCTGTCATATATTTACCCAAATTTAGTATGCAGCCATCACTGTTTAGCCCATCTAACTCACTATTAATGCAGAAATAAGGCAAGTTAACCGCGTAACAATTTGATATTATTAGTTTTAACCTAAAGGTATATTAATGTAGTTATCAAATTAAAGAAGTAAAGCAGAAAAAAGAGAAAGCAGACATACAAAAAAAAAACTTTAATTCCGGAGGTTCACATGAAGAAGTTTGTACTGTTAACCTTAGCTATAGTGCTAAGTTTTACGTTAATTGCCTCGGCAACTGACACACGCGTTATGACACTGGGACAGGTCAACAATATCGTTAAGGATGACGCCAATGTCTTCCTCTATCCATCCACTATCAACTTCTATAACGACATGGTCGTTGCGGAAGTGGACGGTTTGGACTTTTTCCGATTTGGCGCACACTACAACCTCGGCGAAGATAACGGCGTAGTCGGACTCTACTTCGACAAATGTGGCATTGTGCTTGATCCCGCCTTCCAACCCGATAACTGGTTCGGTGACGGTGTGATCGACAACCGTTTACAGTTGATCTATGGTCGTCCCATTGGTGACAATTATTTAGGTGTCGGTTTGAATTTCTTCTCTGACAGCTATGTATCAGAAGCCGACGGTGATGATACTGAAGAGAAAAACCTCGCGTTTGGCATTGACGTAGGTTTGACCATGCTTGAAGAGAAATTGGACTTCGCAGTTGGCTTCATGATGGGACCGAACTGGACCTATATCGATGCCGCGGGTGATGATGTAACTGAACCTGACGGCAACATGGGCATCAATCTCGGCGGTCGTTATTGGTACGAATTCAACGACGAAGTCATGTTCGTTCCGCATCTCGGTTTTGACTATATGACCGCTGGTGTAAAGGACCTTGGCAAAGTAACCGACATGACATTTGATCTGGGCTGGGGTGTGAACATCACGCCGGCAGACAACGTACTGATGCTCTTCGACTTTGGAATAACATACGGTACAGAGAAAAATGATCCTGAGGTCGGTGATGCAACCACCGATACCGAGATGACCCTGCCTTACTTCAAGGGTGGTCTTGAAGGTGACGTCTTTGACTGGTGGGATGTCCGCTTCGGCGCTGTCAAATACTGGAACAGCGAATCTGTGGAAGATACTTATAAAGCCGGCTGGTCAGACACCCATACATATCTCGGTTCCGGTCTGCACTTCGGTAACCTGGACATCGACGTCTGGATGGATCCCGATTTCGCACTGAACGGTCCCTACTTCGTATCAGGTAATGCCACAGCGATGGCTTACCAGGCTTCACTGGTCTACAACATTCCCTAAACTGTGCTAACCACATCCCCGGGTCTATCGAATAGGCCCGGGTTTTTTTATTAATAATTTGTGAAATTATTCCCATCACTTTCATCTGGAGATGAAATCTACCTTTCGTGGACAAATCTTACTTCCCTACTAATTATCTTAAATTTTTCTTTATCTTTTGTTTGAAGTTTTGTATATTATCGCTGTTGAATGTAAAACAAATTAGATCCAACCAGTTTTTACAACAGTTAAAAGGCGAGAAATCGATGAAATTCGCGGGCAAAAAGAGTATTATTGGTGTCATAGCTTTATTTGCTCTGCTGTTCCTGATAGCTTCATGCAGTAATCAGCCGCAGAAGAGGACGCAGGGATCCAGCAATCTGGTTTACGTCAGGGCTGACGCTTCCCTCAAACCGACGCTGAAAGATGTCGCTGAGAAATATTCCTACGCGACTTATCAGAATATGGAGATTCAGTATAAGCCCGGCGGCGAAATGCTGGACATTCAGGAAGATGACAGCATAGACGTATTTATCTTCACGAATGATCATTTCATCGAAGAGGGCAGGAGCAACGGACTGCTCGATTCCACCGGTGAAGTCACAATAGCTTACGCCGTTCCCTGTCTGATCGTACCTCGCCTGAACCCCTACCTCATTACCACGCTCACCGATCTGACCAACCCAAAACTCAGAATTGGCATCGCGGACACTTCGAGCGACGTGCTCGGTTCTTTTACTCTCGAGATTTTAAGAGTGAATAACCTTTTTGATAAACTCGATCACCGTCTGATACAGATGGGTCCAACAGCGCTTGACCTCACCCGCGGTGTAACCCTATCGCAGGTGGATGCCGCAGTTGCCTGGACCTCTTCGGCGAACTGGAACCCGGAAGGCTTCGAGGTAATTCTTTTCACACCGTCGGAAATCCCCCGCGTTGCCATCATTACCGCAATTGAGAGTTACGAACCGATCGACGCCGAAAATGCCGACCGCTTGATAACCTATTTGAATTCAGACAGATGCCGCGAAATCTTCCGTAATTGGGGATATCTCATCTCAGAATCGGATGTAGTCATGTATGCTCCTGCAGCATTCTTTGGCGGCAAACCAGAGATGTAGATAATACCGCCCTCCCATCTCCATAAACCCACGCCTTAATAATTCCTTCGCTTCAAGCGCGAACCGCTTGAGTTTTACGCGAAATCTCCCTTTTAGGTTGCATTTTAAGTGAAATCTCCTTACATTGAAATACTTTAACTTTAATTTCAGAAGGTTATGTTAATTATGAAGATGAATATAGCACAGAAGATCATCAGCGAGCATATTGTCTCGGGTGATCTGACACCGGGATCGCCAATCGCTCTGCGGATAGATCAGACACTGACACAGGACGCAACCGGCACTATGGCTTACCTGCAATTTGAGGCGCTCGGTATTCCGCGAGTAAAGACCGAGCTTTCTGTATCCTACGTCGATCATAATATGCTGCAGTCCGGTTTTGAAAACGCCGACGATCATCGTTTTCTCCAGAGCATAGCTGCAAAATACGGCATCTTCTTCTCCAGACCGGGCAACGGTATCTGCCACCAGGTTCATTTAGAACGGTTTGGAGCGCCGGGTAAAACGTTACTCGGTTCAGACAGTCACACTCCGACCGGCGGCGGCATCGGCATGATTGCTATGGGCGCTGGCGGATTGGACGTCGCGCTGGCAATGGGAGGACAGGCTTTCAATCTGCGTATGCCCAAAGTCGTCGGGATCAAGCTGACAGGAAAACTGCCACCTTTCGTCAGCGGCAAGGACGTTATTTTAGAAGTGCTTCGCAGACTTACAGTCAAGGGCGGAGTCGGCAAGATCATGGAATATCATGGCGATGGCGTTGACAGCTTAGACGTCCCTGACCGTGCCACCATTACCAACATGGGCGCTGAACTGGGCGCGACTACCAGCGTCTTTCCATCCGATGAGAAGACCCTGCATTACCTCAAAGCACAGGGACGCAAAGAGGTCTGGAAGGAACTGGTTGCCGATCCCGGCTGCACTTATGATGAAGAACTTGAGATCAACCTCGATGAATTAGAGCCGATGATTGCTCAGCCGCACATGCCCGATAACGTGGTCAAAGTCAGCGAGATCGCCGGATTGAAGGTTCAACAGGTGGCATTCGGGAGCTGCACCAACAGCAGCTACCGTGATCTGAACGTCATGGCGCACATGCTAAAGGGCAAGCATATTCACACAGGCTTGTCCGCCGGTCTTTCTCCGGGCAGCAAACAGGTCATGGATGAAATCCTGCACAACGGAGCCATGATCCCCATCGTTGAGGCGGGAGTGCGCATCCTGGAAAGCTCCTGCGGAGCCTGTATCGGTATGGGCTTCTCGCCGCCGACCGAAGGCGTTACCATTCGTACCTTTAACCGCAACTTCTTAGGACGCACCGGCACCAAGAGTGGTCTGGCATACCTTGCTTCACCGGAAACCGCAGTCGCCTGCGCCATCACCGGCGAAATCACCGATCCGCGCGATCTCGGCATTGAACCGGTCGAAGTCAAACTGCCGGATAAATTCCGCGTCGATGATTCCATGATCATCCCGCCATCGGATGAACCGGATAGAGTCGAGATAATACGCGGACCAAACATAAAATCGCTGCCCATGAACAAGGAGCTGCCGAATACACTGAAAGGCGAAGTTCTACTGAAAACGGAAGATAACATCACCACCGATCATATTATGCCGGCAGGAGCAAAGATTCTCCCCAAGAGGTCGAATATCCCCGCCATCGCAGAGCATGTCTTTGAGGTTCTGGATCCGACTTTCCCGAAGCGCGCCAAAGAGGCTGGCAGCGGATTTGTCGTCGGTGGTCACAATTACGGTCAGGGCTCATCGCGTGAACATGCTGCTTTAGCGCCGATGTATCTGGGCTTGAAGGCAGTGCTGGTAAAATCCTTCGCGCGGATTCATCTCGCTAACCTGATCAACTTCGGCATCATTCCCATGACCTTCGCCAATGAAGCGGATTACGATAAAATAGATCAGGGAGACCTGCTGGAAATCTCCGTTGGTGATCTTTCTTCCGGCAAGTTGACGGTAAAAGACGTTACCAAGGGCATAGACGTCCCTGCTGAACATCCGCTGAACGAGCGCGAAATCGCCTCATGAAAGCGGGCGGCGCGCTGGCATTTGCTAAGCAAAACGCGTAGCAAAGTTGTTGTGTCAGGTCCTTAGCGAAGCGGAGACCTGACACAGGATCAACGTCAGATCTCTACTTCGATAATGATTTAATAGAACATAAAAATCAGTTCACTGTTGCGTCAGATACTGTCTATATGTGGTGGGGAGGTCAGGCATTCCTGC
Organism: candidate division LCP-89 bacterium; assembly: GCA_025774555.1. Classification (GTDB taxonomy): domain Bacteria; phylum Electryoneota; class B3-LCP; order B3-LCP; family B3-LCP; genus JALGVT01. The sequence goes on from JALGVT010000002.1 coordinate 104,986, forward strand.
CTGATAATTAGTTAGGGATTTTCAACTGCGTCCGGCCCTGTCCCCCAGCTGACTGATGAGACCTGACGCCCAATCAGTGTATATAACAACGTCAGGTCTCCGCTTCGCTAAGGACCCGACGTAACAGGTAATGTTAGGAGGTCACAATGGCAACAGGACGATCACAATTTGTTGGAGCATCCGGGCAGTTTTATCTTGCATATGGACTAGCTGTCCGTGAAATCAATGCTAGCCTAACTCTGGGTAATGCTCCGAGCGTCGATGTCTTGGCATCATCTCGCGACGGCAGACATACTCTTTCATTTCAGGTAAAAACATCACGTAACGCATACCGTCGAAATCGTTATGGAAGTGAAGGATTCGAGTGGGATGTAGGCAAAGGTGTAATCGGAAAACACCGCGAGACGTTTTGGTATGCATTTGTCGATCTACACGAAAAAGACGAAAGATGGGATCCTAAAATTTTCTTTGTTCCTTCACGCTGGGTTGCCGAGTTCGTGAAACCTGATTTCACAAGGTACATGTACTTTCTCCCCATTACCGTAAGTGAATTAACTCTGGAGCGCTGGGATTTAGTACAAGGATTCCTCGCTGGTAAGAAGGCTGCGCGTGATTGGGCAAATGACTGGCCAGAAAACAAGCTTGTAAAGTGGCGGTAGACCTCCTAAGAAGGCGCTGCACCGGATAATTTCCATTTTCAGTTGTGTCAGGTCCTTAGTCCCGCTATGTCGGGACGGAGACCTGACACAGGATCAACGTCAGATCTCTACTTCGATAATGATTTAATAGCACATAAAAATGAGTTCACTGTTGCGTAAGGTCCTGTCCCGACTTGTCGGGATGAGACCTGACGCCAAATCATCATGGGATTGCGATTTCCACATCAAATTTACGGTAAGTGTTTCTTCATTACATCTACTTTCAAAGAGTGGCGAAAACTAGGTGAAATCGGCGGCTTTTACGAAGCGCTCGCAGACTCTTTGATATTTTACTCAAATAAGTATGACACACAGATTATCGGGTATGTCTTCATGCCCTCACATGTTCATTTCATCTTGATCATTGACGGCGCAGTTTTATCGAACTTCATGCGTGATTTTAAGAAGTTCATCGGGCAAAAAGCTGCCTCTGATCTTGGGTTGGGTAAGGGCGGAATTTGGATGCCGCGATATGATCGGGTTGAGATTCACAGCGAAGATATTTTGCTGACTAAGCTGAATTATATACATTTCAATCCTGTGAAGGATAGACTGGTTGGGAAACCTGAAGATTGGCTCTGGTCAAGCGCTGGGGAATATATTTTAGATCGAAAGGGAGTAATTCCAATTTTTAGAGACTGGAAGTAACAGCGTCAGGTCCTGACACCCAGATACTATGATACAAGAAACAAACGCACATTACCAACAGGTTGTCTCGATTCTCACCAAACATGGTGTGAAGAAAATCGCTATCTTCGGTTCACATGCCCGGGGGGAAGCGAAAAAGCAGAGCGATCTGGATATATTGGTGGAGTTCTCAGGCAGAAAAAGCCTTCTCGATCTCATAGGAATCGAAATGGAATTGTCCGAGAAATTAAATCTTAAAGTAGATCTGTTAACTGAAAAAGCGATCAGCCCCTATCTAATTGACAGAATCAAACAAGAGGCGAAGGTAATTTACGGATGAAAGATCATCTGATATATCTGAGACACATCTTAGATGCCATTCACCAGATTGAAGAATATACTGGAGACATTAAACAAACCGATTTTCTGTCAAACAGGATGGCGCAGGATGCCATTATCAGAGAACTGGAAATCATTGGTGAAGCTGTAAAGAGGCTGCCCATAAAATTAAGAGAAAAATACTCTGAAATACCATGGAAAATGATGGCAGGAATGCGAGATAAGCTGATCCATGATTACTTCGGTGTCGATCTGGAAGCGGTCTGGGATACTGCCACGATTGAAATACCCGAAATAAAAGAAAGAATCCTTTACATCATTGATCATGTGTAGTAGTGTAATTTCAGTTGTGTAAGGTCCTGTCCACCCACCGACTGATGTGACCTGACGCAACAGATCAGAATTGGATAAATGAATACGAAACACGATAATTCGATTATATTCCAGCCTATCGGCATCATCAGCACCCCTCATCAGACAGAGAAGGGAACGCCGGTACAACCATTCGAAGCTCGCGATATCGCCGGGGAAGTGAAAATCTTTCCCGAATTCCGTGATGGTCTAAAGGATTTGATTGGATTCCAGTATATCTGGTTGATTTACTTCCTGCATCGCGCATCGTTTTCGAAACTATCAGTCATCCCTTATCGAGAGGTGGTTGAAAGGGGCTTATTTGCTACCCGCTCGCCCAGCAGACCAAATCCCATCGGTCTCTCGGCGGTAAAATTGATTGATCTGGATATAGAGGAGGGAATTCTCAATATCCTTGATGTAGATATGCTGGATAGTACTCCGCTTTTAGATATCAAACCGTATATATCCCGGATTGATAGTCATCCAGGGTCTAAAGGAGGTTGGTTTGAGGAGGTAAGTGAAGATCGCAACAGCTAATGGAAAATCTTACTTGTTGCGTTAGCTACTGTCCGCCGGTCGAAGGATGAGACCTGACGCAACATCAATAATAGAAATAGAAGAATAAACACAGAAATAATTAACGCGTGCAAGTAAGGAAACTGCACTATTGGAGGAAAAATGGTTAAGTTTGAACATCTAACATACCCTGCAAATGGCAAACCTATGACTATGGGCGCCGATAAACTTCAAGTGCCCGATAATCCCATCATACCGTTCATCGAAGGCGACGGCACCGGTCCTGATATATGGCGCTCTTCGGTGCGCGTGTTCGATGCGGCTGTCGAGAAAGCCTATAACGGTCAACGCAAGATCGAATGGCTCGAAGTACTCGCCGGTGAGAAAGCTTTCAAGGCAACTGGTTCCTGGCTTCCCGACGACACAGTAAACGCTTATAAGGAGTTCTTAGTAGGTATCAAAGGTCCTTTGACGACCCCCATCGGCGGCGGCATCCGTTCCTTGAACGTTGCCCTGCGCCAGATTCTGGATCTGTACGTATGCCTGCGCCCGGTGCGCTATTTCAAAGGCGTTCCCAGCCCGGTCCGCAAACCGGAAAACGTCGATATGGTTATCTTCCGTGAGAACACCGAAGACATTTACGCCGGCGTCGAGTGGGAAGCAGGCTCTCCGGAAGTGAAGAAGGTCATCGAATTCCTGCAGAAAGAAATGGGCGTATCCAAAATCCGCTTCCCGGGAACTTCCGGCATCGGTATTAAGCCGGTTTCGCAGGAAGGTACCAGCAGACTGGTGCGCGCCGCAATCCAGTACGCCCTGAGTCACCATAGAAAGAGCGTGACTCTGGTACACAAAGGCAACATCATGAAGTTCACCGAAGGCGCCTTCCGCGATTGGGGATATGAGGTTGCAGCAAAGCAGTTCCGCAATGAAACGGTTACACAGCGTGAGAGCTGGATTATCGGCAACAAGGAAGACAATCCTTCGATTTCCATACAGGACAACGCCCGCATGATCGAACCCGGCTACGATCTGTTAGTCCCGGATAAGCAGAAAGTCATCGATGCAGAGATCGAAGAAGTGTTGAAGCTGTGGGATACTCACGGCGACGGTAAATGGAAGTCCAAGCTGATGATCAAGGACGCCATTGCAGACATCACACTACAGCAGGTTTTGACCCGCGCCAAGGAATTCGACGTGGTCGCGACCATGAATCTGAACGGTGATTATCTGTCGGATGCGCTGGCTGCGCAGGTCGGCGGTATCGGCATCGCTCCGGGAGGCAACATCAATTATGACAGCGGGCACGCCATTTTTGAAGCGACTCACGGCACCGCACCCAAGTACGCTAATCTCGATAAAGTCAATCCCGGATCGGTGATCCTGTCCGGCGTGCTGATGTTCGAGCATATGGGCTGGCAGGAAGTCGCAGACCTGATCAACAAGGGTCTGGACGGAGCAGTCGCAGCTCATACGGTCACTTATGACTTCGCCCGCTTGATGCGCGGTGACGGCATCGAATGCCAGGAGCTGAAATGTTCTGAATTCGGCGATGCGATCATTAAACATATGTGAACATAGAATTCAGAATCCAGAATCCAGAATCCAGAAGAAAAGAAGCGCCTCCGTTTTCGGGGGCGTTTTTTTTAATATGTGTAGTAAGGGGGGTAAGTGACAAAAACAGGCGAAAATATTGGGCGACATTATATCGTGTCGTTCGCTTTTTCGTTGGATATTGGTCGCAGAATGGGCAAGTGTAGTTTTCTTGAGCGACATAAATTGCTCTCTCGGGGATCAGGATTGGGGGATTGGAAATTGGAGACAGGGAATGTTCTTGTATATAATATACAGCATTTGTTGCATAAAGTCAAGAGGAGAATGGGGGAATTTGGTGTGTGAGTGCAGGTGATTGGTGTATTTGTGAAATAACGGTTGACAAATGGAATATTTTAAGGTATGTTATGGGGAGGAAAACAGGCTGGATGGTGCGTGCCGAAGACAGAATTTTGCTGAAACCATAAAATAGAAGTTAGGTCTATTAATAAATAAGGAGGGATGCGAGATGAAACAATTCTATTTCACAATTTTGGCTGGAATCATGTTAATTGGAACCAATCTCTTTGCGCAAGAACAAGCGGTCAAGAATTTTTCTGGATCTGGAGGGAAAAATACAAGACCGTTCACTGTGTCAGCAGGATGGGAAATACAGTGGGATGCAAAAGGAGATATTTTCCAACTATTCCTTTATAAGGCTGATGGTTCAATGGTTGGAGTTCCCGCGAATCAGCAGGGCTCTGGGAAAGGGTCCTCTTACCAAGCAAAGGCCGGTGAATATTATCTCCAGGTAAACGCAATTGGGAATTGGACCATCAAAATTGTTCAGGTGTCATCGACGAAAAATGTTGATAAGTCTCCATCAGAACAAAACAAACAAAGTTCAGATGTAATTGCATCATTTACTGGTTCAGGAGGTAAAAACACAAGACCCTTTACCGTACCGTCAGGATGGGAAATACAATGGGATGCAAGAGGGGATATTTTCCAATTATACCTTTATGAGTCTGATGGCTCAATGGTTGGAGTTCCCGCGAATCAGCAAGGCTCAGGGGAAGGGTCCTCTTATCAAGCAAAGGCCGGTGAGTATTATCTCCAGGTAAATGCGATAGGGAAATGGAGTATTAAGATTGTAGAAGTGAAATGAGATCGAAAAAGGCGCTACACCTGACCGGTATTCCGCTGCGCTCCATAGCAGCAGGTGAGCTTTATTGTTTGGCACACAACCTGAGTTTGTCAAAGTTGGTGAGATTCGTCAATGAGTTTTCTAACAATACCAGGTCGTTTATTACTTGATACTTGTGTTCTTAATACCATACAAGACGAAAGTGCTTATATTTTCGAAGGCGAGATACCATCGGGAATGACTGATGCTGAAATTCCTGAAGACTTGAAAGCTCTCCGCTATATATTCCAGGTGAATGAACGGGCTGCTTTCCAATTCTTGGTTTCGCCCTTAACTTTTGCCGAATTAGCCAATGCAAAGGATATAATATCAAATCAGCGGAGAATTCAGTGGGCTTTGGATGTCCTTGATGTATGGTTAATTGTCTTGGAAGAAACAGAGGATAGAGTGAAAGAAGGAGGAACAGTTCGACATCGTTTCAAACTGACGCAAGAGTTGCAAGATTTGGAAAGCTGCCTAATGACCAATCCTGATTTTCGACGTGATCCTTTTGATCGACTTCTTTTAATTCAGTATAAAATGGGGAACTGTGATGCGTTTTTAACTATGGATAGAAATACAATTTGGCGCCATAAAGAGTGGCTTCTTGATAAAGGTATTAAAGTCTTAAGTCCATCAGATTTTTGGTTGGCATTGGAGCCTTATGCTGCTTTATGGTATTAAGATATGTCCTAGTACCTCCAAACAGATCCGTTAACTACTAGCCTGTCCCGATCCGTCGGAATCACCGGTAATTAATTTTAAGCCTCTGAAGAAATCGGGGGCTTTTATGTTGTGTGCGTGGTAGCGTGTGTTCGTGTGCCGACCCGCCCTGAAGAACGGGTCTACGATAGAAACAACCCCCGTAAACGGGGCTGAAAAGCTGATCTGAAGTTGGTTGTCGGATGCGGGGAATCCGACCTACAAACTGGATCCCGGATCAAGTCCGGGATGACATGAAACGGGCAAGACATGCGACTCTACACAGTAGGCGTCAGGTCACCACTGCGCTAAGGACCTGACGCAACACTAATACTTTATCCCCCCTTAATCCACCTTGAAAAAATAAGGGGGGCAAAAAAAACAAAACGGTCAGACGAGGGGGTCTGACCGCACAGTAACCACAGGAAGGATCAGCGCAGGTTCTCCTTCTTTTCAAGTTCACTGATACGATCACGCAGTTTCGCTGCTTCTTCATAGCTTTCGGTTTGTAGTGCGTCTTGCAACTGTTGGCCCAATCGGGCAATCTCATCGAGATTTGATATTCGATTCTCGCTAAAATCGCCGATGACTCCCGCGCTGTTCATCACGCTTTCTGCAACAAAGACCGGTGATTTGGAACGCAGCGCCAGGGCGATTGCATCGGAAGGGCGAGAATCAATTTTTACAATTCCTGACTCAGTCGCCAATTCAATCTGAGCGAAAAAAGTATTATCTTTTAGTTCCGAAACGATGATGGATTGTACTGAAGAGCCTGCTGCGTCGAGCAGATTATAGAAAAGATCGAAGGTTAAGGGACGAGAATATCGAATCTCCTGCAAGAGGAGTGAGATTGCCTGAGCTTCAGCCGCGCCGATAAAAATCGGCAGCCAGCGATCGCCTTCGCGCTCTCGAAGGATGACAACATACCCCTGATAAGGCGGGCAAACTGACACACCTGTCACGTCAACCTGTATCATATTACTCTCTTCCTCTTCCAGGACAAATCATCTCTACGTATATAATATAATAAAAAAAGGCAAATTGTCAAGCTCGCAACGTAAGAAATATTAGTAAATTTACCGCAGCATCTCAATAAGTAAAATGAGATATTTAGAAAATATCGCTTGCTTCTGCATTTTTATTTTCATAAATTAGTTACTCTTTAACCGACACATAAATAGCTTATCGGAAATACAATGTCAAGACGGTGTGAAATATGCGGGAAAGGACCCATGGTGGGTAATTCCCAGAGTCATGCTCACAATCTGAACAAGCGGCGCTGGCTGCCGAATCTGCAACGCGTTCGGGTAAATGATAACGGAACGATCAAGAGGATGCGGGTTTGCGCCTCCTGTATTCAGGCAGGCAAGATTCAGAAAGCTGTATAACTCATAATACACATTTTCAGGCACCGGCTGCGCGGAGTGCGTTGCCGGTGTTTTATGCTCTTTCCGTTAAAACTTCACTTAGAACAGTGAGCATCTCTTCAAGTTCCTTTTCAGACCAATCCCCCATGTGCCCAATCCTGATTGCCCGGTTCTTCAGTTTCCCGTAACCATTTCCAATGTAATAACCTCTCTGCTCCATCGCTTGAACGACCTTACCGGTCTGCCGCCCGTCTGAGGGTCGCAGGCAACTTACGCTGGGCAGACGATAACCGTCAGGCGCAAAGGGAATCATGCCATTTTCAGAAGCCCAGGCGCAGGTGATTTCAAGCATTCTTTGATGACGCTGCCAGCGGGCTTTCAGGGTCTCCTTTTCAATTCTTTCTAACTGGTAATCCAGAGCATACAGTTGAGGAATCGCCGGCGTAGCCAGAGTCGCTTTTTCCTTCCAGCGTTCATGCCAGAGGGAGAAATCAAATGCATACCCTTTCCTCCTGGCTGACCGGCTTCTCGCCAGCGCGCGCTGTGAAACACCGACGGGGACGACTCCGGGAGGCAATCCCAAGCATTTCTGAGAGGCGCCGACCAAGACGTCTATCTTATCCTGGTTCATACTGAGTTGAACGCCGCCTGAGGTCGCAACAGCATCCACGATAAAGAGGACGTCAGGACGGTGCGATAGAGCGGATTTTACCGGTTCTATAGGATTTAACATACCGGTGGATGATTCACCGTGCACTATTACGATGGTATCGCAGTTGGTTTTGTCCAGAAGCCTGCCGATTTCAAACTCGGGCAGCGGCAGACCCCAGGCTACAACCAGGGCATCCGCCGGTAAATCAAGCGCTCGTGCAGCAGTGAGCCATCGTTCTCCAAAAGCGCCGTTTGCCAATATAAGGATTCTCGATCCACCAGCGTTAGTGAGAGCGGCTTCCATTGCCGCGGAAGCCGAACATGTCAGGGTGAATACCGGATCGTCCGTGTCCATTAATTTCTGCAGACGCGGATTGATTCTGCCGAGTAGTTCTTTGAACGCACTGGTGTGATGTCCGATTACAGGTTTTGAAAACTCTGCGAGGACGTCTTCTCTAACTTGAGTCGGTCCCGGTAAGAAATTTTTCATAGAGCTCTGGTTGGTTGATCAGAGGATTAATAATAGTTACAGAAGTTATTCCCTTGAAATAATAGATGGAAAGTCTGATCAAAATCATCTTCAGGATGTTATTGAATATAGTTATACAACTGAAGATAATCAAGAGGAATACGATTGAATGGTGTGTGCATAAAAAAAGGGATCACGCAGAGCGGATCCCTGGAGATTCAATCATCAGAATCAGGAAATTAAGGCATCCAGCATCTCCCTGCTCTTTTCGATTTCGCCCTGGATTTCTTCGTCCCATTCTTCAAGCATTTCAGGGGATAGTTCTAAAATATCCCAGACAGCAGGCTCGATTTCCGGTACAATGTCATCTCCACCTGATCCGACTTTGTACTTTCTTGCAATCGCATTGGATATCTGAATAAGTGATGCGTATGCGGCATGTTCAGATTCTGGATCGATCTGGTGATGGTTTAATATCGCATCTACCAGGTTATCAGGCAGCTTCCATTTGCTGGCGAGAAAAGCTCCGATTTCGCAGTGTGATATTTCCAATATAATTTGTTCAGCGTCATACATTTCAATGTTCTGTTCACGAACAAGCTTCATAATTTCGACAAGCTCTTCACTGAGGTATTTGTCAATAACAATCTTGCCAATATCATGAATAACACCAGCAATGAAACCTTCCTCGCTCCGTCCGATGCCAAGGCGTTTTTCGAGGAATCTGGCAATAAGACCAACGCCAATGGAATGCTGCCAGAAAGCAGTGCGGTCGAAACCAGAATCGACCTGATCCTGTCCCACTGCCCTGAAAATTGAAACTGAGATAACAACATTCTTAATGGTATTAGCGCCCAGTAGTACGATCGCCTGATGAACCGAATCGACCGTCTTCGCCAATCCGTAAAATGAGGAGTTAATGAGCCTTAATATCTTCATAGTAATGGCTGGATCAGCTTCAATCGTCCTGGCAATATCCTTCATAGGAGTCGCAGGGTTGCGCATCATAGTCATTACATTCAAGAATACCGTCGGCAGAGTGGGGAGATCCCTTACATCTTTGAGTTCTTCGAGGATTCTGGAGCGAACGGAGTTTTCTTGATTTGGTTCTATAATATTAGATGACATGGCACTAATATTTGAATAATATATTAAGAAATCAAGTTATTTTTCATATTGCTCAGGGGGTGTACTCTTTCCAGCGGCGTTGTATGCCTAAAATTAACCCTATCGATACCATAACAGTCCAAAGAAAGGAGCCGCCATAACTCAGCAGAGGCAACGGCAGTCCTGTAACGGGCATTAATCCGACGGTCATGCCGATATTGATGAAGATGTGGAAAGTCAGCATGGAAGTGATGCCCGCGCAGACGATAGCGCTGTATCGCCCTTTTGAGGTAATTGCCGCTCTTATACCTCTAACAACAACCAGAAAGAAGAGAGCGAGAGCCGCAGTAACACCGACAAAACCCAACTCCTCCCCAACGACGGAAAAAATGAAGTCGGTGTGCTGTTCGGGTAAAAACTTCAATTGTGTCTGACTGCCATCGCCCAGACCTTTCCCTGTCAGTCCGCCCGAGCCAACCGCCACTTTTGATTGGATAACCTGATATCCCGTACCTTTCGGATCATCCTCTGGTCGGATGAAGGTCACCAATCGGCTTTTCTGATAAGGCTTCAACTGATTCCATAAATGAGGGGTTGCCAGGCTTATCCCGAGATTTGCAACGATCAGAAGTGTCAACAGACCCAGCCGTATTTTCAGCAGCCAGGCAATCAGAATAAAAAGCGCCAGAAAAACAGTCATTGCTATCATATTTATTGAAGCGATAGCGGCGAGAATCGGACTGACTAAAATGAGGAGATATGAAAAAGGGGTGCCTGCGGCAATTGCTATGAAAATAAAAACGGCTGCAAAAACGATTGAGGTGCCGAGGTCGGGCTGCGCCACGACCAGCGCCAAAGGGAGGAAGGTGAGAGCAATAATGCGCAGCAGATGCGTGAACCTCCCCGGATCGAATTTTTTATCGGAGACCAGCCTCGCCAGGGCGAGGACCAGAGCGATCTTGGCGGGCTCTGAGGGTTGAAATGTAATGCCGCCAATGCCGATCCAGCGAGCGGCGCCTTTTGAAGGGTCGCCCCAAATCAGCACTCCCAATAATATCAGGCAACTCAACCCATAGAACAGATAAGCAAAAGCGAAATGAACGCGCGGTGAGATCGCCGCAGTAATAATCATCAGTACCAAGCCTATTCCCGCCCACAACAACTGCCGCTTGAAAAGGTGGGGAATTCCCTCCTCATCTCCTGAAATTGCAGTAAAGAGCACTACCAGCCCAAAGATAATCAAGGCAAACGTGCCGAAGAGCAGCCAGCGATCCCACTCCTTAAGATTACTGAAGTTCATCACCGCTCCTATCCATCTTCAGAGTAGTCTCTTCGGGTTTCGTCAACTCTGGAATCTCACATATCTCAAGATAGCGCGTCATTAACTTAACGGCAATCGGCGCTGCGTGTGTTGATCCGAATCCGGCATTTTCTACCACCACAGCCACCGCAATAACAGGATCGTCAAAAGGAGCAAAGCCGATGAAGAGTGCATGATCTTCGCCATGAGGATTTTGTGCTGTGCCGGTTTTCCCGGCGATATGCCAACGTTCATCCTTCAGCCACCAGGCAGTGCCGTTTTCACCTTCGATTACCTTGAGCATTCCTTCCCTTAAAATGTCAAATGTCGAAAGTTGAATATCGACGCTGGTTACTTTAGAGGTGTAGTTGATTTTTGTTCCGTCAGGGTGACGCATCTCCTTGAAAACATGCGGAGTACAGCTCTTGCCTTTAGTTGCCAGTATGCCACAATATCTTGCGAGTTGCAAAGGCGTTACCAGCAATTCTCCCTGACCGATGGCGAAATTTATCGCCAGACCCTTACTCCATTGCCCTTCGCCATAACGCTTGTCGAGATAGGCTTCGTCAGGCAGATTGCCTTTAACTTCATTCTGTATGTCGATTCCTGTCTTCGAACCGAAGCCATAAATCCGCATATATTTAGCCAGTTTCTTAACACCGAGCATATGCCCTAATCTATAGAAAAAAACATCGCAGGATTGTTCAATTGCGTCAACCGGATTAATCCTGCCATGACCATCTCGCTTAAAGCAGTGATAAGTCCTGCCGAAATAATACGATCCCTGACAATTTTCGACGTAATTTTCATCCACCAATCCCTCTTCAATGGCTGCTGTCATAGTAACCATCTTAAAGGTCGAGGCGGCAGGATAACCGCTCTGTGTGGCGCGGTGCAGAAGGGGTACTTCAGGATCATCCTGAAGCATCTTCCAGTCGTCGCTGCGCAGCACACCGGCGAATATCTCCGGATCGTATTTCGGCGAGGATGCGATTGCGAGGATTTCACCATTATGGGGATCCAGCGCTACGATCGCGCCGCGTTTTTCTTCCAACAGCTCTTCGGCTAATAACTGAAGATCAAGGTCGATAGTAAGATACATCTTACCGCTGTTCTGAGCTGGAATACATTTGTCAGTCAACTCACCGGTAATCTGTCCCAGCGCATTGACGATCATATAACGATATCCCTTCTGCCCTGAAAGCATATCTTCATATTTTTTCTCTACTCCGCTCTTACCGACAATGTCCCCGGCTTTTTTATGAGGAAACCGCTTCTTCTCGGATTCGGAAATCTCAGCGATATATCCGAGTGTATGCGGAGCCACAGAATAGGCATAGAAACGTTTGGGCTCAAACCTATAGCTGACGCCGGCGAGATCGAGCGCCCGCGCTTTTCCTGCCGCCAGCAATTCGAAGTCGATATCGCGCGCAAGTTTAACAGGCTGGTAACTCTGCCTGCCGTGCTGGAAGACCTGTTCCTCGATCTCAGATACTGGTCTATTGACAATTCTGGCAAGTTCGATAAACGTATTTGGGTTACGGGATGCTTCGAGGGGAATTACAGAGAGGGAATAAGAAGGTCGATTCTCGACTATAACTCGTCCATGACGGTCACAGATCAATCCTCTGCCGGGAATCTCTTCGACTACGCGGATGCTGTTCGCTTCAGATTTTTCCTGATATACGCTGCTCTCCAGTATTTGTAACTGAAAGAGGCGCAGCCAGAGAATCAAAAACAGGATAACGCTTATCCCGAGGAGAATATTCAACCGGTTGGTTAAATTATAGTTGACCACGGCTGCGCCCCGAAAGGAAATGTCCGAAAGGGGAATAGAACCATACCAGTGTTATGATCCAGGTATAAAAAATCCCCGGAAAAGTATTCGTCAGCAAAATCGTCATCCATCCGGCAGCGTCCCAGGGCTGTAAAAAGTATGTAAAGATAAAATAGACGAGCGCAGAACCTGAAAATATGATAGTGAGATACCGGGTTCTCGTTAAGACTTTGCCAAATCCCAGTCTGCCTCCCAGAAATCCCGCCATTGAGTATGCCAGTGTTCCCAGCCCGGTTATACCGCCGGTAAGAGTATCTATCAGGATTCCCAGTCCAAATCCCCAGGCAACTCCTGCGGTGGGACCCTCAGTTATCGCCCTTGAAATTACGAATAGAACTACGAGATCGGGTTTAATTCCGTGGATAGAGATGAGGTCGATAAGAGTTATCTGGAGCAGAAGGATGAGCGCGCCTGCGCATAGAACCTTTAGCTGATTCATGGCTGCAAGATTCCTGAAGAATCGGGGTAAACGATAAAAACCTCTTCCAGTCTGGCGAAATTGACAGCGGGCGCGACCTCGACTTTAAGGAAAAGGCTCTCGGGGGCTTTTTTAGTACTGACAACCTTCCCTACTATGATCCCTTCAGGAAAAATACCATCCAATCCTGAAGTAATTACCTCTTCATCAAGCCGAACCGAAGCTGAAGCAGGGATATTTTCTACAATCAATCTGTTGCCGCCCGTCCAACTGGTGATACCGTTGACCCTGCAGATTGACAGTCGAACAGCCGCACCGAGATTCCTATCGAGAAGGGTTTGTGCCACCGAGGTCTGCTCTGAAGTTTGAACTAATTTACCAACCAGCCCCAGGTCACTGATGACCGCTGTATGTTTTACGGCGCCCTGTTTCGTTCCAATATCGAGAAGGAGTGATCTTACACCAGAAATGGGATTGGTCGCGATAACTTCCGCTGAGCGAAGGTTCAGTTTCGATTTGCTCCTGAAGTCCAGCAGATTACGGAGTCTTTCATTTTCGAGGAGCGCTTCTTGCGCCGCAGTAGATTCGATGTTTAAGGCAGCGTTTTCGGCGCGTAAGCGGGCATTTTCAGAGCTTAGATGGAGGATCGCTGGAAAGATACCGAAGGGTCTGGCAAGAACACTCAAAATATCGCAGGTTCTCTCCCGCGCAATCTCAGTTCCCTTCATGTCGCTGACCGCCATAAGCGTAAAAGAGAAAGCAATAGCGGTTAGCAGGGCAATCCAGGGCTGTAATGATTGCCCGTGAAACCTGCTCGACGTCCCGGGCATCGATTATCCCTTCAAGAGAACTTTTTCATAGATTGAAAATTCATCCAATACCTTGCCAGTGCCGCGCACTACGCATGTCAGGGGATCTTCTGATATGTTTATCGGCAGGTTCGTCTCTTCGCGCAGCCGCCGGTCCAAGCCTTTGAGAAGAGAGCCACCACCGGTCATGATGATGCCCCGGTCGCGGATATCAGCCGCCAGTTCAGGCGGTGTTTTCTCAAGAGAGGTTTTCAGCGCATCGACAACAGCGCTGACCGGTTCAGCCAGTGCTTCGCGAATCTCTTCGGAATTGATTTCGATGGCTTTAGGCACGCCAGCTATCAGGTCGCGTCCTTTCGCCATCATGGTCAACTCGTCATCCAGAGGCATAGCGGATCCAACAGTGCATTTAATGTCCTCTGCGGTTCGTTCGCCTATCAGAAGGTTGTAGTTGCGACGCATGAACTGGATAATCGCCTCATCCATTTCATCGCCTCCGATGCGGATAGAGGTATCGGTAACGATGCCGCCCAGACTGAGAACCGCGATTTCAGTGGTGCCGCCTCCAATATCCACGACCATATTGCCCATCGGTTCGAGGACGGGAAGATCTACACCCATGGCGGCAGCCATAGGCTCCGCGATCAGGTACACCTCTCGGGCTCCAGCCTGTTCCGCGGAATTACGTATGATCCTCTTCTCAGATTTCGTCACGCCGGAAGGCACACAGACGATGACCACCGGTCGGATGAGGCGGTTTTTGTGAACCCTGCGTATGAAGGCTCTAATCATCACCTCCGCCACTTCGTCATCATCGATGACGCCGTCTTTCATGGGGCGAACCACTTGAATGTCGCCGTGAGTTTTCCCCATCATGGCGCGCGCTTCATGTCCGATGGCGATCTCCTTGTGATCGAGAGTGCTGATCGCCACGATTGAAGGTTCGCGAACCATGATTCCCTTACCCTTGACATAGACAAGAGTGTTTGCCGTGCCCAGATCGATTGCAATATCGCTGGAAAATACCTTAAAAAAGGAGAAAGCCATTTGGTTTCCCTTTGTATGTGAAGTTTATATCATTTAACTTTACAATATACAAATTATTTCCGTATTTTCATCTATTTATCGGTTAAAAACGACCCTCGTAGGTCAGTCTGAATCCATCAAAGGCTTGAACGGTTCTACACACGCCTGATGAGCATTTCAATCCGCCGCGTTCTCTACCGTAAAAGAGCATCAACCGCTGGCTTCGTCCCAGATCAGCCGAAATCTCTCCCCCAGCCCAGAAATCACCTTCTGTTTCAGAATAGACTGAAGATCGTTCGATTGACAAGTTCAGACTGCCTATGGAGGCGCGAGAAACGGTAACCGCTCCCCACTGATCGGTGTGATTTGAATCGTTTTCTTTGTCGCTTACCCACATATTCTCGAGATTTAGAGTCAACGACCAGAGAGCAGTTACACTGTAAGTCTCTTCGATGGCAAGACCAGTCTTCTCTTCCCAGAAGGTGGGATAGGCTTCAGCATTCCTGCCAAAACCGAGCTTTAAGGTCGATTCAGTAAACGTCAATTCACCTTCAAAGAACAGTTCCCAGAAAGCCCAGTCTTCTTGCTTCAGGGTAGGTAATAAGCTGCCGCCGTCGTGTCTGCTGGACCTGCTGAAATTCAGATCGAGAAACAGGACGTCGGAAGGTGAAGCCGACAGGTTAAGTTCAAAACCGACCTGATCGTTCATCAGCGGAACGTGCGGGTGTTTTATCAACAGATGTGTGGTGATTTCGCGCTGTGCCACCGGAGGGGTTTGAAATGGATTCTCGACACCGAAATTGTAGTATTTATAACCCGCCTGAATTGCCAGCCCGAGCATGGAAAAATCAGCGGACAGATAAGCGCCGTCGCCGGTCTTTACATCGCCGTCATCAGGTCGCCGCTGAGCGTATTCACCATACAGGTTGACAGGTCCTATACCAATGCCCGCGTAAACACCGGGAGTAAATCGCTTCTCGTAGGATATCCCCTCTTGATGAACCAGACTGCCACCGAATAAGATCCCTCTCTGCGGTCTGATTTCGAGGTTAAATCCGCCGACGTTTTCCTCCAGAACGTCATACCATGCGCGGCTCCTGCCGTAGATTGCCTTCATACGGATTTTCTTCGACCGGTAGGCGACTTTTCCACCGCGCAGTCCTGAATTGAAATAGAGATCGCGGTTTTCATAAAGACTCAGGGCAACACCCTTACCGAAGGTTTCAGTAACATCGCCGCCCCATACTTCCCAATTTCTGCTGGTCCATTGAGCGTAAATTTTATCATCAAAGCGGCGGGCATCATCGAGGCTTGTATAATCGATATCGTAATCGGATGCTTGAAGTTCCAGCAGGCGCAGACCAACCCTGAGTCTTTTACCGAATGGTATCTTTTTAAACAAGGCTTCCGCCGTCATGAGCCCTTCGATGTAATTTCTCTGGATCAGATTATCAGGGAAACTCAAGCTGCTTTGGGTATTGACTTCATCCCCGCTATCGAATCGCAGATACACGTTACCCCGGAAATCGACATTAGAAGCGCAGAGAGTCTGTACCACTATAAATTGAAAAAACAACAGAGGGAGAAACAGCAGAATTATGACAGCAAATCCCGGGGACGGTCTATTCATCTATACTCTCGCCGCTGATCAGTTTCTCTATTTTTTTAACGAGGATAACTTCGTCGCCGGGTGAATAGCCCTGATGTGTCTCAACGATATTGCCATCGCTGTCCAGTAGAACCTGGAAGGGAAGAGTATTTCCCTGGAGGAGATGGAGGATTTCATTATCGGGATCGAGGAGCACAGTGAAGCTGAATTTCTTGGATGCCACATAAGGAGCAATCTTTGCTTGAGACTTCGGGGAATCTTCGGCGATCGTGATCAGTTTAAATCCGTCATCACGGTATTTATCAAGCATCGCCTGTAGATGTGGAAGCTCCTTTTTGCAGGGTTGACACCAGGTTGCCCAGAAAGAGATCAGTAAGGGACCTTCGCCGAAATAGTCGCTGAGCGTGAAGAGTTCACCCTCCATGTCTTCAAGGGTGAAATCGGGACACTCGGAACTATACGCAAACGGGACACAGAAGACTGCCAGCAACAATGCAGCGTAGAGTAGGTTTGAATTACGCATTTAAATTCCTCTGGAGGCTATTATTTCAGTTTCAGCGCTTTGCGGAAAATCTGCTGGTCATCACTGTTTAATCTGATAAAGTAGAGCGCCGACGGCAGATCAATTCCCCGGGCGTCTCTTCCGTCCCAGGTCAACTGGTACGATCCGGGAGATTGATTGCCTTCGTAAAGGCTGTTGACTTCCTGTCCCGCTAAATTAACCACGGACACGCGCACATTCGCAATCTCGTTCAGGGAGTAGCTAAAAGTAGTGCTCGGATTGAACGGATTCGGATAAGCGGATGACAAGGTGAAGCTGTGCGGTTCGACACGAGGTGAACCGGGCTCAACTGCGGTGCCGAAGTAAGCAGTAAAGGTGATGCTGATGGCAGTGCCCGGGCTTGATTCAGGGTAGGCGGTAACAGTAATGCTGCCCTGATCCTGGGTGGTTGAATCCGGATTGATATGCACCTGAATGGTATCATCCAATCCGATTTCTAAAGGAACGGTAACAGAGTAGACTCCCGGAGGGAAACAGCCTACACTGGTAACACACCAGGCATACGTCCAATCCCCGATCTGTGAATCATCGAGTTCGAGGATGAAGCTTTCACCAGCGGATGAATTGTTGGTGAGCAGCGCGTTGAACAGGTTTTCACCGCCCGAATTTCCCGGCTGCACCGGATTATCACAAACGAAAGTGAATTCCTGCGCGAAAGCGAAAGTGGCTGTCACTATCAAGATAACCGCAGCCTGAGTCAATGTCAATGATACTAATCTCTTCATGATAACCCTCATTTTCTTCTTGCTGATATATCTGCCCCGGTGGCAACTGATTTTTTAAAGTTAAAGTCCCAATATCCCGTCGAAAATGTCAGACAATTCTTCATAGGACGTGCCGGTCATACGAGCGGCGATATCACCGCCCGGTCCGACGACAATATTAGTCGGATACACCAGAACACCGTAGTTATTCGGACCGCTATAATCTGCGTCCCAGTCAAGCAGCAACTTAAACGTCAATTCGTGAGCGTTGCGCACATTGTGGACGCTTTCGAGGTCATCGAAGAACATGGGATCGATGCCCAGCACCTGAACGCCGTGCGGCAAATAGTCCTCATAAACCTGTTGAATTTCAGGAAATTCCTGATTGCAGCCGCTGCACGCTTCGTAGAAGAAGGTCAGCAGAACGATGTGCCCCCGGTAGTCATGCAGGCTGATCCAATTCCCGAAGTCGTCTTCGAGAGTGAAATCGATGGCGATATCGCCTGCATCATTGCCTATTGTTCCCGCCTGTAAGTTGAATGATGCGGAAGCTGTATCCGACGGATCGACTGCGATACTAATCAAGGCAGGCGTCTGGGTCATGTAGCCATCCAGGAACACTCGCCGGTCATCACCTGATCAATGATGATCGATGCTCCGGCGGGCGCTGATAAAACCTCAAGTCCTCCCGGTTCTGCGAATTCGAGCTCAAATTGCAATTGTGCGATTTCGTCTTCAAATACCTGGACAATTGATTCATTTTCGACGAACCCGCGTGCTTTAACCCTGATGGAGTGCGAACCGATCGCTACGTTCTCCAGTGTATCGGGCGTGAACTGGTTGCTGGTGCTGCCGTCGAGGAAAATTTCGCCTCCGATGACTTCGGTTCCAGTACTGTCATAAGCTGAAACAGCTATACTGCCGGAAGCAACCTCTCAACCTCTTCCAAGCCTTCAATTTCACAGCCGGATATCATTACCATGAAAACGATAACCGATAAAGCCGACGGAAGCCCGCCAAGTCGTTTCATTATCTCTTTCATCACAGACTATTGTGTTTAAAAAGTTATACGGCTGATCTACTGAAGAGTTAGAGCTAATGCCTGAAATGTCTCTCACCTGTGAATACCAGCGCGACGTTATGCTTATCGCAGGCGGCGATGACCTCTTCATCGCGCACCGATCCGCCAGGTTCGATAATCGCCGTAGCTCCGGCTTCCATGACCGCTTCCGCGCCGTCGGCAAAGGGGAAGAAGGCGTCCGATCCGGCGACGGAGTTCTGCAGATCACAACCGTATTTCTTCGCCCGGGCAATGGCGAGTTCCGCGGAATCGACGCGGGAAGTTTGACCGATACCTATGCCGACAGTTCTGTCGGTATTGGCGAAAACAATGGCATTCGACTTTGCCCAGCGCGTCACCTTCCAGGCGAAATCAAGTCCAGCCCATTCGTCATCGGTCGGCTGTCGTTGTGAAGCGACTCGCCAGGCTTCTGATCTTGCCGCGATGGAGTCGCGCTGCTGCACCAGCAAACCGCCAGCCGCGGTGCGCATGTCGTCGATGGTCGTCTTCATATCCGGCATGCGGATCAAACGCAGGTTCTTCTTTTTCTTCAATATCGCCAGCGCATCTTCAGTAAAATCGGGAGCCACGATCACTTCATAAAACACGCTCTTCAACTCTTCTGCCAGTTCCGCGGTTACCGGTCGATTGACGCCGACGATGCCGCCGAAGGGGCTCATGTTGTCGGTGGCAAATGCCTTTTTATAAGTTTCGACCAGATCATCGCCTATGGCAATTCCGCAGGGCACTGTATGCTTAAGCAGCGCCACGCAGGGCTCGTCAAATTCCGCTGCCAACCCGGCGGCGGCTTCGAGGTCGAGTAGATTGTTAAACGAAAGTTCTTTGCCCCAGAGCTGATCGAAACCGATAGATTTGCGACCGGGCAGATAAAAAGCCGCTTTCTGGTGAGGATTTTCGCCGTATCGCAGCGCCTGGTGACGATGGAAATGCAGGATCAGATCTTCGGGGAAATCATGCGAAGCTCCGCCGGTGAGGTAAGCGGATACAGCGCGGTCATATTCGCTGGTATGGTTAAAAGCTTCAGCGGCAAGATTGCGGCGGAAAGCATCATCCACGCTGTCATTTTCTATCGCTTTAATGACCGCTTCATAAGCAGATGGTCTGCAGACCGGCAGAACGTAGAGAAAATTCTTGGCGGCGGCGCGCAACATTGCCGGACCGCCGATATCAATCATCTCCAGGACGTCGGTCAAGTCTGCGTTGGGATCGGCTGCCGTGCGGGCAAAGGGGTACAGGTTGACAGCGACCAGATCGATTGTCCCGATGTTCAGTTCGGACAGTTTGTCCATATCGGAAGCGATATTCCTGCGGGCTAAAATGCCGCCGTGGACATGTGGATGCAGCGTTTTGACACGCCCGCTCATGATTTCAGGGAATCCGGTAATTTCGTCCACCTGCCTGACTGGAATGCCCGTGCTGGTTATGGCTTTGGCGGTGCCGCCGGTAGATATGATTTCCACTCCGAGTTGGTGCAATTGTGCGGCGAATTCGGTAACGCCGGTCTTGTCGTAGACGGATATTAAAGCTCTTTTGATTGACATTTTTAGTGATTAGTGGTTAGTGATTAGTGATTGATGATTAGCGTAATATTTCAACTCTATGCCCGTAAAGGCGGATTTTATCTTGCACTGCCAGTTCGACGGCTTTCGGGTAAATGGCGTGTTCTACTTTAAGAACACGGGCTGCCAGCGTTTCCGGTGTATCGTCAAACAGGACCGGGACGGTATCCTGCAGAACAACAGGACCGGTATCGTATTGCTCATCGACGATATGAACAGTGGCGCCGGATACTTTCATGCCGGATTCGATCACGGCACGGTGAACGTTTTCGCCGTACATGCCTTTCCCGCCGAAAAACGGAAGTAAAGCGGGATGAATGTTCAGTATATGGCTTTGATACCTTTGCACGACTTCAGAAGGGATCATTTTCAGGTATCCCGCCAGAGTGATCCAATCCACTTCATGCTTTTCCAGTTCATGTAAAAGCTGTCTGATAAATTCATCCCTGCCGGAGAAGGCTTTCGAATTGATGTGGACAAAGGAGATGCCCTCGGCGGCGGCGATTTCAGCCGCGCCGGGATGAGGTCTGTCGCTGATTAAAAGGGTGTACTTCGCCGGCAGTTCAGCCATTTTTAAATGCGCTGCAATCGAAGCGAAATTCGATCCTCTGCCGGAAGCGAAAGCGGCGAGTTTTACCATGTTGATAAAGTGGTTGAATCTCAGAAAAACAGTGGACGATTTTTAACCTTCCCAACTTGGTAATATACGAACATTAAAAGACTTTGTCAACTAAATGTTGGGGAAAGGGGGTTAGAGAAATAAAGGGATCGTCCCAAAAGAAGAAAACAACGTCATTGCGAGGAACGAAGTGACGTGGCAATCTCCTATTTTACAAGCACTAAGAGATTACCACACTTCGTTCGTAATGACAGTTTTAGAACTTTTGAGACAGCCCCTTGTTTAACCAATCCCTCTAACCCTTGGTCTTACCTTCATATTCCTATCCTTAACTCCCAGCAGGTTCACTACAAAATAGCGCAGTGCGTCCATGGTGTGGTCGTGGACGTTATCCTTTTCCGGACCCAGACCATCCTCGCGGATGCGGTAGCCGTGGAAATCGTCGATGGTGCGGGCGGCGAGCGGTGATACGGTGAGTCCCGGCGCACCTTCGCGCTCGCGCAGCATCTCGCGCACGAGATCCACGCCCTCTTCGATCCTGGATGACCTGACTCGCACCTTGAATCCCGCACGTTTCAACCTTTCGATAGGGGATACCCCGGAATCACCCGGGCTGTGTCCCGCCGGATCGCAGGAGGTCCACTGCACCTGCCGTTCGGTAATGCCGTGAGCCGCGTCCTTGCGCCGGATTCCATCTATCAAATCCTGCACGGTAGCGCGGTCGCCGATCCATTCATCGAAGATGACCACGCGGTCATCCACCGTCTTCTGCATATACATTACCACCGGGTGATAGAATCCGAAATCCACTGAGCGATAGATCGGTAGATCAGGCTGTACGCGCCACGGTTCGACCAGCACATGCGTCCGCTGCTGGAATTCCGCATAGACACGGTCTTCAGCCGCTTCGAAGCTGATTTCATATTCCCGCGCCCATTTCTGAAGAGACAATCCTTTTTTCGCTTCCCGCACCCAGGCTGCATCGCGGTGCGGGTGCTGCGAATAGTGCAGCCAGAACGATTTCAAGCCGTATCCGGTAGGATCCTTTGCCAGCCTGGCGAAGGTGTTGTGCGGTCCGCCCGAACTCGATATCCCCCAGAAAAAGCCGCCCGAATCCAGCGCCGGTTTCAGCGCCGCCCAGATTTCATCGGCATTGGGGGTGAATGCCATCTCATCCCAGATGACTCCTGCAGGAGAGTGCATCCGCGGCGTATCCGGCGTGGCAGGCAGTGATAAGATTCGCACTTTCTTATCTTCGAATTCCAATTCCTGGGAGCTATTGGTGCCCGCGCTCAATCTAAAATGCAGGGGTAATCCAGCAGCCAAATAGCGCATCCGATCCAGCAGTTCGCGCGCTGATCGTTCGTTGCGCGATAGCAGCAGGTACACGCCCGGTTTGCCGAAAATTGCCTTGTGGAGCAGCAGTCCCAGGGACGTCCAGGTAGCCATCATCTGCCGTGACTTCACCACCAGTATCCGCTTCGATCCCAGCAGCGCAGCGGTCATATCACGCAGATGCTGCCAGTCCGGGAAGGGCGCGATTCCAAGCACCGGATCAAGGGTCTGCAGATGCTTGGTCAGGAATTGGTAGGGATCGCGCTTCGCTTCGTAAAGCTGTCCAAATTCGTTCGACGTCATGGTCTTGATTCCTTCGATTCCCATTCACGCAGTAATTCCACGGCGCGTTCAACCGTCAATACTTCATCACCATCTTCAGGCTCGTTGTGATATTCGGACAATAGCAGCTTAGCTGCTGGCACATTTCCTTCCAGGGCAACCTGCCTGATCGCGGCGATAATCTCGCTGCGAACGGAACCATGCTTCGTTCCGTCGAGGGACGGACCAGAAGCATGCCACCCGCCGTCATCATTGACCGCCACAAAACCGTGTCCGTCAAATCCGTCGAGCAGATTAAGCTTGGATTCCAAATTTTCATGGACAGATATGTCCCCCAGAGAACCGTAGGGACCTTTTTCAGGATCATAGCCTTGCTTCCAGCGTTGCAGAGTGCGAACCGAGACCTGCAGAGCCACAGCCATCTCAGCCAAGTTGTTCATACCGGCATTCAGCATACGATAGAAATCTAAACGGTCGTAGAAATTGTCTTGCATATTTTTTTAGGGGTTAGGGGATGAAATAACAGATCACGCATACATGGGGTTGAAACCCCATGCCCAGCTTTCAGGTCAATTGGTTAAAACCAATGGTTTGTTTGAGGATAAATGGTGCAAATTATTGT
>JALGVT010000082.1 GCA_025774555.1 candidate division LCP-89 bacterium
ATTGATATGCATGAGCAGATAGACGGTCAATGCTAATCCGGTCACTCGATGCAGGACGAACGCCCACATGCCCGTTTTCCATTTATAGCGCATAGTGTCTCCCTGGGGTTGTATGTTGTATGTTTATTTTGTATATCCATTTTTCTGAGCCGTTGAAACAGGCTGATCCGTCAGTGGACGGACAGGTATCACTGATTCCGTTGATACTATCGCCGTACCTATCAGCGATAATCAACGGCAATCAGTGGTTCAGGTTGTGTTAAATCGGGTTACATCCCGACAAATCGCTCAACACCAACTCCAATTATTCGAGATGAATTCGAGTCGCAAATGTTTGACATTCCTGTCATTCATGTACATTTCCTTATTCTTCATTTTCCAGTCTTCAGTTACCTTCTTTATAGCACCGCGGTAATTTTGATCATAATTTTCAAGGCTGGTTAAGTAAACATCAGCATATTCCGATGTTTCAACATATACTCCTATCCAAGGTTCGCAGGAGAAAGCTTGGCATGACTCAAGTACTTTTTTTCTGTCTGGAACCTTTTTTTTGTTATTAAAAAGATTCACCGAGTCATTTTCTGTGCCTCTAGATCTGGTACGAGATTTTACTGTAATTCCTAACCTCTGACCCGTTTTCTGGTGATATGCAATGATATCTATACCAGTGTGATCAACTACAGTCACCTCGAAACCCGACCTTGAGAGCCAGTTACAAATTAGCATTTCACCAAAATCACCAATAATTTTTGCGTGCCTTGTGCTTTTGGTAATATACATAATAACCTACCAAATTTTTTATTCAGATTTCCACGATGCATCATGACAACGTCGTTGGGTTACGCTTCACTAACCCAACCTACACTCGGTTTCCCATCCGCCAATAATGAGGAGCAGTCATTGCGAATCCCAATTTATTGGGATGTGGCAATCTCCTGGCTTTCAGATAGATCCAACCATTCTGGATTTACTCCATTGATCAGATCAAATTTCTTCTGTCTGCATCCTTTTTTTAGCTGCTTCTCTCGCCCCTATGAGATCGCCACGTCATCAGTCGCTGACTGATTCCTCGCAATGACAGGTCGGGTGGAGGGATTGCCGCGTTACTCCCCGATGAGCCGGGGAATTCCTCGTACCGAAGGCACCCCTTTGAGGCAATGACTGCGGCAGCGGGGGAAGCACCTCCGCCCTACGCCTCCTGATACCGAATCCCGAACCCTGACTCCAGTATCCGGGCTTAGGGATTGCCACGTCCGCCTACGGTGTCCTCGCAATGACCGGCTCCCGCGGTAGCCGGGGCATTTTCTGAACCGCTGAAACAGGCTGATAACACTGATAACGCTGACAAAACGGCGCGCGCCAACATTAGTGTCATCAGTATAATCAGTGGACACTAGAATCTATTCAGAAAATATTCACTCACAGGGCAGAATCCTGAACCTTCCCACTCTCGCATCGAACCCATAACGGTACGCTTTCCTGTCAGGATACATATCGATTAATTTGCGGTTGTGATCGCCTAAATCTCTTGCCAGGATAACGTTCGGATTGCGGTTACGGGGATCAAGGTGCACCGCGCCGTTGGAGTAATAGGTAGAATAGCCTTCCATCCGCCAGGGATCTATGGGCGGATTGCCAGCTTCTATGTACGATTCATGCCATGCGGCGATCCGCTCTTCTATATCATCTAAGTCAACTTCTGTATCCCAGACTTCATCCGGTTCGATACTCATCTCAGACAGCACCTCATTCAGTCCCTCTGCAGTAATAGAGAAAAGCAGCCGATGCGCATCTCCCATAATGAACCCAAGACTATGCAGCTTTGTCTGCAAGGTTTCCCAGGGGTGATTTTCGATAAAAACGATGGCGTTTTCCAGATTCAGCCGTTTCGCTTCCTCCATAGGGCTGTCATCGGTGCCCCAGTAGCCGTCTGCATATACTGAAGCGCGGTAGGGGACGGCAAAGAAGAATTGCAGCGCCAGCAGTATAATCCCCATCCAAACCAGTCTGTGCTGCGCCGTCAAGGAAGGCAATTTCAGTTTTTCGGTCATTAGATGATATATCGCAATCACACCCTTTATGCTGAAATAGATCAATTGCGGCGCTATGACATAATAATAGCGAGGACCGAAGCAGTAATCATGAAAGTAATAGAAGAGATAGGCAGCGGGCACCAGGATCATTCCTGACAGCATCAGTTTATCCCAACGGTTTAACTTCGCTCCGAAGATCGCCCAGAGGAAAATTCCAAGCAGAGCCGGGATCGGGATTTCATACAGATAGACATTCAATCCTGCGATGGACATGAACGTGTTCACCAACCCGTAACCGAACGTATGCGCCGCTCCCCAATTGATTTCACCGAACCCTAAACCGTTGCCTCCCCAGGTTAGATGGTAGCCGGTTAAGAGAGGATCGCCGGTGGTCATCCAGTTGTGTATAGGATATATGGAAAAAACGGCGAAGAAAGCTATCGAATACGGCGCTGCACGCATGAATGAAGATATTTTGACGCTGCCAGATTTATAGAGCAGATACACTCCGCCGAGGAAGGCGAAAATCGCTCCTTCCAAAGGACGTGTGGCGGCACAATACCCGAATGCCAGTCCGGATAAAATCAACCAACCCTGCTTGCCACCTTCACCCTTCTTCAATCCGAGCCAGCCGAGCAGCGAAAAAACCAGCGCCGTCGTATGATTCATGAAACCGGCGCTCATGAAGATAACATAAGGCGACAGCGCCATCAGCCACGCTCCCCAGCGGGCATAGCGAGCGCTTTCAACGCTCTTAATCAGGTAGTAGAAGAGGATCACACCCGCAAAACCCAGCAGCGGGTTCACCAGATAAGGCGCTCCTGCAAGCACACCCAGACAGAGCATCAAAGGATGTCCCGGAGGATACTGCGAAAACCACAAATCCGTGTCGATCATGAAGCCGTAAAAGAAGAACTCCTGCGGTATAAACGGTTCTGCCGTGAAATGTCCTGAAGCGAAGATCCTTGCTTGCAGGAGCTGTGCGATTGAATCTTCGATGTGAGGGATCAAACCGAAGCAGTGATTGGTGAAATAGAGAGCCGTTCCGAATAGGAGCGCTGCTGGAAGCCAGGGGTTAATTTTGCTCCAGAATCGAGAAAGCCGAATCTCAGGCAGCCTGATTCGGTCTGCGAACCATGACGCTAAAACAAGCAGACCTGTCAGGTTCAGGAGAAAGGCGATAGCCAGGAGGATCAGAATTAACCATGCTGATCCCCCGAATCTCAGCCAGAAGAGAGGAACAAACGAAACGGCGAAGGTGGCGAGTGCGGCAGTGATGCGAAGTGGATGATTTAAGCTGGTGATGAGGATTCGTGCGGGGATGCGGGATAGAGTAAAGAGCGCATAACCTGAGCTGATGAAGATTAACAGAATGAACAGCGTTTTCCCTTGCAGTATATCCGACGACCGAAGTAAAGGGAGAACTCCTTCGATTTCTGCGAAGTGCAGGGCTAAATTATCCCAGAGCAGCAGTCCGCAAAAGAGACAGATCAGCGCGCCTGAAAGGCGCAAGATTTCTTTGTAGATTATCATCGGTCAGCTCTGAAATATAAGATATGCATTCCACTGCCGTTTCACAAGAGATAATTAAAGATCGCTCGCTGGGAACAAGACCCTCAGACTATTCATTTCAATAACAGTTGAATTTAATCATATTTGATTGTATATTTCCACATAAAATTGAAATCAAG
>JALGVT010000024.1 GCA_025774555.1 candidate division LCP-89 bacterium
TCAAAACAATATACGAAATATATGGACGTTTGTCAAGGAAAATCGAATACGCAGATATAATATATTACAATTGACGATTAAGCAAAGCGTCAGGAGGGAACTCCTGACGCTACGGGGAACAACAAGGGGTAGTTACCCCTTGCACAAGGGGGCGCTGCGCACATCACTAACGAAAGGGGCTGCAGCCCCTTGTTACGTTGCCTCATAGCTTTGCTGTTATGCGTGCCGTCGTACGCCCTCGTGTGACGGTGGTTGACAAAAACCAGTTAGACGGGGGCGTCTGACTGCACAGTAATATGCTGACGTCGGGGTCGGGGACGACCACCGACTACGGAATTGGAGGAATTGGGGAATATTATTGTAGGTCGGATTCCCCGAATCCGACGCCTTGTGAGGGCGAGGTAACCTCGCCCCGGCGGGGGAAGCACCACCGCCCTACATTTACGTCCGGGTGGCATGCTTCTGGTCCGCCTACCGGCGGAACGAAGCATGTATTAACCCCAGAATAAATTCTGGGGCTGAGACTTGTTCGAGATGTCTAAAGACATCAAAGTGTAGGGTGCTCACTTTAGTGATCTTGTTCAGTTTGAGTCCTACAATCACTGCCTCATGCAGAGCGCACCGACGTGCGCCCCTATTAGATATTTTCTGTCATTCCCGCAAGCGAAGCGCGTCGGGAATCAGACAGACCAAGGGCATCAGATTCCGGACGAGCCGGAATGACGCCTCATGAAACTACTTCACCAGCACCATCTTCCTGCATGATGAAAACTCACCAGCCTCAAGGCGAAACAGGTAGATACCTGAAGCCATATCCTCAGCATCGAAGGTAACTTCGTGTGATCCTGCCTCTCTCCAACCGTTGACCAGCTCAGCAACCTTTCGCCCGGATAAGTCATAGACAGTAAGGTTCACAAAGTTGAAAGCTGATAGCTGATAGCTGATTGCTGTAACCGGATTAAACGGGTTGGGGAAACAAGGCTGCAGGCTGAAGGATGAAGGATGAATTTCCGCATCTGCTTCGACCGCGCTGATGATATCGCCGGTCAAGCTTATATCGTCGATGTACCACCCCTCTTCGTGGACTCCGCCATCGCTGCCAAAGCGGAAACGCAGCCGGGCAAAAGGCGCATACGCTGAAATATCGAATATCGCTTCCTGCCAGTCGAAATCTCCATTATAACACGGTCCGCCGGGGTAAGAGCCGTTGGAAACTGAATTCCCGGGATAGCCTCCGACAGGCGTTATCCTCTCCCAGCCGTCACCGGCATTTATCTCCAGGTAACCGCCGTCAAATCCAACTTCTGCCTCCATCCAATGCCAGAATCGCAGTTCTGCCGCATCGCCGAGTTTGATCAGCGGAGATTCGAGAATGGCGTCGCACAGGGGCCAGTAAGGCGCTCCGCCAGTGCCTCCCTGCTTATATGAATACGGCGCCGACAGGCTGTTGCCATCTGACACGTGCCATTGGTTGTTGTAACCGATATCACCGGCATAGTCGATCATAATTGTACTCTCGTCCGGGACTTCATCGAGATAGTTCAACTCGTCGCCGATCTGAAAGAGGAAGTAACGGTCCGGCAGCATGTCCAGGGATACTTCGATAGGGACGCTTACATCGAGAGGGCAATCCGGCGCTATCAGGAAACCGTTGGCGGGTTCGCTGAAGCCCGTTTCACCCGGAGCCAGACTGGCGAATCCGGACACC
This sequence comes from candidate division LCP-89 bacterium, assembly GCA_025774555.1. GTDB lineage: Bacteria > Electryoneota > B3-LCP > B3-LCP > B3-LCP > JALGVT01. The sequence continues at coordinate 1,709 of JALGVT010000024.1, forward strand.
AGCAGCGCGGTTGCCACGTAATCGGGAAGCAGACTTTCGAGCGTGAAACTGCTGCCCCTGAAATCGTCGCCCCCCTGGTTAACGGCTTGCAGGGTGACGTCGAACATCTCCCCGGGATCGGCGTACAGATCTCCATTGCCATGCCGCTCTGTCATTTCAAATCCAATCAGCGCCAGGTGAGCCGCTCTGACATTCAAGTTGAAGCTGTCTCCCCATAAGCCTATACCATTATCCCGTGTTTCGGCAGTAATAAGGAAATCGGTATCATCGGGAGTATTTTCGCTGATCTCTATCAGGAATCCGTCCGCCTGAGCTGTCGATCCTGAAGGGATGCTGCCAATATAAACTGAATCGACCAGCCAATCGATCAAGCTGTTGTAATGCGACAGCTTGACATAGATGCCGTCGTAGTTCTGCTGATCCTGATTCAGCATGGTCAGATTGATGGCGACCGTTTCACCGGCATCAGGAGTGCCGTCTCCGTCGCCGCTGCTCCCCTGAGTGCCATCATCCACGAATTCTACCTCTTCGATCGCCACGCCGATCTTCATGAACAGCGTAGCGTCGCCGATATGTGTCATGCCGTAAAACCAGGACTGCGACCACATTACCGATCCGGGCTCCTGCCCGTGCAGTTCGTACCATATCCGGAACGCTTCACCGACGCATTCACCGTCTGCGATAGCGCCATAGAAATCCTCGAAATAGAGCATCGAGCCGGTCTTGGTCGATCCTAAAGAACTCTGACCGTAGGTATCCCCGAAAGCGTACCATCCGCCGATATAACCCGGATCGACGTAGCGGCATCCTGAACAGTTGAAGCAGTTATAGAAGAAGCTGTGCACATCTGCATTCTGGATCTGCCAGTTAAAGACATTGTTGTGCACCGTGCCCTGTTGTTCGGTGAACTGATGCAATGCCGGTGATGAGTGCGCGCAGAGCAGAGTGGCATAATACCCGTCGTCGAGGCGTTCAACATAATCAGCCGCGGTGGTGGAATCGATCTCACCGACGATTTCAGATAAGCCGGTCGCCAGAGCTAAAGCTCCTCCCCACGTCGGCGCGCTGCCCGACCAGTCGTCATCTATGTATGCCAGCCCGACGCCGGGAAGGTAGAGCTGTCCGGTTCTGAAGGCGTGATTCTTGTCGAAATAATTGGAGATCAAATCGATTTCATTGCCTAAAGTCGAGGCTATCAACTGCCCGATAAAAATATCCGGCTCCCAGGCGAACATGTGCGTATCCAGCATGCCGTCGGCGTCGCCGTCATACCAGCTGCCATCGAGGTCCATGTAGTACAGATCGCAGGGGAATTCCACCTGAAAAGGATTGTCCGGGATACCGTCGTTGTCGAAATCTTCGTACAGCTCGAACCAAGCCACGGGAAGATCGCCGACCAGCGTGGCACCCAAAATGCCATCACTCGTCCAGTAACTCTGCAGAATTCCGCGCAAATCCTCCGCCGTGCCGCCCGACATGGTAACCAGAATGGGTTCCCAGCCTGCATCTGTCAGATCATCCATGTACCGATCCAGTTCAGTCTGCAGCGGCGCGTAGATCGTCTCTTCGACGACGACCAGCAGGGGACCGGTTTCATCCGTAAATCCCACGCGGCGGTCGATTTCCATCCATGACAGCGGCTGGACGGGATGGGCGGCGATGTATTCGGCATAAGTGGTCGGTTCGCCGGGACCCGCCCAGCGGGTGACGGTGGTTTTATGGTAGTCGGTCTGAGCTAATGCCGGCAGCGCCAAAGCGATGATCAGGATAGCTGACTTGCGCATGATTCGAAGCCTCTCTTGGAGTAGCGAAATTTCATGGTCTCATATAATATATGAAATTTCTGGAGGAAAATCAAGTGAGGGATTCAGGGATTGGGATTGGGATTTGAATTAATGCGGGAAGGACAGACTTGACGTCATTTTAGTGGATAACTCGATTTTGAATCTCATCCCAAGCACGAAACGGCGACGAAATTGACCGCCAAAATGGCGTGTCCGCCAGATATGGCGGCGGCTGGGGGCTGGGATCAGGTAATAAAGGCAGATCGCGGATGGCGCAGATTTTGGGTCTTGTATATAATATACAACTTTATTGATGAGAAGTCAAGGATATTGTTTGGTATCTGCGGAGATGCGTTTGATAATTGTCTGAACCGCGGATGCTCCAGAGGCGCACAAGTTACACGGATTGTACGGATTTCACAGATGGAAAATGGCGAATATCGTGTTAGCCCCGTTGGGGCATTAATCCCACCTACTATTTTATGCGCCTTGACAAGTATAACTTAATAAATTCCGAAATAACGGCTATAATATTCTTGTTTTTCTCCCACCCCTGCATTATATTTATAGGAATTGCAAGCCTATTGAAATGGTTAACATTTAATGTCTTCTCCGAATATTAAACCGAGCCACCGGGCAATCAAGGTTTATTACGAGACCTTAGAGCGGCTTCACGCACAGAACGCTTATCACGAAGGCGCAGTGCGTATGGCTTTTCAGAATTTGTTGAAAGACACAGCCAAAACGGTGGGCTGGGATGTCGTCGCCGAATTGAGCGATAAAATCGGCGGGAAGACGGTAAGACCGGACGGCACATTAAAGGATAAATATTCCATACCACGAGGCTACTGGGAGGCGAAAGACACAGATGATGATTTAGACGTAGAGATAGGTAAGAAAATCCGTGCCAAATATCCGCTCACTAATATAATATTCGAAGATACCCGGCAGGCAGTGCTCTTCCAGAACGGGCGCGAGTATCTGCGAAAGAATCTCGCTGAACCCAAAGAAGTTGCTGAACTACTCAACGCGTTTTATAGCTATGTCGAACCTAACTACGAAACATTTGATAAGGCAGTAGAGAAGTTCAAAGAGAGTGTCCCGGAGCTGGCAAATGGTCTTAACAAAATTATCAAAGAGGCGCACAAAAACCATCCACCATTCCAAGTCGCTTTCGATAACTTCTTCCAACTGTGCAAGCAGTCCCTCAATCCTAATATCAGCCGCGATGCCGCTGATGAAATGCTCATTCAGCATCTTTTAACCGAAAGACTAATCCGTAAGATATTCAATAATCCTGACTTTACAAACCGCAATGTAATTGCCGTCGAGGTGGAAAGAGTAATATCCGCATTGACTTCGCACGCATTCAGTCGTGATGAGTACTTACAGAGTCTCGATCCCTTTTATATTGCCATCGAAAACGCGGCTTCTGATATAGTCGATTTTAAAGACAAACTCCACTTCCTGAATACAATCTATGAGCGATTTTTTCAAGGCTATTCGGTCAAAATCGCGGACACACATGGCATAGTCTATACGCCTCAGCCCATTGTAGATTTCATGTGCGCCAGCGTAGCGGAAGTGTTAAAGAGAGAATTCGGCAAGGATTTGACTGATAAAGAGGTTCATATCATCGATCCTGCAACGGGCACTGGCAGTTTCATTGTCAATCTTCTGCATCGTATGGACAAAAAGAACCTGCCGCGCATGTACCGCCAGCAACTTTTTGCCAATGAAGTGATGCTGCTTCCATACTATATAGCTTCTTTGAGCATAGAACACGTTTATTGGGAAATAACCGGACAGTATGAGCCTTTCGATGGTCTCTGCTTTGTGGATACTTTAGACCTGGTTAGCGGAGCTCACGGCGGACCGACAGCGGACTTGTTCATTTCGGAAGCCAATACACAGAGAATTTTAAAGGAGAAGGACGCTCCAATAACGGTAATAGTAGGAAACCCCCCTTACAATGTGGGACAACAGAATGAAAACGACAATAACAAGAATCGTGATTATGAGGTAATGAACAAACGCGTAAAGGAGACTTATTCAAAAGATTCAACAGCAACGAATAAAAATGCGCTTTCTGATGTTTATGTCAAATTCTTCCGCTGGGCAATGGACAGGCTGAATGGCAGAGACGGGATTATCTGTTTTGTCAGCAACAACAGCTTTATTGAAGACATAGCCTTCGATGGAATGAGAAAGCAATTGGGAGATGAATTCAATACCATTTATCTCCTCGATTTAAAAGGAAATGTGCGCAAGGATTCAATGAGGGATGGAATTCCGATAGGCGAGAAGAATACAGTTTTCGGATTGTCAGCTATGGTTGGTATAAGTATAACATTGTTGATCAGAAAGAGCCGAAGCGGAAAAAAAATATTACACTATGCTGTTGACTGGAAATCTACTAGATTAGAGAAATTTACAGAGATATCAGAGGCAGAGAATATTTCCGGCATTGTGTGGAATGAAATACAACCGGATAAAAGAAACAACTGGATTGTACCTAAAAACGCTGATAAGTTTTCCTCTTTTGTACCAATTGGCACGAAAAAGGCGAAGAGATCAAAGAGTGTAATATCAAAGACCATTTTCAGGATATACGGGAGGGGAGTGGCAACTTGTAGAGATAGAATCGCATATGATTTTAATAAAGAACGTCTTATAACTAAAGTTAAAGATCAAATTGAGGCATATAACAGCGAGGTGGATCGTTATAAACGCGCAACTGCTGAAGAAAAAAAGAGAATCGATGATTTTGTAGAATATGATAAGATAGTATGGAGTGAGTCATTAAAGAGAAATCTGGAAAGACATAGATACACCTTATACGATGAAACGCAATTACGAAAATCATTATATAGACCTTATAATACGCGTTATCTATACTTTGATAGCATGCTGAATGAGAGGAGATATCAGTTTCCTTCAACGCTGCCTACCACCGATTCTGAAGAAGAGAATATGATTATTTGTCTTTCTGGAATTGGCAGCAGCAAGCCTTTTCATTCGTTAGTCACATCCACAATACCGTCTCTTGATTTGCTTGAGAAAACCCAATGCTTCCCCTTCTATTTCTATGATGAAGATGGTACCTTCCGTCGGGAGAATATAACCAATTGGGCTCTGAGGGAGTTCCAAAAACAGTATAAAGATGAAGAAATATCCAAATGGGATATCTTCTATTACGTTTACGGTTTATTGCATCATCCGCAATATCGTGATGACTTCGCTGATTGCCTTAAAAGAGAGCTGCCCCGCATTCCTTATGCATCGGACTTCCGGTCGTTTTCCAAGGCGGGCAAAGAGTTGGCAGAGTGGCATCTTAACTATGAAGAGATCGAACCGTACGTTTTGGAATATATTTATTCGGAAGATCAACCGCTCTCCTATCGCATCGAAGACAAGATGCGACTTTCCAAAGATAAAACTTCACTTACAGTCAATCCCTCGTTAACTCTGGCGGGCATCCCTTCTGAAGCTTTCGATTACCGTCTGGGAAACCGCAGCGCTCTTCACTGGGTTATCGATCAATATCAGGTCAAGAGAAACAAACAAGGTGAAATCATTTCCGATCCCAACCGCAAGGAAGACGAGCAGTACATTGTTCGGTTAATTGGTCAAGTCATACGCGTAAGTTTGGAAACGAACCGAATTGTAAGCGCTCTGCCTGATAAGATATGGTGATTTCGTGCACCGCGATTCAAAAAACACCGCAACGTAAATGTCAACTTCGTCATCCTCCTGTAGTGTAAAATAAAGAAATGTAATTGTCATCTTCTGGACTCTTTGGTATTTAAGCGTTGAGCCCGCCTCCGCCTGCATCCCAAAAAACGCCGAAATGACCGCTTTTATCACCTTCGCGTAAAAAAAACAATAATTTCGGGAAATACTAAGAAAAACTAAAAAAACTCTTGCATTTTATTTTTCAGCGATTAAATTATGTAAATCATTGAACATACTGTCAACTTATCACTGCAGGGGATGCCCTGAATAATTAAATTAATACGTTATAAGTTTATACCGGAGTTAATATGAAGACCTACATCAAAAAGGACGTTATCGAACGCACAGCAGAAAAAATTGGTAAAGAACCCAAAGAAATCGCTCGCTCCGTCGATGCGGTCTTCACCGTACTCCGAGAAATTATGGCTCAGGCTGACCCTGAATGCCGCATTGAGATACGCGACTTCGGCGTCTTTGAAGTGAAGAAGACCAAAGCCAAACCCAAAGCGCGAAATCCCAAGACAAATGAAGAGATCTACGTGCCGCCGCGGCGCAAAACGCATTTCAAGCCGGGCAAACTCTTGAAAACCGCACTGAAGCGTCCGTTGTAATACTTTCTGTATCCTTTAGCTTAAGTGAAAAAAAATCCGCCGATTGGCGGATTTTTCATCTACCGCCCATTGCCGATTCTCCCTCAGCAAATCAAGAATTACACTATTTTGACTTTACACCGAACTTCTCCTTGCAATTTCGATGAATTTTTACTAAATTATTAAGTTTGGAACTTCATGCTTAAATCACCCGTCTAAAAGATTGACGATGTTGGAAATTATCGGACATATTGTGTTCTATCTCGTGCTCGCCGCGGGTGTGCTATTAACGTCACTTGGCTTGTTCGGCACCTGGTTGATTCTCGCTGCCTGTGTGGTGTATGGATGGGCGACCGGCTTCAGCGATGTGACAGCGCAGCTATTAGGGATTCTATTCCTGATTGCGGTGGCTCTGGAGGGCATCGAATTTCTCATGGCTGTTAAGCTGGCGGAAAGGATGGGAGCGAGCCGGAAAGCATCCTGGGCGGCAGTGGGCGGCACTATTATCGGCGGTATCATTGGCACTTCATTTCTGCCGATCATCGGATCACTGATCGGCGCGATGCTGGGAGCTTTCCTGGGCGCGACGCTTCTCGAGATGCTGCGAGGCAGTTCGCCTGACGTAATCGCCAAATCCGGCAGGGGCGCTTTAATCGGACGCGGTGGCGCGCTGATCATCAAGACGACCGGCGCGATTGTGATGGTGGTTATCGCTTTAACTGCTTAAGATACTATGAATATGAAATATAAATTCACGATTATTATCATTGCCATCTGCGTTTCGATGACGGTCGCGGCACAAGAGCTGCCTGACCTCGATCTGTTCACCATCGGACGTATCCATTATGACGGCGGCGGCGATTGGTACAGCGATCCAACTTCGCTGCCTAACCTGCTGGAATTTGTGCAGAAAGAGACCGGGATACCGACAGCAGCTAAAGAAGTGATTGTTGAATTATCCGATCGGATGATCTTCAATCTGCCTTACCTGTATTTGACAGGACATGGCAGAATCACTTTTTCAGATGATGATGTGGTCAATCTGCGCAGACATCTGACGTCGGGCGGATTTCTGCATGTGGATGATAATTACGGACTGGACGAACATTTCAGGCGGGAGATAAAAAAGGTGTTTCCTGATGAGGAGTTGGTAGAGATACCCTATTCTCATCCGATCTATCACTGCCATTTCGATTTTCCGAACGGTCCGCCGAAAGTGCACGAGCACGACGGCAAACCGCCGCAGGGATTCGGCATTTTTTACGAAGGCAGACTGGTAGTCTATTACACTTACGAATCCGATCTCGGTGACGGGTGGGAAGATGCGGACGTCCACAAGGATCCCGTAGAGATAAGAACTCAGGCGCTGCTGATGGGAGTCAATATAATAGTCTTTGCGCTACGGCAGAGTGAAATATTGAATGCTGAAAAATGAGCTGGGATAAGCAGATAAAATCACGGTTGTCCGAACTGCGGCGCAGGATGCTGGGTTTGAAAATCCTCAGTGGAGCCTGGCGTTGTGGCGGTGGAGTTCTCGTTATTCTACTCATTGCGGGATTGCTGGAGACCGCACTGTTTCTCAATCCCGGGATTCGAACTCTTCTCTTTTCAGGGTTATTGTCAGGCGGTTTTGTATTTATTAGCTTATGGATTCTCTTTCCCTTACTTAAACATTGGACAAAACCGGCTTCGCATAAAAAACTGGCGCTGCTCTGGGGACGTTCATTATCGGGGATCAATGACCGACTCTTAAACGCGCTGCAGGTTTTCGAGAACCGCGACAGCGATAAAACCTCTCCTGAACTTGCTGAACTGGCGCTGACAGCGGTTGCAGACGAATTGAAGGATGCTTCTTTCGAGAAGGCGCTGGACCGCGCCGACGTGATCAGATCCCGCAAATGGACGATACGAGCAGTTGGAGTCTGGCTGGTCTTAATGCTCATCACGCAGGGATCGCTGATAGATGCTATGGGGCGCATCTTTCAACCGGGAGTGGATTTCCGTCCTCCTCCGCCTTTCTCGCTGGCGCTCAGAGACGTTCCTGCATTGATCGTGCGCGGGGAGCCGCTCAATGTTGCTATAAGCGGCAAAGGACTGCTGCCAGAAGCGGTAAATGTTAGTTTTATAGAAGAGGGCTCTGATCCGCTGAACTTACTGGCTGAATTCGACAGTTCAGGTGCGGCAAGAGCCAGTTACGACAATCCACAGAATGATCTTAAGGTATTCGCCTACAGCGAGGAAATTTTCAGCGATACCGCGCTGGTCGAGGTTAAGGCACGCCCGTTTATAAAAGAACTGCAGGTACGCTGGTTTCCTCCGGCGTACAGTAAGCTGCCAACCGGATCATCCATCGGCAAACGGGGCGACGTGGCGGCTTTAAAAGGCAGCCGGGTCAGATTATCATTTACCGCTGACCGTGAAATAGAAACGGCGCAGCTCGTCATCTTCAATGACGCCAATCCCTATCAGCCGTGTAAACTGACGATGGAGATCAATGAATGCGAAGCCTCGGAAGAATTCACACTGCTCAAGAGCGGTCATTATAACATCATTTTCGAGGACCGGGATGGAATCCTGAATGCCGAACCGGTGGATTACAATCTCTGGCCCATCCGAGACGAATACCCCGCAATCAGCTTTTTCTATCCACCGCCGGACGCCGAATTGAACGAATCGCTGCTGGCGCCCATTAAAGCCGGCGCGCGGGATGATTTCGCCATCTCGAAGGTGCGCCTGGGAAGGTATCTCGCTAAAGGCGGCATTGAAGATTCAACGGATAAGATTCAGTTCGATTGGCAGGATATCACCTTTGAATCCTTCGATGACGGCACATCGCTCATCGACCTGCTTTTCGATCTAAATGACATGAACCTGCTGCCGGGAGACCATATCCTCTATAAACTTCAGGCGTGGGACAACGACCGGATTTCAGGTCCGAAGAAGGCTGAAACTCCCGTCCAGCGGCTTCGCTTTCCAACCCTTGAAGAGATCTTCACCCGCATGGAAGAGGGCTATTCCGATCAGGTTGAAGATATTTCAGAAACACTGGAACGTTCCCGGATGTTGAAGGAAGATTTAGAAGCATTGCGTGAGGAATTGAAGCGCAATCCTGATCTGTCCTGGGAAGAGAAGAAAAACGTGGAGGAGATGCTCAAGCATCAGCAGGAGATGGCGGAGCAGGCATCTCAGATGGCGCAGAAGATCGAGGAGATGATTTCTAAACTTGAAGAGAACAGTCTGCTATCTCCGGAAACCCTGGAAAAGTACACGGAGCTTCAGCAGATGCTTTCGGAAATCATGACACCTGAACTGATGGAGGCGATGCAGAGGCTGCAGGATGCGTTAAAACAGCAGGATCCGGAACAGTTGCGCCGCGCCGTTGAGGAGTTCAGCATCAACCAGGAAGAGTTTTTAGATAAGATGGAGAAGACGCTGAATATCTTAAAGCAGCTGCAGATGGAGATGAAACTGGATGAATTAGCCAAGCGCGCAGAAGAGCTGCTTAAGAAGCAGAAAGCCATCAATGAAGCGTTAGACGATTCGAGCGGCGAGAGCGGTTCCAGACCTGAGGAGGCTCAGGCGGAAAAGGATCTCCAGGAAGAAATGGAAGCCTTCGAGAAGGAGTTCGCTGAAGTTCAGGAGATGCTGAAAGAATATCAGCATAACCCTGAAGATGAAATGAAAGCCGCTCAACAGCTCCTGGATGAAGAGCAATTTCCTGAACAGATGGGATCGATGTCCGAGAGTTTGGAGCAGGGGGACGATCAATCCGCTAAACAGCAGGGTGAAAAGCTGCAAAACAGTCTTGCCAAGCTATCTGAGATGATGAAGCGAGCGAAAGAACAGATGATCAATTCAGCGAAATCCGATCTGGCAGAAGCGCTGAAGAAGATATCTCATGATCTGCTCTCGCTATCATTCCAGCAGGAAGATCTGCTGGATAAATCCAATTCACTGAACAAAGCAAGTTCAAGATTCCGCAGCCTGGCTCAGGAACAACAGACTTTGAAGAATCATCTCGAAAAAACTGCGGAAGATCTCTTTGATTTATCGCAGAAGAGTTTCTTTATCACGCCAAAGATCGGCGGAGCTATCGAACAAGCTTTTGGAGGGATGGATCAGGCGCTATCGGGATATACAGCACGCACACCGAGGTCGGTTTCACGACAGCAGCAGAATGCCATGGGAGGATTGAACAGCGCAGTGATGGAGATCGGCGAGTCTTTGGATCAGATGAGTTCATCCTCTTCATCCACCGGCTTTGCCGAGATGATGGAGCAGTTGTCCAACATGTCCGGCATGCAGTCTCAGATCAACCAGGGGACGATGACGCTGCTGCCCGGAGGAACCAATCCGGGACAGATGACGATGGAACAGCAGGCTGCCATGAGCCGTCTGGCAGCGGAACAGGAAGCGCTGCGTCAACAGATGGAGAACTGGTCGCAATCGAACCAGGAACTGTCGGGGATGCTGGGACGGCTGGGAGAACTGAGCAAGGAGATGCAGGAGGTCGTCAACGACCTGAAAAACCGGCAGGTGGATCAGAGGACTTTAAAGAGGCAGGAACGCATCCTGCGCCGCCTCTTAGATGCGCAGAAATCGGTAAGGGAAAGGGAATTCCGCCGGGAAAGGCTGTCCAGAACAGCCGAGGCGCCGTTATTTAATCCATCTCCGGATGAGCTGGAATTATCATTGACGCCCGATGAAGTGCGCGAGAGACTACTGCGCGCGCTCCGTGAGGGTTATACTCGCGATTACCAACAGTTGATCAGGAACTACTTCGATGCGCTGTCACGTGAAAACTGATATGTTCAAATATATTTTCTTTGCATTCTGGCTGCTTGCGGGCAATGCGTTCGGACAGGTTTTTGATCTGCCTCCCTCGCTGCCGCTTGATCTGCACCGGGCTCTGGATAATGAAACGCGCCGAATCCAGCGAAGCGCCGGACAGTTGGAAAATCGGGGAGAATATGAAAAAGCGCTCGATCTGTACTTTGAGATATATCACCGCTTCCCGCAATATAATCCCTTCTACGAGGGTATCATTCGCTGTTTTGCAGCTCTCGGCAAGCATGAAGAAGGTTTAGTGTGGGTTGATTCTCTGCGGACTGATGTGCTTCAGAACGCACGTCCCGCAGATTTGACGGCTATGGAGAGAGATCGCTTAGGCAATTATATCGTCGATGGGGGACGTTTTGCCGGGAAGATTGGAAACAGCAGTGAAGCGTTAAAACGGTGGGAGGAAATATACCAGATTCCGAACCTGACTTCCGCCCCTTATTACAGGCTCTTCAACGCCATGATCGACATCCGCTACCCTGAAGGCTTGGAAGAGATGGCAAAAAAAGCCCGCAAGGCAACCGGCGATCCTTCTCTGCTGGTAACTTCGCTCGCCGGGTTTTATACCTCACAGGGGCGCGTGGATGCCGCCATCAGGGAATGGCTTCTATTGATGGAACTGCAGCCGCGCCAGGCGGAAAACATCAAGCAGCGCATCTTAGGTCTGCCTGAGGATGAAAACAGCCGGGAGCAGATCGAATCCAGCTTGAAAGCGGGATTGTCAAAACCGGCGATTAAGTTGAATGTGGTTGAGCTTTTAGGGGCGTTTTATTTCCGCAGCCGCCAATGGGAAGACGCCTATGAACAGGTGATGTTAGCTGACCAGATCGGCGGCAATTCAGGGCTGGCGATGCTCACCTTTGCTGAAAACCTCATAACCGAAGGCGAAGACAAGCTGGCGCTGCACGTGCTCGGCGATTTGCGGAAATCGCATGAAGCGCTTTCAAGTGCCGTCAGAGGGTTATTAGCGCAGGCTAAAGCATTAGAGTCAACAGGTTCTTTTGTGGAAGCAGATTCGGTGTTCAGCCGGTTGACAACATCATCCAATCTTAGAACTTCCCAGGGACAGGAAGCTCTTATTCTACAGGCGAAGATGCGTCTCAACCAATTGAAGGAGCCGGGAAAAGCCAGAAAACTGCTCGAAAATGCTTTGCAGCAACAGCCGCGTATGCGGAACTCTGGTGAAGCGGCTCTACTGATCGGAGACACATATCTGGCACAACGAAAGTTAGCGGACGCCAGCCGAATCTATAATGAAGCAGCAACCGGACGGTACGGCAGGCAGCCTTTACTGCAATCACGTGCTCTGGTCAACGCCGCGCTGGTGGATTTTTATTCAGGTGATTATGAGCGGGCGGCGGATCGCTTCAATGAAGCGTCTCAGAAAAGCCCGAATGGAACTCTGACCAATAACGCGCTTGATATGTTAGAGTTGCTGCGCTTCGGTAAATCTGATTCTACCCTGTTAGCAGTTTATGCTGATGCGGAATTATACCTTAGAATAGGAAATGAATCGAAGGCGGAATCGCTATTCACCGAGGCAGCAGAGAATGGCAGGGAAAACGATCTCACTGAACGAGCGCGCTTGAAACTTGCTCAGATAATGATGAAATCTGACAGGGTTGAAGAGGCGGTTCAGATTCTCCTCGCAACGATAGAACTGGATCCCGAAAGTTTGCGCGCACCGTCTATCCTGCTAAAGTTAGGTAAGATACATCAAAACGATATAAATGACCCCGTTGGGGCTGTGAAATACTACGAAAAAATACTGATTGATTATCCAGAATCCCTGCAAGTCAACGAGGCGAGAAAACGGCTGCGGGAGATTGAATCACCAGAAACATAGGAGTAACAAAATAAGATGCCCACCTACGAATATCTTTGTATGGATTGCGGATTCAAGTTTGAAGAATTCCAGAGTATTGCGGCTGAACCTCTGCACGTCTGCCCGAAGTGTAAAGGGAACAGCGTGCGGCGGCTTATTTCGGGCGGCGGTGGAATCATCTTCAAAGGGCATGGTTTCTATCAGACGGATTATAAGAATAAATCCTTTGCAGAACCAAGCCATCCTACTAAGGAGGCGATGAAAGCCAAATCTGAGGCTGCTGAAAACCCAAAAAAGAGTGAGGACGCAAAGAAAAAGACCTAAATGCCTGATTTCGATAAAAAACCCGAAGGGAATGACGTCGAAGAACGACCCTATTATCCGCCGCCTAATGAAACTGTATTGGTATTAGCGGCAACGCTGGCTTTGGCTTTGATCGGAGGAGCCTTTTTGATTAATCTTGGCAAAGTTGGAGCCGTTCTTATTGAATCCCTTTTTATTTTACCGCCGCTGCTGTATTTAAAATATAGAGGTTATCCGATTGCTCGGTGTCTGCGCTGGAATAAGATTTCGCAGCAGCAGGTATTCATTGCCGTTCTGATCGGATTATCGCTTATCGTTCTGTTGGATGAGTTCGACCGCATTATCACCTTCTTCTTTCCGCTGCCCGCTGAAGCGGTCACTGCCTTAGATGAATTTCTTCAGATGGAGAGTTGGACTGATTATCTCTTCGTCTGGGTTGGGGCTGTTTTCGCCGCGGCGATCTGCGAAGAATCACTATTCAGAGGATTCGTTCAGTTATCCCTGGAGGCATACGGCAGTATTACCAAGGCTATTCTCTTAGGCGCACTGCTTTTTGCCATCGCACATTTCAATCCCTGGTGGATGGTTCAAATATTGATTTTAGGTGTATTCCTTGGATACCTTTCATGGCGCGCTAACAGCGTCTTGCCAACGATGGTCATTCATGCTCTGTACAACGGAGTTGCTTTATTACTTACAAACACGCAGGATGAAAGCGAATGGAGCTGGTACACAAGCGGGGATCATGTTTCGCTGAGCGTTTTGATCGCAGCCGCGGCTCTGCTTTTTATCAGCATGAAGATATTCCACCGCCAGACTGAAGGGACTTTTTCTATTAAAAAGGACGTCAATGAGACAGCCGCGAGTTAAAATTGCCGTCGTTTCAGGACAGAATCGTTTGCTAATTGGATCAGATTCAGCGATGCAGATTGCGGGTGTGCAGAACGATTCGCCCGTTTTGTCCAGCGGTAGTATTGAGATAGAGATCGACAAGGCGGAACCAGCGCCGCTTGAGGAGTGGCTCTGGTGCGGCAAGTATTTCAGGAAAGAGGAAGCAGCGAACCACTGTGTCAAGTTAGCGTCGAAAGGGATCGAGTCGAGGCTGTGGGAGGTCGGCTTGAATCCGGTTAAAGGCGAATGGAGTCACAGGGAATACCGACTCCTCGTCCGCCTACATGATGAAGCGGCAGATAAGCGAGAGTTACTGCACAACATAGAAGAGGTATTTCCTGAGATCGTGCCCGTTGAAATACAGCTTCCAACTGAACGTCCTTCTTTTATAATTAATCTCAAAGACAGCAGTGGACGGGAAACGCGAATTGAGAAAGCGTTCAGTCTAAACGCTGATTCCCCGCTGCAGATACTTGAAGCTCCGGTCGGCGAAGGATTTCACTGGCAGCATTTTGAAAACCTTGAATTTGAAGATTCCATCTGGGTCGATATGGGTATTGATGGCAAGCTTTGCTGTGGAGTTGAAATTGATATCGAGGACTACTTAACCTCGGTGAACTCATCAGAAATGCCGGCAGATTCACCGCAGGAATTCCTGAAAGCTCAGGTTGTGGCGGCAAGATCATGGCTCTTAGCGAACTGGGGGAGTCATCATCCGGGTGAACCCTATACGATCTGTGGCGGTGATCATTGTCAGTGTTATTATGGTCCTTCCCGCATTCGTGAATCTTCTAAAGCGGCTGTTAACAACACCAGAGGCGAACTTCTCATGTATGACGGCACGGTCTGTGACGCCAGATATGCCAAGACCTGCGGCGGTATGACCGAACCTGCTGCCAATGTCTGGAGCTTTTCTGAGGAACCCTATCTGGGTCATATCAGGGATCTGCCCGGAGAGAAAGCAGTCGATTTTTCCGATGAAAACAAATTCCGTGAATTCCAGCAGAGAAACGAGCCGGTAGATTCTTGTTGTGCTCCGGGTTATGCGGAACTAAAGGGCAGACTGGCTGAGCTGGCAGAGCTGTACCGGTGGGATGAAAGTCTCAGCAATGGAGAATTATCGGCAATTATCCTGAATAAAACAGGGATTGATCCCGGCAGGATACTGAACCTCATCCCCGGGATACGCGGGCAATCAGGAAGACTGATAGAGTTGTATATAATCGGTGAGAACGCTGAGCTGTCACTCAGTCCCGAACTCGAAATCCGCCGTGTGTTGAGTCAAACTCACCTGCCCAGTTCCGCCTTCTGGATTGAAAGAACGGATAGTGATGGGTTCATCTTTCACGGATTGGGATGGGGACATGGTGTGGGTTTATGCCAGATGGGCGCAGTCTCGTTGGCGGCGCGAGGCATGGGTCATAAATCAATTTTAGCTCACTATTTCCCGAATACAAGCATTCAAAAGATTTATTGATTTTCTGTGAATACAGTCTTATCTTTATGAGACTGCGATAAAACCAGTAAATCGTCCAGAGAAACATCGCCAAATCATGCAGTTTATCAGGAAAATACTGGATATTCCTCACCATATCCTGACCTATATCATAGTTGCCTTTGGTATGGTTCCGCTTTTCATGTTCATAATGAAGGCGCTGAACAGAACCGAAGTACGTAACAAGAGAAATATCCAGCACGCCGATCTGCCGTTCATATTTGTTTCCAATCACGTCTCTATGCTTGACGACGCTTTTATTGGACCGTTGGTGTTCTCGCCGCGCGCTTTCTGGGATCTTCGATTTATCCCCTATCACACGCCTGAAAGGAAGAACTTTTTCAAAGGTCCATTCTTCTCATTTATCATGTGGGCAGCGAGAAGCATTCCGTTCACTCGCGGCACCGGGGTATTCCAACCCGGTATGGAGAAAGTCATCCGGCTGCTGAAGGGGAAAAACGTGGTTCACATCTACCCGGAAGGGACACGCACTCGCACCGGGGAAATCGGCAAAGGCAGAATAGGTGTGGGACGCATCGTCCGTGAAACCGGCGTGAAGGTGATCCCCTGTTTCCACAAAGGGTTGGATGCCGTTCTCCCCATCGGGCACAAAATCCCCAACACCGGCAAACGCATTATTATACAAATAGGTGAAACTCTCTATTTCGATGATTTCATGCAGATGCCCAACACTCCGAAAACCTGGCAGATGATATCAGATAAAATCATCGAAGCTCTAATTGGATTGCGTGATAAAGTGGAAAACGAAAATAAGGATAATGGAGTCGTCCTGAATCAGTCATTGACATCAGTAAGTGAAGAGAGGTCGATTGACAAAGCCACAGATCAGATGAAATTGAAGGAAGGATCGTAAAGTATATGTCTCCTGCTGATAAAATCAATCATGATATTGATCCTGAGGACTTGAATCTGGAAGTGATCATACAGCGGATCTTTAACGAAACGGATCCAACCGCGCATCGTGCTGCTATATGGGAGCTGTTCCGGATGACCGGGGATTGGGAAACGTACGACAAATTGAGTGAATTCGGCGGTGCGAGGGGGATTGTTTCATATTTCCAGAATATCATCGACCAGATCGTGCTGCCAACCGAATCTATAGACAGCGAGAGTGACAGACCGATGATTCCGGCTGATCACCAGGAACTGATTCGCGACTTATACTCCGGACCGATCCATTGCATTCAGCGAGGCGACTGGGCAGGTTTAGCAGCAGCCATGTTTGAAATCCTTCTAACTGAGATATATGAAGTGTACGAAATCGATGAGAATCAACTTTCTTTCGGTGAAGCAACCTCCTTAAACTTAGAACCGTATCTTAGTGAAGAGATGCTTTTCCCTCTAAACATCATCGAGTACATGACATTTTCCGACCTTTTGAGCGGCGAAGTCGATCCTACTCTACTGGAAAATCACTTAGCTCTGATGTTGACGCTGTTTTTCAGCGCACAGGCACATCTCGACATTGTGGAATCAGAACGGTCGCCGGGATTTCAAACCGGAGATGATTTATGGAACGACTGAAAATCGACGTTGGACAGGTTCGTCGTATTCTGGTGGATTTTATCAATGGATACACTGAGAAGCATGGCTTTTCACGGATAGTTCTGGGGTTATCAGGCGGGTTGGATTCTTCCGTTTCAGCCTGGCTCGGAGTAGAAGCACTCGGTAGAGAGCAGGTTCTGGGAGTATTTCTCCCGCATAAGTTGAGCAGTCCGGAAAGCCTTAAAGATGCGGAGCTTGTTGCAAGTGAGCTGGGTATTACCAGCCGCCTTATTGATATCACCCCCTTCGTGGATGCTTACGAAAAAACATTCCCGCAAATGAGTGAACTGCAGCTTGGCAACGTGATGGCGCGCTGCAGGATGATCGCCCTGTACCAGACGTCCGCAGAAAAGAACGCGCTGGTAATGGGAACGTCAAACAGATCTGAGATTCTCCTAGGGTACGGGACACTTTTCGGGGATCTGGCTTGCGCTTTCAATCCGCTGGGAAGCCTGTATAAAACACAGGTGCGGGCGCTGGCAGAGGAACTGGGCGTTCCCGAGAAGATTCGCAAAAAAACTCCGAGCGCAGATCTCTGGGAGGGACAGAGCGATGAAGATGAAATGGGATTGACCTACGCAGAAGCTGACCGGCTGCTGGTTCGATGGCAGGATGATGGATGCAACCGTGACGAACTCATCACGGATGGGTTCAGCGAGGAATTCATTGACAAAGTCATGAAACGGGTGGACAGTCAGCAGTTCAAGCGAAACCTCCCCCCCATCCCGGAGATTTCAAATTTTACGACTGGCAGTGATTTTCATTGATAAGATCATCGGAAAACATGAAGGCTGACTCCGGTTTGGGAAAACTGTACATAGTCCCCACGCCTATCGGCAATCTCGAAGACATCACATTTAGGGCAGTCAAAGTTCTGAAAGATGTTGACTTAATCTTGTGTGAGGACACGCGCAGGGCGGGTGTGCTTTTCCAAAGGTATGGAATCACCACGAAGCGTGAGAGCTTTCACGAACACAATAAGTTCCGGCGGACGCCGTCGGTGATAGAGCGGCTGGAAGAGGGCAATCAAATCGCCCTTATATCAGAAGCAGGCACACCGGGTATAAGTGATCCCGGGTTTTATCTGGTGCGGGCGGCTGTGGAGGCTGAAATATCAGTCGAAGCTCTGCCGGGCGCATGCGCTGCCATCGTCGGGTTGGTTGGATCGGGTCTGCCGACGGACAGGTTCACCTTCGAAGGTTTTTTACCGGTTAAAAAAGGGCGTAAAAAGCGGCTGGAAAGCCTGATCGATGAACCGCGCACGATGATCTTCTATGAGGGACCGCACCGTATCAAACGGACTGTCACTGACCTGCGTGATACTCTTGGAGACCGCAAAGCAGCATGGGCGCGGGAAATAACCAAGATTCACGAGGAATACAAAAGAGGCAATCTCTCAGACCTGCTGCAGTTTCTGGAAGTGAAAGCGCCGAAGGGCGAATATACGCTTATCGTCGAAGGGGCTCCGAAAAAGGTTAAGAAGTAATTAAATACTATTGGTGATATAATGTTTCCCGAGATATTCAGTTTCGGTCCTATCGCGCTGCACACTTACGGATTTATGATGATGGCGGCGTTCGCCACAGGCATTTTTTCAATCATTCATCGCGCGAAGAAATCCGGGATAGATTCCGGCGTGATGTGGGACTTGTCGCTGGTGATATTATTCTCTTCATTAATTGGAAGCCGCCTACTATACGTTATCACTCATATTGAAGAATTCCGGGGAAACTGGTTTGCCATCGTTAATCCGGTGCAGCCTGACGGCAGAATAGGCATTGCCGGAATGGTTCTGCTGGGCGGCGTGGTTACGGCGACCATTGCGGCAATCATCTTTTTGAAGAGACGCAAGTTGGACGTCTGGCAATTTGCCGATATTGTCGCGCCGGCGCTGGCGCTGTCTATGGGCATTGGCAGATTAGGCTGCTTTGCCAACGGGTGCTGTTTTGGGAATCCGACCGATTCCTTTCTCGGCGTCGTTTTTCCGCCTGATTCACCGGCAGGGAGCCACTTTTATGGTATAGCTGTAATTCCCACTCAGCTCATCTCTTTCTGCTGGGGAATCGCGTTCTTTGTTATCCTGCTCTATCTTGACCGGATAAAAAAGTTCAACGGATTCACCTTTTCACTCTTCCTGATCGGTTATTCCATCTTTCGCATCCTGATTGACACCATTCGCTATTACGATGAAGCCGATATCCTGATTCACACCGAATCGCTTCGTATCACGGTCAGCCAGTCGATTTCAGCAGGGATGATTGTGTTCGGAGTGATTTTGTTCTTCAGATTGAAGGGTAGGATGATAAAGTAACCCGGGAATGAATTCCCGGGCTAATTTAGTGCTGGCCCACTGAAGTGGGACGCTAATAGATTTGTTTTACATCCCTACTTGTCGGGGTCAGGGGCGACCCCGACTACGGGATTTGTGCAGAGAAAAAAAGGGGATTGAAATGGCAAGGACAGTGTTTATATTGGGGGCGGGGGCGTCGAGACATACAGGTGCACCTCTCATGAATGACTTCTTGGATAAAGCAGAAGACCTGCTTTGGGAGAAGAAGTTAGAGCATAATGAAGAACTGTTTCGCAAGGTCTTTGAAGCAATAGCAAAATTAAGAGGAATTTATGCAAAGACAAATCTAAGCATGGATAATATTGAGGACGTGTTTTCCATTTTTGAGATGAGTAAAACACTCTCAAAACTTGGTGATTTAAGCCCAGAAAAAATTGAAGAATTGTACAATTCAATAAAAGTATTCATTGCTGTCACACTTGAGGAGACAATTTTATTTGATTCTGGGCAATCAAATCCTGGATATCAACCTACAAGCGATTATTTAGCGTTCGCACTCCTTTTAAAAGATTTAGAGAAAATTCATAAGAAAAGAGATAGTAAACTGCGATCATCCATTATTACCTTTAACTATGATTTAGCGCTTGAACTCTCATTGCACAATCAAACCATCAATTATAAATATTGCCTTTCGGATGAGGTAGCAGAACAAGGCTACCCCATATTGAAATTGCACGGTTCCCTTAATTGGGGAAGATGCAAATATTGTAAAAAAACAGGTTTTAATGATGTCTTCGGTAATAATTACCGGTATTCACTTGGTTCAAAAATACCTTTTCAGGGTCATCCGGAAGATATAATATGTAAAAACTGTAATAAGATGATTGGAGAAAAGGAACCAGATATAATTCCCCCATCTTGGAATAAGATAACCACATCTGCAAATATCAAGAATGTTTGGAAAAAGGCAGCTGAAGAGTTACACGAAGCTAAAGAGATCGTTGTAATAGGTTACTCTCTCCCAGAAACGGATTTGTTCTTCAAATATTTATTTGCTCTTGGAACTGATAGCAGCACAAGAATTGAGAAATTCATTGTGTGCGATCCAGATCCAAAGGTTGGAGAAAAGTTCAGCAAGTTATTAGGTAAGGGTATTACTAATAGATTCAAGTACGTTGAATATGATTTCAATCATGCAATCGGAGAACTTAAAGTATTGTTCAATATCGATGATTCTTTAGCGCGATTGGAAGCAATGTCTACGCTTTAAATCCGTTTTATAGGCAGGGCTACCATCTATGAGAATATTATGTGTTGTGATTAACGGTGCGTCTTCAATTTAGCAAACAATTGCGTCTGTCAGCACAATAACCTGAATCGCAGATTACGCTGATTGCGCTGATTGCACAGATTAAATATAACAGACAAACATAGATAGAGACATCAACAAGTTTATTCAGAGTCAAACCTCATGTCAATAGTATCAGAAGAAACCATTCAGGCGATGGTGGATAGGATTGTGGAGAAGTTCAAACCGCAGAAGGTGATCCTCTTCGGTTCCTATGCTCGCGGCAATCCGGGGAAGGACAGCGATGTGGATCTGTTGGTTATCATGGATTATAAGGGGCGGCGTATAGACCTGCTTCGAAATATCAGGAAATCTCTCCATGATATCCGGGCATCTAAGGATATTGTAATCCGCTCACCTGAAGAAGTTGATAAATACAGCGAATTTATCGGTACGATCTTATATCCCGCGATGAAACAAGGGAGGATGATGTATGCAGCAGATTGATTCTCGATTAAAAACTTTGGTCGAGCAATGGTTTTATAAATCCCGCCAGGATTTGTGGATGGGAAAAACAACAATCGAACACCCTGATGCCCCTTTTGACATAATTGCTTTTCATGCTCAACAAGCTGTGGAAAAATGTATTAAAGGGCTTCTAACGTTTCATCAAATTGATTTCCCTAAAACACACGATATCAATGAATTAGTTGTTTTACTTAATAAAGCCTGGGATCCTCTTCCGAAGCCAATTAAAAATGCAGACGAGTTGACTGACTATGCAATACTAACAAGATACCCTCATGAATTTGAGGAGTTGAGTCAAAGTGAGGCAGAAAATGCGCTGAATGCTGCCATTGAGATATACAATTTGAGTTTAGATCATTTGAGCCAACAAGGATTAACTATACCCGAATAATCACTCATGTCAAACAACAGTATGGAAAAATCGCTTTTAAGACATGGGATTGCCACATCCCAATAAATTGGGATTCGCAATGACTGGATAATAAACAGATTACATAAAAACCGAGATAATAAACCACACCCATGTCAAAAAACAACAACCAGAACGCTACGGAAAAAATCGTCTCGCTGGCGAAACGGCGGGGCTTTGTATTTCCTTCGTCGGAAATATACGGAGGATTGAACAGCTGCTGGGATTACGGTCCCTTCGGCGTCGAACTGAAGAAGAACATCGAGGACTTCTGGTGGAACGAGATGACGCTGCGCGATGACATCGTGGGCTTGGATTCTTCCATCCTGATGCATCCGAAGGTATGGGAGGCGTCAGGGCACCTGGACAGCTTTACTGACCCGATGATCGACTGCAAGCAGTGCAAAGCGCGCTTCAAAGCGGACGACCTGCCGCCGGATAAGATCGAAAAGAAGCAGTGCCCCAACTGCGGCACTAAGGATGCTCTGACCGACGCCCGCAACTTCAACCTGATGTTCAAAACCTTTATGGGACCGTTAGAAGACGCCGCTGCGACGACCTATCTTCGACCGGAAACCGCGCAGGGTATTTATGTCAATTATCTGAACGTCAGCGTGGTTTCGAGGCTGAAAGTCCCGTTTGGGATCGCGCAGGTAGGGAAGGCTTTCCGCAACGAAATCACGCCGGGAAATTTCATATTCCGAACGCGGGAATTCACACAGATGGAGATGCAGTATTTTGTCAAGCCGGGCGAGGATGAGGAATGGTTCGAATACTGGCGGGAACGACGGATGGAGTATTATGTGAATCTGGGAATTCGCCGGGAGAAGCTGCGCTTTGCTCCGCATGGACCGGATGACCTGGCGCATTACGCCAAGGCTGCGACAGATATTCAGTATGAATTCCCCTTCGGGTGGCAGGAATTAGAAGGCGTGCACAACCGCACCGATTTTGATCTTAAACGCCATCAGGAATACTCGGGCAAATCGCTGTTATACTTCGATGACATTGCCAAGGAGAGATACCTGCCGTATATCATCGAGACGTCAGCCGGTCTTAACCGCACCATGCTGACCGTCATGTTAGACGCGTACTGGGAAGATGAAGAGCACGACCGCATCGTGCTGAAGCTGCACCCCAGGCTGGCTCCGGTCAAGGCGGTCATCTGCCCATTGGTGAAGAAGGATGGATTGCCTGAAATCGCCCGCCAGATCGAAGAGGATCTGCGACCGCATTTCCCGGTCATCTACGATCAGCAGAGTTCCATCGGCAAGCGCTACTACCGCCAGGACGAAGCAGGGACGCCTTACGGTATCACCGTGGATCATCAGACGCTGGAGGACAAAACTGTCACCTTGCGCGACAGGGATTCGTTGGAACAGATCAGGCTGCCGATCACGGCGCTGACCGATGAGATCAAGAAGAGGCTGAAGGAAGCGTAAGCAAATGGGGCTATCCCAAAAGTCTATAAACTGACATTATCCCATAGGGATGCCTACGGCACAAACGAAGTGTGGTAATCTCTTAGTGCTTGTAAAATAGGAGATTGCCACGTCATCAGCCGGACGGCTGATTCCTCGCAATGACATCGATACTTTTTGGACAGCCCCTACGGATTATAAACGAATTTAAAATAAAAGGGGCGCGGTTATGCGCCCTTTTTGATGACGGCAGCAAGCTGCCGTGCTACATTTAGTATGTGATTATCTAATCTCACCTTGTATAGTCACCACCGTCTCACTCAGAGGGATATCCTCCCCCGACTTATTCATCGCTTCACGCACGATATGCATCAAGCCTGAACAGCAGGGTACTTCCATCACGACAACTTCAATGCTTTTGACTCCGCCGATCTGGATAATCTGCGCTATTTTGTCGATATAAGGGGTGGTATCATCCAGTTTCGGGCAGGCAATGACGATGGTTTTCCCCTTAACGAAATCTTGGTGAAAGTTCGCATAGCTAAAGGGCACACAATCAGCGATGAACGCCAGATTCGCATCCTTGAAATATGCCGCGAACGGAGCGACTAAATGAAGCTGAATGGGCCATTGGCGCAGTTCAGATGGAACGTGTTCTCCGCTGGCAGACAATTCGCTCTTACGACCGGTGTCAGTCCATTGCATAGTGCGGGAAGAAGGGCAGGCGGCAAACCGCGGCGGTGCGGCTGGTGAAGATTTCTCGGGAAGCTCGCCAGTGTGCTCTTCCATATGTTGATTGTGTTCAGTCAGTCTTTCGGGAGCCAACTCCTTTATCCGTTCGATGGTCATCTTCTCATCATACGGTTCAGCTTCTTTTTCGATAACCACAAGCGCGCCTGTGGGACATGTGCCCAGGCATGCGCCCAGCCCGTCGCAGTAAAGTTCGCGCACCAGTCTGGCTTTGGGACCGTCTTCCGTTTCGACAATTTGTAGAGCCTGTTCGGGACATCCGATGATACATTCTCCACAGCCGTCACACAATGCTTGGTCGATTTCAATGATTTTTCGCGCTGCTTTTCCCATGATTCAGCTTGTCCTTGTTAAAATGTGCCGTTCATTCTGGTACGTATATTTCCTATATAAGGTTGGCAGGGAAATAAATATTTAGCGTTCCCTCAAATTTCATCAATTGTCTCTTGGTGATTCGCCGGATAATGCTTATTTTGGGAAACATGCAGAATGTGACGTAGATCGCATATATCATTAGCTCGATACAATAAATTGGAACATCGATAAAGCCTATGACAGATAAAACCGTTAAAAGCGGGAGAGAATCTATGACAGTTTTGATGGATTTTCAAGATCGAGCGGTGCGTCTTACTGAAGAGAGGCAGAATCACATCGCTCAAGCAGATGATCCCGACCTATGGGAGAAAGCGATCAGTGACACGTTAGGTAAACCTGACGAAGTCATTGAGACTTTCCACCATCCGGAATTAAGATTATTTTATCGTGTCTATTCCCGAGCCGCAGCCGGTCGTCAGAATTTTTATGTCATCGTTAAAGTGCGAGGATTTGACATGCTGATCGTTACTGCCTTTTTCGGAAAGGATTTATCATGGGGAGGAACTCAGTGGACAAACTGAAAATCTGGTATGATCCAGAAGGCGATTATCTTGAAATTGCGTTTTCCAAGAAGTCTGGCGAATTCAGATCCACCTCTTCAAAGAACGTCATGCTCAAGGTTGACAGCTTCGGACAGATGATCGGATTTGCAATCATGAATCTCAGCCAGGTTGAATTAACCCCAATGGAAATAGAATTACCTCTCGATGAACTAAAAAGTCTGCTTAAGCAATACGGTGTCCTCACTGAAGTCTGATTAATACAAAGTCCGTAACCGGGACGTTCGCTGTCTAATTGAATATGACAGATCAGATGATATTTCTGATCTGTTTTTATTGGCACTCTTTCCACCTCCCGCGTCCTCTACAAATTGTCCTTCCTGATATAAAATCTCAACCTGACTTTAATTTCCCTTCATCCGTTTGAATGCTTCGCTTGAATCTTTCTTGCTTTTTAAGCGTTTTTTTATTATACTTGTCAGATACTGGACTTTAAGCGATAAATCCATTTGGAACTTCTGCGTTATCGGCACATAGCTTTCGGCGCACTGGCAGTTAAATCCCTGCCGCTGATATACGGCGGTGCGGTGATTCTTTTTGTCAATACTCATCTTCCTCGCGATACGGAATTGGGCGTTTATACGCTGGCGATTGCCACTTTTTTCGTCGTTTCCCTGATCGGCAAAAGTTTCGCTCTCTATCCCTTGATTAAGTTCATGGCGGAGGGCAGTTCGAGCGGCAGTTCATGGAAGGCTGGCGTCACCTACTGGGTGGGAACGCAGATTGTCGGAGCTATTCTAATCTGGAGCTTTGCGCCTTACGCTCCAGGCATATTTCATGCTCCGGGGCTGGATGACGGTATGCGCTGGGCAGCCTGGATTATCCTGGCGTTCATCCCGCGTGATTTAGTGTCAGCGTTGCTGCAGGCTCGCCGCGAAGTCTGGCGTTTGTCGATCCTTGAAGCGTGCTATTTTCTGGCGGCGGCAGCGGGAATTGTGGTATTGGCGCTCAGGGGTGATCTCAGGAATGCGGATCA
Organism: candidate division LCP-89 bacterium; assembly: GCA_025774555.1. Lineage (GTDB taxonomy): Bacteria > Electryoneota > B3-LCP > B3-LCP > B3-LCP > JALGVT01. The sequence continues at coordinate 27,334 of JALGVT010000024.1, forward strand.
GGTGCTTGCGCTGAACTTAGCTGCGGGAGCGCTTTCAACGGCGATAGCGCCGGTACTCTGCTACGGCAGGATTCCAGGCTGGGGCCGAAGTTCAGACAAGGCGTGGGGAAAAATGGCGCGCTACGGCAGAGATTCACTGGGCATCGGCATCGGGGACACGGTTTATACCCAGCTCGATTATCATATCCTGGGATTGTATATGGGCGCATCGGAAGTGGCTCTGTATTTTGCCGCCAAGAACTTCTTCCGCTTCTACAATGCCGTCACGCAGGCAATCAATCTGTTGATCTTCCCGACCAGTTCGAACCTGTTTGCGAGGGGTGAGATCGGGAAACTGAAGGAGCTTATCGAGAAGGTTCTCGGCGGATATTTCGGTTTCCTTCTCATTATCAACATTCTGATTTTATTTGGAGCAGACTGGATTGTGGCGGTGGTGTACCGCGGTATCTTCCCTGATGCGGCAAACATTCTGCGCGTTTTTGCCATTGCCAGCTTCTTCGAACCGTTATACATGGTCAGCGAAAACGTCTTATACGGCATCGGCAAACCTAAAGCTATTCTAATTGCCATGTGGAGTTCACTTATCTTATTCGGTATCCTCTCAGCTATTCTGATGCCTGCATACGGCGCGATGGGCGGCGCGATGGTTATTTTAGGGACTCTCTTCTCTCTGTCAGCGATAACGATATTTTTCTTGAAACGCGAGATTCAGGTTACGCCTTTCAGTATTTTTTCCCGCGCTCTGACGGCATTAAAAAACAGCGCAGGTATCCACTGATGCTGGATCAAGCGATTCGTTTCGGGGCGATATTAGCTCAGCCAGAATTCTCTGCGTCCGGCAGCATTCTCGAAGTCGGATCCGGATCTCTGGGTATCACAGCATTTATCAATGAGCCTGTAGTCGGCGTGGACGTCTGTTTTAATCGCGCTCCGGCGGAGGGGATGAAGGGGATAACCGCTTCTGTAACGGCTCTGCCCTTTGCTGATCGTTCCTTCGACAGGGTGATCTGTTCGGACATGCTCGAGCATATCCCTGAAAACGTTCGACCGGCAGCCATAAAAGAGCTGATTCGCGTCACCAGAAGGACGCTCTTTCTCGCCTGCCCCTGCGGAGAGGAAGCCCGGCGGATGGATGGATGGTTAAGCAGACTCTATCGTTTCTTCACTCTACCAGTTCCCGATTGGCTGGAAGAACATCAAGCTGAAACAATTCCCGATCCGGAAGCGATTCAGAGCGTTCTAAGCGAAAGCGGCGTTCCTTACCGGGAAATAGGTGGCGAAAGCGCCCTTGCTCATTTCGTCATAAGTCTGCTGATTTCGACAAAATTCATGAATAATGTCTGGAAATCCATCTTTCAGGATCGTCCGGACAGGGCGGTTAACGCCGCTCATCTAGCACGATTCCCAGGGAGCACGGCTTACCGCAGGTTATGGATTATCAATGCAGCTTAACACAAATTAACCAGCCCTAACAGTGAGGTAAAGTTGGCTAAAAAGAAAACGAAAGAAAAGAGAACGCCACTGGTTGAGGGAAAGAAGGCAAAGCCGCCTAAATTCGATCTCTTCGGCGAAGACAGTCTTCCGAAATGGGCAATCATTCTCTTCGCTCTGCTCGCGCTATATCTCTTCAATGCGTTCATCTTTCCATCTATCGTCTTTGATGATTATGATTTTCTTTTAGGAGGCGATAATCTCGCCGCCGCGCCCATCGCCAAGATGGGAACTGACTTCCTGGCTGAAGGTGAAGTACCAAACTGGTGTCCGTATATCTTTGGTGGGATGCCCATGGTCGGCAGTCTTATGTTCGCCAACCATTACTACTGGGCGTTCGTACCGGCAATCCGAGATCTGGTATCATTGCTTTTTTTCGGGAGTGATTTCGGATGGCTGTTCATTCACTACATACTGGCAGGATTTGGCATATTCTTCCTGCTGCGCACCCTCGGCGTTCACTGGATATTCGCGCTGTTATGCGGTATGCTCTATGCCTACAATCCAACTATGGTCGTTTACGCTGACGTAGGTCATGGTTCAAAAGTGATGACCATTGCATACCTGCCGTGGATTCTCTACTTTATCCGGCAGTTATATCATAAACCGGGACCTGGTTGGGCGGCTGGACTGGCGCTATTTTTTGGCGCTCTTCTCCTGGCACTGCACGTTCAGATCGCGTATTATGGAGCAATGTTGATCGGACTCTACGTCGTTTATTCATTTATCACCGGCGGAAAAACGGATTTCATAAAGAATATAAGAGCGTCTTTTTATCTGATTGCCGCAGCTATACTTGCCTTCGGCATCTCTGCGACGCTCTACTTCCAGGTGTTTGAATACAGCGAATTTTCTCAGCGCGGCGGAGGGTTAGGAGGCGGCGCTCCCTGGGATTACGCCACTGCCTGGTCATTCCACCCACTGGAATCGCTGAGCTACGTCTTTCCATCATTCTACGGTTATGGCGGCAGTACCTACTGGGGCTTTATGCCCTTTACCGACATGTCGGTTTATTGGGGAGGTTTAGCATTGCTCTTCGCTCCCCTGGCAATCGTATTGAAGCGGGACAGGTTCACCATCTTTCTAATAGTGCTCGCGGCTGCGGCGTGGATCGTCTCTTTCGGCAAATTCCTGCCGATACTCTATTATCCGCTGTATGAATTGTTGCCCTATTTCAATAAGTTCCGCGTGCCTTCGTTGATCCAATCTCTGGTTCTGTTGAGCGCGGTCGTGCTGGCAGGACGAGGATTGCAGGCTCTGTGGCAGTTATTGAAAACCGGTGATAGCAAGGGTGAAGAAATTGGCAGAAAGCTGCTGGTAAGCGGCGGGATTATTGCAGGAATCTGCCTGCTTATTATCATTCTTCAGGGCGCTCTTAAATCGACATTTATAGCATGGATACTATCCGCAAGACCTCAGATGCAGCCACAGGACGCGGCAATCGCATTTGGGATGTTTATTGGTGACTGTGCGCGATTATTGGGGATGGTTGTGGTTCTATACGGAAGCGCGGCGCTGGCTCTGATGAAGAAAGCGCCTGCGTGGGTATTTGCAGCGGCGGCGGTTTTAGTAGTAATCTTAGAAGTCAATCATTTCGATAAAAGCTTGATCCACCCCACCCCGCCTCAGCACATGGATGCGTACCTGCAGGCTGATGATGTCGTAGGTTTCCTGCAAAAAGAAACAGAACCGTTCCGAGTGTTTCCTCTGACCGGAAGCAGAAATCCTGACTGGTACATGCAGCACCGGATTGAATCTGTTGACGGCTATTCCGCTTCAAAGATGAAATTGTACCATATTGCAAGAGATTCTATAACCCAGAACAATCCCAATTTCCTGAAGTTGATGAACGTGAAATACTTCATCACTGACAGACCGATCAACCATCCTGACTTCATGGAGGTGTTTGTAGGTGGAAAGGAGAGGGTGTACCAGTACCAACGGGCTTTTCCCCGAGCATTCCTGTTGAACCAGGCGGTGCAGGTAGCGTCCGATTCTGAAATCTTTGATCTATATCGCAGGGGAAACTTCGATTTTTCAAAGGTGGCTGTGATTCAGGATAATCTTTCCGGCAGTCTCGATCCGAAGGCTGAAGGCAGCGTAAAGTGGCTTGCGAGATCACCGGATCACCTTGAATTAGAAGTGGAGACCAACGGCAGGCAGCTTCTCTTTTTATCCGAAGTGTATTATCCTTCCGGGTGGACTGCGACCTTAGACGGAGTTGAAGTGCCGGTCATCAGAACCAATTATATGTTCCGGGGAGTGGAAATCCCTGCTGGCAAACATATCTTAGCGATGTCTTACATGCCGCTCAGCGCAGGCAGGGGGGTAATCTTTAAATGGATCTCCGTGCTTATCATTTTAGCCGGTTTTGCCATCGCTTATTTCCAAAAGCGCCGTTCAAGTTCTACTCATATGGAAACCGCAGATGAAGTATGATCTCGTAAAAAACAGGCTGGAGAAATTGCTGGGAGATAGTCCTTTTCTGCGCAAACTGTTCTTCGCGGCGATGGACCGGTTATTTTTAAGATCAAGATATGTTGCAAGAGAAATTGCAATGTTGAAACGAAGCGGCTTTGCACCACAGCAGATTCTTGACGCAGGATCGGGTTTCGGTCAATATAGCTTCCGCATGGCAAGGATTTTCCCGAAAGCAAGAATTACCGGACTGGACGTCAAAGAGGAGATCGTCGCTTCCGGCAACCGGTTGGCACAGAGATCAGGAGTTGAAAACATATCATTTAAAACTGGTGATCTGCTTGACTTAGGTTATTTGGGTCAGTTCGATTTAGCATTATCCGTAGATGTGCTCGAACACATCGAAGACGACCGCGCCGTGATAGGAAATATCTCAAAGGCTCTGAAACCCGGCGGCTTTTTTATATTCACTACTCCCTATTTCGACGGCGTCAACCCTGGAGGAGCCGTATTCATCGATGAGCACGTCCGCCCGGGATATTCAAGAGACGAGACCGAAGAGAAACTGTTTGAGGCGGGATTACGGCTAAAGAAGTTCACCATTACTTACGGTTATTGGGGTAATATCGCCTGGAATCTGCTGCAGAAGATACCCATGAGACTGCTTTCCGGAAGGTTCTGGCTGCTGCCAGTCGTTTTCATCTATTTCATCGTGGTTTATCCTCTTGCCTGGATATGTATGAAACTGGATATGATTTCAGATAACCGCAGCGGCGGAGGCATCTTAGCTGTAACAGAAAAAATATAACTGGAGAGGTCGCTATTTATGTTAAAAGCCGATCAGGAAAGAGCATTGTGGCTGGGTATGGCAAAAGCAATAGCCCATGATATGGGCACTCCTCTCTCTTCGATCATGGGATGGCTGGAGATGCTGCCGGCTATGAAGAATCCCGAAAGCGCTATCAGGGAAATCAATAGCAGCATTGACAGGCTGAACCTTCTGTCGCAGCGTTTGGAACTCTTAAGCCCGCCGGTGAAACATTCTGCCATTCCATTACACGAAGCCGTGGATCGGGTTATCGCATACTTCAGCAAGCGGCTGTCAGACAATTCAAGCGTTACTCTGAAATCTGAAGTGGATTCATCGCTCACGATCTCCGTGCACCCGGCGTTATTGGAATGGGCGCTGGAATGCTTAGTTAAAAATGCCATAGATGCATTGCAGGAGAAAGGCGGCGAGATCCGTTTAAGCGCTGAATTGGAGGATGAATCCGTATTGCTGAATATCATTGACGACGGCTGCGGCATGCCGGACGAGGACATGGATACGATCTTCAGTCCGGGATACACAACGAAGCGCAGCGGCAGGGGGATCGGTCTGCCTCTGGCAAGATACATCGTCGAAGAACTTCTTGGCGGAAGACTTGACTGTAAATTATCTTTAGTTGATCAGGGAACTAATATAGAAGTAGCGCTAAATAGAAGTGATTATCACAATAAAGAGGGTGAAAAATGATGAACGCTTTTAAAGATTTCGGCGGGCTTTTCGGTTACGACCTCTTTAAAGTTCTGATCATACTCGTTATCACCGCAATTGCCTTTCTGCTGTCGAAATGGATCATTCGTAAAATACTGTTAAAATGGGCAGGGAAAACGAAAACCAGCCTGGATGACCGTCTGTTCAACGTCAGTGGCGGACCGCTGCGTTTTGTCATTCTTGTCGTCGGGATTAACTACGCCTTACAATCCTACGCAGAACTTCTCACGCCAGGTGTAAAAAGCCATTTTGATAGTATCTTCTATGTCCTCATCGCCGGAACGATCACACTATGGCTGATGAGGATGGTCACCAACTTCTTTGAATGGTACGCGGAAACAATTGCCATCCGCACCGAGAGCAGCGCTGACGACGAGTTCATCCCGCTCATAATCCGCCTCACCAAGATAGCCATAGGCTCCATTGCTCTGATTGTTATGTTGAAGCATTTCAATCAGGACGTGCAGTCTTTGGTGGTGTCGCTGGGCGTCGGATCGCTGGCGCTGGCATTAGCGGCTCAGGAAACTCTCTCGAACATGATCGCCGGCTTCGTAATAATGACCGACCGTCCCTTCCGCGTCGGCGACCGCATCGAACTGTCCGACGGCAAAGTGGGAGACGTCTATCAGGTGGGTCTGCGTTCGACGAAGCTGATGACCTTCGATAATACGCTGGTTATCGTGCCTAACAGCGAAATCGTCAAAGAGCGCGTTGTCAACCGATCCTATCCGGATCCGCTGATTCGGGTGAGAATCGACGTCGGAGTCGCGTACAGCAGCGACGTTGATAAGGTGAAGAAAGTCCTCATCGATATCTTTAAGAACCACCCGCAAATATTGGATGATCCTGAACCAAAGGCGTATTTTCTGAACTTCGGTGATTCATCACTGGATTTCATGGTGCAGGGGAGAGTAAATTCATGGAAGAAGCAGTTTGCCACGTCGGATGAACTGCGATCTCAGATACTGAAGCGCTTCAACGAAGAGGGCATCGAGATTCCCTTCCCGCAGAATGACGTCTGGATCCGTTCCGGACAACAGCCTGAACAGAATAAACCGTCTGAATAGACTTGTATTAGACAATGTCAAAAAAGACCTTAGCTTTCGGAGTAACTTACCACGGGAGTGTGCCAAAACCGCTGACAGGGTTGTAAAATCAGCAGGCTACCATCACGTTCTCTATATGGCGTCGCCCTATAACCTGCTCCATGCAGGCTCTTTCCGTTTGACGGGAGTTGCTTACGGGGAGGCTTCTGATCGGGCAGAATTGAGACCGTCTCTATCCAGAAGAGGCTTTTTCTGGATGAGGCTGCGCAAGACGAATATCTGGCGCTGGAAAACCGATACGCTTCAATGACCAATACAGACAAAATAAATCATCGAATAATATACATACGTTGGAAATATGCTGATATGGTATAAAGACAAACATCCCGTTATAGGAGAAGACGTATTTATAGCCGACAGCGCTGAATTGATCGGCGACGTTACGGTGGGTGACCGTTCCTCTATATGGTACAAATCTGTCCTTCGGGGCGACCTGATGCCGGTGCGCGTCGGCGAAGAGACCAATATACAGGATGGATCAATCCTGCACGTGACGCACGATCAATGGCCCTGTATTATCGGGAGCCGGGTCACCATCGGACACGGAGCGATTATCCACGCCTGCACAATAGAGGACGAAGTTCTGATCGGAATGGGCGCGGTCATTCTGGACGGCGCCATTGTGGAGACTCACAGCTTAGTTGCAGCAGGTTCGGTTATCCGACCGGGCATCCGCGTTCCCTCGGGGTATCTGGTTGCCGGGAATCCGGCGCAGGTCAAACGTCCGTTAAAGGATGAGGAGCTGGAAGGGATCAGGTTTTCTGTAGGGGAATACTTGAGACTTTCCGAAGAATACCGGGGGATTATCAAATAATAAACAGGATTACACTATGCTGGTAAAGAATAGAGAACAGGTCGTGATGAAAGCTGTCGAAATGGATGACACCCAGGACGTTCAGATGGCAGTTTTGATCGGAGATGATGAGGGCGCACCAAATTTTATCATGAGGCGTTTTGAGGTGCAATCCGGCGGACATACGCCCTATCATACTCACGACTGGGAACATGTTGTTTATATTTTGGAAGGTTCAGGCAAGTTGGTGGGCAAGGGTGTGGAACGAACACTCAAGGCGGGTTCATCCTTATTGGTATCCCCCAACGAAGAGCACCAGTTTCGAGCTGACAAAGATTCAGGGCTGACTTTTCTCTGTTCGATTCCGAAGCGCTAAGTTATCAACTGTTGAAGAAAGCGAATGGCTCCCCTTTCAGCAGTTTCTTGAGGTGGAACGATTTCGCAGGAGAATCCGCTATCGTTTATGGCATTCGTGCAGGAGTGCTGCAATTCCTCTTTTGCTGATTTCCATAAACCTCCCCAGAAGGCAATCTTTGGATTATCCAGAGACAGCTTCCGGGCAGTCGTTGTAACTAACTCTGCCAGGTGTTCTCCCGCATATTTTATAATATGCGAAGCCGCTGCATCTGAACCGGACAGTGAAAGCACACTACGGGCAAAATCAGCCAGATCCTCCGGGCTCAGTTTGCTATCATATACAGAAGGGATTATATCCCGGACGTCCTTTAAATTGAAAGCCTCACAGAGCGCTTTTGACAAAGCCGTTTCCTTTCTTCTGCCATCGACTGCCATGAGCGCCGCTTTTATCGCTTCGACAGCGATCCAGTAACCACCTCCTTCATCGCCCAGAAGTCGTCCAAATCCTCCCGACCTGGCTATATTCCCCTCATCGTCCATCCCCATGCAGATGCTTCCGGTGCCAGCAATCAAGAGTAATCCTGCTTGCCCACCGAATGCTCCCCACAATGCCGCCATAGCGTCAGATATGACGTGAACCTCAGCTGTTTCGGTTAGCTTCTGTATCTCAGCAACAGTGCGCAGCTGCACTGTTTCGTTTCCCGTGCCCGCAAGACCGGCGCAAACCGCTTTGACTTCTCCGCTGGAGATCGATCCGAGCGCTGTTTTTATCAGACTGTTGATATTCCGTTCAAACTGATCCCATCCAACCGATAGCGGATTCAGGCTGCCGCCGTCAACAGATGATATTTCAGTTCCTACTATAGAGGCAACGAGGCACTTTGAGCGGCTGGCACCTCCATCGATTCCAACTAAATATTTGCTCATTTTACCGCTTTTCGTTAATTCTCCGTCGCCGTTGAAGGGCTCTCTGCCGCGCTAAGGTTTTATTTTCTATTTTCATAGAATGCGGGCGCAGTATGTCTGAGTTACCGGGGTGGCGGCGGTAATGATAGAGCACTTGATGCACCCTGCCGACTTCATACTTCTCACCAACTTTCAGCACGAGGTCATAATCTTCGCCGTAGTGTCCGAAATCTGCTTCATTGAAGCCTCCCATCTCTTCGATGGCTTCCCTGCGCCAGCACCTTAATGCTCCCGCGCCATCGACGCGCAGGATATTGTTGCGGTTGTATTCGAGATGCTTGATCACACCAAATTCGTCGAGGATATTTCCCGCTTCGTCCATCAGGTCATAATAAGAAATCGCTAATGCCCAGTCAAGACGGTCATCCAGGGTTTTCACCATTACGTCTAAAGTTTCAGGTGTGTATTCATCATCGCTGTCAAGCTGGGCGATATAATCGCCTTTAGCCTCACCGATACCTGCGTTCAAAGCCTTTGCGATAACGTTATCCGGCAGACTGATTACACGGATGCGGTCATCCTGCGCCGCCATATCATGCGCAGCTGTCAGAGTATCGTCCTCTGAAGCGTTATCCACGATGATTATTTCAAATTGCTGGAATTTCCCATTCTGCACACTCGATACGGCGAGCGGGAGAAATTCCGCGCGATTATGCACCGGGATAATCACCGATACGCGCGGGTCTTTGCCCACCGGTTTCGGAAACGAAACGCCGGAGGAGTTCTCCATATAGGCGTTACGCTGGCGGAGCATCCGGTAGAATATCTCCTCGATCTCTTGCTCCTCTTCTGGATCCATGAAGAGGTATGAGAAACCACCAAACTTCCCTCTACCGGGGAAGAAAAGCGCTTCAGCGCCGGGATCAGAATCCGGTTCAATATAAGGAACCGCGCAGAGAGGCAGCTGCATACGTATTGCAGATCGTTTGCCGGTCAGTTTCAGTCTGAGGTCGTATTCCGTTCTAAAGCGCACATTCGGGTCGCATCCACCCATTTCGCGAAGAGAAGCGGCACGATACAATTCCAGATGCCCCCAATCTTCCCGCTCGGTTATATCATCGGGGCAGGGATTAACTTCAACAAGGGATGTTTCGCCGATTTTGTCCTTCTGTAGATAATTTCCGTAAACGTAGTCTGCCTGGACAGCATCTTCTTCCAGGGCTGTTAGTAGTGTACGGAATTCTCTGGTGAGCTGTAATCCCGGCTGAAGGACAGCAATGAAGCTGCCTTTAACATGAGGCAGCGCTGAGTTGATAAGCTGCCCCAGGTTGTCAGGAATCTGACCGATAAGTTCATGTAGATTTGGGGAAAAATATTCCTTTGGTATAGGAGCGAGCGAGATAATCTGAATCAGCTCCTGAAACGGCTTGAGTGAACCAAGCGTTTGATGCAGGTCAGGTTCACGGCCGACGTTTGGCAGAATGAATGATATTGGAATCTCAGACATAATCTTCAATCAATGGTTTAGCATGTTTTACTTGATTTTAATGATTGAAACAGCTATAATTTGAATATACCTATAAACAAGATTGAATGAAACCAAAAATCCTGATAATTCTCGCTGCAGTAGCGCTTCTATACTCCGGTGTAAGCGCAAAAGATATTTCCCATATATCTCTGTCTTCAAGCATCGGAGAAGCGGGATTTACCACTCTTCCAACGGACCTCACAATCGAACGTCCAAAAGTAGTGTTAGCTCTTTCAGGGGGCGGGACTCGCGGCATCGCGCATATCGGTGTGCTGAAAGCGCTTTCGGAAGCAGACATTCCAGTTGATGGCATAGCCGGAACCAGCATCGGCGCGATTATCGGCGGTCTCTATGCGTCCGGCTATTCGGTGGATGAACTGAAAGCATTTGTGAAATCCATCGACTGGAGTACCATCTTTTTAGATGCCCCTCCGCACAGAAGTCTCCCTTTATCCAGTAAAAGCCGGCAATCCATCGCCATCCTTGACGTACGCTTCAATGGCGTTCTGCCTTATATACCGTCCGCTCTCACCGCGGGACAAAAGCTCTCCAGTCTTCTGATAGATAGAATCAATCGCGCTCCGTATCGGGGTGAACCGGATTTCTGTGAACTTAAAATCCCATTTATTGCGGTCTGCACCGATCTGCAAAACGGCGAGCGTATCCTGTTTCGAGACGGCGATCTGGCTGAAGCGATATTCGCTTCTATGGCGCTGCCACTGTTGATTTCACCCGTAGAAAATGAGGATCAAATTCTGATCGACGGCGGAGTTGCTGAAAACATACCAGTCCGCGCAGCATCGGAGTTGGGCGATTTTATTATAGCTGTCGATGCTTCAATGCCGCCGGTTCTAGGCGAACCACCTTATGAACCGTGGAAAATCGCCAATCAGGTTACCGGTTTGATGCAGCAGGAGAAGAACCGGGAACTGCTTCAAGAATCGGACTTTACGATAAATCCGGTGTCGGACAGCCTTACCAACCTCTCTTTTACAAAACCAAACAAACTTGTAACTATCGGTTATGAAACGACAAAGGCGATTATCCCTGACCTGATAAGCAGACTTACAGACTACTACGAAATATTAGATACTTCAAAAGTGCATGCGGATACTGTAGTCATTTACCCGGAACAATATAGCTATTTTTCTTCCGTTTCAAAAGCTCATTTTTACATTAGTAATGATATAAATCTTTCACAGGCGGATATAATTGACGATCTCGATTTTTTCAACAGTATGGACGATATTCTCGAAGCAAGAGCGCTGCTCAGGGGTAATACCCTCTTCTTTATTCTTAAAAAGAATCCTATCATTGAAGCGATCGAACTAGCGGGCGTGAGCATGCTTGACACGACCGTTGCCCTAGAAGCATTGAAAGGCTCGGCAATCAACCATCCGTTGAGATATTCGGATGTTCAATTAGAGTCTTTAATCCGGCTCTACCGATCATACGGCAACCCTCTCGCTAAGATCGTCTCGGTCGAAATTGCAGAAGGCAGTACACTGAAAATCACTGTGTCTGAAGGGAAAGTACGCTGCGTCCGCATAGAAGGCACTAAGAACATCAGTACAGGAAGAGTGCTCCGCGATATAGCCGTCAAAGCTGGCGAACCACTGCAGATGGATGATATAGATAGCGGAGTCGAAGAGCTTTATGGCAGTGATCTTTTTGAAATCGTCCGAACGACAATCATCAACGATACTATCACAATCAAGGTAATTGAACAGCGCACTCCACGTTTAAGACTGGGCGCCGGTATCGATTCCGATAGAAACGGGCGAGGGTTTGGCGAACTCTCACATGAAGCGATACCCATCATCGGGGGCAGCGCTGCGATATGGCTTAAGTACGGTGAATTCGATGAGCGCTATGAACTGACTTATCGCAACCTTGCGATCATGAAGACTTATCTTGAAGGCTCCATGTCGTTTTTTACAACTCGCAACACGTATAAAATATACGATGATAGTGGAAATTCGCACGGGAATTATTATTTCAAGCGGCGCGGTGGTTCAGCCTATATCGGGCAGCAATTCCGAACGTGGGGAAGGCTTGATTTCGGGTTGACTGCTTACCGGGTTTGGGATGTCGCGGGTGAAAACGAGGAAGTAGTGAATCTACGGAAGCTCTTTTTTCGTTCTGAATTTGACACCCATGATTGTTCCAATTTCCCAACTTCAGGTATGGCTTACAAGTTCGAGCTTGAATCGGGTATTGAATCGCTGGGTGGAGAAATATCCTTCAGTCGCGCACATATAGACCTTTCGAAAGCTTTTCCAGTTACCAGACGAATTACTTTTTTAGGGAGACTAAGAGGTGGAATTTGCGATCAGGCGACTCCTTTTCCTGAGTGGTTCAGGCTGGGTGGAGAAAAATCACTCTTCGGGCTGCATCAGGATGAAGCTGCGGGCAGACAGATTGCCAATTTCAGTTTCGGTCTGCGCGAAGACCTGATTAGCCGTTTTCTGGCTGAAGCTTACCTCAGCCTCCGCTGGGATTTCGGAGTAATCTGGGAGGATCTGGAATCTGACGTCAAGACCGACAACATAAAGCAGGGATTAGGATTAAGCTTCGAATTGGATACTTTTCTAGGACCGATGTCTCTCTCTTACGGACATTTATTCAAACACAAAGAAACTCCTTCCCGAGACCGCATCTACTTTAATATAGGGCATCACTTCTAAGCTTCCTGCAGGTGCACCATAATTACAAAAAGAAAACAGAAGAGAATTTGAAATAGAATAAACATAGCGGGAGTTATCACTGGTTTGCCGGTATTTTCCTGCCGCCAGGCAATCCAGATTGTTGCCATCGGTAATAATAACATTCCAATACCATGTGAAGGTGTATATACAAAGTTATGATAATAGAGCAGCAGCAGTCCGGATAGAATCATAGTGCTGTTAGCAAGGTTTCTCCAACGTTCTGACAAATTCCGTTGAATAAATAAATACGCGCCTATTGCCAGAATACCTGTGCTTATAGTTATCATCAGCTTCTCATTCATATACATTTCTCCATCGTCTTTATAACTATTACTTTAAATGATACTTGCATTGTGTTCGCATCGGGCTCACTGAATATACTCTTTGCTTTGACTAATATGCATTTGTTCGATATATATTCATCAGGCAATTCATAATATAATCAAACAACGATAAAACATTACCGCCAGAGCATCTGAAGATGAAAGCGAAACCGGTGCGCATCAGTGATATTTCTCGCGAAGTACGCATTCCCAGTTCATCACTGATATCGTTCCTGCACGAAAACGGCTAT
>JALGVT010000055.1 GCA_025774555.1 candidate division LCP-89 bacterium
TTTATTTTACCCTGAAGCACCAGATCATTTGGGAGAATTTCCCCGAAGGAATCATTCAATCTCAAGCGGCGTAGAGGTCGTTTCAAGGAACATTAAACATAGGTGACGCAACAGTAAATATTATCGCGAATTATGCAAACACATTATCCGGGATGTAAGGATGGGAACCCAGTATCACTTCCACGCCCGCTTTATTCTTGATCTTTTCCACAATTTCCTCGAAGTAGGGGCAATGATCCCGCAGACAGACGGCGATATGCACCTTGGTCGGTTTCTCATTCAGTGGCGCGTTCCACAGTTGAACCTGCGCCAGGCGCGGGACAATCCCTGCTCCGGGGCAGTCTCCACAGTTCAGCACACCCATAATTTCCGCTTCCTGATCTTTATAACGCGCAAATTCGCCTTCACGACGGTTAAATGCCACCAGACACCGCGAACAACCGATACAGACGTCATCCATGACGCGTTTACAACCAATCAGTAATATCTTTTCCATATCTCCTCCGACAAGTCATTTTATCGTTTATTATTCAAGTACTTACAATTTTAAAGAGAACAACATCCCTCGGCTCATAGCGCGCTTGATCGGCTCCACTTGTTTTAATCCCGCTATTGCAGCTTCTTCTAAAATCAGTTTAAACTCCTCCGGTTTAACATGATGTGACGGTTCGATGAGCATGAAGCGAGCCTCAGGATTCAACAGCTCAACCACCTGCTTCAAGAACCGGTCTCGATCCGGTACTTCGTGCACCATGTAGAACGCCAGCGCGAAATCGACTTTTTCATCGCTTAAGCCGATGTCTTTCTCCTGGCACTGATGCAGTGTGATTCTCTCCATAACGCCCTTCTTAACAGCGAGACGGCGGGTAAATTCGCGCATCTCCTGTTGTAAATCTACCGCGATCACCCTGCCGCTATCGCCAACCATCCGGGCTAATTCAACCGCAAAGAACCCTCCGCCGCAACCCAGATCAACTGCGGTGTCTCCCGGTTTAACGTACTTTCCCATGATCTTCCGGGGACTCTGAATTAACTTGCGCAGAGGACTGTTCAGCCACTTTATCACAGATGGCGGACAAACATGTCCTAAAGCCTCTTCAGACATAATAGTTCTCCTTTCTATTTCTCTATCGGTTTATCTTCAATCAGCCGCTTGCCCATGCTTACAACTGCATCCTTTTTATACCCAATACTCTCGTAAAACCTGATCGCCTGCAGGTTATCCGCCCTGATCTGCAGATTGATTTTAGGACAGCCCATAGATATTATCTTCTCCTCGACTGCAGCCGTGATTTGCCTCGCTAATCCCCTGTGCCTGTAATCAGGATCCACTGCCAGATAGTTGATCCAGCCACGATGCCCTTCATAGCCACCCATAACCGATGCGACAATCCGCTCTTCGATCAGACCAAGCAAGAATAGTTCTGGATTGATCTGCATCTTTCTTGCGATATCTTTCTTCGGATTGTTCCACGCTCTCAGTAGATCACAGCGCTGCCAGAGGTCAATAACGGCGGCTTCATCCAGTCCGTCAAACTGACGGATCAGCAAATCGTTTTCATTACTGCTTCTCATGTTTACACGGTCTTGCTTTCTCGCTGTTTCCAAACGTTCTCAATATACGGAGCCGCATCCGGCGTATTGCGGTCTATTTTACCATGATTTACTTCAACTTTGCCGATTCTGCCGGCAGACGCAATCGCTTTCGCCTTCAGAGCTTCATTGCGGATACCGATGGCGATCAGGGCTGAATTCATACTGTCCTTCAAGTTGTTCTTACAGGAATGAATTCCGCGCTCGATTGTCTGAAGTTGATCTTCAAAGTAGCTATCGGGCATTTCCTTATCACGCATGGCAAGAATTGCCAGCATCTGCCAGCCGGCTCTACCGACCCATTCATCATCAGACGTCATCCATTTTTCCATGATCGACTTCTCATCTTCCACCCTGCTGATCAATCCCGCAAAAGCGTCGGTGATGATATAGTTATCGAGATCTTTCAGCCAGCTATTGATCTGGTCGTCTGTGATTTCCACCGGATCAGCTATCATGGTCGCCAGCACCCGGGCGTCGTGGTTGCCGGTCTCCCAGAGTTGCAGAGCCATGTCGTGGCTCTTGCGGATTTTCCTCCTCAAAACGTTCAGATTAGCAAAACTCACTCCATACAACTCGCCCGCAACGCCGTGCTTGCGGTAAAGCCGCCGGTTCTGTATGCTGCCGCATTTTTCTAGTTCTTTTAACGCTTTCTCAGTTGTCATTATTCTATTTCCTGTCTTAGTTTATACCGTGTTTGCAGCCCTCGGAGCTGTCCCAAAAGAGGAATATTAAGTCATTGCGAGGAACGAAGTGACGTTACAATCTCCTATTTTACAAGCACTAAGGGATTACCACACTTCGTTCGTGCCGAAGGCATCCTCCGTAGGAGTCCTTCGGACCTATGGGACAATGACAGTTTATAGACTTTTGGGACAGCCCCTATCTCTGACCCCTGAACCCTGAATCCTGCCTGCCCCTACGGGGAATCCCAGAAAATCAAAGCGCCGGACATGATCCGACGCCTCCCGCATTATCTCATCTGAAAACCTTTTCTAAAGCAAGGATAATATCGACTCTCGCGCCAGATCTAACAAGGTTCCCGGGAACAGACCGAAGAGAAGAATAGCGATACCACACAGCGCCGCCGTTATGGCTACCGTGGGAGCTTTCTCAAGGTCTCGCAAGCCTTCCTCTTCACGCATGTACATGATGACCATGACGCGCAGATAGTAGAATACCGATATGGCGCTGTTCAAGACCGCTATCACCACCAGCCAGACGTAACCAGCCTGCACCGCCGCCGAAAAGACGTACAGCTTCCCGAAGAAACCGGCTAATGGCGGTATCCCCGTCAGCGACAGCATGAAGATAGACATCAGCAATGCCATGGTTGGATTCTTCGATCCTAACTGCGCGAAATCCGAGAGCTGGTAGCTGCCGTTACCCCGTCGGTTGACCAGATATGCCATGGTGAACGCGCCGACGTTCATGAAGCCGTAAGTGAAGAGGTAGTAGAGCATCCCGGAACCGCCCAGCTCGTTGCCGGCTAAGAAACCGACCAGCAGATACCCCGCGTGCGTGACCGACGAATACGCCAGCATGCGCTTGACGCTGGATTGCGCCAGCGCGGCGAAGTTACCTACTGTTATAGTCAATACTGCCAGCACCCAGAGCACGTTATCCCAGGGAACACCGAGGGATATACCCGGATCGAAGAAGATGCGCAGCGCGGCGGCAAAGGCAGCCGCCTTGGGAGCTGCCGACATGAAAGCCGTAACCGGCGTGGGCGCTCCGTCATAGACGTCCGGCGACCAGAAATGGAATGGCACGACTGCCATTTTGAATGTCAGACCGACCAACAGCATCGCAATACCGATGCCCATGTAGCCGCCCAGAGGACTTGACGTTTCAGCCAGATACGTTGATATGGCGCTCAGGTTGGTGCTGCCTACCTGACCATAGACCAGCGCTATGCCGTAGAGCAGAAATCCGGTGAAGAACGCGCCCAGGAGCAGATACTTCAGCGACGATTCGTTCGATTTCGCGCGCGTCTTGTGGAAACCTGCCAGCACGTAGAGACAGATGGACATGGTTTCCAGACCCAGGAAGAAGGTCAGCAGATCGCCCGCGGACGCCATGAAGCTCATCCCCAGCGTCGCCAGCAGGATCAGCAGGTAGTATTCGCCGTGGTTGATCTGGTTGCGCTTCAGGTAGTTCGGGCTGGAAAGCGTTACCAGGAATGCCACCACCAGGAAAGCCGCGTTGAAGAACGAGGAGAACAGGTCGCCATGCACCATACCGGCAAAGACGCTGCCGCCTTCACCCCACTTCAGCACGCAGAACACGCCCGCCAAAGCGAGCACGGTCAGCGTGTTTTGGTAAGCGACGTCATTGTCCTTCTTCTTGGTCAGTACGTCTGTCAGCAGAACCAGCACAGATCCCATCCCCAGGACGAGCTGCACCGATATGGCAGATAAGTTGTAGTCGATGTTCATGTGTTTATTTTAGTTGTCAGTGGTTGCGGTTTGGGAGTTTATGTCACCTTCAGGAAAAGGATTTGATTCTTCAAAAATATTATCAACCGCTAAATTTTTACCCCTTGCAGCAGTCACTGCAAGTTTGTCGCATCTCGTATTCTCAGGTTGTCCACTATGTCCTTTAACCCAAAAGAACTTAGGTTGATGAATTGATAGTAATTTATCTAAATATTTCCATAGGTCGATGTTCAAGACATCGCTACGAGATTTTGTCCTCCAACCATTAGATTTCCATCTCTCTATCCATTTCTCTCTAAACGCATCGAGAAGATATTTTGAATCACTATGAACAGTTAGAGAACATCGATATTTCAATGCTTCAAGTCCCAAAATAAGTGCCATCAACTCCATACGATTATTCGTCGTCCACCGAAAACCTCTTACAATTTCCTTCCTATGTTCACCATGGATTAGAATTGCTGCACAACCTCCTGGACCCGGATTACCCAAGCAAGCCCCGTCAGTGAAAATCGTTACTGACTTCAGACGATTCATATTTTCAATTCTCCACTGTGGTGCTATTAAAGAAGGCAATTAGACCATATACGGTTTTTAAGTATTTAGTGAACTGTGCTAGGTTAGCAATTATAATTCCTTTGTCGAGATTTGGCACAATCTCAGGGTGTCCAACCTCATTTCGCGTAAGTCTGTAAAATGTGAACAGTGAGGATAGTATGGTATAAGAATTGTTCACAAGTTCAGGATCCGTAGGTTTCGTTTTGCAGGATTTGTACGAGTTGTGGAATTCCTCAAACTTCTTAGAAATCATCTTGTTCTTGCTCGTTCGTTGTTTGAACTTTTCTCTGTTATCCTTGTTACTGATGGAGGCAGTGTACGAATCAATGAGTAGACATATTGCTTTTTCTGAGGCTGCACCAATAAGGAATGTCGCAGCTACAAGCAATTCATGTCGGAGTGATTTGACTGCTTCAGAAACAAACTCACAAATAACAGGGTCACAGTCAGGAATTTCCTCCTTGATTATATCTGGGAAGCGTTCGATCTCGAAGGGAAGTACTTTTGAGGGGGCAAAATTTCCAGCTTCAACTTCTTGCTTCATTTGATTAAGTGCATTTTTTAACGGTGACTTGGCACCTCCGACAACAATCCTCCCTGTGTTGTATACGTTTATATTACAGCGAAATATGCCACTTTTTACGTCAATCCTGCTACAATTCTGTTCTTCTTTCTCTGCAAGGATTTCAAGTTCTGAATCGTCTATGAATTTCTTAACTGCATCATAGGTTTTTTTATCAGCTTTCATTCTCCGTAATCTCCTTCAATGAAACCAACAATGAAGACCCTAAAAAGAATTTCACTTGGGCCTCACTGCCAGGGTGCCTCACAGCTCTGCTGTGGGAATCTTCATTCCCCCGCACCATCAGCAGTTACCTCCTGATGGTTGTTTGTCTGAACCGCGGATTACACGGATTACACAGATTTCGCTGATATCCGACTCTGCGAAATGACTATCAGCATCATCAGCGATCATCAGCCTTTTTCAGTGGTTCCGGTTTTTTCTGGATTCTCCGAAGCCCCACAGGGGCAAGGAGTCCTTCGGACCTGCCTGCGCAGGAATGACACCGTAATAATCTGCGGAATCCCAATCAATCTGTGTGAATCTGTGATCCTCTGTTTATCGTCGGGGTCGGGGACACCATGGGCGGAACCGACCGCCGACTACGGGATTTCTAACTACTGATCACTATCCACTAACCACTCACAGCCGCTACTTCGGCAGATTCTCCAGAAATACTCTGACAGATACTTCCATCTTCGACAGGAAGATCTGCGGGAAGATACCCATGATAACCGTCATAGCCACCAGCGGATAGAGGATGATCTTCTCACGCAGGTTCAGATCCTGAAGATCTTCATTTTCAGGTTTGTCCAGCTTGCCGTAGAATACTCTCTGGATCATCCATAACAGGTACACCGCGGCGAAGATCACTCCGGTAGCCGCAAAGGTCGCATAGATCCAGTTCGATTTGAACGTCCCCAGCAGGATCAGGTATTCGCCGACGAATCCATTCAAGCCCGGCAGACCGATGGATGACAGCGATATGATGATGAAAACCGTGGCGTATTTGGGCATCTTTTTGGCAATACCGCCGTAGTCTGATATCAGGCGCGTGTGCCGCCGTTCGTAGATGACTCCGACTAAAAAGAACAGCGCTCCGGTCGATATGCCGTGGCACAGCATCTGCATGATACTGCCCGAAACACCCTGCTGGTTCAGAGCGAACATACCCAGCATCACGAATCCTAAGTGCGACACCGACGTATATGCCACCAGTTTCTTCATGTCCGGCTGCACCATCGCTACCAACGCGCCGTATATGATCCCGATAATCGCCAATACCGAAATCCACGGCACATAGTATGCAATCGCATCCGGGAACAGCGGCATGCAGAAACGCAGGAAACCGTAGGTCCCCATTTTCAGCAGTACTCCAGCCAGAATGACCGAACCGGCGGTCGGAGCTTCAACGTGAGCATCCGGCAGCCACGTGTGGAACGGGAACATCGGCACCTTGATGGCAAACGCTAAGGCGAAAGCTCCGAAGAGCCACAACTGCGCCTGCAGGACGGGCTTCCCCATCGCATAGATCTTGATCAGGTCGAAGGTGTGGTTGCCGGTTTCGGGATCGATACCGTTGAAGTAGAGCCAGATGATGGCGACCAGCATCAGCACCGATCCGAACATGGTATAGAGGAAGAACTTGACTGCCGCGTAAATCCGACGCGGTCCTCCCCAAACACCGATCAGCAGGTACATCGGCACCAGCATCACTTCCCAGAAGACGTAGAACAGCACCAGGTCCAGTGAACAGAACACACCCAGCATCCCTGTCTGCAGGAAGAGAAAGCTGAAGTGGTACTCCTTGACCCGCTTCTGAATAGGACCCCAGGAGCCCAGAATGCAGAGCGGTCCCAGGAAGGTGGTCAGGATAACCAGCCAGAAGCTGATGCCGTCAATGCCTAAGTGGTAACCAGCTCCCAGTGAGGGCATCCAGGCGATGTACTCTTCGAACTGCATCGCCGCGGTCGTAGCATCGAACTGGAGATACAGCGGAATACAGAGCAGAAAATCGACCAGCATCGCGCTTAGCGCCACGATGCGGATCAGGCTTTTATTTTCCCGTGGCAGCAGCAGTATCATTACGGCTGCAATCATGGGAACGAAAATGATCCAGGATAGCATAAATTGGCTGTTAGTTGTTAGTGATTAGTGTTTAGTGATCGGTTTTGTCTTGGATTCTGTTATTAAGGCAGGTTTTCAAGATCACTAAGATCTTTATGCCTACCGGCAGCTTTTTTATTTATTTTGAGTTTTTCTAAATCTAAAAGATCAACCTTTACATCATCCCATTTGGTAGTGACACGAGAATTATAACACTCATCGAACTCAACTCCAGAAATTGTCGTCATAAGTTCTATTCGCAAAGGCGGATGCCCCATACGTATAATCTGATCCTTCTTTAAAAACAGCTCCTTAGAATACTCAGAAGGATTAAATCCAAACTCTTCCAAGGCTTGAGAGATCCTTTCGGCATTGTCAGGATCCATCCTTAGCCAAATATCTATATCAGCAGTGGTACGGGTATAACCGTGGTAAAAAACCGCATAACCACCGACAACGAGGTACTCAACTTGTTTTTCGTTCAGCAACTTCAAGAACTCTTTGAAGTCGTCCGGTACACGCATCTTCGCCATAGTTTAATCGTCTTAAATATTCCGCCCACTCCAACCGTTCCTCCGGCGTCTTCGACCACCAGTATTCCCGCAGATCCGACGGATCGCCGAGCTTCGCAACGGTGATGGCTGATTTGTCTAATTTGTAGGGGTGGTGCATGGTTGTAAAACATTTTTCTGGGTGGTCACGGACCACACCTTGGTTGATCCTGTTTATAAACTTTGGTAATACTGTTCTCAACCTCCCGCAGGTTTTCGAACCTGCGGGAGGTTACCTGATCCCAATCCAATATATATTTAGCAATTCGTTCTTGTGCTTCCAATTCAACCTGTTGATCTGCAACGAACTGTCTATAGTCATCAGTTTTTGGGAAATAGTAATTGATAAAAGCCTTATCCGCAAGTGTTCCGTTTCTTTTGCCTATCCAATCAAGATAATTGGAGTATAACCAGTCCTCAGGTTTGGCAGCTAATCTAGCCTTGACTGGATTCAGATGGATATAGCGGCACAGATGGATCAAATACTCCTCTTGCTCAATCCAGACATGTTTGAATCGTCCTTCAAAGAGCGTGCCTTGCCGGTTCAGTTGTTTATTGACCGCCTGTGTGTAGGCATTGAAAAGGACACTAATAAACTTGGAGATAGAAATATCTGTACACTGTCTCAAACAAAAATGATAATGATTTGGCATCAAACAATAAGCGAGAAGCTCTATGCTATAGATCCTTGAATAATGTGTAACCAGTCGTAAGCAATACTCATAGTTTTCGGAATTGAAGAATATTAAATTTTTACCAGCGCCCCGATTAAATATATGATAATAGTTACCAGATGTGAATTTATGATGACGAATAGGCATTTGTCTCGCTCTCAACCTCCCGCGGGTTTTCGAACCTGCGGGAGGTTACATTTGCACTACTTATTGTCCATATACCTGCGCCCACGTCTGCGTTTCGCGCGACGTTTGATTGTTAATGTTATCCTTGAACTCGATCTGGATGCCCCGTGCTGTCATATACATGTTCATTTCGACATCAAGATTTCCAATCGGTTCATCAATGGATTCAAATTCCCCCATTTCCAGGAGTGCGGGGAGGTAAAGAAGAGTGCTCAACCCGATAAAATTATCCCGGCTGATGCTCCCATCTGTCGGAGCTTCCGCATAGATTTTCATTTGTAGCGTGCTTTCTTCACTCCCCTTAATAAGGACATACTCCTCCATCATCATTTTACCGTCAACTATTTGAACAACATCGCTTTTAAGTTCTTCCTCCCAATCAGTTCCAAAACTGATACCACAGCAAAGCGATAAAATTATTATTACCGATAAACAGTTTCGCATTTTCGCCTCCATTTAAAGTGGTTTGAACTTGATTAATATTAACTATTCACATTGCTGTCGGAACTCTTCCGAAGGAACGCCTGCATTGCGCGCCTGACGTTTTTAATCTGCGTAATCGGCGTAATCAGCGCAATCTGTGGTTCAGGTTACTTCCCCCTCCCACACCACCTCATTCCCCTTTTTAGTTATCCCCGCCATAAATGACGGGTCTACGTTAGAAGCAACCCGTCTAAAGACGGCTTCAATCAGCCCATTTCAATGGGCTTGCTTATTCGTAGTCCGGTGCTTGAGCGCCGGGCTGCTTGTACCACCTCCACCTCCCTCTCAATAATCTCCCGAAACCCCTCATCCGCTCACATTGCTGTCGGAACTCTTCCGAAGGAACGCCTGCATTGCGCGCCTGACGTTTTTAATCTGCGTAATCGGCGTAATCAGCGCAATCTGTGGTTCAGCCTACTTCTCCTCCCCACACACACCACCTCCGTCCCCCGTTGAATAATCGCACGAAAGTTCTCATCGGTCGCCGCCCAATCTACGATGTCAACCTTGAGCGGCAGATCGGATTCGGAAAAGGCTTCCTTCAATCGAGATATGCGCCGGATGGAGAGCGGCTCCTTGGTCATAATCACCAGGTCGAGGTCAGAAAATTCCTTCACCGCGCCTGTAACCCTCGATCCGAAAGCCAGCACGTCAAACTCAGGGACGTGCTCAACAAGAATCTTCTTCACCGTCTCCAACATTTCCGGTTTGAGGTCAAGCATGACTTCTCTTTTTCAAAGTTTCAAAAAGAGCAAGGGCATCATCGTAAAAATCGAGCGCACTGAGATAGACACTTTGCGCCTTATTGTCATCGTATGTATGCGACGTAATATTGCGCATTTCACGGTAATCCAGCCAGCTTTCTATGTCGGCAAGGATACCGACTTGTGCAGCCTCCCTTAACAGATCGCGAAATGAAAGAGTGTCAATAACCGCAGGATTAGGTGATTCCACCTCAAGCTGGCGCTTCAGCATCTTCCAGCAAAGTTCGTAAGTATATTCAAAGCGCTGAATGACGGCATCGCGTACCTCTTCGTCATCCGGATCAGTTTGAGATCGTTGAATAGCGCGATGCAAGCTGGCTAATGCTTTTTCAAGAGATGTGAAATCTAACGCCATATTGTTCTCCAAACCACCCACGGATTTAAATCCGCGGGAGTCAATGTTCTACCCGCCAAGCTTGACAGCCGTGCCGTAAGCTAAAAGTTCAGCGGCGCTGCCCACCACGCTGGTGGTCATGTAGCGCACGTTGATAACGGCGTCCGCTCCCAGTTTAGCCGCCTGAGCGATCATTCTATTGTTCGCCGCAGCCCTGGCGCGCCCCATCATCTCGGTGTATTCGGTCAGTTCACCGCCGAGGATCAGCCTGATTATGGCGGAGAGATCCTTGCCCAGCCATATAGCATATACCGTATGACCTTGCACCAGACCAAGTATCTCCGTGGTCTCTCTGCCGGGCACTTCATCCGAGTTCAGCAACAGAATCGAATGATCGGTATTCGCTGATAGCGGCTCATCACTTGACGTCCCGGTCTTCCTCTGTTCGAGCGCGACCGTCAGGAGCACCAGAAGAATACCTCCTAACAGAAGAAATACCGCTAACCTGAACCACCACGGCGTGACGGGATCTTCGGATACCACTACAAAATACGGCATCCCCGCAAAGATCACAGTGAAGAGTCCCAACACGAAAGCGAGTGAGCCGATCTGTCTGAAAAACTTCATAGCTCCTCCTTAGATCTGTTATATCCAGGAACTTTGCTGACTGCTATATATGGTGGTGATCTTAACCTCCTGCAGGTTATGGCGTAGCCATTCCTTCGGAATAAACCTGCGGGAGGTTGAACTTTCCTTACAGCACGAACGCGAGAACCACGATCATCACCGCCGCGCCCATAATCAGCCAGGGCGCCCCACAGCTCTGCTGTGGGTTCAACTCACTTCTGCTTTTTCATCCAGTAAAGCAAATCATCAGTAGTAGCTTCTATGTCCTTCAATATCTTACTGATAATCCCACGTCCTAAATCTTCGCCTTTATGGTCGGGTATGGTTGCTGTGCGTCCAACTTCGTGTCGGAAAAACTTGTGACTTCCCTTTTGCCGTACCTGTTCGAAATTCAGGGATCTGAGGAATGAAATCAAAACCTTCGCACGAATGGTCGGCATTCTGGGTGACATGTTTAACCAGCCATTTCCAGTTGCTGAAGTGCTACAAACTTCATATTTATCGGTTCTTCAACCTCCAAG
Organism: candidate division LCP-89 bacterium; assembly: GCA_025774555.1. Taxonomy (GTDB): domain Bacteria; phylum Electryoneota; class B3-LCP; order B3-LCP; family B3-LCP; genus JALGVT01. The sequence goes on from JALGVT010000055.1 coordinate 11,398, forward strand.
CACAGATCTACCACTTCCCTTATCCTGGGGTAGAGTTCTTCCAACGTCTTCGCCTGAGTATAACAGCTCTTCAGCGCTGGAATAGTTGCTACGTAGTAGCCGTCTTCATCCTGTTCAATCAGCACGCTAAAGGTTCGTTGAGATTTAGTTTTATTTTTCATCTTAGTCACCTGCTTAATGACCGTCGGGTTCGGAGACCCGACAGCACTATTTACAATTCATTGTGGGGTCGCAGCCCCCTTCAGGGGGGTTGTTTCTTCGTAGACCGGTGCTTTAGCGCCGGGAAATACTCACAAAACAAAAGCCAATACCACAATCACCACTGCCGCGCCCATGATCAGCGCGTAATTCTGCACCTGACCGGTCTGCACCTTGCGGATCTGCATGGCGGCTACTTCCACCACTTGCGCGACGCCGTTCACCAATCCATCGACGATCTTCACGTCGAAAAAGCGCCACAGGAAAGAATCGGACGCCTTCTGAATCGGTCGAATGACAGTGGCTTCATAGATTTCATCAACATAGTACTTGTTGAAGGAGAGTTTGTGCAACGGTCCTAAGGCAGATGCCGCCTTTCCCGGCAGATCGGTCTTCTTGCGGTAAAAGACGTAAGCGATGCCGATACCGATTAACGCGATTGCGATAGAAATTATCATCACAGTCATCTCGATACTATGACTGTGAACGCCGTGCCCGCGATGGATTTCAGCGATATGTTCAGCATTGGCGAAAACCGGATGAAACCAGTGCTCGATATGATTTCCGCCGCCCAGTACCGCAGGAATACCAACCCATCCGCCGATTACGGACAATACCGCCAGAATTATCAGCGGAATCGTCATCACGGGTGGATTTTCATGAGGGTGCTCACCGCCTTTGGATGACTGGAATTCACCGAAGAAAGTCATATATACCAGCCGGAACATGTAGAATGCAGTCAAACCAGCCGCTATAGCGCCGATCACCCAGACAGCGGTATGCCCTCCGGCGAACGCCTTCCACAAGATCTCATCTTTAGAGAAAAAGCCAGCGAAACCCGGAATTCCGGCGATGGCTAGCGTTGCCGCCAAAAAAGTCCAGTAGGTTTTGGGAAGGTGATTTTTCAAACCGCCCATATTGCGCATATCCTGTGGATCGCTGTCATGATTATCGATCTTGTGATAGTAATGGTGCATGGCATGGATCACCGATCCTGCGCACATGAACAGCAAAGCTTTGAAGAAGGCGTGCGTCATCAGGTGGAAAATGCCCGCTCCGAACGCTCCGACGCCGCAGGCTAAGAACATATATCCAAGTTGCGATACGGTGGAATATGCCAGCACCTTCTTGATGTCGAATTGAGTCAAGCCGATGGTTGCCGCCATCAAGGCAGTAGCCGCTCCAACACCGGCGACTACTGCCATCGCCGTCGGTGATAAAATATAGAGAATATTCGACCGGGCAATCATATAGACGCCTGCCGTGACCATCGTGGCGGCGTGAATCAAAGCCGAAACCGGCGTCGGACCCGCCATCGCATCCGGCAGCCATACATACAGCGGAAGTTGTGCCGATTTACCGGTGGCGCCCAGGAAGAGTAGCAGTGTAATTGCAGTCACCACACCAGCTCCGTAAGGCATCCCGGTCGCTCTTTCGAAGACCGTCTGGAAATCCAGCGATCCAAAAGTAACGAAGATCAGGAACATCGCCAGCAGAAATCCGAAGTCGCCGATGCGGTTGACGATGAAGGCTTTCTTGCCCGCAATCGCCTTGTCCATGTCTTCCCACCAGAAACCGATCAGCAGGTAACTGCA
>JALGVT010000056.1 GCA_025774555.1 candidate division LCP-89 bacterium
CACTTCACACATACCCTTCAAGCCGAATTCAATGAATTCTTCAAGTTCCAATCCCATCTCAGAACAAGAGCGAATCTGCTCCCGGTTTGCTCCGGCGGCAAATCGCTTCTCCTTAAAACGCCGCCTGATGAAATCCACGTCCAGCGCGTTTAGCTTCTTTTCGGGGTGCATCAATACCGCTGCGACTATCAGTCCGGTCAGGGGATCGACAGCGTACAGCGCTTTGTCCATCAATGACTCACAGGGTACGTGTCCAGGATGTGATTTAATCGCTTGTAACACCTCTTCGGGCACATCGTATTCGCTCAATATCTCCACGGTGCGGAAGCCGTGGCGGCTGAAATCATCTACCGTCTCCGTATAGTCGAGGTCATGCAGCAGACCAGCGCATCCCCAGGTCTCCTCATCTTCGTTGAAGCGGCGGGCTAAAACCCGCATTACTCCCTCAACAGCAATCATGTGCTTGACCAGATTTTTATTGGATACGTGCTGTTTGACCAGTTGCAATGCTTCTTTTCTTGCAATCATATTACTTAAGGATCGTTATTTGCGGCATCTTTATCGGGATTCGAAAACCAATGCCTACCGTTTTCTGTTCCGGGAAAAATACCGGAGTTAAACTCAGATCGTCAGAAACGTTCCAGTCGCGCAGGTGACAATCCACGAAGGCATCGGCAGCGCTGAAAATTAGCGCGCCCACCGACCACCAGATCAAACGGTTGCGGTCGTTTTTATAGAATCGGGCTTCGTCATCATGTCCCTGCCGGTGCTGAAACAGGTAGTTTTCATGTTGATAATAGACAGAGAAGGCTAAGCCTGTCTGCAGGACAAACATGCCCGCCGCTTTCCAGTGCTGTCCATTTGCCAACTGTCCCCAACCCGGAAAAAGAGCGGACTGAAGCGCCGCCAGAGTCGGGCAGGTTGTCCTCTTTTTAGAGCTGAAATAATAGGCGTCAGCCGCGCAGAAAACCGCTCCCGCTCCATACCAGGCTGCCAATCCATACGCCACTTCCCTGCTGAATAGCCTGCCCGCATCATCATATCCAGGTCGCCCGTATTGTTTTTCCCAGTAATAGTAAGCATCAGCAGCTAAGAATGCTTCGCCAAGGAGATAAACTCCCCCGCGCAACCATTCCCCTTGTGAGAACTGCCCCCATCCCGGAACGACTGTCGATTGAAGGGCGGGGATGAAACTCCTACCGAAAGAGGGCGTAGAGAGGCTGTCCTGAGCTGACAATGGCTGTACCGCGCCCAGCAGAATGATGATTAATATAAAGGCGGCAGACTTAACGAGGACTTGTCGCATGTCCTTATTTAAGGAAGGCAAAATCAACCAACTAAAGCAATCGCTTCGATTTCCACCAGGGCATTTTTCGGAAGACATGCCACTTCTACGGCTGAACGTGCGGGCGGGGAGTCAGTGAAGTATTGCTTATAAACTTCGTTCATCTGTGCGAAATCAGTCATATTTTGAAGAAATACGGTTACTTTGACAACCTTATCTAGTGAGGAGCCGGCAGCTTCAACAACAGCTTTAAGGTTCTTTAAAGCAGCATGCGTCTGAGCTGTAATATTGTTCCCTGACAGTTCACCAGTTTCAGTATCAATTGGAATCTGACCAGCTGTAAATACTAAAGTTCCGCTGACTGCAATGCCCTGACTGTAAGGACCGATGGCAGCCGGCGCTTTATCTGCAGATATGACTTGACGCATTATGACTCCTTGACAGAGTTCTGCCCTGTTCTATCTTCTTTTTCTTGATCCGGAGGAAGCTCAGTATATGACACGTCCTCAATGTCCGCGCTTTTAAAGGGATCGACCTCTTTCCTGGCGCGGCTCTTATTGACTCTCGGATGCTTCTTTTTCGGCGCTATTATCCACCTGACGAGGAAGTATCCCATCAATCCTAATATCAAGTATCGCAGCAATCCCATATTCTCATCTCATCCGATAACCGGGTTGAAGAAAACGACTCCCCCGGGGTGACGTTCAATCTGGTTTTTCAGTGTCTGCAGATCATTCTCTTTGTGCACAAAATCCAGACTGGTCGTATTCACTACCAGCAAGTGGCTGTCATGATAGTGAAAGAAAAAATGATTATAAGCTTCGTTTAAGGCTTGAATATACTCTTCGGTTATATGCTTTTCGTAGCTGCGTCCACGGCGTTTAATGTTATGCATCAACCTTTCAGCGGAAGATTGCAGATATATAACCAGGTCGGGTTGAGAAACGCTCTTTTCAACCGTCGAATAGACGCTCTCATAAAGTTTCAATTCCCGCTCTTCCAGATTCAAGTAAGCGAATATCTTATCTTTGGCAAAAATGTAATCGGAAATTGTCAGCGGATGGAATACGTCCTGCTGACCCAACTCCTGCAATTGCTGGTATCTGGAAAGTAGAAAGAATAACTGCGTCTGAAAAGCATACCGCGCTGGTTCCTTGTAGAAATCTTCCAGAAAGGGGTTCTCATCATGGCGCTCGAGGACAAGACGACCATCGTATCCGCGAGCTAACTGTCTCGCCAAACTGGTCTTCCCCACTCCTATAACGCCCTCAATGGCAAGATGGCGGATATCTTTGAATTGCACAGTAGTCTCTCGCAGTTCAAACTAATGGATGGTCACGCCTTAATATGAACTCAATTTACCAACTTTGGCGGCTGAGTGTGTATCGCTGCACTGTTCCAGAATCTCACTGACAGTCAATCCGCTGACCGGATGACATAGATCAGGATTAATCTCTGCCAGCGGGAGCAGGACAAAGCGCCGCTCTGGCAGCAACGGATGCGGTATAGTTAATCTGTCTGATTCGATTATATCCGATCCCCAGAATAGTATGTCCAGGTCGAGCGTGCGCGCTTCCAAATGCTGATGATCCTTACTCCGACCGGATGAAACCTCAATCGACTTTAATATGTCAAGCAGTTGCAGTGGATCGTCGATTTGAGTCCTTAAAGAACAGACGGCATTCAGAAATAAAGGCTGATCCTCCACACCCCACGGCTCTGTTTCATAGACACTGGAAACGGCTCCGATCTGCCCCTTTGCGGACAGCCTCTCCAGACCGAACTGCAGATGAGCTATCCGGCTGCCTCGGTTGGAGCCCATCCCTATCCATATTTCAGGCGACACGGGTAACTTCCGCCTCCATCACTCCACCTGTGGCGCCCGGCAGCGGCGGAGACATCTTCCGCACCCGAACCGTGCAGGACAGCGCCTTTTCCAGAGCTGTGATCTCCTCGGCGATAACGCCAGCAAGAGATTCAATCAGCGTTCGAGGCTCACCTTCAACATGATTACGGATAATCTCATACACCTGGGCGAGATCGACTGTGGATTCCATGCGATCCGATTTGACCGCGTCAGCTAAATCCGCCTCTATGTCAACATCCACCTCGAAGCGGTTGCCGGATTCTCTCTCGAAAGGGAGATAACCGTGCCGCCCCCAGAAGACCAGTTCCTTCAACCGCAGATGTCCTATATCGACGCTCATTCTATTGACATTCGTTTATTTCAGATACAGCACCTTACGAATATCCTGCTTGCTCTCGCCGCTGATTTTCAAGAGATAAATCCCGGAAGGACGCTCAGGTGACGCTTTCCATCCCAGGCAATGCTGTCCTGCGGAAAGCGCTCCTTCGTGAATTTCAGCGACTTTCCTGCCAGCAATGTCCCATAAGGTAATATCCATCGCCTCTTCGCGCGGCAGATCCAGACGAATGCTGAGCTGCGAATTGAACGGATTCGGATAGACCGAATAGAGCGCGTATTCCCGAGGAAGATCCTCCACCGGTTCAACGTACACCGCGGTATCCGCTACGAATATCTCAACGTCATCTATCCGCCAGCCCTGTTCTTCCAAGGATTCATCCGTCTCGATTTTCCAGCGCAGCAGAACGTTATCCATGCCGCAATAGGGATCGAGTGAAGCATATCCGGCGCCCCAGCCGATATCCTGTCCCCAGTAAGGTCCCGCGATCACGTCCCAGGACGAACCGCCATCTGTACTCGCTTCGACCTGACAGGAATCTCCGCCCGGTTCAAAATAATACCAATGTTGAAAGCGCAGCGAGGCGGTGGCGCGATCTGTTAAATCGAGCGGATCCGTCAGGACTATCCAGTTCTCGACCTCGGGAAGATAATCATCGTACGGGCTCTCAGTTGCCACCATGCCTCCATTCCAGAGGGAATCCGCCGCTTCAGTATCCCATCTAACCAGCATCAGATTAGTTCCATCAGCAGTCCACTGACCGATGCCGCTTTCGAAATCGTCAGAGAAGATCGAAACTCCGGGTGATAATTCAAATTCGACATAGCGGCTCTGCGTCAGGCTTATAGCATCAAAACGAACCACATGACCAGGGCTGTCAAAAACCAGTTCATAATCGCCTTCCGGCAGATGGCAGCTATACTGCCCGTCAGCGGAGACATTCAGCGTATCCAGCACGTCCTCGCCGTGTATGTACAAGGTGCAGGCTAACGGATCTCCACCCAGTTCCCTGATTTCACCGTGGAAATAGTGCACCGGTTTGGGCGCTAAGGCGAAATCCTGTTCACGCGGCATACTGGCGTTGACCGTTAGCTGTGTAGTTTGTGGATAGTACCCGCGCATTCGAGCTTCAACTTCATAAGTTCCCGGCATCAGGTAGCGCCGGTATCTGCCATAAGTTGGCTCACAGGTACGCGGCTGCAGAAAGGCGTTGTGAAGTTGTACTATCTTCACTTCTGCGGTCAGTGGATGACCGTTAACAACATCCGTCACCAGCCCGGTCAGTTGTGACCTGGGTTCCACATCCCCGGTTCCGGCGGCGCGGTGCAGAAGTATATATGCGCCCTCAAGATTTGCCTCTATCACCTGTTCAGCAGTAGACCATGGCGACTGAATGCTGGGACCAGCTTCGATCAGATAAGCTATCGTTCCCTGATAGGTTGGAATTGCCTGATAAAACCCGCCGGTTCCATACTTGGGGATGTTGTTCGCTATTTCCCACCCAAGAATATCTATGGTCTCAAAATCAGGCGGATGTTTCAGCTCGTTCCATTCCCACGGGTAAAACAACTTCTCCGAAAAATTAGTCGTTCTTGAAGAATGCCAGACAATCGAAAATGAAAACTTTTCCTGTTCTCCGAACGCCCAGAGCGCCTGGGATTCGCTTTCGGATAGCGGCGAGAATCCGCGGAAATAATCGAAAGGTTCGTTGGCGGGCTGCATGAAGGAATCGCCGTGTACCCAGTTCAGGGGAAAGTTGCGGTTTAGATCGACTCCATCGATGTCATTGCCGATGCCGGTCGTGTCGAAATCGAAGATGCCGTTATTGTTGCAATCGCTCTTGTTTTTGCGAAAAGAGAGATCCAGGGAGTCCATGACAACTGCGTGCCCTTCGGGATTTAAAGTGGGTATAATCCACATTTCCAAGCCCATAAACCAGAGCAGGTACGGCGTGATCTGTTGGTGATGCGTGAGCAGATCGTCGATTAAAGCCAGGGTGATCTCTACGCCGATAAGTTCTTCCGCATGCACCTGTCCCACGAAGAGGACAGTCGGTCTATCCTCATCGGAGTTGACGTTGTTGGAAAGTTTCACCGCCCAGATCGGCAGGCTGTCTAGTTGGGAATAACCGATAGTGTCCACCCGGCACCAGTCAGGGAGGCTGTCCTGCCACGCCACGATTTCATCGTATATTTCATCGTTAGTGTGGTATTCCTCGTCGTATGCCGACGCTGTAGCAAATAATATCAACATTACAGCAATAGCTGTGATTATCAATCTGCCAGTCATAGTCGCCTCTAAAATAACCTCAATCTATTTCAAAAAGATACACAATTCTTTGTGAAAAGTCAAGTCTATAGGTGATAAACGAAGGAAAAGACAAAAAACGGCGCCCCTGACTAACGGGATGCCGTTTTTTGTGCCACCCCCCAGAATTGAACTGGGGACACCCGCCTTTTCAGGGCGGTGCTCTACCGACTGAGCTAGAGTGGCAGCCATCTAAAGATAGAAAAAATAATATATTTTTCTTGAAAAGTCAAGCCTTTTCGCATTTCGATTTTAAACTTCCTTATCGTAATTCCTGCCAGGGAAGCGCAGATCTTCCCGCCGTTCGGTTAATCTTAACTGATCGAAGTACTCAACAAAAATCACCGCGTCTTTGCGCCGGCATTCCAAGGCATCACGCAGTGCTGACATGGCAGCGCCTTTATCTTCCGAGATAATAGGCTTGATAATACTCCAGGCTAAACTGACATTTTTCTTTGCCCGCGGCAGCCTGTCCCCCATACGTACTACACGCCCCATCTGTATCAATATACTGAAGATACGGTTCAATTCAGTTATAGAAATACCGAGTTCTTTCTGCATCTCCTTGAGCTCGGGTGGACTGAACTTCAAATTCATCAATAAGGCCTCAACCCTGTCGCAGAGCGCCTCTGTTTCTGAATCTAACTGAATGGAGTGGCTCTTCTTCCGCAGGAAACCCTTCTCCAGAGTCAGCTCGGATTCGAGCATCTGCTCCACTATAAATTCAATAATTTCAGAAGACAGATCTAGCGCTAATTCATCAGCCAGAGCAGCAGCTTTCAATCCCAGCTTCTGAGGATTGTCAATATGATATTTTGCCAGTTTTAAAAGGATACTCTTCTTTACTTCCGATAAAGCTTCAATTGAAATCAGCCAGCCATCCGTATAGGTTCCGATATGCTCCGCACTCCCCTGTTCTATCAGTCGTTCGATCTGTGAGCGGATTTCATCATCAGGAATGCCCATAAACGCTTTTGTGACTGATATAGACAAGCCATTCATACCAGATATTTTTATCTTCTCTAACAGAACATCCTTATCTGATGCCGCTGCCAGCAATTTGATATTTTCAAGCGATTCCGGTCTGCTGCGGCGTCTCTTTTCCGTGGTAGTATCAATAATTCTGCCGCCACCGAGAGTCTGCAACGGTGAATATCGCCGGATGATAAACCGATCTCCCCGTGCAGCCATAAACAGTTTTTCCGCAATGAACTGACCAAATGAACTGCCTCCCGGCGAAACAGCATCCATCCCGATAAGCATAACCCGCCCGATCACTTCATCTGTGCCTATGTGCATACGCACTCTGTCCCGGTTCTTGAGGATCGGCGCTTCGTTAATCGTTTCGATCTCAATATCGACGACTTCTGTGGGCTTGAGGAATCCTCCCACACATATCCAATGACCCCGTTTTATTTTCTCAACTTCAGAACCGATAAGGTTAAGCGCGGCTCTCTCGCCCGCTAGTATTACTTTCCGGTCAACGCCATGGCATTGCATTCCCCTTATTCGTATCTCAATGTCGGGCGGCAATGCCCGCAGATGCTCGCCGGTTTTCACGCTGCCATTCAGCGCTGTGCCCGTAACGATGGCGCCGTAGCCCTTCATACTGAAGCTGCGGTCAACCGGCAGCCGGAAAACGCCCTCTGATGAACGCGGTTGAATCTGTTCCGACATGAAGGTAATCGCCTTGCGAAGTTCAGGGATACCCTCCCCGGACAGTGAATCACACCTGAAAAAACGTGCTGATAATCTATACCGATCCGGCAGTATCTCCCTGATCTCCTCTTCGATAAGATCGACCCATTCCGGGTCCTGTCCGGCAGTTTTCGATATAACCGTGAAAAGATAAGGAACTCCCAGAAGGGATAATATCGCCAGGTGTTCCTTCGTCTGCGGCATGATGCCGTCATCAGCGGCAACTATCAAGAGCGCAAGATCGACAGTGCTGACTCCCGCCGCCATTGTCTTGATAAACCGTTCGTGTCCCGGAACGTCGATGATAGTGATATTATCACCGAGAAAAGCGAATCCGAGTTCTATAGTAATACCGCGTTGTTTCTCCTCTTTTAAACGATCAGTTTCCATGCCCGTCAAAGCGCGCACCAGCGCGGTCTTACCATGGTCGATATGACCCGCAGTTGCTACTACCAGATGTCGAAGCGGAGAATTCATCTTAGAAACCGGGTTGGATACGCCCTGCCCATAATGATCCTTTTAAAATTCCCCAGGGACGACCGGTCAATTCCCAGCCTGCATAGGGACTGTTATTGGATTTGCTGTAAAATTCAGCCGTATCCACCGTCCATTTCTCATCAGGATGGAAGACTGTCAGTTCTACGGCTTCTCCAACCTTAATCGCAGGAACAGGCAGATTCACGATTTCTCGAGGTCCAGCACAGAAGAGATTCACCATATACGAGGCAGTTATCTGTTCAGTCATCACCAGCTTATCCCAGATCAATCCCACAGCCGTTTCCAGACCGATAATTCCGAAGGCTGCTTCATCGAATGGCACTTCCTTCAAATCGCTCGTATGCGGCGCATGATCGGTGGCTATCGCGGCAAAGGATCTGTTTTTCAAGCCTGCAATTAAAGCCTTCGTGTCCGATTCTTCGCGCAGCGGCGGCTTCATCTTGGTGTATGTGCTGTAACCTTGTACAGCTTTATCCGTAAGCAGCAGATGATGCGGCGTAACTTCCGCTGTTACCTTAGCGCCGCGCTTAACGGCGTCTTCCAGCGCTCTCAGTGCGCCTTCCGTCGAGACATGGGCAAGGTGCAGCCTGCCGCCTGTGTATTCCGCTAACATTAAATCCCGCACCGTAGCGATATCTTCGGACAGACGTGGTATGCCTGCTAATCCCAACCGAGTGGATACAGCGCCCTCGTGCATGACGCCGGAGCCCGTCAGTTTGAAATCCTCAGCGTGCGTAATGATCGGAGCATTGGTCAATAAGCTGTATTCCAAGGCTCGGCGCATCAAATCGGAGTTTTCAACATACCCGCCATCATCGCTAAATGCAACTGCGCCAGCTTTATGCAATTCTACCATCTCGGTCAACTCTTCACCAGCTCGTTGTTTAGTTATAGCGGCGATGGGATGGACTGCGACCGGGAATTTCGCTGCTTCTTCACTCACCCAGCGAACGACTCCCGCATGATCCAGAGCGGGCATTGTGTTAGGCATACAGGCAACAGCGGTAAATCCGCCGCCGCCGGCAGCTTCCTGCCCGGAACGGATAGTCTCAGCATCCTCGAATCCCGGCTCGCGCAAGTGGACGTGTATATCGAAAAAACCGGGGCAGACGATAGCGCCGTTCATGTCCCAAACCCTGGCGCCGGAACAGCCTGCGTTAACCGCGCTGATTTTACCGTTTTCGATAACCAGATCGCCTGTTTGATCGAGATTCTGCACCGGGTCGATCAGGCGCGTATTCTTAAGACAGAGTTTATCGGGTAACTTGACTGATTCCATATTATCCTCATTAAACCGCTATTTCCGGCGCTGACAGCAAAACTAAAACCGCCATACGCACTGCCACACCATTTGTAACCTGATCTAAAATAACAGCATAATCGCTGTCCGCAACCGCGCTCTCAATTTCCACGCCCCGGTTCATTGGTCCTGGATGAAGGATTACAGGCGCTTCCCTGAGCCTCGAAAGACGCTCCATAGTGATCCCGAAAGTCCAGTAATATTCTCGCAGGGAAGGCAGGAAACCGGATTTCTGCCTCTCCAACTGTAATCTCAATACGTTTATAGTATCCGCCCACTCCAGAGCTTTATCGACATTATGAGTCACCTTTACCTGCAGCGATTCGACGTCTCTGGGGATGAGTGTAGGCGGTCCGCAAACCATGACTTCAGCGCCCAGCGCCTTCAATCCGTAAATGTTTGATTTCACCACGCGGCTGTGAGCAATATCGCCGATAATCGCAACCTTCAAGCCCTTGATATCACCAAACTTCTGGCGAAGAGTCAGGAGATCGAGCAGCGCCTGCGTGGGATGTTCATGCGCTCCGTCTCCAGCATTGACAACTACTGAACTCAAGCGGTCGGCTAAAAATCCAGGCACTCCGGGACACTGATGACGCACTACCACAACGTCGATCCGCATGGCTTCAATGTTGCGCGCAGTATCGAGGAGTGTCTCGCCTTTGACGACGCTCGATCCGCTTGTGCTGAAGTTCATCAGGTCAGCGGAGAGCCGCTTTTCAGCCAATTCAAAGGAGAGCCTCGTCCGTGTGGATGCCTCAAAGAAAAGGTTCACCACCGTGACACCTCGCAGTGTGGGAACCTTCTTAATGGGGCGATCCAGTATCTCTTTTAAGGCATCCGCCGTGTCCAGAATGTTAGCGATCTCTTCTCCCGCCATACCCTCCAAACCGAGAAGATGCCTCGATGACAGAATTCTGCCCTTTTTCTTTTCAGACGCCATCGGCTTGATCCTCCTCATCTAAGTCTTCACGTTCAACAAGAAGAATTGCATCTTCGCCATCGCTTTCCTCCATGCGGACCCTAACTTCTTCGCCTATCGAGGTGGGCACATTCTTGCCGACAAAATCGGGCTTCAGCGGAAGTTCCCTGTGTCCTCTATCCACCAGCACCACCAATTGAATCCGAGCCGCCCTGCCCAGATCCATCAGGGCGTCCAACGCTGCCCTGACCGTTCTTCCCGTGTACATCACGTCATCGACGAGAATTATATTTTTCTCATCGATGTCGAAATTGATGCTGGTAACCTGCACCTGCGGTTGTTTGAATTTAAGGCGGAAGTCGTCACGGTACAGGGTAACGTCCAATACGCCGCTGGGTACATCGCCGCCCTCAATCTCGTTGATCAGTTTCTTTAGCCGCCCGGCAATATGAATGCCCCTCGTTTGCATACCCACCAGCACGAGATTCTGCAAACCCTTGTTGCGCTCGATTATTTCGTGCGCCAGGCGAGTCAGCGTTCGCCTCATACCATCAGCGTCCGCCAGTTTTGCTTTGACTCTGAATTTCACTTTAACTCCTGCGCTGCGTTAATAAAAAGCCCCACCGCGCGGGCGGTGGGGCTTAATACTCAACTCCCTTCTCGACCTCGCTGGATCAGTTTAAAGGGTAATTCCAACTTTTGTTAAAGAAGCTCTGCCATTAAATGGCTGCACTTCCGGATTTCTGGTTATTTTACCAGAATCATTTTGCGAATCGATTCGAAGTTCGCGGTATTCAGTTTGTAGAAGTACACACCTGAAGACAGGTGCGAAGCATCGAACGTAATGCTGTGTGAACCCGGGCTCATCTTGCGGTCTAACAGTCTCGCCACTTCCTGTCCAAGCAGGTTGAACACTGAGAGTTCAACATTGGTATATTCAGGCAGTGCGAAGGTAATCTGCGTGACCGGGTTAAACGGATTCGGATAGTTCTGGTTTAATTGATATACTGTCGGTTCTGCATTTTGTTCCGGCTCAACACCGATGGGATACCCCTGGTTCTGGGGCATTGCCCACCAGAGCACCACGTTATCGATGAAGATGTCAATGTCTGCAGGATCCATCTGATACAGACAGAAACCGAGGCTGGTGATATTGTGCTGATCGCTGCCGTCTCTCGTAGCCACCGACCAACCATCGCCGTACCACAGAATCGGGTCTGTCCAACTGAGCGGTGTCAAACCATCACCCATCGGAGGATACTGGAGTTCCTGCAGTGTAATCGGGTCAGGGAGACCGTTGCACTGCACATCGACCGGATCTGAGAGTGTGATATCGGTATAGCTCATATCGTTGCGTACTTCCTCTATATGCATCCAGTCATGAGCAAAGTAACCCTCGGTGAAAGTAATGTCAACCCAGTCTGTCCAAACGCCCATCTGCTCTTCTGAAGAAAACAGCAGGTTCTTACCGCTGGCTAAGAAGAGACTGAAGGGATTGTCAGCCGTCATCATCGGGAAGACAAGCTCCCAATCCAGATAGCCTACCCAGATGCAGTCGTCATACTTGTTCAACACCGTCCAGAAGTCAGGAGTGCCATGAACATCGACGTCCCATACCTGATAGCCAAAGCCTGGCACTACGACACCGTCCAACACTTCGATCATAGTAGTATCATAAGCAGGGTGACCGAAGTAATCCTGGTAGGGCATGTCTGTGCAGAACAGTAATCCTGCGTCGCCGTCATACTCCAGACCTGTGGTCCAGACGCTGTATGTCGGGCTCATGCCGACATTTCCTGAGGCATCTATCGCCTTGACCCTGTAATCCAGAGTTGACCAGCCTGCTGGTGTTTCTGCGAAAATATAGCGATACTGGTCACTTCCGAGGTCAGTCATCGAACGTGTCTGCCAGCCGCCGCCATCCCAGCTCATCTGGATAGAAGCGCCGCCGATGCCATCGGGATCATCCAGCTCTACAATAACACGCTGAGGTGTATCGCCCGGGTAAGCCGGATTGTTGTTCGCGTAGATACCGTAACGTGAGCCCATCAACATCGCGATTGACGGTCCGGGGTTCTCGTTGAAGTACTCGAGTACATTCAACAGGAGATTTTCTGCCTGATCCAGATCATCCGCTGCTTCCAGAATCCAGGGCAGGAAGACCATTTTATAATCGCCGTCGTAACGGATACCGGCAGATTCGCCGTCGATTTCGGTTTCAAAGCAGATCTCACCGTCGTTTGGATAGCAATAGTCGTTGTAATTGGGATCGGGATGATTGTAGATACCGCTTGCTGCAAACTCATCCGAGATCGGATCGCCGGAAATACCCATGTGCAGAGTGTCCAGTGACTCGCCGGTGCCCGGATCGATGTGCGCATCGGACCAGCCATCGGAAACCTTCAGGTATTCGTACATGAAAGTGCCTGGATCAGCTGTGAACTCAGTCCACACGTCAGGATTGAAAGCGCCGCCCAGATAGTCGGAACTGGTCAGGAAGAAGTTACCGCCGTCATCCATGAAAAGGGCGATGGGATCGGTGGACAGATCGGCATCGTTATCAGGCAGGTAACCGGAGTGAGCCGTACCGGTAAACCACAGAATGGTTCTGTAATTGGTAGTGTTGAACACATCTGCGCCCGCATAGCCCATGTCTCCTGGGTCGCCGGGATTGATGATCCAGTAATCGAAGTAGAAACTGTTATCATTCAGAGTGTTCACATAAAGCGCTTCACCTTCCGTGTCGCCTGAATCATTCACCAGCAGAATCTTCGCTTCGCTGGGTTGGCGATAGGTGAAGTAGTAACCGGTAATACTGGGTGCGACTGAAGTATGGTTCTGATCGTCATCTGCTTCAACGCGGAAATTGATCAGTGAACCAACGCCGACCGCAGGCAGATCGCCTTCGTACGTATCACCGCCTGTGTTTGGCATGATTACGGTATTTTCGGCGCCGCCGTCCACAGTGTAAATCAAGCGGACTTCATCGACAACACCGGCTCCACCGCCCACAATCTGGTCAGTCACTGTCGCGGATATGGTGTAAGGTCCGGCGGTATAAGTATCCGGCGGATCCACAACATCTTCAACTACTGGCGGCGGATCACCGTACATGTTCACCTTGGCGCGGACCATCCAATCGATGCCATACGCCCACCAACCGGATTCACCAGGGTAGCTGCCAGCAGGTTCGGTCAGGTAGCATAAACTGTGATAGGGACGATCGTCCGCCGCGTCACCGAGAATGGATGGGTAATACGGCTCTGCGCCAGATCCAACAATCCTGTAGCCGATAAAGAAGTTGTCAGTTCCAACGTCGAGATCTTCCGGCGAATAGCCATAAAGATCGAAGACCACTTCCTGCCAGTCACCCGAATCATCGAAAGTCACCGGGATAACCGTCGGGGTCAGGAATTCTCCCAGGGGAGTCGGCGCCTGTCCGGGCCAACCCGGTTCATTATTGTCGAAGTAGTTCGCTTCATCGAAATCACCGGCGAGATAAGTAACGAACACGTCCGCATCCCCGCCCATACCGTCATTGAACTGGAACAGTCCTGACAGAACCTGGCTTTCGGTCGGGGGTTCAAACCAGACACCACAGGTGTCATCCGGCAACGGACGACCCGAATAATAAACTGACGCGCCGTCGTCATACTGGATGATGAACTCTACCTGAGCATTTGCGTTCAGCGTGAATGCCATCAGCAAAAAACCCAGCAGGATAACACTTAGATACACTTTTCGCATAATTCCTCCTCGTATGTATGTATTTGTCTGCCTTGTTTGATTATTACCTTATCCGGTATCTGCACCGAAGTAGTTAGATATTGATAAGACTCGAGATGTGTTCGATTAATTCATCTAAATATTGCGGTAGATCAGTGATGTACGAATAACTGACCGTAAACTCATCTCCGCCTGTCAATTCGGTTCCATCTGCAGGGATCACATCAAAATCGTTCACTCCAAAGGATACTTCATAAGTAAATACCCATGCAGGGTCCGGTGCAATGATCTCTGTGATGTGATGGATTGCCGGATTTGCCGGGGATAATGAAGCCATATCCGGGAATGCGGTCGTCTCTGGAATCTCAATCAACTCTCCAACCACATCAGCCTTGTAAGCTTCCACTTGATCTGCTACGAAGTCCGGATCGACCACGCTTAGCTCTTCCTCTGAATTGCCGAATTCCTGGAGATAGAAGTAGTTCTGAGCGTTCATCAGATGAAGCGCTTCTGACCCGAAGCTCAGATCATGACCATCGGGGATGTAATCCTCACCCATCAGACCAAAAACCATTTCAGCCATTTCGATGGACTCCACCATCAACGCCTCATACTCTTCAATGCTGCCTTCTCCGTTGTTCTGGAGGGTCATCCGTTCGATTACTGCCGACAGGCTTAAACCCGCGTAGGCATCAGCTAAAAGGATCCCCTCTGTTGCAGGATCGGCTTCGGTAGTGATGAAAGAGAACTGTATCGCTGCGTCCAGGAAATCACCGAGACGAACAGCGCTCCAACCCAGACCATCATATGCCGGCAGATATAATGCGTTGCGTTGGTTGGCATCCCTGAACTGTTGCTGAGCCTCCTCAAAATTGCCAGCATTGTAAGCATCCCAACCAGCTATCATTAACTCTTCTATACCCAACCAGCCAGCTCCCTGATCATTGTTAGGTATGCTATCGCTTGAGTCTTCACACCCGGTAAGAAGTGTGAATGCCACGGCGATGCTGATCGTCGCGCAGACAATTGTTTTGATTTTAGTATTCATCCCTGAACACCTGCCCCTCTGCAGTTTTATTTCAGGAGTATCATTTTTCTATATAAGGTACCCTCTTCAGCTTCCATGCGCAGGAAATAGACGCCGCTTGATAAACCGACGGCATTCCACTGCAGGCTGTGGCGTCCCGCTTCGAAAGATTTGTCAGCAAGCCGTTCCACAAGCTGTCCTGCCACATTGTACACGTTCAATTTGACATGCTGTGAAAGAGGTATCTCGAATTGTATTTTTGTTATCGGATTGAATGGGTTCGGATAGTTTTGATCCAGCTTGAAGCTGTAAGGCATCTCAGGTTTCATGTCAGTCAGTGGACCGGCAAATGCCTGAAATTGACCAAACTTCCAACTGTAAGTCGTCAGCATTCCGCTGTTTTCATTAACCTCGCCGCCAACATACACCCAGCTATCGCCTTCCGCCCGGTACACACCGATTTCGGAATCACCTGCCAGATCGGCGTTGAATGGGATTACGAGTTGAATTGGCGCAGTCAATTCCGTCCCGGCTGAACCGGCGGATACCAGCGGTCCCACCTGATAATGCGACGGATCGGTCGGAGCTGATATCTCTCTGGATGCCGCTGCTGCTGTAACGAATGATGGTAAATCCGAAACGCTCAACAGCAGATAGATGTCATCTTTCAACGCCATTGGCGGGACATGAACGCTGGCGTTTGAAATAGGATGCTGAACCGTACCGCCGGTGGAACCTTCTATAAAGTCCACGCTGACAAGAGTCGGATCAGATTCCTTTTCGTTGCCCACTATATCTTCACCGTATGCCAGGAATTCCAGATCAGCGGGCAATTCGATATCTTCCAGATGATAGGCAATATGGTAACTGTACGTTGAAGCCTGAGGATTGGTGTAAAATACCTCCTGATCGAGGTTAAAGGTAACCTCTTCTCCAGTATCATCCGATATGCCGCCGGTAATTTCGACGATCGGTCCTTCAAGGTCTGTCAACCCGAGTGACTCGACACGATATAATTGTCCGCCATCCGGGAACAGCCGCCTGTTGGCGAACGAATAGACGTCGATAAACTGATCGTCGATAGGATTCTGTGTTATAGTAAGGAAAAGATCTTCTGGTGTTGAAGAATCGTCTCCGAAGGTGAAGCATGACGGACCATCTTCAGAGGTAGAAGAACAGATCGATATCATCCTCATCAAGTTCGGATAGGTCGCTTCACCATCCATTATATATTCATTTGGAATGACCAACGATCCTTTCTGTTTGATAGAATCCGAAGGTATCTGGAATAATACGATCTCATCCGGCTGCATTTCTGGTTCAAACGCATCAGCCATCGCATAAAGCAGGTAGAAATTGAGGCAGTTACGGTCATCGCCATTGACTACAGCCTCATCGATCTGGTTCTCCTTATTAGGACCTGCCTGGAAGAACACCTGATCGTTCACCTGCATCGCTCTGGCGCTCCAGAAAGGCAGATGCCATTTGAAAGGCGGAGTAGTGGTAGGCGTTAGATACCAGGTATAACTTGGGGGCACGAACTGAGTATCGACGCCTTCAAATCCATATTTGCCATCGTAAAACAACGTGTCGGATATATCGATGGCGCAGGCAAGCACGAAATCGTTAAAGAATGACGCGAAAACCGGTGTGTAATCGACGCTGTCTGAAGTAACGCCTCCGTTCTTCTCAGTAATCAACCTTCCCAGACCGGAAGTGCCGCGATATTCTGAGGTCGCCAACTCTGTTATACCATGAATCGTAGGACCTCCTTCGTCATAGTCAGGTAGCAACTGCTCATATAGATAGAGGACCATCAGGAAAGTATAGACATGTTCTACGTCTGGATTCTTATCACCCCAGGCAATAAGATTATTGATCTGTGAAAACGTGATAGGACTATCCGCAACGGGATAACCGGCAACGTGTTGACTGAAAGTGGACAATCCTTCGCGCAGCCAGCGATCTTCCTGGAAATCCTGATTCCAGTTGATCAGGTTGAACATCTGGTTGCAGGCGGCTGAGCCGGCGCGGTTGATCCACTGCGGATCGCTGTCCAGATAGAACATTTCCGCCTGGTTACTCAGCGCCATATAGGCGAGCGGCAACTCATTCCTGCCATCGAAGTATCCGCTTATATAGGTACCGTCGCCGGTACCTAAGTAATACTGGTCATCGATATTCAGGAAGAGAATAGTGATCTTTGGGTCGCCATCGATATCACCTTCGCTGGTAGCTTCGGGCAGATCACCCCACCAATCGAGCGCGGTATCGTAGATGCCTGTAGTTGGATCAGCCGGGGTTACATTCTCGAACTCATCCTTGAACATAGCGAGTTGCTCCGGCGTACCGTTCAGATGCATCATTCCCATGTTTGAGTGCGTAAAACTCACGCCGTCCTCACTAAGCAGGAAACCTCCGAAATAACCGCCAGTGTACATCAGATCACCAGCGCCGAAAGCGACCGCAGCCGTATGCACGGGAGCGGCATCGTTACCCGTGTTATTGGATAAATCCCCTGTTAAGCGAGTCCATTCGCCATGTGGATCATTGGCGCTGTGAAGGCCCTGATCCGTGGCTATGTAATAGGTGTCGCCATTTTTCTTGATCTGGTAAATCAGATAATCTTCATGGCTGGTATATCCTTCCACTGAATCCTGATCGTAACCCAGCGCAATATCACCAGGGAAAACGCCAGAATACAGACCGCCGTCTTCATCATTGCCTATCCATATAGTAGTTGTATCGTTTTCCATCTCTACCAGCAGCGCTCCCCCTACGTAAGGGTTATACCCATAAGCAACGAGCGCACCCAGATCCAGTGTTGTATAATCGATAACCGGAGGTGAGCTGCCATTGGGATAGTAGAAGATATCATCTTCGGTAAGAACAACTGTCAAACCTGCTGAAGTCTCATCCACAAAACCTGCCCAGTATATTTCCTCTACCGGGTCGATAAACGTTACATTCTGCCCGGCGGTTATACTAAAGTTACATTCTGCCCGGCGGTTATACTAAAGCCGAAGTACGTTGTGTCGGCAACCACTATCCATATCTCATCTTGTGTGGCAGCGTGAGTGGTATCAACTTCAAATTCCACTGTCCCGCCTAAGGGTATCCATGAGGTTACGACATTGGAAGTAGCGGAACTGCCGAGCGGTCTGTTTTTTCCGTAGAAAACACCCTTACTCGTCGCTGCAAAGAGGTATTCATCTTCGTACTGCAGAGCATAAGCTGGAGCAGCATCCCAGATAGATCCTTCACCCTGCGGCAAACCGTGCGATAGCCTCTTCCAGCGGTTGGCGTTACGCGTCATATAGACGCCGTCGATCGTT
>JALGVT010000057.1 GCA_025774555.1 candidate division LCP-89 bacterium
TTGTGATTCATAGTGGATCCTCGTTTGAAGGGGTGATTGTGTTTTATGTCATTGTTTTTAATGTACAGGTGAGACTCTGGGATTCAGTGCAAAGCGATCCTTTTCTGTGATAAGGAGTAATTCTGGTGTAGGTATAACGATGGCAAACGACAATCTGTTTGATTTACGCGAAATCGACTGCCTCTTAATAATATAAGAAATATTTATGTAAAAAACAAGAAAATCTTTGCTTTGCAGTAATTATTTTTCAATTGACGGAAAAAGTGGCACTTTGGGGTAATTATATAAAGATTGGGGGATTTAGCGACAGGATGGCAAAAAATCAAGCGGAATGTGCGGGGAATGGGATTTGAGGAATTATAACAAGGGCAACCATGGAGATCGCCTAATGATATTGTAGGTCGGATTCCCTGAATCCGACGCCTTGTGGGGCGAGGTCACCTCGCCCTTACTGGAAAAACAGATCCCCTCTTACTCCCCGCCAAAGGCGGGCAAGCCCTCTTGAAAGAAAAGGGGGGGAAAAAAAGAGGGCGCACAGCCGTGCGCCCCTACATCTCCGTAGTCGGCGGTCGTCCTCGACCCCGACATTTTTTGGATCCCGGATCGGAGTCCGGGATGACAGTCTGCTCGACTGTCACTTCATCAGTACCATCTTGCCTGATGCGCTGAAATCACCGGCGCTCAAACTGTAGAGATAGATCCCTGATGCCAGGTTGGAAGCATCGAAGGTGGCTTCATGAACGCCAGCTTCGCGGTAACCATCCACCAACATAGCGACTTCGCGTCCCTGAATGTCAAAGACAGTTAAAGACACGGAGCTCGCAACTTGCAACTTGTAACTGAGAACTGTGGTCGGATTGAACGGATTGGGCATACAAGATACCATACCGAAGGATGGTGGCACATTTTCAATCGCTGCGATTTGAGTTTTATCGTCCAACGGCTCTCCAGTGTTCGCCCAACCGTTGAACCAGCCCGTGCCGCCATCGGATAGCGCCAGCTTCTCAAATGCGAATTCATCCTAGCTCCAGATGTAGGCTGATGAATAGCCCACGTAGGCATTATAGGAATAGATGCCGGCTGGCGCGTTTTCCGGGATGGATTGAGTTCGAGTTCGCTCGATCAGACCATTCCCGGGGAGAGTTAAGCTAACCGGTCCGAGCAGCGGCTGTGTGATCGTACCGGAAGGCAGGGTAACGTCTATCCAGCAGTTAAATGTCTCCGATGTGGTTTCAAAATTCTCGATCTCGATGATAAAATCGAAGCTGCCGCCAGTAGCCGGAATCTGGATGGGCGGCGCTATGGGCGTCAGAGTAACTTCGACGTTGCCCGGAGGGCTTGCGGGCCAAAGCGAGATATCAGCGCCGATCCCGCGGGGTGAATCACCATATTGAGGTTCCTCATTCTGTTGATCATGGATTACTGCATACTCGTGAGCCTCATCCATGGTTATAACACCGTCGCTGTTGTAATCGGCGTCAACCGGCATTCCGTAGGCGTCTTCACCTTTGACCGCCGCCGTCCAGTGAAAGACGTACTCGTCGTACTGCATATTGGACATAGCCCAGGAACTCTGGTTGTAGCGGCAGGCAGACGAACCGACGATGGGACCGGGTGGGAAAACGGCGTCGTCTAAGAATCCGCCGGAGTAGCATGGTTCCAGTGTAAAGACGATTTCGCAGTTCGGCAGAGCCGCCAATAAGGAAGCAAAATGAGCGTCCGTCATGGTCTGACTATTCCAGAGATTCTGGGATGTGTTCCACCCTCCGTTGCTGCTACCGTGATCTGTAGTGAAGATGTACAATTCGTCATCCACTGTCAGTATAGCAGCCAGGGAATCGAATATAGCGTCTATGGTATTGGGCAGACAGGGACCGATGATGTCGTCATCGCCGTCACCGTCCAGATCAGGATCCGAGCTTTGCCCGTTATTCTGGTCGGGAGCCGGGTCTAAACCATCCGAACAGAGTACTATGATATGATCGTCAGCGTAACCGTACACCCAGTTGAGAGCAATGTATATATTGGACAGGTCATTCCAGTAGCGCGTGTAGTTGCTCCAGTTACTGATACCGCCGTTCAGCAATACTGCCCAGCGCTCCGAATCAAACTGCGGCGGGGGATCTTTCGGCAGAGGCGCGCGCCGGTTCGGGACTGCTTTCAGGCGTTCCCCGATGGCGGTTTCAATTTCGGTGTAATCCTCAATGTTTAACGGGTAGCTGTTCGCATCGACCACGGTTACTTCTCCCGTTGCAGATACGATAAAGGCATACCTGACCGGGTGAAAGTGGTTAGCCAAAGGATAATCGTCTATATAAATGACATATCCTTCTGCAGGAGTAACCATCACCCGCTCTTTGACTCCTGAGATCACAGTCCCCGCGGGAAGAGGTCCCCAGGCTTCCATGATGACTTCATCTCTTCCCTGCGGAACCTTATCCGTTACAACCAGATTCACAGCCTGTTCGAGGGAGGTTACCGGCGCGGCAAGCGCAGGTAATGCAACCAGTGTGCAAAGCAGAACAAGTAAGTATATACGCATGATGCCTCCTGTAGGTAATTCCGTTGTTATATTCGATAACTTATATTATCAGGCAAAGTCTGCACCAGAAAGAAGCCCCTATCCCCCAGCCATTTACTACCTTCTTCGCAACACCATCACCATCCCCAGCCAGGAGAAACCAGCCGCCACCCAGAATACCCAGTGCAGCGCTCCTAAGAAAGCAAACGCCGCCTGGGGCAGTTCCTCGCTGACGCCTTCCCGGGTTAACAGATGATTTCGGACGCCGGTAAAAATCACAGAAGATACCGCCACGCCAAATGCCATTCCCATGGTACGGGTCAAACCCATCATGGCAGAAGCGTTCCCCAGGCGATCCCGAGGGACAGAACTCAAGAAATCAGCGTTATTTGGAGGATTGAACATACCTATTCCAAATCCCGTTAAAAGCAGCGATAGAACCACGTAGATTCGGGACGTTTCCTCGCCCAGAAAGGTCAGCATGACAAAGCTCATCCCCAGCGTGAACAGACCGAATACGCACAATCCCCTCGTTCCGATCTTATCCGAAAGCGCGCCGGATGCAGGCGCAATGACAGCCATAACCAGAGGCACTGACGCCAGAATCAATCCCGCTTCAGCAATAGTAATGCTTCTGATTTGTATGAGATAAAAAGGCATTAAAAAGGTCTGCGAAAACATGGCTGTAAAGGCTAAGAAACCGGCATAGGTGGCGCTGCTGAAAGTTGAATTTTTAAATAAACCGAGGTCTAAGAGAGGGTTATTAGATCTGTTCTCAAATAATATAAACATGATGGGAAATATCAATGATCCTCCCATTAAGGCGAGGATCGGAATCGAATCCCAACCCCAATCATTTCCTCTGGAGAACAGCAGCAGCATGCAGGTCAGAGCCAGCGCCATCGTGGCGGCTCCGGGGAGGTCGAACGAACTGCGAACGGTATCCTTATCAGGCTTTATGTAGTGCATGACCATGAACGCCGCGGCAATCCCGAAGGGTATATTTATAAAGAAGATATATCTCCATCCGAACCAGTCGGTGATCGCTCCGCCGACAACGGGACCGATGGACAACCCCACTGCCATTGTAGTCCCTAAGATGCCCATCGCTTTACCGCGTGAATCCGGCGGAAAAATTATGCCGATCAACGCCGGTCCAACAGCAATCACCAGCGCGGCGCCGATTCCCTGGATGATTCTGGCTATAATCAGTGAGGTTATGCTGTCAGCGAAACCACATAGTGCAGAAGCGATAGTGAAGAGAATAATTCCAGATTGATAGACTCGCCGCCTGCCCAGCATATCCCCAAGTCTGCCAAAAACCATCAACAGCGCGGTTACCACCAGCAAAAACGCCTGAATTACCCAATCCACCACGCCGATTCCGGCATGAAGCTGTTCTGAGATAGCAGGCAAAGATACGTTAATAACGCTTGAATTTAAGGTCGAGGTGATAGCGACCAGCGAGATAGGATAGATAGTACGCCAGCGGGCTTTGGGGTCGTAATATTCCGGATTGTTGGATGATTGAGGAGGAGAGTCAGGCATGTTTCTTCAATTCAGAGAGATAGGTTTACACCGCAAACCGATACTCGATGATATCGCCGTCCTGAACGATATAGTTCTTCCCTTCCAGGCGTCTGACACCGTCTTTGCGACAGGCGGAGAGACTGTTTCTGGTTTTGAAATCTTCGAAGTTGACCACTTCAGCGCGGATGAAGCCGCGTTCCATGTCGCTGTGTATCGCTCCCGCGGCTTGACGCGCGGTCATTCCCTTCTTGATCGTCCAGGCGCGGCATTCATCGTTTCCAACGGTGAAAAAGCTGATCAGTCCGAGGAGTTCATACGAAGCAGTAATCAATCGATCCAGAGCAGAGGCTTTTATACCCAGATCGTCCATGAACTCCCGGGCGGAATCTGGGTCAAGTTCGGCAATTTCCATTTCGATTGAAGCGCAGGCAGCGCTAAGCACCACTCCATCCCCCTTTATCTTCGACTGATACTGCTCAACGATCTCAGCAACGCGCCCGGCGTCGGCTTCAGACAGGTTGATAACTACCAGTTCAGGTTTCAGGGTAAGCAATTGATAGGATTTGAGAAGGAATATCTCTTCGTTGGTGAGATGCAGAGACCTGATCGGTTTTTCTTCGGACAACGCCGCCTGGCATTGCTCCATGAGTTTGATCTCGCTGGCGTATTCTGGCTGGGGGTGCTTATTATTTTCCTTATGCAGCCGTTCCAGCTTGTGTTCGATAATGATCTGGTCGGATATCAGGAACTCCTCGAAGTCTGTCTTATATCCTCCGGCGGGATCCGGATCGGGCAGACCGGGAAATTCAAAATCTCTGAGGAGATGAAGCAGGGCGTCGCAGGTCCTTATTTCACCCAGGAATTGAGCGTCATAGCCACCGCTTTTAGCTGCTTCTCCGCGCTGATACCCGGCAACGTCAACGTACTCGACCGTAGCGTTGACCTTCTTGCCGCGCGGATAGACTTTAAAGATGTGATCGAGGCGGGCGTCGGCGACTTTAGCCTGACCTATATGTATTTCGCGTTTGTTCGATGATCCAACCTGAGCGGCGCTTGAAGGTGACAAAGCCTTGAAGAGAGAAGTCTTTCCGCAGCCGGATGGTCCTATTATTCCGATTCTTAACATAGTTAATAAATTAAGGATTCCAATTTATAGGGAATCCTTAATATAGTCATTTAATTCGTGGTATGCAAGCGAGAATCTATCATGCAATGATTCTCACTCATTTGCTATATTTATTTGCCGGTACAACCGGAGCACCCACCGGCGTCAAGGCAATCTGGAGCTCCTGGAGCTTCGGCTGCTTCAGCAGTACAGCTTGCGCATTGACAATTATCCGGGTGTGCAGTCGCTGCCGCTTTGGCTTTCTCCTTGCAGTCGTCGCAGGCGCCGCAATCGCAATCGGAGGATGCCGTGTCTTTGCAATCAGTGCAATCGGTGCAATCGCCTCCAGTGCAGATGCCCAGATTATCCAACTCTTCCTGCGAGAGAAAAGCGGTAGGATTTTCACAGAACTTATCCTTGCAGCCATCATTGCAAAAATCGATCGTACCGTTCTTGCATTCCAGTTGAACGGCAGAATTGGAGGCGTCGATCTGCATCTTGCAGATGGGACAGATTGGATTCTCACTGTTATCAGTCGTTATCGCCAGTGCAATCATGGACGCTGACAATAGAGCTATCAGCCCGAAACCCAGTAATGTCTTCTTCATGTTGTTTCCCTCATTAGTGTTGTCTGATATTACTATAACTTTCTCTTCTGATAAGATATTCGTTCAGACAACAGGAAGCGTTTGAAAGAAAAGCATTTATTTCGTGTATATTGACTAATTAGTTATTTCGGCAGCCGGGTCGATCTTTTGACAGGTCATAGCCGGCGCTGGTTCTACTTTCGGCGCTACAACAGTCCAGGCTTTCTTCTTTTTCTTAAGCCAGGGCCAGTTCCATTTGTATCTTATATGCTCACACTGTACGCATTCAAGGCATTTGATGCAGCCTTCGCTGTTCACTTCATTCTGGGGATCTAGATCCGTAGGACAGACTGCTTTACATTGTCCGCAGTTGGTACAGCTATCCTTGACCTCCAGAGACACAAGTGAAATTCGATTGAAGAGGGCGTAAATTGCTCCGAGCGGACAGATCGTGCGGCAAAACGGTCTCTTGATAAAGAGGAACAGCACCAGGAATATCCCTAAAATCCACAATTTGATGGTGAACATCAAACCGACGTCCGCTGGATCGATCACCGTCATGTCGAATACTGGATCGACCGGATTCCAGAGTACCCAGGGGATGCCCGCAATCAACGCTCCGCAGGGGCACAACTTACTGAACCAGTGCTCATAAGTTAAATAGGGCAAGATGATCACCACCACCACCAGCACAGCGTATTTAAAGTAGATCAGCAGTTTGGGAATACGAACGGTCATCTTCTTGATCTTGTACAACACGTCCTGTATCAAACCCCAGGGACACAACCAACCGCAGGTGAAACGTCCTGACAGCAGACCAATAATACCCAGAAAACCGATCAGGTACCAGGGGAAGCGGTGTGTGGCTGCAAAATGCTGCATCATGCCAATGGGGCAGCCCATCAGAGCAGTTGGACAGGAATGGCAGTTTAATCCGGGGACACAGATGTTACGGAGAGGTCCGCCATAAACCATCTTGGAATTAATAACACCCCAGAAACTGTTAAAGAGCAAGGTGCCAACGCCAATTTGGATGATCCGCCGTAAAATATGTATAGGATGGGTTTTCGGATGTTTGATGAAGCTTTCGCCACAAGTGACACAACGCCTGGATTCGGCAATGATCTCTTCGGCAGAAAAAGTCGATTTAACCTCTCCCCAAGGATCCTTTTTCCTCTCAGAAACTGATAGCCGCGGCATCTTCGGTCTCTGTGTCTCCGGGAGAACGTCGAGATGCAGCCTATCAGCCCTGATAATGTCCAGATCCTCTTCAAATTGAGGTTTCTCTAAGCCTCTCAACTCTGCATGAATCGTCTGTGCTGCTTTTCTTCCTTGTGCTAATGCTTCAGTGGCTATTCCGACGTTGGTAACATCACCACCAGAATATACACCATTTCGAATCGGGTATCCGCGGTCCTCTTTTTCCTCCCGCGAAAACAGACTCCAGCGTGGCTGGAGGTCTTCAATTCCACTCCAATCCGGCTGTTGTGATACTGCTATAATCAGACTGTCAATAGAAATAGTAAATGTATCATTGGGGATCGGAACGGGTCTCTTGCGACCAGAGCTGTCAGGCTCACCCAATTCCATTCGCTGGCAAACCAATTTCTTTTTACCATTATCAGGCTGTATTTCTATGGGCGCTGCCAGGAAAACCAGTTTAATGCCCTCTTCTTCAGCGCTCTCAATCTCTTCTTCAATGGCGGGCATTTCTTCACGTGTGCGACGATAAATAATGGTAGCATCTGCGCCCAACCTTACAGCGTCCCGAGCAGCGTCAACGGCGGTATTCCCTCCTCCGATAACCACAACCCGTTCACCAATATTCACCTCTTTTCCGCTATTGACCATACGGAGAAATTCGAGTCCGCTAAATACTCCCTCCATATCTTCGCCGGCGACATTCAACGCCATGGAACTTTGAGCGCCAATCCCCAGGAAAACCCGATCATATTCTTCCTGTAATTGCTTTAAATGAATGTCTTTACCGATACTCACGTTCAGGCGAAGATCTATCCCCAGTTCCAGTATATTGTCAATCTCCCTGTCTAATATATGACGAGGTAAACGGTAACTCGGTATGCCATAACGAAGCATTCCGCCAGTGCGTGGAGAGGCTTCAAAGATGGTGCATTTATACCCTAACTTGGCAAGATGATACGCACAGGATAACCCGGCAGGTCCGGATCCTATTATGGCTATCTTTTCTGTGTGACACACATCTGCTAATTTCTGATGTTTAAGGGAATGAGCAATACCCCAATCGCCGATGAATCTTTCAATGCTATGGAAATTTATAGCATAATCTTTAACTACGCGATTGCATTCCTCTTCACAAGGATGCGGACAGATTCTCCCACAAACGGCGGGCATAGGATTCGTTTCAGTAATCAGCCGCCAGGCTTCCTCACATGCTTCCTCCTGAGGGATGCCGCGTCTCTGAGCCTGACCTAAAATATCCAAAACTCCCCGGATATCATTGCCCTGCGGACAGCCGCATGAACAAGGCGCCAATAGTGTGTTATTATTTGTTTCTGACATGTTTTATCATAGCAGGTATCAGTGTTGGTTTTAATGTATCACCCCGGGATAGAGTGATACAACCGCTTCCATTCTGAAGTGTTGGAAGCGGTACAGGTGACTACATGGAAAGGATCATCCGATCCCGATACAGTCAAGTCAAAGCGCGGAAGCTTCCATGCGCATATCGCCTGGATCTCCGAGCATAATCCCGCGGATCAGAGTGAAAACACCGACCGCAGCGATAAGCAGGAAGACTATCAGCTTGGTTTTGTTCATCTCATGCTCTTGTATTATATAGGTTTATATCATATTAAACGACATAGAGCCGGAGATATTCCCCGGCAAAATGTTTTATATCGGCGCTGGCAGCGTTATCGGCTCCCAGTTCTGGATTTTTACTCTATAGCTACTTTCCAAGGTAATAAGAAAGACTACTCGCCGGACAACGTTTCCGCCTGTACAGGTAGAAGTCTGTCCAGAACTTCCTTGATCTTTTTCGACTTCAGGTAGAGCTTACTTTCGGCAATGACACCAGTTTGATCGATAATAAACAAATGCGGGAGTTTCGTCACCTTATAACTGCTGGCGATACCTGTTGCCCGGCAAATCAAGGTAGGGAATGCGATGTCATAACGTTTCGCTTCTGCCGCAGCCTGCTTCAGAGGATTAATGGCGTTCATCGACAGGATTTTTACCTGGTCTTCAGGGTACTCTTCTGCTATTTTCTGTAAATGCGGAATCTCCGCATGACACTGACGTCAATTGGATTTCCAGAAGTGCAAGATGACAACTTGACCGCGAAAATCAGAAAGAGTAACTTCTTCATCTGTGGTAGTTTTTAAGGTAAAATCGGGCGCTTCGACGCCTGCCTTCAGGGCAGCCGTTGAGATGCCTGCACAAACACTTAACAACAACGTAAGCAGCGCTATTACTCGGATGTATTTCATCAAATCACCTCAATGTCCTAAAATCCACCGGGTGGATTTTCCAGTAATTCATCTATCGCAGCCAGTATCTCTTCCATCTCTTCAGCAAAGTCATCAGGCATATCTATGCCGTCGCTTCGTATCTGTATAATACCTGCCTGATCGATCAGGAAAATAGAGGGCAGAAGCGTGCCCGAATCATACGCCTGAAATGTTCCTCCCAACACTTCATCATATTCATCGTAAAGCATCGGGAAAGTAATCACAACGTCCTTTATATACTGCGTGTCGGCGGCGTACCCAGCCAGCCACTGGCGGTTGGCGTTGTGGTTTATAGCCAATACTTCAACTTCTTCGGGCGCATAGTGATCATAAATCTCAGTCTGGAAGCTCGGAATCTCCGAGCCTATGCAGAAAGATCAAGTGGAAACGAAGAAGTAGAGTAAGACAATTTCCCCGGTAAAATCTGATAAAGCAACCAGATTCGAATCCAGATCATAAAGCGTGAAATCAGGCGCAGGATTACCTTCGTATGGTCCGTCTGCGAACAAGAATATCTCCGCGGTTGTCACCTGTCCCGGTTCGATAGTGACGTATTCCGTTCGGCTGTATTCCTCTATTGAATCGGAAGGCAGCGTGTCCCAGGTAACCACACCGAGCTTGTGCATACCCGCAAGAATGTCCGTTAAAGTGTGCGGATTTGCGAAGATTCCCAAGGGCTGATCATCAAGGGTAACATCTATAAACTCTGCCAAGGAATCATTGGGTAGATAACCGATAACTTCAATCGAACCGACAAGATCAACAGCGGTGCTGGGTGCATCACCACAGCCCCAGAGGACAGCTATCCCGAGCAGCACGATAGCTGAAAAAATCGTTAAATGTTTAAATTGTTCTCTCATAAGATATGCTCAATGGCGAGCAGATAAGTATGCATCGAAATATCCTGATCGCTCGTGTAGTAACGGTATTTTAAGGAGACGTTTGTCTCGGCAAAAAGGTAATGGCTGATTATGCCTGAAATCGAGTAGCTGTTGAAGGAATCGCCTTTAATTGATTCCAGGGCGATTGGATCGGACGGCTTGCCGTAGTAATACCGTCCTCGCACTTTTACCAGCGTCGCCCAGGATAGATACTGATCGATCTCAATGGTCGGCGCATGCGAAACCAGACCCGTAGTATCCCAGTGTTCGCGCCATTCGAGGTGCAAAGCTGTCCGTGTGGGAAACCACTGCGACAGCCAAAATGTCAATGTGTTTGATGTGAAGTCCGCATTCTCTCCGGAAGCGAAAAACCAGTCATGCCTGACTTGAAATGCGGTCGTTTTGGTGAGCGTCTGGCGGAGCTTCAACTGCCACGAATGTGAATCATTCAGCGAGGTATCGGTCTCATTCGAATAATACGCATAGGAAGCAGAAGCCAGCACAAATCCAGCCCAGTCGTACTTACCGCCAGCCTCAAACATCTTCCCCAGAAAACCAGCGGCGCCGGTCGTTAATTGCGAACTAAGGTGTGCATCGGCAGAACCGGATAGATTCCGACTATATTTCAGATTGAAGAGTTCCTGCTGATTACCTTCATCGAGATCGGAATACTGATATTTTACCTCCATTTCATCGTTAATTCCCAGCCCCTGGGTCACGCGGATCAGCCCGCGGTTCTCCGGAAAATCGGCGACATAGGGCAGCGGCTGGAAATATTCTTCCGGATACTCGTAGAGGAGCGGATCGGGGTACCCGTATTCGTCATAATCGGTGTACTGATACTCCGTCTTCACCTGCGTAAAACCGCCGATGCTTAATGGTCCAGCATACGCAGCCAGCGCAAAGGTTGATGCCACTAAAGCTATTATAAAGTGTGTCTTCCGAAGAGACATGTCTATTTCCAATGGAGCCACGAGTAGAAGATTTTTACTTGTACTCCTCAATCCGATGAAAGGATTTATGTTGCAGTTTTCTTGATAGTATCCAAGACCACCCGAACCGGGCAGAGAAAGTCTATCAAGTAGGGCATTCTCCGGCTGAACCGGAAGAGCCGCCATCTTCAACCTTGCAGAGATCGCTATCCTGCGAATCGTCCGCGTACATGATGGGATCGCTTACAGGTTGATCTAACATGAATACCATCTTGTACCCGCAGCCACTTACAAAAATAGATAGCGCCAGGCAGAAGATAATTGTAGTAAGGATTTTGCTGATTGTTTTCACGGCTATTTGTCAAGTATCAGGTCTATTACCCCCGGGGGGTGATAAAGAGTTCACGGTAAAAATTTAACAAATTTTATCCCGATAGTCAAGGGATTTCTAAAAAAACAGATTAAGGATATTTCCAAACTGAGGATCCCCCCCGGCGGGCATAGTCAGAAGGCGTCGAATGATGAAAAACAGGAATGGCATCAGGCATATTTTGCAGGGTATAACCACCACCTGCGATTTATTGTATTTTACTTATATATAAACTCGCTTTTCGGGCAAAAACCGGACCTGATTTTCGTCTCAAGTTAAATTGATAGAGAAGATTACTTTTAGTCTCTTAATTATCACACTCTGTTCTTTGCAGTCTCTTCTATATTTTACCTTCGGATTCAAACGATAGATCCGTTAAAGTAAAACCCCGGAGACTTACACTCCGGGGATTGAAGTGTGTAACGGCTTTACGGGAATAGTCTTTTAAAACTCAACGACGCCATGATAGACATATACGGCTTCGCCTTCAAGAGTGGCTTCCAGATATTCTTCCTTGACCGCAACGGTGAGTTCACCGCCGGGCTGCTGCACAAGAATCTGAGCGCCGAAAGGCAGCTTGCCGTTGGCGATGCCTGCCGATACCGCAGCTACCGCTCCCGAACCGCAGGCAAGCGTTGCGCCGGATCCTCTCTCCCAGACTCGCTGGCTGATTTTATCAAGCCCTTCGATCTTCACGAAGGAGACATTGACGTAATCCGGGAATAAGTTGAGATTGCTGATCTCCGGTCCGTATTTCAGAAAATCATCCTCAGTATAATCACCGAAAATCACTACGTGCGGATTGCCGACGGAAAGCGCGGTGATTTTGAACTTGGTATCTTTATCTAACTTCAATTCCTCGTCAATGCACTCCTCTTCACCTCCGCGCATAGGTATCGCTGAACGATCGAAAGATATGGAGGATATGCCGACGCGTACGCTATTGCCTTCCAATATTTCAACGGACACCGGACCCCCGAGTGTTTCGATGGAAACTGTGCCACTGACAGGATAACCCTGATCGCGGATGAAGAGCGCCAGACAGCGCAGTCCGTTGCCGCACATTTCCGCTTCATGCCCATCTGCGTTGAAGTATTTCATCCGGTAATCGCATTCAGTGGACTCCAACAATACTATCAATCCATCACCGCCAATGCCGTAGTGGCGATGGCACAGCTTATGGATCGATTCGCGATGCCACCAGCTCGGTGTATGCGGAAACATAATCCCGTCGATCATGATGAAGTCATTGCCGGCGGCATGATACTTGGCAAACTGCATAATGTTTTCTGACGGTTGACGCGGTTTAACTTCCATGCTATTCTCTGCCTCAAAGATTGATAACAACGTGACAGTCTCTATGGGTAACTTATAACAATAATAATCTACTTTAACTTTTTCAAGGCTTTTTTTGCCTCTTTGTGATCAGGATCGAGTTTTAGAGTGGTTTGATAGCAATGGTACGCCTTTTCGACGTTCCCGCCATTCTCATACACCATACCTAATCGGTAATTCGCCCAGGCGAGCGAAGGATCGTCCGCACCCGGTTCCGATTGTAAATACAGAAGCAGGCATTCTTCCGCGCGGTCTAAGTGCGAACCCAGCAGCGCCCCGGTTCTGCCGATCTGATATAAAGCATTTAATTCATCAGGATGGAGTTCACAGATACTTTCAAATGTCTCAACTGCTTTATCCGGCAGATTTATCTCCTGATAAAAAATCCCCAGTGCGTACTGATAATCTAAAAAATCCCCAGTGCGTACTGATAATCGAGACTGTCCGGACAGGCTGCAATCACTGCCAGATATTCCTGCTCTGCCTCTTCGTAATCATCTTCTAAATGATAAATAAGCGCAAATGCCAGATGCCCGAGATTGGGATCGCGCTGGCGTATCTCTTCAGCGTGATAGCGTCCTCTTTTCTTATCCCCTCCCACAATACCAGGCCCGAGATTGGGATCGCGCTGGCGTATCTCTTCAGCGTGATAGCGTCCTCTTTTCTTATCCCCTCCCACAATACCAGGCGCGCGCATATAGAATTGCAG
The DNA here is from genome assembly GCA_025774555.1 of candidate division LCP-89 bacterium. Taxonomy (GTDB): domain Bacteria; phylum Electryoneota; class B3-LCP; order B3-LCP; family B3-LCP; genus JALGVT01. Next base: position 13,462 of record JALGVT010000057.1, read on the forward strand.
CAGAACCATCCGAGCCTGAAGGTTCCCGGGATCCAGTTCTACGGTCTTCTCAAAGTTTTTCTTCAGCTTTTTAGCGCAGCTAAAGGCTTTAATAGCTCCTGAATTCTGAGATTTGCTGGCATACACGTTACCGAGTGCAAAATAGTACTCTGACTTGTCCTCATCCAGCTTAATCGCTTTCTTTAACCATTTTATCGCTTTATCAACGTCTCCAGCGTCATAATATGCCAATCCCGCGTAATATGCGGCTTCCGGATCATCTTTTGCGATAGGCAGCAGGACGTCTCTTGCTTCTGAATACTTCCCCTCCGAATACAGATCGATGCCCTTCTGGAGGGATGAAGTATCATCAGCCCATAGATTATATGCGGGTATCAGATTTAAAACCAAGATGATGCATATCAATGAAACCACATATTGGAATGGCTGAAACAGCAGCGGATCTCGTCTGTTAGAGTAATTCATTCGTTTGTTCTGCTTATTTGATAGCGCTTACTTCAGCTTTTTTAAGGCTTTTGCAGCCTCTTTTAGATGTGGATCAAGGTCCAGGGCATTCTGGTAACACTGGCGTGCTTTATCGATGTTGTCTCCGTTTTTATAAACCATCCCTAACCGGTAGTTCGCCCAGGCGAAAGATGGATCGCTGTCTCGCGGCTCGGACTGCAGGTATTCGATCAGGCTCTGTTCTGCTTTACCAAGATACTCACCTGATACAGCTCCAATCTTTCCAATCTGGTAGAGAGCGTACGGCTCATCCGGCATATTCTCCCGCATCTTCTCCATAAGGTCAAGCGCCTTATCGTACGTTTCAAGATTCAGGTAGAAATCAACCGCTTCATGATAGATGAAACGATTCTGCGGATCATCACCGAGAGCGCCGAGATGCTCCTGCTCGGCTAAATCCCAATTCTTTTTTTTCTCGTAGATTTTCGCATAGGCGCGATGCCCCCAAACGGATGACCTCTTCCTGGTCTCTTCCGCTTCTGCGTTGGCTTTGTCCATCCCGCCGCCGACGATACCGGGAGCCTGCACGTAGAACCTGACCAAAGCCTCCCTGGCGCGCACATGCTCAGGATTCAGTTCGATGGCTCTCTGGAAACCTTTTCTGCTCTTCTTAGCTAAACCAATCCTCTTGAAAATGCCCGCTTTTTGAGCCTTTCTGCCGTATAAAGCTCCGAGCCAGAAATGACTGTCCGAATAATTATCATCCAGTTCCAGCGCTTTCAGGAACCACTCTTCAGCTTCGTCATAATCGTGCATATCATAGAATGTCCGCCCCATATAGAGGCGTGCGTCTATGTTGCCGGGTTCGGCAGTGATGATAGGCTGCAGTGCCGTTCTTGCGTCTTCCAGTCTCCCGGATTCATACATGTCAATGGCAGACGGCATGTCGTTGGCATAAGCCGTAGTTACCAATACCAGTAATAAGAGAACGGGAAGAAACAGGTTTGATATTTTCATGAGCATCTCTTTATATATAATTGCTTCGATTATCTTATGTTCTTGCTTACGGCTTGAAGATCACTTTTAAACCTTCACCGCGCAGTTTTACGTCAAAGCCTTTCTGGAAGTCTTCCAGAGGAAACGTGTGCGTAACAAGCGCTTCTAATGTTTCCAGCAATCCTGCTTTAATTAAGCCGAGCATCCTGAACCAGGTGTCGAAGGCTCTTCTGCCGATTATGCCGTGAATGGTCAGCCCCTTGAAGACTATATCCCGGGTGAAATTAACGGTCAACGGCTTGCGGGGAAGACCCAGAAGAATGACCTCACCACCCATCCTGACGCATTTGAAAAGATCATCATAAGCTGAAGGATGTCCTGATAACTCCATAACCACATCAACGCCCTTTCTCGTTGGATCTTCAGCGCTGGCTTTATGGAACGCCGCTCTGCCTTCCTCGGAACCCACGTTAAAAGTACGGTCAGCGCCATGTTGCGCTGCGATATCCAGCAGTGATGGGTTGACGTCGGTGGCAAGAACTTCGCTGGCTCCTGAGAGTTTGGCGATCTTAGCGCCCATGATGCCTATCGGCCCGGCGCCGAGCACTGCCACTCGCTTGCCGACAACGTCAACCGGCGTCAGCGTATGGACTGCATTCCCGATAGCATCCAGATATGCGGCAACATTAACCGGTAAATCGGGCGGCAGTTTGATGACATTGGTGACAGGAACTACGACATATTCGGCAAAACAGCCGTCAGCATCGATCCCTTTAATGACCGTGTTGATGCAGACGTGACCGTTGCCGGTGCGGCAATTGACGCATTCCCCGCAAAGAATATGCATTTCAGCCGAAACGTAGTCGCCCGGACTGACTTTATCCACCGCAGAACCCACTTCTGTGACTTCACCGCAGAATTCGTGTCCGGTGATGACCGGCATAGCAGGCTTCATGCGGTTAGCCATATCGGGATCGCTTTTATATATGTCCAGATCGGTTCCACAGATGGCGGTGGCTTTCACCCGGATTTTAACGTCAGTGGGTTGAACGATCTGTGGTTCCGGCGCATCCGCCGTGAAGGATAATCCCACATCAGTATTGGTTTTGAGGATTGCTTTCATAGATATTTCTATTCCTGGTATGATTATTCATTTATGTCTATTCAGGGCGATGCTTTAACTGCCGCATCTCCCCTACTCTAACTGTCAATCCGATCTGGTCGAAATAATTCAAAATCGGCGTGGTGAACTTGCGCGTTGAATTTAGCGCCTCCCGAGCCTCGAAAAAGGCGATCTCGTCCTTTTCTTCGAAAAGATTCAGAACGATCTCCTTCGCCTCTTCGATCCTTTCGGTGTGAAATGTGAGCCCCCGCCCGATTTTTATGCCTAGATCCATCAAATCCCCCCGATCGGTCAAACCTTCGATGACCGGACGCACGTGTTCCGGTTTCTCCTCGAGTTGTTTCACCAATTCATCGAATTCGGGCGTGACGAAAGCTGCGTCCCAGTAGATCTGAACGATCTTGGAAGCAAGCGCTGCCTGCTTTTTAGTAAATTGGACTTCATGCCCTCTCCGGGATACAATCAAACCGTGAAGTTCGATATCCTCTTCTTGGAGTAGTTTCTCTAAAAACGAATCGTAAAGACCTGTATCCACCTTACCAAAGATTTTCCCCGCAAGTTCCGACCTCTTGATCCCCAGCCTGTGAGGCTGCGCCTGGTGATACTCTTCAAGGGCTGACAGCAGTTTATTGCGGGCATCTTCAATTACTTCGATGTGCAGCACACATGAAGTCTGCCCTGCCTGCAGAGTTTCAAGGTTGCCGACTTCGAGGAGTTCTTCGATTAAGCCCGCTGCCTCTTCTACCGGTCTCGAGATGCTTTTAGCAACCGACGAAGCGGTAACCGGCTGAAATCCACTGCGTCGTATGTGCTGCTCGATAAGGTCTTTGGGTCCTCCTTCATCGAGCGATTTCAAGGCTTTTATTTCACCTTCGGGCAGATATTTTAGTTTCTCAGGATGCACCTCTAAAACCTGTCCGCCGCCGATGGTTCTGCCAGGCGAGTAATCCCTGATGACAAATCTGTCACCGATTTCACAGACAACGGGAGCTTCTATTCTAAGCTGAAGATACCCCGATTCGCCGGGTTCTATGGGCTTTTTCTCGAGGGGCACGACGCGTGCAAGATATTCCGCGGTTCCCAGATGCAGGTGAATCCTCTGGCGGTTCATCAGCGGCTTCGATGCTGAACTTAAATGATGATAAGAAGCATTCAGCATATAGGTCGGTCTGAAATATCCTTTTTCTGCGAACAAATCGCCGCGCTGGATCTGACTGGTGTCCACGCCCTGAAGATTGATCGCCGCGCGTTCGCCAATCCGGGCTAAGGGAACTTCTTTATTGTGCACCTGAATGCGTTTAACACGCACTTCTAAACCCTGCGGCATGAATTCAGCGCGGTCGCCCGGTTTTATCTGACCGCCGAGCACCGTTCCAGCTATAACGGTTCCGGCGCCTTTGATTGAAAAAACCCGGTCAGCATACATGCGGAAAACGCCTTGATCTGCTCGAGGCGGGCTCTCTTCAGCAAGTTTATATAGCGCTTCCTTTACCTCTGTGACGCCTTTGCCGCTGATGCTGTCCACACGGTAAATCGGAGCATCTTCAAGGAACGATCCTTCCAACCGCTGGCGAATGTCTTCTTCGACCAGGTCCACCCAATCAGGTTCTACCAAATCGATCTTGGTTAGCGCCACAATGCCGCGCTTCACGTCCATCAGCTTCAGAATTTCGAAATGCTCCACGGTCTGAGGCATGAAACCATCGTCAGCAGCAATGACAAACATCACCGCATCGACGGTAACCACGCCGGAAAGCATGTTCTTGATGAATCTTTCATGCCCCGGAACGTCAATGATGGTGATGTCATCGCCCAGGAAGCAGAATCCCAGGTCGATAGTCATCTCGCGCTCTTTTTCTTCCTTGAAGCGATCGGGATCTGTGCCGGTGAGTTGTTTAACGAGGGCGGATTTGCCGTGATCGACGTGTCCCGCTGTTCCGATAACTGTGTGTTGCATAAGCCGTATCTAAGGTGGTGAATAGACAATATAATCAGTGAAACGGTCAGAGTCAAGAGAAGGATCAGCTTGATTTAAATGGACGTTTCTATCAAACCGGAGTTCCTCGCCCGGAAGACAACCGCTGGTCTCAATAGATTCCGAAGACCACTTCTCCGCCGATGATAGTGTATCTAACGTGTGTATCCAGAATCTGTTCGAGCGGGATATTGAAGATATCTTTGTCCAGAATTGTGAAATCAGCCAATTTGCCCGCTTCGATGCTGCCGCTGATATCTTCGGCAAACGAAGCGTAGGCAGCATCAACCGTAAAGCCGCGCACCGCCTCTTCGACGCTCATCCTCTCTTCTGGAAACCACCCGTCTTGGGGATTGCCGTCGCAGTCCTGGCGCGTAACCGCGGCATAAATCCCCAGCAGCGGATCCGGTAATTCGACCGGAAAATCCGATCCACAGGGGATGCGGCAGCCGGTGTCAAGCAATTTACGCCAAGCGTAAGCGCCTTTAACTCTGTCCGATCCTAAGCGGTCTTCCGCCCAGGGCATATCTGAAGTTGCGTGAGTAGGCTGCATAGAAGGAATCACACCCAGTTCTGCAAATCTCGGGACGTCATCCAAGGAAAGCACCTGGCAGTGTTCGATCCGTAAGCGGGGATCTGATCCACTATGATTTTTCAGAGCTTTCTCGTAAATGTCCAGCATGGAACGGTTAGCGGCATCGCCGATGGCGTGAGTGCAAACCTGAAAACCGCTTTCCAAGGCCCGCTGTGTGATGGAAAGCATGAATTCGGGATCTTCAACCATCAGTCCGGAATTGCCGGGATCGTCAGAGTAGGGCTGCAACAGCGCAGCGCCGCGCGATCCTAAGGCTCCGTCAGCGAATAACTTCACTGAGCGAACCGTAAAGTAATGATCATCGGAGAAAAATGGTCCTTTATCAAACCATCCATAGAGGAAATCTTCAGCTTTGCCGCCGTTGATATCATCAACACTGAGCATGGCGTAAACGCGCAATTTCAACTGCCGCTTCTGCACGAGTTTCATGTAGATTTCCATCTTGACGGAATCCACCGCGGCATCGTGCATGCCGACCAGCCCCACGCTGTGGCACTTATCTATAGCCGCCGCAAGCCAACTGCTTCTCTCTGCATTTGTGGGTTGGGGGATTTTCAGCGAAATCAGTTCAATTGCATTGTCGATAAATACGCCGGTCGGTTCACCGGCGCTGTCTCGGATAATTATTCCTCCCGCCGGATCGGGCGTATCTTTTGTGATTCCGCAGATTTCGAGCGCGGTTTTATTCACCCAGGCGGCATGACCATCAACGCGGCGCAGATAAACCGGATGCAATTCGGTTCCCAGGAGATCTCGCCAGGAGGGGAATTGGTTATTTATCCAGTCATTCTGATCCCAGCCGCGTCCTTGAATCCAGACGCCTGCTGAACTCTTTCCAGTTTTATCCAAAACCATGCTGCGTATTTCAGCAGAACTGGTTGTCCCCACTAAATTGAGTTGATGCAGTGATCTTCCCAGCGAGAACAGATGCGCATGAGCATCGACCAGACCGGGAATAACAGTCATATCCATCAGGTCGATAATGCGCGTTTCAGAATCCCTGAGCTGATATGCTCCTTCCACAGCGCCAGTGTATATGATGCGATCACCTTTAACGGCGACAGCCTCCACCTGCGGTGATTGCGGATTCATCGTATATATCTGCCCGCCGGACAGGATTAAATCGGCTGACTGCCGTTGCGAGCAACCGGCAAGACTGAGTGTTAACGAGACCAGCAGCATAAGGTTTAACTTCCTCAAGTATAGTATCATTTTTCGTCCGCCTGCGAATAATATCCAATAACCCTAAAGATACGACATACCTTGCAGAATGTCAAGTCTAATAATTCCGGTGATCTCTTGAACAGAAAACCACCAGTTGAAATTAGGGGATACGTAGGGGCGATGCGTGCATCGCCCTTTTTCTGGACTCCCTTTTTAAGGGAGGAGTAAAAGGGGACCAATTGAAACGCAAACTTGCCTCGCCCTTCCTTTAGCCCTCTTCAGAAGGATTGTTTATTCGTAGACCCGCATTCATGGCGGGGATTCCCTTGACGGTTACGACTGCTCAAGCGTCAGGTCATCGCTACGCTAAGGACCTGAATGGTATGATTTAATGTTGCCGGTTCAGTTCCGATTGCGTATATTGCAGTTGGAGTAGATAGGCTATAGGCTGCCGTTGCGTCTGAGGCTTCTCGACCTC
>JALGVT010000083.1 GCA_025774555.1 candidate division LCP-89 bacterium
CTCGGTGACGCCCGTTTCGGCGGGGATCATGGGAACGTATTTTTCGCCCTCCTTCAACTCTCGAAAAGCATTTTCTGGCAGATGCAGGCTGGTTCTTTCTTCCATAAAGATTTCTCCAGTGTTTGAGGAAGTTAATCCTGCTGATTATTTATTGTTAAAGCGTGTAGAAATTGGGAAAATAATTACCACTGAAGTTAGCAAACTGGCGGGACAAATGCAAGGAGAAAAAAGGGATTCAGTTGTCGTGGATTCCCCGAAGGGGCAGGCAGGGTTCGGTTAGTTTCGGAGTGCGGGAGGCTTGCCCCCGCCAGAGCATAACAAGGGGCTGTTGCCCCTTGCGGAGAACCCACCGCAAAGCGGTGGAGCACTGGCGGGGGTTCGGAAATGGAGGGACGTGCACTGTCACATCCACAGAGGGGAGGATAGACATTCCTGTCTGTCAAAAGATAAGGCGCTGTCCCAAAAGTAAGAGTTTCTGTCATTGCGAGGAATTCGCCGAACGGCGGATGACGAAGCAATCTCATGTTTTATATATATTTGGAGATTGCTTCGAACCAGTGAATTGGTTCTCGCTTTGACCGTTTCAGGGCTTTTGGAGCAACCCCTTGTTACTCAGTACATCAACGGGCGAGGGCGCACCGCCGTGCGCCCCTACAGATATCATATTGTCACTCCTGCGAAGGCAGGAGTCCAAATCCAGAAAAGGGCGACGCCCGCGTCGCCCCTACTGTTCACTGTTCTCGGTTCTCGGCAATCATAATAAATGCAACAATTCCCTTGACAATTACCCAGTAATGTTGTATATTATATATAGTAGCTCGAATTTCGCATTTTGCTTAATCAGTGAAATCCGTGTAATCTGCGCAATCTGCGGTTCAGCTTTTCCAGCCACCAGCAACTAGCGACCAGCAACCAGCTACCAGAACTTCTTCTTTCCGCTGTCCACATCGCCGATGATGAACTGACGGGCAGCGATGTAGGCTTTCCTCCAGAACATCTTGACCGGCGTATCCCGGAAAAACCGATAGATACGTTTGGGATTGAAATAAAATCTGCGGAAAGCATCCCGGCGCAGTTTCATGATAGTTTGAGAAGGCACCTTAGACAGATTCGTGCTCACTTTATTGTAATCTTCATACTCTCCGCTGATGCTGAAACCCTTACTGATCGCCCATTCATAAAGCTCTGTATTAGGGAATGTGGCAACGATACTGAATCCTGCCGTATGCAGATCTGAATCGACGGCGAATTTGATGCTCATCTGCATTTCTTCGTAGGTCTCATCCGGGAAACCGAGCATAAAATATCCGCCGGTGCTGAATCGCATAGCGGCTGCCTTGGAGATGTTCTCCTGTGCTCTTTCCAGATTCACCCGCTTGTGCATAGCCTTCTGCACCCGGGGGCTGCCCGATTCGATGGCGAATATTATCCTGTACACGCCAGCACGCTTACAGCTCTCCAGGAAATCATCAGAAATATAATCAGCACGCAGACCGTTTGTGAGCGTTATCGGTACTTTCAAACCTCGCTCGGTAATTGTATCGAGAACAGAGGTGGCTCGTTTGAGGTTGTAATTGAAGAGGTCGTCTATAATTTCGACTTCAGTTGCACCCAGCTTTTTCTCAAGGTATTCGATATCGGATAAAACTCGTTCCTTACTGTAAGCTCGCACTTTGCGCCCGGCGACGTCATGGCAATAGGAGCAGCCAAATGGACAACCACGAGCCGTCATTACGGGGAGACAGCGTTTAGTGGCAAAGTGCGGATTGGCGGAAGGTCGGCGGTGTTTATTACGGAAATAGCTCTCGACGTCGATCAAATCCCAGGCGGGAGGTGGAATGGCATCAAGATCAGGGATGAAACTGCGGGGAGTACCGGTCGTTTCGCCGTCTGCTGTCTTATAATATACGCCCGGTATAGACGACAATTCTCCATTTCCACCCCTACTTAATAAATCCAGTAAATTATGGAAAGCGATCTCACCTTCACCTGAAATACAATAATCCACCGCGGGGAATTTCAAGAAGTAAATTGGAGAGGAAGTTACGTGAGCGCCGCCCATCACTATAGTAGCGCCGGGGCGTTTGGCTCGCACCGCTTCGGCAGTCATAGCCGCATGTTTGCTGTCGGCTGCAAGAGAAGAGATACCGACGACGTCAGCTTCAAAATCCGAGGCGATGCCGCCGATCTGTTCGGGAGTTTCAAAAGTGTTAGCCGCATCTACGATATGAATGGAGTAGCGCCCATTTTCACGTAGATACGAAGCTATATGCAACAGTCCAAGAGGAGGAAAATTTGAAGGGGCGTCCGCGTTGGGACGGACTAATAATACTTTCATTGGAGCGAATATCTTCTGGTTGATTTAAGTAAGAAATTAGATTTTGTAATCCGCCGTACGCCGCCACCAACATTTAAATAAATGTACGAAATTAAACTTTCAATGTCAAGCGATATTTACATGTATAACGTTTTTAACACACTGTAATAGTATTTCATGCAATTGTAACTTGCCGCCAGTGCGAGAGGGCCAGCGCGACCCCGAAGAAAAAAACATGATCACAGATTCTCGCGGATTCAAAGGATTGCGCGGATTATACGGATTTCATGCTTCTGGGCTTGATTCTTCAGGAACGAAGCATGTAGTAACAAGGGGCTGCAGCCCCTTGCGAAAGAAACGTGCGTCCCCGAGCACAAGGGGTAACTACCCCTTGTTGAATTGCTGTTTTATCAAGCCCCCATCCCCTAGAACCCAGCACCTATTTTACCAGCACCAGTTTCTGTGTTTGGGTGAAATCGCCAGCCTGCATCTGCACGAAATAGATGCCGGAAGAAAGGTCTGAGCCATCGAAGAGGACATGGTGAATGCCGGGGATTGTGAAATAAAATATCACAATTGTCGCAAGCATACAATAGGCTCACGCGCTAGCATCGTGCGAAGAATACTAATATCAGGAATATTTAATAGCTCCGAAATCACCTTATCGATTTTAACCCTAACATGATCAGATGTCATTTCAGGAAATGGTAGAAGTGATTCACATGCCAATCTATCATAAGCAGCACATAATCTCTCCTTTGACATATCAGATATTTCGCTTGGATCAAGCACTGGCATAGCTAATAAATTTGGTTTTTTGAATTTTATCCAAGCACCTTCAGTTTCTACTCTTTGAAGTAGTAATATAATGAGTCCTAAAGTAGAATTTAACCATAATGTTAATGTACTGCACCCCAAAAAACAAGACATTTTCATGCGGCTTTTTGTGTAGAGTTTGAGGACCATTCGGTTTCAAATTCGACCGGGCTCAGGTAATTCAGCATCGAATGCGGGT
>JALGVT010000003.1 GCA_025774555.1 candidate division LCP-89 bacterium
TCCCGCAGTTAAGGCGCGGTCGTTAATTACCACTTTCTCAGGAGGCGCTTCTGGAGGTGGTTGCGGCATCATTGCATTTAACTGAAATTCGTAGGCAATTTCACCGTTTTCTGATATAACTCTGTTCGCCCACTCTAATTCGGCGCCGTCAAACGCGGCAGAAAGCATTGGTATCTTGTGACGTGAACTGGCTTTTCCGATTAAAGTAAATCCGTATTCCGTTGACTGAATACGATCTATCCAAATCTTGTTCACTCGTTTAAATTCTTCGGATAATAAGCCGAATAGACGACTCCATTTATCAGGATCGACAATGATAGCATCGATGAAATCGAGGTTATTCTTATTGATTTCAATCTGATTTTGAAGCTGATTTATATAAATATATTGAGGCTCGAGAGACGCCAGCGACGTCTTCTTCATGCTGATTGACTCTTCCAGCATATCGATTCTGCCTAATCTATTAAATCCTTGGTAGGATAGTAGAACCATTCCCAGGAAAATGATACCCAGTAATGCGAATCCATGCCAGGCAATTTTAAAGGTTTTCTGAGCATCCTTTATCGCGTTGGGCATCAGTTCAATGTCTAAAAATTTCTTGTTCTTTTTGTCTAATGCCTCCCACGCTAATGATACTGGTATAGCATAATTCGAGAATACGGCGATCTCTTCACTTTTTAGCATGCTCGTATCCAGAGGACCCGGCGTAATCGACCTCACGTCTGCATCAGGGAATTGTTTCTCGAAGAACTCGACTGCTCTGGTCATGCCGATTTCACCAGACAGTACGATCTGATCGATTTCTGGTATGCCAGCTTCTTCCTGTTCCAATAGTATCTTGCTGAACAGAGTCTGACATATCTGCGGCGATTGGTAGCCTTCACGCAGTAATTGTATAAAAGATATCGGTTCGCCGCCCTTCATGATTATAACGCGTGAGAAATCGTTTCCAATATGAACAACCGATGTTATCTTATCTTCAGGTGGATCCAGGGAGAGCCTAACCAGATTGACTAACGCCATCTCATTCGAATTGACTCCACAAAAATATGGCTGACCGCCCGCCAAATAGTTTTTTACATCAATTAATTCTTCAATAATTGGGATATTACCTTCTGAAACGGTAACCATCAATCCATCTGAATCGGTTCGGAAATAGTCGATTGTTGCAGTATCAAGCGTTCCGCCTGCCAGTGGGATGATCTCATCGATCAACCGCTGTCTAAGTTTCTTCTTCTTGACTCCGAAGTCACTTTCGAAGCTGTAATAAGTTGCCTGTCCTCCAGGAATGTTGACTGCAATTTTTGTATTATTAAGTGGATACTTAGTAAATACATTGATAATAGTGCCGGATAAATCCTGGTCCTTCTGTACTTCATCATCAAACGGCTCTTCCTTATCCTCTAAATCTTCCAAGCCGAAGATATCATTATCTTCAACTTCGTCGCTGACGCCGTGTTGTGCTATTCCTTTCCCAATTTTACCAAGGTGTGCAGGCAAAACGATTGTTTCGAGAGAATGAATTACGATCTCTCCATTCTCCCAACCCAGATGTGCCAAGCGCAAATCTGTGCCGTCCACCATGACGCCTAATACCTGTTTTCTGGATAATTTCCCTGGTATCTTCATATCTATTCTCTGAGATGATTGTACTGATTAGCTTAATTTGAATATTCGAGCAGTTCTTTGATGCGATTCTTATTATTTGCGTAGTTAATTGCCTCTTCTGCAGATATCTTTCTGGCGACGACTAACCCCCGAAGATCCTGTTCCATGGTATTCATTCCTTCAGCGTTGCCCTCGCTTATCATTTGATAGATTTCCTGGGTGTTGTTATTTTTTATTGCCGCCTTAACTGAAGCATTTACCAGTAGTACTTCTTTAGCTAAAATCCGCTTACCGTCCACCGTCGGCACTAATTTCTGTGATATGACTATTTTTAATACATCTGCTAACCGATTCCGAATACGTTCCTGCTCCTCAGTAGGGCATTCCGCTACTATACGATCAATTGATTCAACCGCCGAACCGGTATGCAGCGTAGAAAAAACTTTATGCCCGGAATCAGTGATTTCCAACGCCGTCATGATGGTTTCCGCGTCTCGCATCTCACCTATCATTATGATATCCGGATCCTGCCGCAGAGCTTGGACAGCGCCTGCCTTAAACCCGTGGACGTCACGACCAACCTCACGATGGCGAATAATGCAGCGGTTTGAGAGATGTACACACTCAATCGGGCTTGCGATGATGACAATGTGAGCTTCAACAGACTGGTTGTTCGCATCTATGATACTGTCCAGAGTTGTGGATTTCCCCGAACCGGTAATTCCGGTTACGAGTATCAAACCCTGCTTTTCATATTTCAGAGATAGAGCCCGCGCTATATTATTGTGAAAGCCGAGGTGTTTAAATGAAAATATGCTGTTATTGATGCGGCGCATATTAAGCGCCAGATAATCGAGGTCGAAATACATATCACCGCGAAATCTGACGTTCTCTGTCTTATAATCTATCGAATATGAGAAGTCAAGATTGCGATTTTCGATAAGGTACTCGATCTGCCTGTGAGTCAATATGTTCAAATTTAAAATATTGAACTGATCCAGTGAGTACGCGCCGAGTTCCATTACAGGACTTTTGTTATTATGCACTCGAAACCAGATCTGACCCAATGAACCCTGTCCGCCCAAATCTATGTCTGATGCATTATGCTCCATCATCTTATCTAGGAGACTATCAAATAATTGCCGTAACTGATCTCTGTCCGAATCCTCTAACTCATCAAGAAAACTGGCTGTCGCCTCTATTCGCTCCACTCCAAAAAGGCGAGGCGCAAGTGACGATTCAATTTCCATAAATATTTCGTCAACACCCCTCTCTTTGGGAGTGCTTAGAGTGATATCACTCTGAATTTCCAATGTATCTGCCATTAGTTTTTTCTGGTTTGTCTCTTGGTAATTAATCAATTGTCCCGTCAATAAGCACAGTTGCGTTGCCGTTGATACTCGTAACCTCGATAGTAACCACCGCAAGCACTGGCGGATCTAATTCTTCTGTATCATCATCGAAAAGTACAAAACTGAAATAGGTCCAGCCGATACTTTGAGTGTCAGGGTAATCAACATCAACGTCGCCCAGTAACCCTCCTGCTGATGATGCGACTTCAATTTTTGAATCGTGAGCCAGCGGGTAGCCGTTTTGATCCAACACTCTGAAAGTAAAGGTCTGAGATCCACCGTTCGGTATATCGAAACTAGTAGGAACGATATCCTCAATTTGAGTAATGCCCGAAAATAGCACTTCAGTTGAACTTATTAGAATCGCGCCCCCTTCGCCGACCGTTTGCACGGTTACCGTTCCAAAAGGATAGGATGCCAGGGGAGATGGCGGACCAGAGAAGAGAGCAGCGCAAGTAGAGCCGTAAGCGTTCGTTGTGCCTGATCCTTCTATAATTCCGGCGTTCGTGCTGAAATAGACCGACGTTCCCATGGGGACAGGATTGGAATATTTGTCAGCAACCATGGCAACCATCGTATCGATTCGTCCATAGTAGTTAAATCCGGCAAAATTAATCCAGACTGGATAGACGCCAAAATGTACTGGATCGGCGAAACCGGAGTGGATTGCAATCGGCACGGGCGCAGAAGAGATTGACGGATCTTCGGCCAGATATGCTAACAGCTGGATAGTTCCCGCGACAGTTCCACTGTTAAGCGTTGTGCTCACCTGGGCTGAGGCGTTAGTAATAGCGGAATCCGGGTAGAGATACTCGCCGCCACCTGTTGCCCCCTGTATCTCGAAATTGACACATACTGGTTGAGCAGAACTGATAGGCGATCCCCCGGCGTCTTTGACGACGAAGGTAGCGGTGGTTGCTTCGTTGGCACCAACGCCTTTTACCGCAACGGAATCATACTCGACTGATACGAGTCCAATTGAAGCGGGTTCACCGGTTTCAAAAATAACGATTTCTGGAACGATTGTGGAGGCAAGTCCCGATGCAAGAGAGGCTTCAATTATCACGTTCCCGCTGTAAGTTCCCGCATTAAATGTGGTGGTTACCCTGCCCTCAAAGTTAGTTACCGTGGTGCTGGGGAAGATATGTGCGCCTCCGCCCGGCTCTTCGAGGAATTCAAAATTGACCTGAGTGGCGTGAAGTGAATCGACAAGAACTCCCGAGCCGTCATGGATTTCACATATTATGATTGAGGTTGTGATACCTCCAGCGCCTATAACACTCAATGTCTCGGGTTCAACTGATACGACAGAAATGGATGCGGCATCGCCTGATCCCGTATAACCTGTATCAATGATAGTGGAATCCAGATACATCTCGAGGGCGACCACGGGCATGGAAGTCACTTCACCCGACTGAATAACACCAATCAGACTCACACCGAGATAACCTTCCTTATAAATCTCCAGGTTGATAGATTCCGTCTCATCCTGGGTAAGAGCAATGGCGAGATCGTACGCACCGAGAGAGTCTGTTTCGGTGGTCTCGATATGAGAAAGTGTACGCACAAAGGCGCCGTTAACGGGTTCGAGGTTCTCAGCATATTTTACTGAGCCCACTATGTGAGCCCATTCTTCACCGGCTTCAAGATCAGTGCTTTTTTCTTCGCAGCCTAAAACGAAGAGTAACATCAATGGCAGGAGTGATAATTTCTTCATAGTCCGCCTCGGACGATTGATTTTTTTTCTGGGATGTGCGCCTGAGGTGTGATCTGGATGGCGCAGTTACTATTTTTCCGCTGGGAAAGGCTAACCAATCCCGAGCATGGTGCTGTGCGAATCGGGGATATTATTTCCGAAGGCCGGAGGCGCCGCGGGGGTCGGGGCGGAGCGGCGCCCGTTCATACGGTCTTCATCCTGACCTGTGCGTGTTTATCTTTTATTCGCCGTTGCATTCTATCTCAGCTTGTGCATCCATTTCATTTATAAGACCGATGCCGGCCCTCGGATATTTCCCCCAAATTATGATCTGTAATACTACAGACCGCCCCTTATTTTTATATCGGTTTCAACGCCTGACTTCTTAATGCTTTTCGGATACTATTCATACCACGAAGTTATCGTATTTCGGCTGAAAACAGGATAAAATGGCGGCGCCTTCGTCATGAAACGCTGATCATAAACGTAATTCTTCTGGTAACCAGATCGAATGCCGCTATAACCAAAGGTGCCGACGGGACCTCGTTCATCTTGGACTAATCCCCCCAGAATAGTCAGTACTCCGCGAGGTGATCCCCCAGAATAGTTCTCTACATAGAACGATTCGTTCAAAGCCATCAATGTCGCATGGATTGTGCAATTATTTTGATTCGCCGCATTATCCAGGAGGATAATGTCATTTCTTGAAATCAGACCTAACATGTCATCTGCGGTTGGATTGGTCAAAGGATCTTCATGATACAGGATGTCATCCTCAATCAGGATATCGCCATCGGAAAGAACCGTTACCTGTCCATTTACAGTTCCCTTAACAGAAATATCCTCTCCGTTCTTGGTGGCGATAACTCCGTTCGTTCCCTCTATCGTTGTATTGCCGCTAATGGGTGTCTGAACGATACTTACCACCGAATGACCAGCCCATGTGGTCTCCGGTCGTGTCGTTGCCCAGTTGAAAGTTCCGTCGTTCAGAAATTCGATATGTGTCTCATTATCGAAACTCACACCGCCACTTTCAGCTCTTCCTATTAGAATCGACAGGTCTAATGGAAGAGTGATTTCATCACAACCAAAATTTACCCCAGCTTTAAATTCCGGGTCGCCCCACCCGTAGTAATTATTAGCGTGCATCGATACATAGCCGTAGAATACCGGGTCACCCCAGATGTGAAACTGACCATTGGTGTGAATCGGACCTCGCATCGTATCACCGCTGATAAAGTATATAGGCGGTTCATTATTCGTGAAGTATGCAAATTCAGAGAATGCCGATTTTCGAATCTCCACGTCAGCAAATGCGTTCCCGAAGCCGTAACTCCCATTGATTGTTATCCGAAGTTCGTCCAGACCCAAAGTTGAGTCGGAGCTATTATCGGTTATAGTTGCGTCGAATTGGCCGCAGCCAAGCGACTGTTGTGAGAATCCATCACGCCATGTAAAATCTTGATTGAGTTCATACAGACACAAATTAATTGCGCTGTTGGTGCTCTGTCTGGCTGCAGCTTCTTCGTACCTATCGTTGCTGATCTGATTCGCATCGCGGCCCAGGCGCGTGAGATTCATCTTCATGCTGCCTGCAACGATTGTAAAACCGACGACTAGGATAATTGAGAAGCGTCCCATTTTTCTATCCTCCTGTTTTGTTCTTTTACTTCCAGTGAAATCCTGGGTCGTCTGCCTCCGCTATATGGTTTTAATCTAAACATAATTATCGTTTATAGATTCCTTGGTCTTATAGTTCCACGCCACGAAGAGATAGCGTAGGTTGTATCAGAAGGGTAAGGGCTTTCTACAGTTATTAGATAATCAAGACTTTTTACGAGAGTTAAATCAGCCGTTACTGTTCTGCTTATATCATATAAGGTAAGCTGGAAATTAGTTACACCAAGCGAACCACCGTATGATTGACCATCCACCGAACGACGCAGAATTCTGTCCCTCGGATTGAGAGTGCCTGAAACTTCAGCCGTCGATCCAAGTTGATAAGAGATGGTTTCGAGCGAACCATTGTTATCCAGGTCAGCAAAAAACGAAATGGAACTTGTGTCTGCGCTGATTATAGCTAATGCTGAATTCTGAATTCCAAAGCCAATTTTTCTAAAGTCATATTCTACCTCTTCGACCAATTCCGTTAGACTCTCCTGAACTATCAACTCGAGCCTGTCTTCGATTGACATCTGGTTGAAGTTGGCGTTGACCCTCAAAATCATCATCATCAGGAGTCCACCGATAATGAATGACCCGACCATATCAAGCATTGTGCTCATGGTTTATTTCCTCAAAGCGGTTTCTAACTGACAAATACGGTTTCCCGAACGTCGCAGTTTTTTATGAATCGAATTTAATATATTCAGTATAAAATGCTTGAATAATTTCTCTTCTTTATGATTAAAGAAATTGATTATAGCATCACGTTCCAGACACAATACACTGCTGCTGGCAGTGGCGATCAGGCACTGTGTGCTGAGATTGGGGCGAAAGATGTGCATCTCACCGTAACAATCAAATTTCCCCAGGCGATAAAGTTCTGAACCTTCCTGTCGCACAGATATTTCACCCTCAAAGATAATGTATAATTGCCTGTCAGTATTACCCTCCGGTAGAATGATCTCCTGTGGATCATACGTCTCCATTTTCCCGGATTCAAGAAACTCCTTTATTATTCTCTCTGGAATATTTGCAAGAAGTGGAATGGAAGGCGGTGTTTCGGTTAATGCAGCCAGTGTCTCTTGCAATTCTAATTTTAGTTTTTTATTCTCTTCTTGCAAACGGTTTTGCTGAAGCGCCATTTTTATGGTGATCTTCAGCTCGTCCAGTATTAACGGCTTTGAAAGGTAGTCGAAAGCGCCTTGTTTCATCGCTTCCACTGCGGCATCGACGTCACCGAAACCAGAAAACATGATTATGCTCTGGTTCGGGTCGAGTTCACGTAAATTACTGAATAACTCCAGACCATCCATCCCGGGCATGCGTATGTCCGAGAGAACGAGGTCGAAATTGTTTTTCTGTGCAAGCTCGTAAGCCTCTTCGCCACTCGCCGAAGTCACGACTTCGTATTCTTCATTGGATAATGAATCCATACATAAATCGCGGACTTCCATATCATCATCTACGATCAGGATACTCTCAGCCATAGTCTGTTTTACCTCAAGCGTACTGTCGCCTTACAATTTAAAAGAAAGCAAATATCTGTTCTAAATAGACGGTTACAGGCTTTCCTGACGAGGGATTAACCAGATAAGGTCCTGTAACAGAAATCCGCAACCGTTTTAAAAAGGTTTTTGAACTTAAGTTATTAGATGGATTGTTTGGATCGACGTATGAAACACTGCCGACTATATTGAACAATACTGAAGGCAGGGTTGTTGAATCCTGAAATGCAATGCCATGAAAATCATCGATATCGTCGAAATTCGGATAGGATTCACCAGTTTCGGAACCAAATGAAGCCGATGCTGTAAGCTGGCTCGTTGATTGAGGTCGCGATGAAACACATACTTCGTCGAAAACCATCGTGCTCGCTTCCCCAAGAAATTTCTCGCAGAGAGAAATCGCTGTGATTTCCGAATTTGTAGATATTAGCGTTCGGTCGTTATATAAGATAGACTGGTTCACTGATGGCAGCAACATGCTGAAAAGTACAAGAGCGCCAAGCACTAACAGTATCTGTCCCGTGTTCATCATAATACTACCTCTAAAAGTATTTTAATCTCTGTTTCTCTCTAATCCTCAGCAGTCGCAAAAGCGATCTCCTCGCAGGTGGTGATGCCTTCTTTGATTCTCTCTCTTCCCGAAGCGCGCAGAGTTAGCATCTTGTTCTTTATCGCCTCATCGCGGATCGCATCTTCATCAATGTCGTCGCCTGAATCCAGTATGAGCCGCCTGATCTCCTTGGTAAAATAAAGCGCTTCATGAATTGCGGCTCTTCCCTTATATCCGTTGTTGCACTTATCACAGCCGACTTTCTTATAGAACACAGTGTTTTCGATCTCTTTTTCGCTGAATCCAAGACTGAGTGGAACTTCCAGATCGAGATCAGTATCTTCAACTTTGCACTCCGGGCATAATGTTCGGACCAACCGCTGAGCTACCACGATGTTAATGGCGTAGGCTATCAGAAAAGGCTCTACGTCCATCTTGAAGAGTCGTGAGACGGCTGCTGGAGCATCATTTGTATGCAGCGTTGAAAAGGTCAAGTGTCCTGTATTCGCCAATTTGATCGCTATATCTGCTGTTGCCTTATCGCGCATCTCACCAACCATGACAATATCAGGATCGTGACGTAATATAGCTCGGATTGCCGCTTCAAAATCGAGAGTATGGCTGATTTTAATCTGCCGTGCTCCCTTGATGAGGTACTCTACAGGATCTTCGACCGTCAAAATATTCAGCTCTGGAGTGATCACCTGATGCAAGGCTGCAACCAGCGTCGTTGACTTACCCGAACCCGTGGGTCCTGTTAAAATCACCATTCCCTGCGGCTTGGTGATCGCTTTCATAAAATCCTTTTTTGCCTGTTTCTGAAATCCCAGTTTTTTCAGATCGGTAATAACTTTACGATCATCCAACACGCGGATAACGATTGATTCCAGCTTGCGTTTGTATTCAGTCGCCACAATCGGAATGATGGAAACACGATAACGGATAAGGTGTTCGTCAATGTTTCTCTGTATAAAGCCGTCCTGAGCGATTTCACGTTCAAACCGGTCAATGTTTCGAGAACGGTCCTTAACCACGGCTGCAATAGCTTCCGGCTTGATTAACTCCTGTGTGTGCCAGTGTTGAAGTTTGCCATCAATCCGGAAATGGAAATCAGTAGAGTTATTAACTCCTGGTATAATATGAATATCTGAACTACTGCGACGCGTTGCTTCCAAAAGACATCCTTCAATCAGGTTAGTAAGAAGGGATTGGTTGATCTCCTGATCCAGAGCTTCCTCATCAACACTCTCCTCGCCGCCGCCATCATCAATGTTTTCAATATTGGTAGTTTCTTCTATTATCTGCAGAAATTCATTCGTAGTCGGATAAACCGTTTCAATCCATTTTTTGACAGCTTCCCGGCGGGCGTAAGCCATCTCGATATGGCGAAACCTTAACTTTTTTGCGAGCAGAACGCGTTCCCTGTCCGTTGGATCATCAGTTAAGACCAGAAGCGTGTCACTGCTTTTATCTTCAATGCGAAACGGAAGTATATCATTCGTGAGCAATAGGTTTCTGTCTTCTTTTTCAAGAGTCTCATACAGATTTTTTATAAACTGAACCCTGCGCTCGTTTATTTCCTCATCGTCAAGTTCAATCTCAGAAAAGGCATATATATTGGCAAGTTCACGATATATGGCATGCCGGTCACAATTAAGGTCCTCGACAAGAATCTCACCGAGCTTTCTCCTCTCGCCAACCTCAGCGGACTGAAGGAGAATAGCTTTCTCGAGAAGCTCTTGATCGATGACTCCTCTCTGTACCAAAAACTCGCCTGAGCGAGTCGCCCCTTTAATTTCATCCTTAACAACCATCGATTACTGCACACCTGGCATCTTCGGCTTGATAACGGCAGTTTCCGAACTGATAATTGTTATCGCGGTCATAACAACCATAATCAGCATCGCTATTATTACCTGAATCAAGTCGATTATGTTACGGAGCTTATGTGTCGTCTCCTTTTCATAGTAATTGGCAACTTGCAGGGCAGTTTCACGAATGGTGCCGGTTTCTGCGCCGGAATGCAACCGGGACAGAGCATTGCGAGTGAATACCCCGGTTTTTTCAAGCGCTTCAATCAAACCCTGCCCCTCCTTCAACATCAGCGGAATCGCAATCTCCTTAATCTGGCGCTCCATGTAAGGACTCCTGCAAGCCTCGGATGCAATACGAATTGCCTCGATGTTCTCGCCCGATCCAGAGTAGAGTGAATAGAACACACGGCACCATATCTCTATGGACGTCTTGTGCATGAGCGTCCCGATAACTGGCACTTTTATCAGGTATTTTGAGGTCAGGTATTTCCCCCTGTTTGATTTGAAAAAACGCGCCAGAAACACACTAAGACCGCCAATTATAGTCAAAATGATCCAAGCGTTCGATTGAAGCCACCTTGATAACTCCAGAGTTCCTGCAGTCATCGGAGGCAGATCAATATCGAACTTAAGAAACATATTGGCTGTCTGTGGGAAAATATAGGCAACGTAAAAGAGCACCGCGCCGAGAAGCGCTAAAACCACGACTATGGGCATAATTAGAGCGCTTTTAAGATTCTTCTTGAATTCTTCGTTTCTCTCCAGAAATTTCGCGGTCGATTCATAAATCTCCACCATATTGCCCGATTTCGATGCAACACCTAACATGTGTGCCGGGAATTTGCCAAGCGCGTCCGCCTGTTTGCCATAAACTTCTACGCCGTCTTTACCGTCCTTTAGATCCTGATTAATTTCCTTCAGTGTCTGCTGCAAAGCCTTATTATCCATGTCATTGGATAACAAATTCAGGATTTCATCATAAGGAAGCTTCTCCCGCAAGAGATCCGCTGAAAGGCGGATGAACATCACAATCTCTTTTGAAGGAGGCTTCATCTTATAATCGAAGAGCCGTTTCTGTATTGATTGGACGTTATAGCCCATTTTCTCCAAAGCTCGCCGGACTTCATCCGCACTGAACGCCTTCTGTTGTCCAGTAATTGCCGCCTCGCGTCCCTTGCGAACTTTATAGACGAATGTCGCCTTCTTGGCAAGATCCTTCAATTTGAAGCGCCGTGTTTTTGCGATCTCTTCTGCCCTCTTCAGAGCATCCCGCTTATTCCGGGCTGATACCATTCCCTGGACTATGCGTCCTGAGATGCCAATACCCTGATATCGAAATTCAGCCATGTGACTCCGTATGTGTCAATTACAAAATTGTAAAAGGCGGGAGAGATGATCTTCCGCCTGCCTGTTGAGATATATGTAATACGGGAAATAGTAATCCAGCAACCACGCCTTTTCAGCTTTTGACAGAGGTCGCGCCGGGCAAAACAATATTTGCGGTTGCCAGTATCCCATCTCTAATCCACTAATAGTTAAGTTGATTTGATTGATATAAAAACTATGAATAAAAGAGGGTGTTGACTTATTACAATTACAAATCATAGCACGCCGGCGGTTCGCTTAGCCGAAACGCCGGCGGCTATGGTCAGGTTCGATGGTGAAACATCACCAGCGATGGATCCTACGATATTTGGCTAACGGTTAGTAACTGCTACGGAAATGCTGTCATCCCAGACATCGACTGTGGCAGTGCAGTTTACGCCATCACCATCACCGTCCTCGTTACCAACACCCGTAATAATGACCTTAGTAGGACCGCCAGCAGTGCTGATCGTATAGGTACCGTTCTCATTGGTCGGCTGAGTAGTCAGGTATGCAAGTCCGGCTGCGTTAGCTGTCAACAGGTTGAAATCACCGCCGCCACCGCCCATAGCTGTCGGACGACGATGGTGCTGCTGAGCGCGAGATGCCAGGTTGACCAGGTCCGCTGTGACTGCATCGAGGTTAGATGACGCCGCCTGGTCATTAAACATGTTGATTCCCACGACCACCGCGATTCCGACGATGATCACTGACAAGACGATGAGTAAGAGTTGTTGCTGTCCCATAATTCCTCCAAGGTGTTCTTGTTTTGATGATTTGTTATTACCAATTCAGTTGTGTTGCGATTGTCAACCAGTCATTATACAATCTGCATGCCAGTTTTCACAAGTAGTTAAATATCAGGTTGTTGAAACTGCATTTTTACCGATAATGTGGCATGATGACAAATTAATTCTAAAAGCAACATGCTTCTGTCGCAATATTGCGACGAAATTATCTGCATTATGATCATAAATGACTGATATATAATGATTTATTTTATGTCATAAAATAAATACCTTGTCATAAATTTGTGATAATCACGTGTAGATTATACTTGAACTCAACCGTGCATTCGATGATCAGGAGATCAATTGACGACTGGGCGGAATGCCCAGCTGCTTCATTTTACGGTGATAGTTCTGACGAGGCAGACCTGCGGTGATCGATGCCTTCGTGACACTGCCGTTATGTCGCTGCAGGTTTTCAACCAGGTATCTACGCTCGAATTCCTGCCGCGCTTCTCTGATTGGAAGATTGAGCATCTCGGATATCCAGTTTCTGCGGCGTGGAATAGAATCACCTGCCAAATCTTCACTTGTGAGTGGGGATCCGTTGGAGAGAGCAACTGCCCGCTCTATTATATTTTCCATCTCGCGCACGTTGCCCTGCCATTCATGGTCATACAGGTAGTCCATCGCGTCAGCCGTGATGTCGCAGGCAGGACATTTGAATGCCTTAGCATATTTATCGACGAAATAACGCGCTAATAGAGGAATGTCCTCGCGGCGGTCTCGAAGTGGGGGTAGTGTAACTGTAATCACATTCAGCCTGAAATATAGATCATCTCTAAAATTACCCTTCTTTACCTCTTTCTTGAGATCCTTATTTGTTGCCGCTATAAGCCGAACATCCGCTCGTATCTCCTGATCGCCGCCAATTCGCCGAAACAAATGTTCCTGCAATACGCGCAGCAGCTTCACCTGTAAAGACATTGGCGTATCACCGATCTCATCCAGAAACAGAATTCCTCCTTCAGCCTCCTCAAAGTAACCGCGGCTGCGACGAATCGCTCCCGTGAAAGCGCCCTTCTCATGCCCAAAAAGGAGCGATTCCAGCAGGGTTTCCGGCAGACCCCCACAGTTCACACTGACAAACGGTCCATGCGATCGTTTGCTGTAGCGATATAAAGTGCGAGCCATCAGATCTTTGCCTGTACCCGTTTCACCTTGAATGAGAACAGTCGTGGGAATCGGCGCGACTCGCTTGATTAAAGAGAAAACCTCCTGCATTAAAGGACTGGCGCTGATTAAACCGTCAAGAGCGAATCTCTCTTCGAGTTGCTGCCGTAAAAGGCGGTTCTCCATACGCATAGCTGCGGCATCAACCAGTCGTTTAACGAGCAGCTGAATCTCTTCCAATACTCTAAATGGTTTCTCTATGTAATCTTCTGCACCCAGTTTCATCGCCTGAACCGCCATCTGGATATTGCCATACGCGCTCATCATTAAAACGGCAGTTTCCGGCGTCGCCTTCTTTATTTGAGGCAGCAATTCGAGTCCTGATATTTCCGGCATCTTTATATCGAGCAGCACGAGTTCGCAGGTCTCCGAACGTACTTTCTCCAAACCTTCAAAAGGATTCGTACTCCAATCGATAATCCATTCCTCTGAAGCTAAAGCTTCAGCCAGTAGAATGCAGATGTCGGCTTCATCGTCTATAATGTGAATATGCGCGCGACGCACAAGATGCCTCATGTTAAATACATCTCCGTATCTAATATCGGTCATCCTGCTTCAAATTGGTAGTTTTTAGAAGGAAATTATGAGGGATAGGGTATTTTATACCCTGAAGGGGGAGAAAATGAACCACCTCTGAAGTAGCGCAAAGTGTGGATGAAATGGTAAGAACGGGGAGTATAAGTTCAGATTCAGATCAGGGCGCCAAACTCGTCACAGAGCGCCTGTCTGGCAGAAGCTGCGCCTTCCCTGCCGATGATACAGGTTATATTACTAAGGCTGGTTGAGATGAGGTCTATATTGATATTCTGGTTAGCAAGGCAGCGAAACATTCTCGCAGCCACCCCAGGGATCTTAGACAAATCGTCTTTAGCGAGCGTTATTAAGGCTACATTTTCATCTTTTGAGATTCCAGATGCGCCGATTTCGCTTATTAAAACCTCCAGCGCTTTCTTCGTTTTCTGGAAGTCATCATATATTACTGCGAGTGAAATATCGGTGACAGCGCCGCCGCCTGGACTCTGTACGACAAGTTCGACGTTGATCTCTTCCTGACTTAAACGCTGAAATATTTCGGCGGCAATGCCCGGTCTGTCAGGAACACCGTGCACCGTTATTTTTACTGCCTGGAATTCAAGGTTGACCTCAAACTTGGATTCATTCATTGTTGTCCCCTCCTTATAAATCCAACCGATTAAGTTGTTGTTGAAAATATGCTAACCGTTCATTTTAACAGCGCCATCTTGATCGTTTGGCTGCCCATCTTCTGGCGAACTCTGCATAAGTAGATGCCGGACGATAAATAGGAACCCGCATTACTTGTGCCATTCCAGATCATAGAAATCGGTCCTGTATTCTGATTGGTAAATGATCTGTGATAGACCCTGCGCCCGGTAATGTCGAAAACCTCAACTTCCGCCCAACTGCCATCCTGAATTGTAAATTCAATGCGGGTTGCTGAGTTGAATGGGTTAGGATAGTTTTGGGCAAGAGTGAATACCTCAACTTGCGGAGGTTCAGGTGGAGGTCCGATTATCTTTCCCTCCGGATCGAATTCGATTACGCCGATATCGACGTAATCGATTTCACCCGCGCCGGTATTGGATATATGAAGAGCGTCCAGCCTTTCATGGTAATCTATATCCAGAGGCGGCTGATCGGTGCCGTATCCCGCGTCGATCAATGGAGAATACGCTTGTGGATATAGATTCAGATTCCATGGATCGACAAAGAGAGGGTCTGTGCTGAGGTTTCCCTGACTCGGAAAAGGCAGCGTTTCGCCCGTCAGGCAGTATTCAATGGTTAAGTCCGCCGTCGGTGAGTAGTGTATATCATCATCATTATTCCAGAATACGTTGTTCCGCGCCACAGCCTGAAGTGAATCGCCTTCAAATATGGCAAAACCTACTTTATTCAGCGTCGATACATTATTAAAGAGGACTGCGCTTGAGTGATCTTTAAGCCCGACGCCGATGCTGCAAGCGGTCACGATGTTATTGCTTATTGAGATGTTCGTTGAAGCATAACCGAGGTTTATTCCCTTTTCAAAAGCTCCCCGGATTGTGTTCCTGCTGATGTCCAAATTCTGTACGCCATCGAGGTCGATCATATCATCGTTGCATCCGAAGAAACTGCAGCCAGTAATCTCGGATTCATCAACCACCCAATTTATATCCACGACGTCAGAAATGCTTTGTTCAGATTGACCCGGTTTATAACTGCATGAACGCATGGCTATGCAGCCGTAACGGATAAAAATGAGATCGGAGCTGTAAAAATCGGAAAAAGTTACGCGTTCCAGGTGTACGGCGGATGAATCCGTTGACAATGCTCCCGAAGCTCCCGAGCTGAGATTCGAATCATAAATGCTGAGTGCACCTTGGCTTACCTGTATCATACCGCCGGGCACGGCAACCGGACCGTTACCGTCGCTGCTGCTTCCTATTATCGAGACATAGCTGAATAGCGCTTCGCCGCTCGGGTTGTCGATGATGATGGACGCCCAGTCAGATGCAGGATTAAGCGGCACAAAACGAATTGAGTCATCAACGATTCCAACCGCGGACAGTCCCCCCTCAATAACGATGGATTTTCCGGATCCAATGCCGACCATCACCCCCGGCTCTATTGACAACACTGCGCCCTGAGAAATCGTCAATCCTTCCGGCAGACTGTATGGACTGCCAGTCAGATCCCAGGTTGTGTCAGTATCGATGAGACTTGTTACGATCGTTCCCTCGATCGATCCTGCTTTCAATTTTATCTTGTGAAAGAATGAAAGCGATCTTGTTGCGCCACCGGCATCCGTCACCGCGACCACTCGCCAGTAGTGATTCCCCTGGCTCAGTCCATCGTAAAGAAGACTTGTTTCCGTCAATCCATCAATAATGGTCAGATCGCCATCGAAATTCAGATTGTCTCCGATCCATAATTCATAACTGATATTGGAACCATCATTTGAAGTTGTCGGTCTCCATGAAAAATAAACGCCTGAGGGAGAAATGACCGCTGGATAAATATCAAAAGGCAGTGGATCGTGGTTCACCCTGTCTTCGATGCTGATGGAACGGCTGACGACCTCAATGGGAATCTCAGCTAGATCCGTCAGAAACTGTTCGGTGGTGAACTGTTTAAAGGTGTCCGCTGCCACTGCATCGTAAAGCAGGTCGGTTAACGCTTCGGTTTTGGCGATGTAGTAGCTTTGTGTGAAGACGTTTTCTGTTAAATCGTCCAGCTCATTATAGATCAATTCACGCATCGATTCATCAAGCCAGCATCTGCTGGTCAATTGGTTCAAGGTGCTCAGTAACTGGTGTCCGGAGCGGAAATAGTTGGGATTTTCGTAACTCGACCAGTAGCCAAAAGTTTTATCCATGTCCCAGGGCACAAAATACCAATGCCCATTTTTACCGATATCGTGAATCATATAGTAATTATGGTAATAGGTCGATTGGTTGCCGCAAAGTGCATTGACCGCAATGACGCGAGCTAAATATTGAACGTCGAAGTGATCGTTCAGGACTTCGAAAAATTGGTCATCAGGAGTTGTATCCAACCATTCAATCAAGCCGCACAAGTCATAAAAACCGCTGGTTTCGTTGGTTTTCTTTTCCCATATTTCTTCCACAGATTCATTCAGGGACAGCACGCAGCCGTAATCATCAGCTTTGTAAATTGAAGCGTCGTCCGGCAGACTGCCCATCGACAGATAGTGCTCATCGATCTGCTCTACGTCAAGGAAAAGACCCATGTAATCGCCGTTCACATACATTTTTACGAACCAGGTCGACGATGCAAATAGCCCGGCTTGCTGGTAAAGATCATAAGAGAGATATTCATGGGAAAAAGTTGGATCTATCCATTCTGATATGAGGTTGACTTTGTCCCGCCCGTAATATCGGTTATCCGCGTCAAAATTAACTTTGAATGATTTCTTGGGATATTCCAGACTAGATTCACCGCGCAGCCGTATGCGCGCATCATCCCAGATCACGCCATCAAATTCAAAAGAACAGTCAATGTAGAATCTGTCCTCAGGATGATTTACAATATAAGCAAAATCAGCAGAATCACATACAATATAGTAACTTCGCAGTTCCTGGGCGAGCGCTTCCGAATCACCGTTGCAAATAATCAGCAAACACGCAGTCAGCAACATCCAGCTCTTATTCAAACCTTTCAATCCTTTTATCATATCTCTATAGTTTATTTGATCAGAACTGCTTTTTTACATGAAGACAGGTCGTTAGCTTCGATTTGAATGAAATAGATTCCAGAAGAGACCGGCACGCCATTGAGATTCTTACCATTCCATGATATAGCCGAGAAACCCGCTGAAGAAACCGATTCTTCCAGATGCGCTATTTTGCGTCCCATTATGTCGAAAATGGAAATCCTCAAATCTCCTGCTTCAGGAGCTGAAAACTTGATCTTAATCTGGCTGTTAGATGGATTCGGATAGACAGAAATCAATTCCCATGTATCGGGGATACTCAAATTATTAGTATCAGGAATCTCCTCATATACAGAATTAACCACACCAGGTGTGCCGTGTGAATACTGAACTGAAGAAGCCAGCCAGTATTCAGCATTATAGTTTGGCAGAGCCGGATTGGTAAGTTCAAGCGTATTGCCATCGCCATCCGCTTCTTCGGGCCAGGGGAGATTGTCGTCGTAGGATACCCAGTCCACCAGATTACCTTCGGCGTCATGGAGGCGAATGTCTTCACCGCCGCCGGAAAATCCGAAATAGAATCCACCGATTACATCTTCAGCATGAGGAAAGCATACCTTAAAAGAGGTTGTATCTGAAGCGATAATCAGGTATTCGTTTAGTGGCAGAGCGATTTCCTCAGGGATCGTATATTTATGATCATAGCGGCTGTCCCGCAGCGTCCATCCGCTCAGGTCTTCTATTTCAGAATGCGCGTAAAGTTCGATCCAGTCCCCCGGATCGAAATCATCGCTGCTATGGTAGTTGATTTCGTTGATCACGACCGTTCCCACGAACTCTTTTCCCTCATTCACATCAGGCACAACTCTCGAAGAAATAATCGATCCCGAGGAAGTCTCAATATAAACTGTATCACCTGTCATCGGTTGAAAATAAAAACCGCCGATGATTCTGCTGTCAGGCTCCAAACCTGTCAGCCAATCATAATGGTTTGTAACAAAGAACGTTTCTGCGGGGTTCAAATCGTTCATCGGCGGCAGCCGCAGTAGTCTGTGAGTCCTGCCCAGCCGGATAACGCATCCCGAAAAGTCAATGATCCTGTTGGACATATTCCTTACCACAAAATAGTGCGTTCCGGTGCCGGGATCAAAGTAAAAACTCTCGATGAAAGCATCGTTCAACGCAGGCGGCTGTGAGTTGAGTTGTATTGAAGGCAGCGACAGGGGGTAGTATCCAAACTCATGCCAGCCTGCCGGTGGGGTAGGATAGCCCTCGCTCGAATTGGGCTTGGGTAAAAAGCCGTAATAGAGGGGAGGTTGCAGTTCTGGAAAGGCAGCGTCTGCAGAATAGATCAAATCACCTGCAGTAACATCACCGGACGTTCCATCGTCAAACAGTTCTACCTCTGCAATTATCCCATCTGTATCTATCACCACTGCCAGAACAGAATGAGGCTGTTCCTCTAATTCTGCTTCAAAGTGAATTAGATCATCACCGCTCGAAATATAGTCGGGTGAAGCTGTGAATCGAGTGAGTTCGATCCGATGGAACCAATCCAGGTCGTATAGATAACCCGATCGCCCATTCATGAAATCCAGGATAGCTGTTAGCTCCTGATCGAATTCCTCATTGCTGCCTTTTTTATAGGTGTCCAGATAGATATCGTGACGAATTTGGTCATAAACCTCAATCGCAATATCAGAGACGCTGGAAAAGCCGGTCGATACAATTGTATTCAGTTTATTGAAAAACACACTGCGATATTGCGGAACAGAAAGCAGTCTCTGAAAAATCGCCTGATGGCCTAAGAAGGAATACGATTTGCGGTTCACCTGACCTAAATATATGCCTAACCAGTTATTGCCTAAGGTGGCATCACAATCCCACGGAACCATGACGTAGCGTCCATCGTCTCGTAAATGAAGGAAATAATTCTTGCTGAATCCGTCATTATTTCCGATGGCATATTGCAGCGCAAAATACGCCATGACATTTGATCCATCAACAATCTTATCTATCTCCTCGGAAACTTCATCCGGCGTTGCATGCTGTATAAATGCAAATCGAGCGCCTAAAGTATCCACAGAGGCGCCCAGCGAACTTTTGGGTTGGTTGTAGATTGTCAGTTTTTCACTATATAATGGAGGAGCAAATCGAGCGCCGTGCGAAATCGCTTTGAAGGTGCAGCCGTCACCCAGATCACGCCTTTTAAAGAAGGTATCATCAACTTGTTCTATCTCATGATGCACGCCCCGGTATTCGCCATTGACTATAAATGAGACGAACCGCGTGTCCGGTGTCGGTAAGCCCGCAGTGCGCGATAGCGCCATGCATAAGTAATTCCTGCATAGTGAAATATCGCGATATTCAGCATTCAGGTTTGTCTCTTCTAAACCTTCCGGTCCATCATTATCGAAATATATTTTCCAGGATCGCTTCGGCAGATTCAACGTGGTAGATCCACGATATCTCACCCGGCATGAATAGGCGGTTCCCTCATATGTCAAGATTCCCGGATGTGTCTGCAGAGATGCAGGGTCAGTATCCATGCTATCGATGAAAGCCGGATCGAGAACAAGGTCGTAGACTGGTAGAGTCAGAATCTGGCTGAATGCCGTATTATCTGGCGATATCAGGAATAACGAAGATAACGAAAACAGGATAGCTAACAGGTTTTTCTTGTGCAGATAGTGAATAGACATCTTGAGAAGTTGAAGCTTTTCCTAAGAGATATATCTTAAAAACGGCAGTGAAATCGAATAGTTCCGTAAATTCAATAACTTCTCTCAGAGCCATTATTGTACGGCTGATACTTGACATAATGAGTAAATGTGATACAAAACACATTCATTTTGTCCTTGACTTTAATCAGATTAATCCTTATAATGGATGAAATTTGTCAGTAACCTTTAACCATCGGGTCTAGCGGGTGAAATGGCGTCCCCTCCCAACATTTCCCCAGGATGAATCCGATGGTTTTTTACTAAGGCGATATTGACAATAATTAAATTTCTCATTTTTCTTTAAGAATTGCTTGACTTTATCATTTTTGTTCTATATATTAAGTAAGATTCGTCTGTTTTAAAATATTATGGATATGAATAAGGAATCTCAAATAATTGTTTAAAAGGGGGGTGAATGCCGCAGGGCATTCACCTTTTTCTCACTAATTTTTCAAATTAGATACCCACATACTTTATATTTTCCTTCTCTTACGCTGCTTTGTTTTCTTAGGTGTAATTTATAATCGGAGATTCTGCGGATTATATGTCATTCAGATTCAGTAAAAATTAATATTTTAAAAAATGTGCCCCAGATCACCAATTGATCTGGTGATTTGCCGTATTATTTACATGAAAACAAAATGATCGGGAGAACCACGGACTGCACTTGCTAAATTTTCTTCTTTCACTAAATCCTTTCTCAAAACACAACAAGCAAGAACTCCGTTTCTCCCTGAAAACCAGAAACTTAAATTACTGAAGACCTGACCTGACCATCAATTATGTGATGACACTTTCTCTAATTGGTAGTTTCTGACGGGGGACACATGAAAATTGAAAAAACTTCTTTCTTCAAAGTCAGAGTTGATAAGGTATCACTGGAGGATACGCTTGCCCGTTGCGAAGACTTTATTCGTTCCGGCGTGCCACATCAAATAGTCGTCGTCAACGTTGCCAAATTGGTAAAAGCGAAAGCTGACCGCCATCTTCGTGGAATCATCAACAATGCCGATTTAGTCGGTGCAGACGGGATGCCGTTAGTATGGCTCTCCAGATATATGAAGAATGTTATTCCCGGCAGGGTCAACGGCACCGATCTAATGGAACGTCTCGTTGAACGCGCTGCTGCTAAAGGGCACTCCATTTATTTCCTGGGAGCAAAGCCTGAAGTTGTCCGTAAAGTCGTTGACATGTACACCGAAAAATATCCTAATCTGAAAGTTGCCGGTTATCGGGATGGTTACTTCCGTCCTGAAGAAGAAGAGCGGGTTGCCGGTGAAATCCGCGAAAGCCGCGCGGACATCATATTCCTCGCCTTCGGTTCGCCGAAAAAAGAAAAGTTCGTTTCCCAATGGCTGTATAAGATGAACGTGCCGGTGGTACATGGCGTGGGCGGCAGTTTCGACGTCATCGCTGGTGTCACCAAGCGTGCGCCGGTCTGGATGCAGAACTGGGGGATGGAATGGTTCTACCGCTTCCTGCAGGAACCACGACGCATGTGGAAACGCTATCTCATAACCAATACAGGTTTTGCACTCCTTGTAGGCAGAGAAATGTTCAAAAGGACCCTGCGGGTACAGAGAGCATAACCCTGCGAATAAAATGAAAAGCCAGATCCAATTATGGGTCTGGCTTTTTTCGTAGGTTGGTTTTCCCGCACGAAGTGGCTACTTCGGATGAATCCGAGTTTTTCTGCTGAGATATAATAGTATTATTGTAGAGGCGCACTTGCCGTGCGCCCTTCTTTTCATGCGCCGGGTGGCATGCTTCTGGTCCGCCCCCCGACGGAACGAAGCATGGTTGCGTCAGGTCCTTAGCGTAGCGATGACCTGACGCTCTGTTGACGGTTTGATTTGATTCGTGTCCCGAAGTGATGGCTAAGCCAAAATCCATATAATCTGAGTAATCTGTGATTCATGCGTTTTATAAAAATTCCGCCTTGCAATATATTTCTTGACTTATCCGACAATATTTTGTATCTTATTGGGACGGCAGTTCTTTCGCCAGCGGGATCTATTTCTGCAAGCTGAATGTTAAAAGCGTGAATACAGGGAAGAGTTGCTTAAGCATGAATAAACTGCTTTTAATTAAATAAAGTTCAGGAGGCATAAACTGGATATCTGGAACGAACTGGTCAAACTGGAAAAAGAGGGCATCCCATCCGCTTTAGTTACGGTAATTGGCACTAAAGGTTCAACTCCGCGTGAAGTCGGAGCCAAGATGATAGTTCGCTTAGACGGAACTATAACCGGAACGATAGGCGGATCAGCAGTTGAAGCTCTGGTTATTAAAGAAGCAATTACTTCAATAGAGCAGGGAAAAACTCGCAGGATCACCTATAACCTTGATGATATAGAAAAAACTTCCACCGGGATGATCTGTGGTGGCATAGTGGAGTTTTTCATCGAGCCGCTGAAGCGCTTCCCGAGGTTGTATATCTTCGGCGGAGGACATGTCGGATTATCATTGGCGAACATAGTTGCACAGCTCGGTTATCCATACCTGATCTTTGAGGATCGCCAGGAATTCGCGACAGCGGAGAGATTTCCACAAGCTGCTGATTGCAGAATAGGTAATTATTCCGATTTAACTGCCGAAAATGAGTTTTTACAGCCAGCTTTTGTCGTTATCGTAACCAGAAGCCATGATACTGATTACGAAGTCTTAAAAGGTGTGCTGCGAAAACCCTTTGAGTACCTCGGCATGATATGCAGCCGACGGAAGAAGGCACAGATGTGGAAAAAACTACAAGCAGATGGATTTTCTGAGGAAGAACTTGACCGCGTTCACGCGCCTATCGGTCTGGAAATAGGAGCAAATACGCCCGCTGAAATTGCCGTCAGCATAATTTCGGAAATCATCTCTATTTTCCACAAATCAAAGAAATAGAAAATGATCTGTGAGAGTTTACTATAAGACTGTAGAAATACACCTATTTTGTCATTCCTGCGAAGGCAGGTCCGTAGGACTCCTATGGACCTTCGGACCCGCTTTTACCGAAGGAGTCCTACTGACCTTCGGAGCAGTCTACCAATAAATCTTGTCAGAACAAAGAAGGGGCTGTCCCAAAAGAAGAAAACAACGTCATTGCGAGGAACGAAGTGACGTGGCAATCTCCTATTTTACAAGCACTAAGAGATTATCACACTTCGTTTGTGCCGAAGGCATCCCTATGGGACAATGACAGTTTATAGACTTTTGGGACAGCCCCTTTCGTTATTCCAGGGCTGTTATATCTTGACTATTTCTTCTTCTCTTTAACATCCAATTTGTCGTTGTCATATTCGGCGATGAATTTCTCGCATTCCTTAACATCTTCGTAACTACCGACAATCAACGGAGTTCGTTGATGCAGTTCAGTCGCTTCGATATCCAGAATGTTCTGTCTGCCGTCTGAGGCGTAACCTCCGGCATGTTCCACAATAAAAGCCATAGGAGCAGCTTCGTACAGAAGGCGAAGTTTACCTTGTGTTTTATTGGGATCCTTGAAATCTGCAGGATAGAGGAAGATACCGCCATGCAGCAGATTTCTGTGAAAATCGGACACCAGCGATCCGATATATCTCGAAGAATAAGGACGACCGCTCTGCTCATCTCGCTGCTTCAGATAGTGGATGTATTCCGTTATACCCTTGGACCAGAAGAGGGAATTGCCTTCATTCACGCTATAGACCGAGCCGCGTTTTGGAATGCGAATGTCCGGATGCGAAAGCAGAAATTCACCCACGGAGGGATCCAGCGTAAAACCGTGGACGCCGTTCCCTGTAGAATAGACCATCATGGTGGATGATCCATAGATGATATAACCGGCTGCTAATTGTTTATTGCCCTTTTGCAGAAGGTCTTCATCTTCGCCCCTTGGTCCCTTAGATACTTTACGGTGGATAGAGAAGATAGTGCCGACAGAAACATTCGCATCGATGTTGGATGATCCATCCAACGGATCCAATGAAACCGCGTAGTTGCCTGCTTCATAGGGAGGGAGAATGCGGATAGGTTCACTGTTCTCTTCAGTGCCGAGAATGCAGACCCTGCCGGATCTGTCTAAAATGCTCAGGATGGTGTGGTTGGCATAATCGTCCAATTTCTGAACCTGTTCACCCTGCACATTGGTCTCGCCAGTCAGACCTAATATTTCAACCAGACCAGCTTTGTTGACTTCCCTGCTGATGATCTTGCCTGCCAGAGCAATATCCATTAAAAGCTGAGTGAAATCACCACTTGCATCAGGGTGAGCCTTCTCCTGCAGCATTATATGCCGCTCAATTGTCCAAGTTCCTTTGGGTGGCACGCTCTTTCCTTCCATTTATTCTATACTTCACTTATGTTTACGAAGAGGTCTTTGAGCTGATCGAGATCGGAAATGACCTTATCAGCCGCTTTCAAATCTTCGACCGGAAGTGTTGTCGTGATCGCCAGGCAGATCATTCCAGCAGATAATGCGCTTTGAATACCGAGGGGAGCGTTTTCTATCACTAAACAGTCCGCAGGTTTAACGCCTAAATGCACCGCGGCATTCAAGTAAGGCTCCGGATGAGGCTTACTATGCTTATAATACTCAGAACTCAGGATAAAGTCAAATAAGTTTCGCTCTTTTTTTGCCAGTGTCCATTCTAAATTTGGTCTGACCGATCCGGTTACAATTGCTGTTTGTAATCCCCGTTCTCTACAGAACTTAACTGCATCTAAAGCTATCTTGCGCATGCCCCGAGGAGCAATCTTGCGGTAGATGGCTCGCTTTTTTTCGACTAATCTGTCCAGATCTTCATCTGACCAGTTGATCCCATGCTTTTTGGCGATGCGCCGCATAGTGATCTTTGCCTTTTCACCCTCGGCGCGTTGCAGCGCTAAAGCAGACACTTCGATGTTGTAATCGCGGAAGATTTTCTGCCACGATGAAACGTGGTAGGGCATAGAATCTATCAGGACGCCGTCCATGTCGAAGAGGACGGCTTTGATATTGGCAGGTAGTTTATCGATCACAGGTCACGCAACGGTTCAAAGTTGATGAAATCCGCGTGATGTACCGCAACTGCTTCTGGAGAGCGGTATCCGCCTTGCCCCTCCTTGGCGTGCACCGCCACGATATGTACAACGTCATCAGGCAGCCCGTGCTTGGTGCAGAGACCGGCTCCGGAGAAAGGATGTCTTAAGAGTTTGCCGCAGCGGCTCTTTATAAAGCCGGAATCCGTTCTCTCATATTCGAGGAGTTTGCCAACGTCATGCAGGAGTGCGCCGGAGACGAGGTAATCGAAGTTGATCTTGTAATTATCGCTATACTCTTCGTCCATGACTTTACCGCAGGCAATAGCCATCCGAGTTACCGCTCTCGTATGCTTAAGCCATGAACATTTCGTATCATTGATTAAAAGAGTGAAGGGCACGACGTCCAGATCATCCAGCGTCCAACCACCGAGAGTGACGGCATCTTCCAGAGTTGCCAATGTTTTATCGCGGATATCGTCATCCTGAATCATTCCGATCTCAGGGAAGAGTTCTTTGAGTTTATCTTTCATTGTGTCTGCCTGTTTATTCTATTTTAAGGTATTGATTGCCTGTGTTTGAGTGTGCAGACTGCCGGAATTGCCCAGCGGAATGTCCATCAAGTCGGGATCTTCGCCGTAATCCAATTCATCCAGCAGGTTGTCATCCTCATCCAGCAGTACCAATCGGTAGTCATAGTCATCGAAGGTAATACCGGCAATAATGTTGAAGGACTTGGCGTCTTGATCGCCTGTTCCTTCGACTTCATAGAGCCAGTATTCATTCAGATAGCGTTCCGCTCCCGTTGAATCCCGTTCGTAGATATTTACTTTGACGCTGCCGCGATCCAGACTGGCGTCAGCATCCCACCAGACTTCGATGCTTTCGTAATAATCGTCGCCGTTGACGTCAACTGCGTTATCCGTCCAGGCGTCATCGAACCAGGCGTTGAAGCCGTCGAACTGCTCTAAACCAATTTGTGTCAGGCTGGTTTCTGCTTCGTAGTCGATTGTTTGCAGATTGTCTCCAGAGACATTATGCAACTCAACCTTTAAATCATACATATCTTTGGAGATAATCGGTAAGGTGAATGTCAGAGTATCTTCATCACCAGGATTCCTGGTAATCAGATCGGAACTGTCGGCAATCTCGGCGGAACTGCCATACGATGGGCGAATCATCACGACCAATCTTAAATCGACCGCAGAACCGGTTGGCACGTCGGGCGCCCAGCGGACGTTAAATTCTGTCCAGTAACCATCATTATCGTCATCTGTTACTCCTTCGCCATAAGCAAGCAGTTGGATCTCTGGCGCATAGGGGTAAACAGCGAAATCAACCGTCTCTTCACTTGATTCAGCTCCGTCATTATCAACGGCATAGACAGAGAAAGTATGGTCTTCACCCATATTGAAGCCGCTGTATTGAGCGGATGTCTGTGTCGTCTCTATAAGAACTCCGTCCAAACCGGCGAAATATTTGTCTATGCTACCGTCAGAATCGTCGCCCTGCCAGGTGAATTCGATGCTATCATTGAAGTAGATGCTATCAGGTGTTGAGGATGTTATAGTTACTGTTGGCGGCTGATTAACTGGCGGATTAGTCCCGCCACCGCCGTCACTGCTGCATCCTATGAAAAGCATAGCCGTTATAATAATTGTAATGCAGGCAAATCCAGTTTCCTTGCGCATGTTTGTTCCTCTATTGCAGTTAATTTAACGATCTATCAAGTAACGCATATCTTCAACAGCCTTGGTCAAGCCCACAAAAGCCGCCCTCGAAATAACTGAATGACCGATGTTCAGTTCTTTTATCTCTGCGATGGTGGTAACGTCCATAGTATTATGGTAATTCAATCCGTGACCTGCGGCGACGAAAAGCCCCATCTTCTCAGCCGCAATGGCTGCCCCCGCCAGATCATCGAGCGCTATTTCACGGGATGCTTCATCTTTGGTTTCCGCGTAACTGCCGGTGTGCAGTTCAACAGCCTGAGCGCCTATTCTTGCCGATTCCTTGATCACAGCGAGGTCCGGATCGATAAATAGACTGACTTCGATCCCGGAGCTGTTCAGCGTTTCAATGGCGTCTTTTAATTTCGCAGAGTGCGCGAGAACGTCCAGACCGCTCTCGGTCGTTCTCTCTTCGCGTTTCTCAGGCACAATGGTGCAGATTTCTGGTTGGATCAGGAGAGCTTTCTCAATCATCTCCTGCGTTGCAGCCATTTCCATGTTCAAACGGCTGTGAATCACCTTGCGGATCAGCTCGAGGTCGCGGTCCTGAATGTGCCGCCTGTCTTCCCGCAGGTGGCAGACGATACTGTCCGCGCCTGACTGATCGGCTAAAATCGCCGCCGCAACAGGATCGGGTTCAACTCCGCCTCGAGCCTGACGAAGCGTGGCGATGTGGTCAACATTAATTCCAAGTTTCATGATCTATTTCCAAACGTTAGAAGTATGAATTATCTTTCCAGGTTATAATCCTGAAGCGGTCATTTTCTTCTTTGAATACCGTGAACTGCGCCAGACCGTAAAGGTCGTAATAAGAACCGCCTGCCGAACCGTAAATGGACAGGTTGAAACTGACGTTGAATTCGAGGCTGGAATCTTCAAAGGCAAATTCCTGGATATTACCTGCCACCGCATACCAGGTCAGGTGAATCTCATCGAAATTGCGGAACAGTCCGCCGGTGGTCTTTAAATCCGTATCCCTGCCCCACTGGTCATCGCGGGCGTTTTCCACGTCGTAAAAAAGGAACGTGAAATTATCATCAAGACAGTCCGAATAGCGCAGTGAATCCCGCAGGTTATAGGAATTACGGAAGTTGTCAAGCAGTTCACCAACCGTCTGCTGATCTGTCCAGAGCGATTCTGATGGATCGCCCAGAACCGGAGCGAAGGGATTCAGGCAGCCGGTGATTAAAAACATAGCAGAAAGCAGTATTGCTATAAGAGAATATCTCATAGAGATTCCAGAAATGTTTTTATCTCTGAAAATGCCTGATGATCGAAGCCCCAGTAGCCGCTTTTTGCTGCTGATTCACCAAGGCGAAGGCTTGGATCTTCTTTTACTGAAAGGTAAGTATATATCTGAGATTTTGCTAAGTTTTTAGTTTTGAATGCTTCTTGTTCTCGCATGCAATTATAGTATGTATCGACACAATTGATAAGTCTATTATCAATACTCTTTGCGAAAACATCTTCGAGCATTCCTTGATCCTCATTATTCGGGAGAATCATAACAGTTACATTCGGTGTGTCACTTGTAGAGATCATTGGTTCCTGTGGGACTGGAAGATTTGCGTCACTTAGAGCACCGCAAATACTTGCCCATGTGTCGTCAAAACTCTCGTCAGCATCTCTAATAATACCAACCGAATAAACGTTATCTCTAAAAGAGTCGTTTATAGAGATCGCTTTAAGGTTCGGTCGCATGTTGTGTTTCCCGCCCGCCTCTCGAACTTCAATATCTTGGATATTCCAAGCAGAAAAGAGCGAATTCAAAATATTCACTTCATCCATACCCTCAACGAGAACTAACTTTGCTTTGCTGATAGGTTCCTGTTTCTCTCTATTCATTGCTACCGCACCTCCAGACCCATTTCAGCAGAAGCGTTAAGCATTTCCCAATCCAGACCTACGGCTTCAATCCTTTCATCTT
Organism: candidate division LCP-89 bacterium; assembly: GCA_025774555.1. GTDB lineage: Bacteria > Electryoneota > B3-LCP > B3-LCP > B3-LCP > JALGVT01. The sequence goes on from JALGVT010000003.1 coordinate 29,051, forward strand.
TCCGTCTTAATCTGAAGAATTTGAATTCATCTTCCCCAACACCTTCAAAAGCCTGCCTTGCAGCCTCAACGCATTCATCGCTGTGTGTGGTTGCGAAGACCTGGACATTATTCTCGTCTGCTATATCATAGATTGCTCTCCATACTTTTACCATATTTTTATGATAAAGACCATTCTCGATTTCATCTATGAGAACAATACCTTCAGATGAGTTTAAGATTGCGAGGATTATATTCAATAATCTGTTAATACCATCACCAAGTGCAAAGATTGGAAGAAGTTTTTCATCACCTATATCACCCCATATGATTGATTCTGATCCAAGTAGGAGTACAGAAAGGCTTCTCAGGTTAGGTTCAATCTCATTAAGATACTTTATTAGCTGTTTTTCCCGCTTCTCCTTTGCCAAATTACCAAAAAGCTTAGCATTATCTGAGTGTTTCGTGCGTGTTCTTGCGCCAATAAAATGACCATTAGGGCGATGAATGTCCTTTTTCGATTGGAACTGGATACCCTCGGATACTGGGAAAGCTCTGGTTGCCAAGTGTTTCTTATTCTTCTCTATATATTCCTTCTGTAGATTGAGAACGGAAGATGTATCCGCTAACATTTCCTGGATATTCTCCTGTCCATTTTTGGTGACATACTTCCCTGAAAGCGTCGTTAGTGCAATTTTTATTGTTCTTGGAATATCTGAGTCATCTATTGTAGATATTTTTATTTTATTTTGCAAGTCTGATTTATAAAATAATGAACCCCAGATTTCCTTTGGATTATTTCCGAAATCCTCTAATCCTCTCATAGTGTTGATCCGAAGTTCTAAAGTTGGATTACTCGGTCCCTGTTGAAGGAAAAGCGCTTCAAGCAGCGAGGTCTTCCCAACATTATTCTTTCCTACAATTAAATTGACTCTTCCCAGTCCTTCAATCGTGAAGTCCTTGAACAGTCGGAAATTTTTGATTTCGATTGATTTATACATTTTGAGCCTCCTGAGGCTAATACAACCACGCTTTTAATTCCGTCCAGGGCGGATCCCCTTCGATGTCTTCCCAGCGGTAGATCGCCCAGTAGCCTATGCTGTTTTGAGCTAAGTAGAAATCCGCCTCACCGGTAACCATCTGCGGCATGTTTGAACCGGGATCTTCGACTGATATGCTCAAGGTATAGGGCTTCGTCACCCAGACGGAATCTTCATTACCATACATGAGTTGTTCGCCTTCGCCGAAAGCGAGGTATCCCGGCGATTCCGGTGAAATCAACGAAAAGAGATATTCGATAGTCTGCTTCTCTTCGTCGTAACCCCAGTCCTCCGCCAGAGACCAGCCAGCGGCATTGGGCGTTGGTATAAATATATACTCTTCATCCAGGTCATCGGGTCCAAAGAAACAGCGCATATAGTGATCGCTGTTCAGTTCAGCTATTGCCTGAGTCATATTGCTGAATATCTGTTCAACCTGAATTGGAGGGATCCAGGGAGACCCGCTTTCAAATGGGGGTTCCGTCGATCGCGTCGTGAAGAGATCACACGATACCAGTATCAGTAATAATGCGCAGAGCAGAACTGTTTGGACGATTCGCATAGCCAACTGTCAGAAATAGAATATCCTATAAGATAAGCAACTAAATTAAAAAAATCAAGCGGCAACAGCCGCTTTTTCAAGAGTGTCGAGTATTTTATTCTGCTTTGATTCACCGCCTTTTCAAAGCACGGTCTGTCTCAGTAATAGCACGGCTTAACCTTTCGTATTCGGCTGCGGTGGTATTGGGGTAATGACCTATCCTCAGAAAGCGGTCGGAATTCGCCCCTAAACCTTTACCAATTATAATGCCATGACGTTCTTTTAAATCCGACAGCCATAGATCGGCGTTGTTGTCATATAATTCAATCGCAGTGAAGCAGGGAGACAGAAAATCAGGATCGCCGAAAATGATGATATCTTTCTTTAGTAGATAGTCTCTGAATTGAGCTGCCTTTGCTTCCTGTATGCTGAAATACTTTATCTCCCCGGATGTCAGAATAGAAGCGGCAATATCCCTTATGCATAAAAGGCTCAGAACGTTTGGACTCCAGAGAAAGCTGTCTCTGTGCGCCGTTTCTATCATTCTTCCTATATCAAAATAATACGACCACTTTCGCTTAGCCTGCTTTAAGAACAAATCATTCGCAATGATGAAACTCAATCCCGCGGGGCAGAGCAGCGCTTTGTACGCTGACGCCACGAAACAGTCGATACCCCATTCATCCAGTCTGCAGGGCAGGGCGCCTGCTGATGATATGCCGTCGATGATGGTAAATGCGCCGTGTGCTTTAGCCACGCTGCAAATCATCCTGACGTCATTGACAAGACCCGATGACGATTCGAGGTGAACGGCGATAACAACGTCCGCTTGCGTCTTCTCTAAAAATGCAGAAAAGCTCTCTGTGTTACGATCGCTGAAGGCAGCTCCGAATGGTATATCAAAGGTGTGTACCGAATGCAGATGAAAAGAGGCAATCTCGTATAACCGCTGCCCGAAATAACCATTTCGGATCACCACAGCCTTTGACTCAACAGGTAAAGATCCGACAGCGCATTCCAAAGCGCCTGTGCCTGCCGAAGAAAGCAGCATAGGCTGTGATTCTGTCGCCAAGAGCTGTTTCAATCCGGTGCAGACTTCTTTAATCAAAGATTTGAATTCATCCTGGCGGGGGTAGAGCAGAGGATCGCTTAAATACTTTTGCCACAAATCCCTGGCATCGGCGGCGGCGGGAGAAAAGTTGCGGATTATATCCATATTCTCTATCCGGCTGTGCGCTTCAGTTTTACCTGAATCGGTCGGTTAGCGCGCTTATTTATATCATCGACGGTTTTGCGAAGCGCCATGAATTCTTGCATTAGTCTTTTCAGGTTGTTCAACGGATAGGCTACAACGGAATCACAGAGAGCATCCTGCGGTGATGGATGAGTCTCTGCGAACAACCCGTGTGCGCCAGCCGCCGCAGCGCAGCGCGTCAGCAGGTTTATCGCTTCGGGAGTGCCGCCTTCCGGGTCTTCTGAGCGCCTGGATGTGTTCCTGACGGAATGAGACGCATCGAAGACTATAGGGCAACCGATTGATTTGAGTATATCGATAGATCTGAAATCCACAATGGTATCGGCATAACCAAAGAGGTTGCCGCGTTCTGTAATCATTATCCTCTTGTTGCCGCGCGAAGCAACTTTCTCAACGGAATACCTCATATCATAAGCTGTGATGAAATGTCCCTTCTTGATATTGACTATCGATCCTGTATCCCCGGCAGCATGGAGAATGCTTGTGTTCTTGCACAGCAAGGCGGGAATCTGAATAATATCCAGCGCTTCAGCCGCTTGATCGATTTCGCCGATTTCATGCACATCCGATGTGACGGGAAGACCGTATTCGGATTTGACAAGCCGCAATAGGTCAAGTCCCTTTTCGATCCCGGTTCCGTGAAAAGAGTCCTGTCGGGTTCGGTTTGCTTTGGAATAGGAACCCTTGAAGATGACAGTTATATCCAATTCCTCGGCAATACTCTTCAGGCATGCCGCCACTTCACGAGCTAATGATTCAGTTTCGAGTGCGCAGTTTCCAGCGATCAGAAAAGGCTTCTTGGTGAATCCGGTAAAAATCTCTTGCGTATTTTTCATTGTCTTATTCCTAGGTCAATGTTTTCAGTTTATCTTGACAACGATTTTGCTGTAACTTGATTGATCCAGCCCTTTAAATACATTTGCTAGATCGTTAAATGATTCGATCTTGATTAGTCTGTTATAGCTTTTTCTCCAGCTTGATGCTAAAAGGTCAATAGCGCGTATAAACGGCTCCCCATTTCCATTTAAGTGCGAAAAGGTGATCTGACAACCGCTTCTCGGTAGCTCTTCGGGTATATGTGCTTTCTGCTTTCTATAGCGGCTGATAACTACAATTTGCCCGCCTTTAGCAATCGCCGCCGCCGCATAATCGAATCCCTTCGACTGACCCGATGCCTCAAAAACTAAAGGGTATGTGGGAATTGGAGGCGGTTGATCCAGTAACGTCGTATTTAATGAAAAGGCATCGTGGAGGTTTGCAACTTTAGCTTGGTTCGGATCGTAAAGATCGATCTCCACGCCCGGGAACCGGTTAGTCAGTGCAAAAGTCAATAGAGTGCCTTGTCCTCCGCAGCCGAGGATAAGTATTCGCTCGGAATTTGCGATAAACGCCTGATCTATAGCATAAAGCGAACACGAAAGCGGTTCGATTAAAGCCCCTAAAAAATCCTGTTTAAAAGATGGTATCTTATGCAGGTACGAACAATGTATATCTACGAAATGAGCGAGTCCTCGAGGTTCAAACAGGTTGATACCGCTTTTTTCACAGTGATTGGACATCCCGGATAAACAGAAGTCGCATTCCCCGCATCTGAAGTTAGGATCGACTGCCACACTGTCGCCTTCATTAAATTCCAAGACATCAGAAGCAGTTGCTGTGATAGTCCCGAAATATTCATGTCCGATGGTGAACGGAAAGTTTTCATTAGCTTGCCCCTTATATGAGGCAATATCACCGCCGCAGATGGCACAATAAGCCACCTTAAGTCTGATATATTCTGCGGGCAGTGTTCGAGGCAGTTCCTTGCGCACTAAATCGATAACGCCGGGTTTGCGGAGCTGCGCGAATAAATTGTCACCTGTTGAAGACATTGAGTTATAAGATCGAGATGACTATTGCTTCTCGTAATATTTAACCGCAGTAACCGCGATCTCCACACAGCAGCCCTTTTTGGAGAGACCATTTACTTCAACCATGGTGGAAACCGGCAGCGCTTTTTCAAAATAGCGGTTTCTGATCTTCGATATGGCAGGAAAATCATTCATATCAGTAACATATATTTGCGCTCTTACCACGTCATCTATGGTTGCGCCTGTTTCCGCTAAAATGGTTTTAATGCTTTCGAAGACGTACTCCGTCTGTCCTGTAGGATCACCCGGAGCGATCACGTTACCGCTGCTGTCCATTGCTTTCTGACCGGTCAGAAAAATCAGGTCAGCCCCGGGCAAAGGAACGCTTATTCCGTGCGAATAAGCGCCCATTAAAGCTGTAAATGGTCCGGGCGGACTTAAACGTTTAAATTCAGGCATATTTTAGGAATCGTTAGTTCTGTTGCTTGCTTATTTTTTGTTTTATCTCTGCTTTTTCATTAAAGCGTTGTATGTTTTTCCCCTTTGCGAACAAAAAAACACTATCATCATAGTAATTCTGAGCAAAAAATAAGCCCAAACTCAGAACCGAGTTGGGCTTGTGGCTTGTTTTATCTGGATAACCGGTTCTCTAAAACCTTTGCTTCTCGTTACAGCTTTGCTACGATAGCCTGGGACATCTCAAGGGTTTTGGCGCTGCCGCCCATGTCATAAGTACGGACCTTGCCCTCCGCGATGACCGCGGAAACAGCTTTCTCGATGCGGGAAGCCTTCTCTGCTTCACCCAGCCAATCCAGCATCATCTTCGCTGACAGGATTGTCGCTATCGGGTTGACCTTGTACATGCCGGTATATTTCGGCGCCGATCCGTGAGTCGGTTCGAAGACGGCGTAGTTATCGCCGATATTGCCAGCGCATGCAAAGCCCAGACCGCCGACTAATTGTGCGCAGAGGTCGGATATGATGTCACCAAACATGTTCTCCGCCACCAGCACGTCATAATCACCGGGATTCTTCAACAGCCACATGCACTGCGCGTCGATATTGGTTTCCCAGAGAGGTATATCCGCATAATCTTCAGCAATCTTGCGAGCGGAACGAATCATCAATCCGCCGGTTTCGCGCAAAACGTTGGGCTTATCGACGATGGTGACAGATTTGCGATTGAATGTTTTGGCGAACTGAAAAGCCTGAGAAACGATGCTCTCACACCCCTTGCGACTCATGATTCGGGTTGAAATTGCCAGATCATCCAGCGAGTGCTCTCCGAATTTCTTCATCTTGGGGTGGATACTGAGCGCATCGAACACTGTCTGCGGCACCGGATGAAATTCGACGCCGCCGTACATGCCTTCAGTATTCTCCCTGAAGACTATCAGGTCTATGTCATCCTTGTAGTTCAGCGGATTACCAGGATATGCTTTGCAGGGACGCATGTTAGTGTGCAGATTCAATTCCTGTCGCAGACGGACAATCGGACTGAAATAGACTAAGGCTTTGTCCTGAAGCGAAGTATCCAGCTCCGTTGCCGCCTCATCCTTCGGTTTGGAAGTGATCGCGCCAAAGAGGGCGCAGTCAGTATCTTCCATCATCTTCAGAGTGCGATCAGGCAGAGCGTTCCCTTCGTGCATCCAGAATTCCCAGCCGATATCTCCATGGATATATTCAGCTTCAAAATCGATAGCGTCCAATACCTGACGAGCCGCTTCCATTACCTCAACGCCCACGCCGTCTCCCGGCAGCCAGGCGACGCGATACTTTGCCATTGTTACTCCTTGTGGTTTATCTATTAGAATTTTATTTTAAATCCGAATCTGTGAGACGCTTCAAAATCCTCAGCCATCGGCTGGAAAGCGTAATCGAATCCAAATCGGTTCCACGCTATGCCGACGCCGCCTGAATAGGTTCTGAGTTCACTCCCCGTCTGGTATCCCAGTCTGAGGAAAAGGTTCTCTCGCCAGAAACCTTCCAATCCGGCGTGTGCTCTTATGTCATCATCGAAGATGAATTGAGCATCAGCCATACCGTTTAAACCGAAATCCCCTTTTTGATAGATCAGACTGCTGAAACCTGCGACGGCATCCGCTGGAAGAGGAGATTCTTCATCTTCCAGAGCGTCCATCTTGCCCAGGTTCCTGACCGCCGCGCCAAAAGTAGTATTGAACTTAAACAGGCGGTATGCCGCGCCGGCATCGAATGCATAGCCGTTAGCCTCTTCGATGTAGATCTCCTGGTGAATCCAGCGTCCGGTTAAGCCGATGGCGAAATCATCGCTGATTTTATAAGCAAAACTGCCGCCACCGGTAAAATCGTGAGCGGAAAAAGTCTCAATCGGATCGTCAGAAGGAAGCACACGCCTTTCGATGTCGGGAACACTGTATGTGTTGATGGATAAACCGGTTGTGAAGCGGTCGTAATTGAAAAGCAGGGCAGCCGTCTGCATGCTGATATCAAGCAGCCAGTCGCTGTATCCAAATGACGCCTGAGACTGTTCCGCGAACGCCATCAGAGCCGGATTGTGAAAAGCTGACATGGCGCCGTGCTGTACCGCCGCGCCGGTTGCCCCCAGAGCCACTGAACGAGCGTCAGGAGCAATCTTTAAAAGCGGAAGTGATCCTGAAGTCTCAGCCCGTGAAACTGAGAAAAGGCTGAAGCAGATCAATAAAGACAGGCATAGGTTTATATATTTTCTCATCAGAAGCTCACTGCAAAAGATATAACCTGTGAATCGAAGGGCGGCACATCCTGGATCTGGTAAGCATAATCCAGTTGCCCTCGAACTTTCCATACGTCGAATCCAGCGCCGAAACCGAATGCCAGGTCACTATCGTCGTATCCGGCTCTCAAACTGAAGGCGTATGGCACAAGTTCGAGATACGTGTATTCCAGACCGGCATGAATCTGGTTGTCTTCATAATCGCTGGTTTCCAGTTCTGCTGTGGCAAGGAGTCCGAAATCGAAAATGTATGATGCTCCAAAGCGGTAAATTTGCGGGAATTTCTCCGTTGTCGTGGTGCCGTCACTGCCGTAAATCGTGCTGGTATCCCAGCGATTCTGAGCATTGACGTTTCTCACTTGAACGCCGACGTATAGACGATCTACGGGATTGACTAAAATGCCCGCGTCAAATCCGAGACGCGAAGTGGTAAGAGATTCATTTTCAGTCAAATCCGGGAAGTAACTGTATAGAATTTTCGGCGCAAATCCCACGGAAACACGGTCTGCCAGACGCAGCGCGAAAGCGAAATAAAAAGCATTATCGAAATAATCGAACTCGCCGGTAATCCCGCCGCTGTTATTTCTTCCCACCAGATCGCCGGTTCCCGCGCTGATCCAGCCTACCCCCACGCCCGCGGACAGTTTTTTCCCCGGCTGAGCAGCCGGCGGATGAAGCGGCGATGCAAAACCTACGAAGTTCAATTGGCGGTCCAGCGCCAGATAGGTGTAAGTGGTCAAAGCGGTTCTTTTTTCTAAGTAGGGCAGAGATGCGGGATTGTAATAGATGCCGTAACCGTTGCCCGGAATTGCCACCCCGACGTCGCCCATCGCCAGATCACGCGCGCCCAGTCCCATGCGCAGAAACGCGCCCGCAGTGCCCGCATTAGTGCCGGCAAACGAGTTCCCTGCTGAAAAACTGAAAATCAAAATAATAATGACACTAAATAAAATTGACTTACTCGTAATTTTACATTTTATCTTCTGCATTTTAAGCTGATAGATTTTATTATTTATTGTTTATTATTTATTTGCTATTTAATACATTAACGCAAACTTACCCCAGACTGAACTGGCGCCGCTGCGGTCCACCCGGTAGTAATAAACGCCCGTGGCGACGTCTTTGCCGTCGCTCCGCTTTCCATTCCAGGTGTCAGGCGGATCGCCGGGTCCTCTGGGAGCATTATCGATCACGGTGGCAACTTCATCCATCGCGAAATCATAGATTTTTATCGTAACGTTGCCTGCAGATGGCATTTCATAGACGAAACTGATGAAGTAATCGGATCTGGGACGAAACGGATTGGGACAGGCGTAGGTTGGTTCAGGATCATTATAGGTGCGGATGATGTCCCAGGTGTTGCCGTTATCACTGCTGGCGGCGATGCCGTTTCCGGTTCCTACCCAGAGAATGCCCAGATGCGCCAGCGCACAATAAACTTCAGGATCAGCGAAGTAAGCTCCAGTCTGATTGCTCTGCATAGGCGGCATCAGCTCCCAGTACGCGCCGCCGTCAACCGATTTATATAGACCCAAATTAGTCGCCACATACACTATAGAGTCATCAAAAGCGAAATTATGAGCTTTCAGAGTCTGGTCATCAAGCGAGAGCACAACCTCCCAGGTCTCGCCTTCATTAACTGAACGCGTCACGCCGTAGTATTCGCCTGTGTCTGTCTGCCAGGTTGAAGCCCAGATGACGTCGTTATCACCCCACTGCTGTCTTCCCAAAGCGGTGACGAATTCACCCGAAAGACCGTTGGATGCTTTATAATTTACCCAGTTCTCACCGCCGTCGGTGGATTTGTTGACCCCTTCCGCGGTGCCGACCCAGAGAATAGAGTCATCACCTGCAACAGAAAAGGCGCGATGATTTCGATTGCCTAGGGCGTCGAACTTTTGATTGTCCGGTGTGACTACATGCCAGAGACTGTCGCTGAAACTGAATTTGCGCAGTCCGCCACCCCAGGATGTTATCCATACTTCCGTAGAGGTGATCAACAGGTCGTAGGTGACGTTCTGTATGTTCGTGGTAGTCGGTGCGGCAATGATGGAAGTATCCGGGTCCTGCGGATCGACCGGCTGGGGATACCACGTCCAGGTCATGCCGCCGTCATCCGAATAGCCAACGCCGCCGCCTGCAGGCAGCCACCCTTCAGAGGTGCTTTCCGAATATGCCGTCGCCGCCCAGATAACGCCGTCTTTAACGTCCAATGCCGAGATAGAGCCTTCACCCAGCCCGTAATCTTCGGTATAGGAGGACCAGCTTGAATCGGCGGTATGCCAGATCGACAAACCGTTGCCGGTGCCCATTAAAACATCCGGTCCGTCGGGAACCATGTCAATCACGGCGTTGGAGACTAAAAAGTCTATCGGTTCGGTCGGATCTTCCGAGATAAAGCGAAAACCGCTCTTGCCTGGTATCTGTGCATAAGAAACTGCGACAACTGCCAGACTCAGAGCTGTTATGAGAATAATTGAGAGAATTAACTTCAGGTTCAAGGAGTCACCACAAGTGTATCGATGATATCTTCTGATTTATTGCCCGCAAAGTCTCTGGCCCAAAAAGTGAAGACGTAATCTCCGACCAGCGAGGTATCATAGAGAACCGCCGTGATGGAGAAGACTGAATCACCGGCGGCGAAATCCCCCCATTCACCATTGTCAACCAGCGGGATGGGATTGCCGTCATTGGCATAGGTGCCATCCGGCTTATACGAAAGCATATTGACCGAATCTACATCCGCATAGAGCTGATCGTCCCAGGTCAGAACCGATATCAAGACTTCTCTGATGTATCCGGGTGGAGGAAGTTCCACCTCGTCATCAAACTGAGGCATATCCATATTGGGAGCCAGGTTTTCCATATATCTCGTAATACCAAACGAATCGCTGGATGTTTCAAAGGTGTCATACGCCCTGAATGCAAATGCATAATCACCGCTTGGATATCCAGCAGCTAAGTGTGGACGCAGATCCATTCCATAGCGATCGTTCCCCAGATCGAGAAGAGGGAACAGTTCCAGTTCCGTTCCAGACGGTGAATACAGAGTCATGCTAACGGACGTAATCGAATCGCCGATTAAGATGTCGTTATCGACAGCCTTGAGATGTATCTGGACTGCAGGGAACCCTGATCCAGATGGCAGTTCCGTCGGGAAGAACAGTTCGGATAACACCGGAGGAGTGCTTTCTGCAACGATAATGGTTGAATCGGCAGACTGCTTGCTGTTTCCATCCCACCAGACTTCCAGATAAATCTGGTAGCTTCCTGCCTGCGGTGCGAATTGCCCATTCATCTGGCGGCTGAAAATGCCGTTTTGGGCTACGAGATCGCCCGAAAACGGACTGCAAAAATCGAGAGCGTCATCGCGCTCCACGGCATTCGCATCGTCATATAATCGGCATTGAGCAACCTGGATTCCACCATCATCCTCCATAATCGCTTTGACTGAATCTACATCGCTCGAATGCAGTTCGGATATAATCGCTTGAATGGGGAAATATATCCCGGAGGTGATCTCCAGATTGGGTGGTATTCTATGCCAGCCTATAGTAACCCCTATATTCGTCGCGACAGGTGAATCATCCTCAGTACACCCAATCCACAGGAATACTAAGCCGAGTAGTATGATAATCGCTAAAGATTTCATTTTAAAATGACATTTTCTTGGGTCAATCGTATATATGAGGAACTGACATTAGACATTATACGATAACAGGTCTTTAAAGATCCGGTAATTTAGCTGAAAAACATAATACCAAAAACATGAAGAGTCAAGTATTTTCGTGTTTTTTGCCTGCAAGTTATTTATCACTTTTTTTTTATTGGGAATGTCAAGTTTCCTAAACGCTAAAAAGACTTGGATTTGCTTGACAATCTTTTATAAATGAATTATTTTGATAGCAAATAAGATGCCGAATTCTATGACCAACAAATCTGACGATATTACCAAGAGACTGCAAACGATAAAACTGGTGCTGATGGACGTCGATGGCACACTCACCGATGGTCAGCTCATCTACAGCAATGATTGGGTCGAGAGTAAGGCTTTTGACGTGAAGGACGGTTTCGGGATATACCTGCTACAGACCTGCGGTATCAAGGCAGGTATCGTTACCGGCAGGGAATCTCGTATTGTGACCGAAAGAGCTGCAGAATTGAGTATTGAAATCGTATATCAGGGGCGTTTTCGCAAAGATCAGGTGCTAAGTGAAATATTAAAAGAGACCGGACTTCATGAGAGTGAGGTAGCTTTCATCGGCGACGACCTCTTTGATCTACCCATTTTGAAAAGAGCCGGGTTCTCGGCAGCTCCATCTGACGCGCATCCCATCGTACGCGAAAACGTTCATTTTGTGTCGCAATTTGAAGGGGGCAGAGGAGCGGTGCGTGAAATCTGTGAAATGCTCATCCATGCGCAGGGGAAATGGGACGAAATGATGAAACAGTTTCTCGCTGTTGACTGAAATAAAAATCCATGGTCACTGAACTTACACCAAATTCAGAAAACTCGTTAGACGAAATTCGCAGAGTCATCGAGGTTGAAGCTCGAGCGGTTGAAGCTTTATTGTCGCGCATAGATGACAAAGTTGTCAGGGCTCTCGATTTGATGGAAGCGTGCAGTAAGAGGAACGGAAGAATCATTCTCACCGGAATGGGTAAATCCGGTCTGGTGGCGCGCAAAATTGCCGCGACGCTCTCCTCGACGGGAACGCCTTCGCTGTTTTTACACCCTGCCGAAGCGATACATGGTGATATGGGCGTGGCTAATCCACAGGACGTTGCCATCATTGTATCGAAAAGCGGCAGAACCGAGGAACTCTCTACTCTGCTTCCTGCATTTCGTCTATTGGGCGCGCCGGTCATAGCGTTGCTCGGAGATCTCAATGCTCCTGTGGCTCAGAATTGCGATGTGGTCATAGATGTGTCCGTTGTCGAAGAAGCCTGCCCTATGGATATCATCCCGACGGCTTCCACTACCGCCGCATTGGTGATGGGCGACGCCCTGGCAATCGCTCTGCTCCACAGACGCGGTTTTTCAGAAGACGATTTCGCGCTGCTTCACCCCGGAGGCATACTCGGCAGACGGTTGTTATTAAAAATCGAAACGGTCATGCACACCGGCGATGCGATTCCCATTGTGTACCATCATACCTCGCTCAGGGAAACCATTGTTGAAATGACCGGCAAGCGGCTGGGGTGCACCTGTGTATTAGGCAGTAATGATGAATTGCTGGGCATTGTCACCGATGGTGACCTGCGCCGGCTGATCGAAAAAAACGCCGATCACTCCAGTATTAAAGCCGCAGATATCATGTCACCCGGTCCCATAACGATTTTCCCCGGAGCGCTGGTTACACGCGCCGTGCACATCATGGAAAAGCACAGTATAACACAATTGGTGGTGCTGGATAAAGAAGAAAAATTAGTCGGTATAGTTCATCTGCATGATCTTCTCAAAGCGGGCATTACGTAGTTTATCTCTTTCTATATTAGGATTCTGTCTGTTGATCTTCTTCGGCTGCGCTAAAATCGAAGAACCTTCAGGACAGATCGAAAACAATGAAACGCTCCCTGATCAGGAAATCTGGGGAGGGAAGATTGAGATTACCGAGAACGGCAGACTGCAATCTATCATTCATGCGGGGTACATACAAACGTTTGAAAAGAAACAGGTCACTCTTTTCGATTCCGGAGTCACCGTAGATTTTTTCAATACACAGGGAAAGCACTCATCTGTTTTAACGTCTGCCAGAGCTAAGATTGAAGAAAAGCTCAACCTGTTCCTAGCGATGGGCGACGTTGTGGTAGTATCTGACAGCGGCGAAGTGCTCAGGACCGAGAGGTTATACTGGGATAAAGACACTAAGCGCGTTCATAGCGATACTCTGGTTATTCTCACGACCGAGATGGATTCACTGCGAGGTTACAACTTCGAATCAGATCAAAATCTCTCTTCCTGGACCATCGAGAATCCGACCGGTCACACCATGCGCAGGAGAGAATGAATCCGGAACGATTAAAATATTACGTCCTGTTGCTCCTTTTATTCTTTCTACATATTAATGGGTCGTCGCAAACGCCGATAGAACTGCGCCGAGCCGACCTGATGCGCACCGAAACCGGTACCAATGGTGCGATTCGCTATCTTGACGGCGATGTATGGGTTGTTCAGGATACGCTTTCTGTTTTTTGCGAACATGCCATCTTTGAAGAAGAATCAGGTCGTCTTTTTTCCAGAGAAAACGTTCATTTCATCGAGCCTACCAGAGAGATGTGGGCGGATGAAGCGGTCTATTATGAAATTGATGGCAGAGCGACCGCCGAAGGAAATGTGCGTATCGAACAGGATTCGCTGTTAATTTTCTGTGACCGTGTGATCTACAGTGAAGCTCGTGAAGAAGCGCAGCTTTTCGGCAACGTGCAGATTTTCTCTCTGCCTGATGACCTTGTCTTAATCGGAGATCACGGGCTATATTATCGCGCCAGAGAACGCGGAATGATGAAAGAGAATCCCCGCCTCGTGCGCAATTTCAGCGAAGATGATTCGCTGGTCATCGTAGGTGAAATCATCGAATATCTCTTTGCAACGGAATACGCGGTCGTCACTGATAATGTCGTCATTGAGCGTGGAAACTTCAACGCCTGGGGAGATAAGCTCTTTTACTGGAACGCAGATGAACGCTCCAGGTTGATTGGCAGTCCGCTTATCAAACACGAAAGGGATGTCTTGATCGCAGACACCGTTGACGTTTATTTCGCCGAAAAGCACCTTGAGCGCGCAATCTTAACCGGACAGGCTGTGGCAACCTCGCCAGTCGATTCATTAGCGCCTCTACCAGTGAACAAGATGACAGGCAAAACGATAGAGATCACTTTTATTGATGATGAAGTTGACAGCATTTACGTTCGCGGCAATGCAACCAGTACTTACTATATTATTGAAGAGGGTCAGAGAAAGGGAGCCAACCGTGTCTCCGGGGACCTTATCGATATGTGGATGAACGAAAGGCGGGTTGACTGGATCTACGTTGAGGGAGGGACTGAGGGCGTATATTTCCCCAAACATCTCGAGCATCGCGTGAATGATGAAGACGAGCCTGTCCCGACCATGCGAGGAGGGCATTGATGTATCTGCTGCGCGGTGAAGAGCTGGTTAAGGTGTATGGAAAGAAAACTGTTGTCAACAGGGTCTCAACGGAAGTTGCACAGGGTGAAATTGTAGGACTTCTAGGTCCTAACGGAGCTGGCAAGACTACCACGTTCTACATGTTGACCGGGATGATAAGGGCGACGCAAGGCAGCATCTTCCTCGACGAGAAGGACATTACCAGAATGCCCATGTACCGCCGCGCCAGACTTGGAATTGGATATCTGTCACAAGAACCTTCAATATTCCGCAAACTCACTGTAAAAGAGAATATTCTGGCGATTCTTGAAATGCTGCCACTATCTAAAAAGGAGAGAAAACAGAAGCTGGAATCCTTGCTTGAAGAGCTTCATGTGAGCCATCTCGCTGATCGTAAAGCATTTACGCTATCGGGTGGAGAGAGACGCCGGGTTGAGATAACGCGGACACTGGTAACCGATCCGAAATTCATTCTCTTGGATGAGCCCTTTGCCGGTATCGATCCCATCGCGGTGGGTGATCTGCAGACCCTCGTTCGCGATCTGAAAAAACGCGGCATCGGCGTGCTGATCACCGATCATAACGTTCATGAGACACTATCCATTACCGATCGCGCCTATCTGTTATATGAGGGGAAAATATTGAAAACCGGAACTTCTGATTTTCTAGCCGAGGATCCGGAAGCACGAAAATTATATTTAGGAGAAACGTTTAAACTGGAAAGATGAAACACCTGTATAAACCAAAATGATCCAGAGTTTAAGACAAGACTTGCGCATGCGGCTGGAACAGACCATTCAGCCGTTGCAGATACTACGTTCGGAGTTGATCCAGCTTCCGCTGCTTGAACTGGAACTGCGCGTCAACTCGGAACTTGAGGAGAACCCTTTCCTGGAGGAGGCTGAAACCCCGGAAGCGGATATCCCCGAACAGGAAGAAGAACTTCCTCTGCCGAAATCTGCAGAAGAACTTGACGAGGAGGATAAAGCGGAGAAGCAGCCCAAGACTGAAGCAAACGAAGTGGATTGGGAAGATATTTTAAATGATGAGGATTATTACGAATATCGTCCACGCTCTCTGCCTTCCAATGTAGAGATTCATGAAATCCCCAGAGCTGCCTCACTTTCCATGATAGACCATATTTATTCTCAGCTTCGAACGGATCGACTGATTGGCAGCGGGATAGAGATAGGCGAATATATTTTAGGTAACCTGAATCCTGATGGATACCTTGAAATCTCGGTCGAAGAAATTGCCGCTGATCTGCAGGTTGATGAAAAACGGGTACTCAAAGTCTTAAGGCGCATCCAAACTTACGATCCGTCAGGGATAGCAGCCCGCGATCTTCGTGAGTGCCTGCTAATTCAATTGCAGAGCCAGAAAGAACCTGATCCAATCGCCTTCAAGATGGTCAAAGAATGCTATCACGAATTCATCAATAAAAAATATGAGATCATTGCCAGGAAACTTGAGATAACCTTGGAGCAGGTGCGTGACGCTTTTGAGATCGTTACAAAGTTGAACCCGAAACCGGGCGAAGGTCTGGTCGATGAAAAGCAGAATTACATCACCCCCGATCTCATCGTCACGCAGGTTGACGATGGTTTTGAGATTCATCTTCATGATGGCACAATTCCCAATTTCCACGTCAACAGCGAATATCGCGACATGGTGTTGTCTAAGAAGAAAGTGGATAAGAAAACCAAGGAATTTGTGTATAAAAAGCTGGAATCCGCTCGTTGGTTTATCAACGCCATCCACCAGCGCCGCAATACTATGATCCGTACTATGCGGGCAATCGTCAAGAAGCAGGAGGATTTCTTCCGGTTTGGCAAAGAGCATCTAAAACCGATGATTCTGCAGGATGTCGCTGATGAAATAGAGATGGATATTGCCACGATTTCACGCGTTACCAATGGAAAATACGTGCAGACTGACTTCGGCGTCTTCGAGCTTAAATATTTCTTCAGTCAGCGTATGGAAACAGATGACGGCGAAGAAGTCAGCACCAAGATCATTAAGGCGAAATTACGAGAGATTGTGGATAAAGAGAATAAAGCCAGTCCACATTCTGACGAAAAACTGGCGGAATTGCTTAAAACCGAAGGATATTCAATTGCGCGGCGTACCGTGCAGAAATACCGCGAACAGTTGGGAATACCGGTAAAAAGGCTGCGCAGAGAAATAGTTTGACCAGCGCCAAATCATTCATGAAACAGTATTAAAGTATAAATACTAGGATAAATCATGGCTCTCTTAGATGGAATAAATATCCCTTTAGGCACATCATGCCCGGATTTCGATCTGCCCGCTGTTGATGGCAGCCGTTACAGACGCGATGACTTCCAGGACAAGGACGTTCTGATCGTCATTTTCATGTGCAACCATTGCCCTTATGCTGTTGCCGTTGAAGACCGTCTCACCCAACTCAGGAAAGACCTGGAAGGAAAAAGCGCGCAAATGGTCGGCATCTGTGCCAACGATCCGTTCAGTTATCCCGAAGACTCCTTCCAGAACCTGCAGAAGAGGTGGAAGGATAAAAATTTCGGCTTCCCCTATCTTCACGATCTTGAACAGACCGTCACTAAATCGTTCGGCGCCGTCTGCACACCGGAATTCTTCGTCTATGGAACAGACCGCAAACTGGCATATCATGGTAGAATGGATGATAATTGGAAAGAGCCCTCAGCCGTGAAGCGTCGTGAGTTAAAGGAGGCAATTGATCTGCTGCTTGATGGAAAACAGCCTCCTGAAGATCAGATCCAGACTATGGGATGCTCAATTAAATGGCGGTAGTCTCAGGCTTTACAATAGAAACAGAACTGGGTAAGGGATTGAAATTTACATGACACTGTACAGAGGTGTTGTCCTGGCATCTTTAACCTGTTCATTATTGCTGAGCAGTTGCAGTAATGATGATAATCCCCTCGGGATTAACTCAGCAGCGAAAGCCTTTGCTGACAAGCACTGGACTTATTATGATCCCGCTATGGGTGAATTGGGATCGTATCTCGCCTATGAATACTGGGCAGCGAAGAACTTCGGTCCCGATGGGGGACTCAGCGGAACCATCAACTATGATGGGACGATTCAGGAATGGCGCGATCTCTCCTGGGGAGCGAAATCGTATTTTCTTCCGCAGGAATTTTTCACAAAAGCGCTTGCCGAGGATGACAAGAGGGATCAATATTTTTATGAGATCATCGGCCAATACGATCAATTCCTTTCAGGATGGCCCTCCGATGGCGATGATCCGTTGAATTTCCGCACTCAAATTTATTATGAATATGAATGGACAGCGGCTAATTCCTATCGCACGAGTTATTTGAATATGCTTGGAGGTGAATAATACCAGCGACTCGAATTGATGGATCTATAGGGCTTTCAGAAATATAGCAATAATCGAAATGGCTTTAGAGAACATATTCCACCTGTCCGAAAAACAGACTTCAGTGAAAACTGAGGTGATCGCCGGATCGACCACTTTTATGACGATGGCATATATCATTTTTGTGCAGCCGGCTGTTCTTTCACAAGCAGGTATGGATTTCGACGCGGTTATGATGGCAACCTGCATCTCCGCGGCACTCGCCTCCATAATGATGGGGTTATTAGCAAATTACCCTATCGCCTTAGCGTCCGGCATGGGGCAGAATTTCTTCTTCACTTTTACCGTCGTATTGGCAGCAGGGATTCCCTGGGAAACCGCCTTGGGCATTGTGCTGTTTTCCGGCATCATATTCCTCATCCTGAACCTGTTCAAATTGCGTCAAGCCCTTCTCGATGTCATTCCTGATTCGTTGAAGTATTCAGTGGCAGCAGGCATCGGTTTCCTGATTGCGTTTATCGGCTTATCGCAGGCGGGAATTATCATGCGTGATAACGGACCGCTTGCTGGTATCGCATTTTCGGGGAATTTAAATCCTGAATCGGTTCTAAGCAGTTTGAAGATATACGAGTATGCCGGAGGCGCTGTGCGCCTTGGAGATCTCTCGCATCCGGCTGCCCTGCTCTCGCTATTCGGATTTGTGCTGATTCTGATTCTGATGGTTCGCAAGGTAAAAGGCGCCATATTATGGGGAATTCTAGCGACGTTTATCCTGGCTCTGTTGACCGGACAGATAAAATGGCAGGGCATTGCGGATCTGCCGCCCAGTATTGCGCCGACCTTCTTTAAAGCTGACCTTCTGAGCGTTTTCCGCTGGGAACTGATCCCCATTGTCATCGTCTTTTTCTTCACTGATTTCTTTGATACCATCGGGACGTTGGTCGGTGTGGGTGCTCGCGCCGGTCTCGTTAAAGAGGGGAAACTGCCGCGAGCGTCGCAAGCGCTCTGGGCGGATGCGACCGGAACGGTTGCCGGCGCGCTCCTGGGCACTTCTACTGTAACCAGCTATATTGAATCCGCCGCAGGCGTCGAGGAGGGCGGACGAACCGGATTGACGGCTGTAACCACCGGTATTCTGTTTATCGCAGCAATCTTTTTCGCGCCGTTGGTTAGAATGATAGGAGGGGGAGTTGCCGCGGCTGAAGGCAGCGCCCTGCTTCTGTATCCCATAACCGCGCCAGCCTTGATCGTCGTCGGCTGCCTGATGGTTCAATCTGCTGCGAAAATTAAATGGTCCGACGTCACCGAAGCCACTCCCGCTTTCCTCATTATGGTGGGAATGCCCTTGACCTTTTCCATTTCCGATGGACTGGCTTTTGGCTTTATCTCTTACTCTATCCTTAAAATATTCTCCGGCAGAGCGCGGGAAGCGAGTTGGTTGGTTTATCTGTTAGGAGCAATTTTTACGGCTAAGTTTATCTTTCTGTAGGCGATTCTTCTAACTCATTAAAACAGTTTAAATCTTGATACTATATTCTACCTTTTCGAGCTTAAAATATAAGCTCAATAATCACGGCTGATAGAAGTGGAATTATTTCAATAGAATAGCTTATTTTTACCATTAGTATTTTGTGAATAACTCTTGCAAAATAGCATTTCCCTAAAATATGCTATGAAATATTTTGCTTGATAAACATAATAATAAGGACTTAGGTCAAATATACGGTTGCCCGTAAAATTGTTGATAACTTGTGAGTAAGTATGTAAGTCTATACCTTAAGCAAGACTAAGTAAATGACGGATATCAGAGAATATTTCATCTTGCCCGCTGATGAATTATCAGAGCGGATAAGACGAGCAAAAAAAGAGAAAAACACAGTGCTGCTGGTTCACAATTACCAGCGGCTCGAGATACAGGCGCTGGCTGACTTTTTGGGAGACTCTTTGGGGTTGGCTCGTGAAGCCACGCGGACAGATGCTGAAAAAATTGTTTTCTGCGGTGTGGACTTCATGGCAGAGACAGCAAAGATATTGAATCCTGAAAAAAAGGTCTTCCTGCCGGACAGGCGAGCCAACTGCCCGATGGCAGCAATGATCGATGCGTCTGCATTAAAAGAAGCAAAGAAAAAGTACCCTGACGCCACTGTTGTAACTTATGTCAATTCCACGGCTGAAGTAAAGGCGCTGTCCGATATCTGCTGCACCTCGAGCAATGCGGTTATGGTGGTGCGATCCCTCGGAGACAGGCAGATTCTGTTCACGCCCGACCGTAATCTGGCGTTATACTGCCAAGAGCAGACTGGAGCGGACGTCATTCCCTGGGAAGGGCACTGTTACGTTCATGATAATTTCACCGTTGATGATGTTATAAACGGGAAGAAAGAGCACCCCGGCGCGCTGCTTATCGCGCATCCAGAATGCAGAATGGAAGTGTTGAACAAAGCTGACCTCGTTGCGTCCACTTCAGGCATGGTCAATTATGTGAGGGATCATCAAGATGAAATCAGAGAACACGGGGTTATCATCGGCACTGAAATCGGGCTGGTGGAACAGATCGATCAGGACAATCCCGATGTGCCGGTATTCCCCTTAGCTTCAACAGCAGTTTGTGCCACCATGAAGTTGACAACGCTGGCTAAAGTTGCCTGGTGTATTGAGAATGAGACCAATGAGATCATCCTCGATGATGAGATCAGGAAGCAGGCATATAACGCTGTGAAACGCATGTTAGAGATCGGTTGAGAGACGAAATATGTGGCGAAAAATAAAACTGAATCTGGTGACCGGCATTCTCGTTCTGCTGCCGCTGTACCTGACTTTTGTAATCTTGGCAAAGCTGTTCCTGTTTATCGATGGAATATTCAACCGCATCGCGACCAGGGCGCTGGTTACCGCCTTAAAACTGCCGCTGAGTGAAGACCAGGTGATATACGGGCTGGGAACGATCATACTGATCATCCTGATCTTTCTTACAGGATGGATTGCCCGCAATTATTTCGGAAGAAAAATCTTAAACTGGTTCAATTACCAGTTGGATCACATCCCGGTTGTCAGCGCCGTTTATAAAACGCTCCGCCAGATTGCCGAAGCCATCTTTTCCGGCAAGAAAGAAGCCTTTCAAAAACCGGTCTTGATTCAGTATCCACGTGAAGGATTATACACTATCGCCTTCATGACCCGAAATACAGGCGGAAGAATCGAAAAAGCTATTAATCAGGAGTGTATTTCAATATTCCTGCCATCAACACCGAATCCGACTACCGGCTTTCTTATTTTTGTCCCCAAGTCGCAGGTTATCGATCTTGATTTTACCACTGAAGAGGCCATGAAACTGATCATTTCAGGCGGCGTAATCACATCAGAAGAACTCCTATCCTCGAAATCTACCGATACCCCTCCCCCCGTCACTCCAGAAACGAACCCTTCTGATGAAGGCGCTTAAGCCAATTCACTGCCACTGCATTGCCGTCCTTGCAGGTTTTGTATTTCAGACTGCTCTCGTTTCTCTATCGTTTGCGCAGATGGATTCACTGCAATTGAGACTCTATCATGGCTTAGACGAAATCGGTTCGAGCGCTTTTATTAACAAACAGATTGTACAGGGCTCGATCATTGCTTCATTGCGCGGGCATTCGACCCTTCTCTACCGGCGTCCGGCAGGATCGCAGGGCGAACTGAAGTCAAGCTCCTATTTCCGTTCTGTGGTGGGCAAAACGATCTATTCGAACCTCGACGTCCGCGCCGTATTCGAAGGAGATTATTATCAGTTGGAACGTTTCAAGGGACCCAGTCAGTTGCCACCTGCGGTTATCGATCCCACTGGTTTATGGACGCTAGACTATCCGTCTGCTTATACCGCTTTGCCTTCACAGCAGATAAATCGTTCCCTTTTCGGTTTAGGAAGCACCTTTACGCCTGACACATTGATGAAGTTGACAACCATCATCGGCTCACAATGGGAGAGCCGTGAGGGATTTTATGATAAAGGGTTATCAGCATCCTTTGATGCGGGTCTATCCGGTTTTGAACTGGCGGGCTATCGCAACAATTTAAATGCGTATATTGAACAGGAAGAACTCGGTGCGAGAATGAACCGTGAGTTGCGGTTCAATTACGGATTAAATAAGAAATTTTCCCAGTACGGTTCGAACCGGCTGGAGATTTATTACCGTCAGAAACGCCACGATTATCACATCTGGGGAACTTCTTCGATTGGCACGAGACTGGATACGGATCAGAGCGTAAGAAATCAACTGAAGTATGACTACACACCGAGAGCGGGCTTTATCTTAGATACCGAACTGGTGGGGTCTTCACACGAAGACAGATCACAGGGTGTGAACTCCCTGCGGGAAGAAGTCGCAACCTCAAATGCGCTTACCCTGCACGGGGATAAAGACCGTTTATCCGGCTGGACGAGGATCAAGTTCGATTGGGGCGCTCAAGAGGACATGACCGGTTTAAAACATAATCGAGGCACCTCGCTGGAAGGCGGTGTATCCTGGTTCCCGAACAAAGCGGATTCAGTTGCTCTGGTGACAGCAGTCAGAAAGAAGAGATACGATACCTCCGATACTTCCAATTATGATGATCGGGACCGGCTCCGTTATGAATTCGATCTGGCATACGGTCATAAATTCTCTCCGAATTTCAGAGTCATATCCCGCGCACATGTTACAATGGAGCATTTAGTTTACATATACGGACAAAAAAGCGATCAAAATCACTGGAACCGGGTCTTCAGGTTACAGCCTGAGGTATCTTTTGAACCTTGCGCCGATTGGCACAATACAGCACGATTTGAGCTGGTTGCTAACTCTACAGACTACGATTTCGAACTGGATCCCGCCTTTATTAAAAGCACGATTTATCGGCGCTATACAGCGGGTGATTCTATCAGTTGGTCGATGGCGAGAGGCTGGATGCTCTCGCTTGAATACTCCATCGACCTTGAAGATGGAGGTCGTTTTCTCTGGGACGACTGGATACAGCAGATATCCGAGAAGTATCGATCACAGCAGGCAATGATTCTGATGATACGTAAGACTCACTCCGGCATCAGGTTTGATACAGGAATTTCCGTTTATGAACGGAAGGGATGGGAATACACTTTAGACCCGAGCGCAGGAACTGTCAAGACGCCCTTTCTCTATCTGTCCCGCTGGGGTCCCATGATAAGGTTCGTTTTTCCATCAGCTTCCGGACTATACATTCAAACAGACGGCGACCTTTCCTGGGTGCACGAATGGAATCGCGATGATTACGTCATTATCAACCTGGACTTTAGACTCACCTGGCGATGATGCTGCTTAACAGATATAAACCATGCGCTACAGCCCTGTTTCTAATCCTTTTGCAGGGTATCCTATACATGTCGGCGACTGCGCAGGTTGATCTTGGGATCAACGAATTCATCGGCGAGCGGCTGGATGAAATCCGCATCATCGGAAACAAAACTACCAGTGAAGAGATCATCCTGCGGGAAATGAGAACACAGCCCGGGAAGATTATATCAAATGATGACCTGAACGCAGATCAGCTTCGGATTATCGGTCTTGACCTTTTTAGCCGCGTGCAGTTTAAACTAAAAGAAATTGAGGGGAAACGGGTACTTTTTGTAGAGGTAACGGAAGAATGGTACATTTTTCCTATGCCGTTCTGGGACATTTCCGCCGACGTTCCGCATGAGATCACATACGGCTTTCGCTATCTGCAGCGCAACTTTAGAGGCAGAAATGAAACTTTCAGATCGAGTCTGTGGGGTGGGGAGGATCGGGGTTTTCGTTTTACGCATATCACGCCCTGGGTACAGGGAACGCCGTCGCTCACCCGGTCTATTGATCTTCGTCAGATTACGAGAGAGAGTAAAAACTTGGATATCAAAGATCTCGGACTCGAAAGCAGGGAAACTATGGCGCAGGTTTATTTAGGGAAACGCTGGTCGCTCGAGTTCACGAGTTGGGTGGGCACACGCTTCCGGATCGTTCAAGGCGAAGATCCACGTCAGCTCGCTTCAGGCGGCGAAATTGACCGGGTGCAGGAAGCGTTTATCGGGGCTGCGTGGGATGGTCGAGACCTCCGTCAGTTACCTCGTCGCGGATTCTACATCGACGCCTGGCTCAACCATGGGTGGCTGTTGAACACTGCAAACCGGTTCCAGCGGTTTGCTGTTGACTGCCGAAAATATTTCCCCATAGGCGCTTCAGCTTTATGCTCGCGCATCTCTTGGAATCCAGGTTGGGGCTCTATTCCGCCCTATGATAGAGTTGTCATCAAGGAATCCTCCCCGATTAGAAGCAGCAGGCTCTCCGATGAGGGAAAATCCTTCTTACTTGCTTCGATGGAATTCAGGTTTGATATTTTTGATCTCAAGTATTTTACATGGCACGGTGCGCCTGTGTTTAAATCTCATTTTCGGAACCTGAAATACGGGCTGGCGGCAGAGCTTTTCATCGACGTCGGAGACGCCTACTCAAACGGTGAAACCATCGGAGTGCAGTCGCTGCAATGGGGATATGGAGCGGGATTGTTGCTGCGTGTGCCCTACGCTGACGTCATTCGTATCGAGAGTTCATGGAACCCTGATTATTCACTTGCTGATGTTCATTTCTCGTGGAAAATAGGAGTATCATTCTAATATTTTTACCATGAAGCATAAGTTCACATTCTACATCGATCCTGATGATATACTGGGAGATAATGCTCAGTTTGACCATTCCGAGAGTCACCATATCAGCGCTGTCTTGAGGATTTCATCCGGCGAGAAAGTCACCGCAGCCGATGGTCAGGGGAATCGGTACGAAATCAGACTCGAAGAGCGTGTCGATGATTGCTGGAACGGCAAA
The DNA here is from genome assembly GCA_025774555.1 of candidate division LCP-89 bacterium. Lineage (GTDB taxonomy): Bacteria > Electryoneota > B3-LCP > B3-LCP > B3-LCP > JALGVT01. The sequence continues at coordinate 53,754 of JALGVT010000003.1, forward strand.
ATCATAAATAAAGCAATTCACGAGCCGGAAGCGCCTCTATCCCTGGCTGTCAGCCTGCCCTGTTTGCGCGAAGATCGCTGGCAGACCGCTCTTGAAGCATGCTGTGAAATGGGCGTTTCGCAGGTCTGGCTGGTAGATTACGATAACAGTCTGAGTAAATGGACGAAAACACGCATAGAAAAAGCACACCGCAAAGCCATTGAAATTTTAAAGCAGTCCGGGGGCAGCTATTTAACTGCGATTGAAGGTCCGACTTCTATCTATGATATGATTTTGAATGTTAACTTTTCCGAAATATGGGTTGCGCATCCATCTGGTAAATTGTTATCTTCAATAAGCAAGCAAGCCGCGCTGGTGATTGGACCTGAAGGCGATCTAAGTGATCGGGAGCAAGAAGCGCTGATAAAAGCGGGTTCAAAGCTGTTCACGCTGGGCAGTAGGCGTCTGCGTTCGGAAATTGCCGTGGTCGTTGCAATCTCTCAGGCAGCGCTGAAATTTGAGACAGAATAATCATTGAAATAGAGGAGGAAATTATATGGATTGCATCTTTTGTAAGATAATATCGGGCGAAATCCCTGCGGAGATAATTCACCGCGACGATGAAATAGTCGCTTTCCGGGATATCAATCCAGAGGCGCCTGTACACCTGCTTATCGTCCCCGTCAAACATATTGAAACTATCACCGACATTGATACTGAAGACCAAAATCTGGTCGGCAGGATGGTATTCGTCGCCAAGCAATTATGCGAGCAAGAAGGGATAAGCGAGAGCGGTTTCAGGATGGTATTAAACTGCAGGGAGCATGGGGGTCAGGAAGTCTATCACCTTCACATCCACGTCCTCGGTGGAAGAGCTATGCGCTGGCCCCCCGGATAGGGCGTGTCTCATTTCAAAATGTAAATTGCAGATTGAACGCGCTTATATAGCAGTTTGTACATATAATCTCTTCAAAAGTGTGCCGCTTGAATTGTCATTCCCGTGAAACAGTCTGTCCGAGAATGTAAGTTCGTGTGCCGTTGCACGCCTTCGTGCGACGGAACAACAAGTACTTAACTGTTAGACGAGGGCGTCTGACAGCACAATTTCTGTATTCTCGGACAGACTGGAAAACGGGAATCCAGGTGTTTATTTTATAATAAGATAGAATCTCACCTGAGGGAGCTATCACAAAATAACTCCTTCGCAGTACTCATGCTTTCTCAAGAATACAAACTGGTATATTGTAAATTACCTTCGAGCATTGCTATTGTTTTCAACGAAATAACAAAATATAGCTTGACTGAAGCATAATTATTCTATAACTTTACAATTTCAAAATTGAATTACATACTTAGAGGGAGTGAGTTATAGTCTATGACCTATGTCAAAGTACGCGAAGGTGAACCTTTTGAGCGCGCTTTTCGGCGCTTCACCAAATCATGTGAGAAGTCCGGCTTAATGGCGGAAATCCGCAAGCATCAGAGATACGAAAAACCGTCGGAAGCGAAGAAGCGCAAGAGCAATCAAGCCCGCCGTAAAATGCGCAAACTGATGAGGATGATGAACGAGCAATAAACGCTCGGAAGAAACAAAGCATTCTTGATGACTACCAGCCTGGTGTAAATTCAACATCAGGCTTCAGATAATATTGTGAACGACCTGCTCCGTCTTAAGTGGGTCGTTTTTCTATGCGTTGAAGATATACTGACTACGCTGTCGACTCTCCGCAGTTGACAGCCGATGGAGCTGTCAGGTGCGCACCGTGGGCGTTCCTTCGGAGGAGACCTGACAGCACAGTAAAGAATTTAAGTGAGATTGAAAAAGTTTACCCGGCGCTGAAGCACCGGGCTACGTACAAACAAGCCCCGTGAACGGAGCTTTATTGAAACAACGTCAGGTCTCCGCTTCGCTAAGGACCTGAATGGTATGATTTAATGTTGCCGGTTCAGTTCCGATTGCGTATATTGCAGTTGGAGTAGATAGGCTATAGGCTGCCGTTGCGTCTGAGGCTTCTCTAGGTGATTGGTGGAGCCGGATAGGAATAACTTCCAATCTGCTTCACCTGTCCCTGAATAACCATACCGTCATTTACAATGATTTTCTGGATTGTCTTCCCAGGGTTTCCTTCAATCATGGAAAAGTAAACTCCGGATGTCAAGGTGAGCAGTATGCCATCAATATTCTGATTCTGGGTAAAATGAGCTACCTTTCTTCCGAGCAGATCAAATATTTTGCCGTCGTAAATCAGTGGATATTCGCTCCCGGGAGTAGTTTCATCTACCCACGTGTCCGAGACGTAATAATAACCTGTGCTGTTTGTGGAGTCCTGTCCCATTCCCTCAACATCGACCAGAGCGCCAACAACCGGCATTAAAGGATAATCGCCACAGCTTTTTACATAGCCTTCTACTGATTGCTGGGCAGGGAGACTACCTGCCTGTATCAGAATGGATATTATCCCTGCAAAAATTATGGTGCGGTGATAATTCATCTCTAATCTCCTCCATGTAATTTGTGTAATATACACGCTGCTGTCCAGATTGTCAGGTAAAATAATTGTCTCTCCCCGGTTGGCATGCCTCAGGCGCCGATTGAGCATATAGGTTGGATTCCCCCCACGAAGTGGTTCCCCGTTGTGTCAGGTCCTGGCTCGAAGAGGTGTGACCTGACGCAGAGTAGGTGGGATATACATTCCTGTCTGTCTTTGTTGCGTACAAAAACCTGAACCACTGATTCCCGCTGATTAAACTGTCCATAGGACTCCTTGGGAGATTTCGCTGATGAAATGTTTACGTCGGGGTCGGGGCGACCACCGACTATGGGAAATTATAGCGCGTAGGGGTCGATTTTGTGACCAACGGAAACCCCTTCGGGGCGCCGACCCGCATCAACTATTTCAACAGCAGCAGCTTCTGAATCTGCTGGAAGGAGCCGGCTTGCATGCGGCAGAAGTACAGCCCTGAAGCGAGATTATCTCCATCGAACGGTGCCTCATGAATGCCCGCCGGATAGAATTCATCAACTACGACGCCTACAAGCTGACCTTGGGCGTTGTAAATCCGGATGGAGACATCTTCAGGCGATGGAACCTCAAAGCTGATGGTAGTTTCAGGATTGAAGGGGTTGGGATATACAGGACCCAGCGAAAACGCGCCGGGGTAAGGCGAGGTTTCGTTTTTATTATCGACAGGCACGATGATTTCGACGGTAATGGAGATGTCGTCTATGAACCAGCCGAAGAGGCTGCCGCTGTCATCGGTTAAAGTGCGGAAGCGGAATCTGATTTCACGGGCGGGTTCGCCGCAGAATTCATCGAGGACTATTTCGCGCAGGTGCCAGCTATTATCGCTGCCCGTTATGGACAATAGCGATTCCCAGGGAGCGTTATCCACCGAGACTTCAAAATAGCCCCAGTCCGACATCTGTTCCAGTATGTGCATCTCCCAGAAGAACAGGCTGGCACCATCGAAAGCGGACATGTCCCAGGTCTGCCCCCACTGCGCCCAGGTGTTGGAATTGGAGGGATACTGTTCGTCCGGGCTGTCTTCGATAGCCCAGGAACCGTTGTGCGCGAACTGATTCGTCAACCCCCAGTCCCCATTAAACTCCCAATCCGCCAGCGCGCCTTCAAAATCATCGAGGTCAGCGTCCGAATCCAGCGAGAAGAACTGCGAAACGCCGTCGGCGCTGTTCTGCCGGCTGGACGAATCGACCGCCCTGACCAAATATTCCACCGTCTGATCGAGAAGTTCATCCTGATAGGATAGAGTCCCGCCGAACGTATCCGCTTCGACCAGCGTCATAATGCTGCTCTGCCAGTCGCCGCCGCCGACCCGCCAGCGCAGTTCCACCGATCCGATACCGATATTGTCGGTAACTACAGCGTTGACCGGAAAAGAAGCCGTTGGAAAGACTGTCTCACCCAGTGAATCTGTCCATGCGATAACGGGTGGGATGGAATCGGGACCAACGTAGAATTGGAAGCACTCAGCAGGCGCTCCTTCAGGGAGAAAGGCAGCCATATTCAGCGTATCCGCAGCAGTGAGATAATATGAGACAATCTGATCGTTGAAGGGACCGGGGATAATGCCGGAATACTCATCCGGGCTGCCGGTGGGCGTAATGAGAACCGCAGCATAAGGGTCTTCATCCGCTCGCCAGAAAAGCTGCAATGATGATTCTTCCAGAGGCTGCGCCGAGGTAATCTCTGCGATAACCTCAAATTCTGTCTGCAAGGTATCTTCAGAATCGGGGAGCGGATCATGCGCGATGAGAGGATAATAGGTGACAGGGTCGATAAAGCCCCTTGCAGCAAAATTATCGACTATAATCTGCCGGTAGATGCCGTTATAAAGCTCCGCTTCGGTGACCAGTATTGCTTCCGCGGCATCTTCCATTAAAGCTCCATAGCCCAGCAGGAAGTGATGTTCGATGATGATGCGATCCCAGGCGATAACGTCCGGGATGTCCCACCAGACGTCAATCAATCCAGCAGACCACAACTGGCCGGAGTCATGAATTTCTCCCCCGGCGTTTTCCGGATAATGGTAGTCAGCGTTCAGGATTCGCCCGTTCCAGAACTCGTTATGACCGTCCCAGTTAAATACCCAATCCGGCTGGAAATTGGAATTGACGGTGAGGCTGTACGAACCGGCAATGTAATCACCGAATCCTTCGCCCATTGCGCCAGTATGCCCTCCGCCCCAGAATGGATTGATGTTATCCTGGACAGCGTGCCCGTATTCGTGAATGATAACGTCGGCGTCTTCAGCGTCATCCACACCGCCGGAACCGTAGGTGATACTGCCAGTCATCGGGCTGTACCACGAATTGTCATCGGTGGTGCCGTTGACGTTGCAGGGCTGCTGGCGGTTGTTGGCGTTAAATACCTGAAGCTGATCTTGAAAATACCGCTGTGTGTGATCGAGGTGGTAATACACCATCACTTCTTCAAAACGGTCATCTTCCCGGAGATAGAAGAAGTCAGGCGTTAGTTCTGTGGCTCGGTTGGAAGTCAGAGCTGTGCTTACGAAGGGGCCGTCCAGGTAGTAATAACCTCCGACAGGCGGATCGAGATCGTACAGGATTACGTCGGAATAAGCTTCAATCGGAATCGCCGCATTGGAATCTCCCAGGTCCAGCAGAGTATTATCTTCCAGCGCGGTCTTGGGATCGGGGTCGAATACTTGACCAGCGCCATTTTCAAAAATACGTCGGTCTGTGTGCCGGATAATCTCACCAGTGAGGGCGTCCATCCAGATTTCCCAATCGGCAGGAGGGTCTAAGCCGGGCAAGCGCAGCCGGTAGATCAATATGCCATCAGGGGAATAGCCAATCTCGATTTCCGGTTCAGCGCGGTAGAGTGTGCCTTCTATGATGTTCTCAGCTTGTATTAAGGCTTGCACTGAAGAAAAAGCAGGAGATGCTGCTTCAAATTGTGATGAAGAGAGCGCGTTAAAAAGCGAGATGAGTTGATTGTCTTTTACTGCCAGGATGAGCTGAGCGTTAAAAACAGGCAGACTGTACGCCTGCTGGCGATAGACAAATCGTTCGCCTATACCGGTTTGCAAATGCCGGGCTCGAACCAATTCCACTGCTGGATTATCATGCAAACCCAGCAATCTGCGGTTTTCTTCGAGGAACCGATCTATGCGGTCTGATTCGGTATCACCAGGCGGGAGGGGGAGGTTGTGCCAATAGCGGGAGAGGATGCCATCAACTATTCGGGAACCGCCCGCGCCGTGAGCAGACCAGACCGAAACAGCAAATAAACATACAGTCAAAAATATGGAGTATTTCTTAATCCTGTCCATGATATTTTAACACAACTATAGTGAGTGAATCGGGAAGTTCAGCAGCTCTAATCGATATTATACTTGAATCCCTGCGTTCCACAGAATTGTATCCTTCAAGAAAGGGTTCAACGTCTTCAATGGGGAACCCTTCGGACAATACCTCCGTTTTGTAGTGCATGGGAAGCACGATTCGGGGTGCTAAATCGGCGGCGACCTGCTTTGCCAGGGAAGCGTCGATAGTGTAGTATCCGCCCACAGGAATCATCAAGACGTCCACCGGCTGCAATAGCTCAATCTGTTCTGGGGATAGCAGGTGCCCCAGATCGCCCAGATGCACGAAAGTCAGACCTGCAACTTCAAAACGAACGATGCCGTTAACGCCTCTTAGTTCACCTTGGCGCTGATCGTGGTAGGAAGGCGCTGTTGTGAAAGATGCTTCTGTTCCCTTCAGGTCATACGACACCGTATCTTTGCCGCTGAATGCTATACTGGATTTACTGCCGGCAAAAGTCGGTTCGGAGCCGGAAGGCAGCAGGATCAGCTTAGATGGCACCGCATCGACGGCGTTATGATCGAAGTGGTCATGCGTGGAGAACACGACGTCAACTTCTCCCGATGGCAGTTGATAAGGCATCCATTCGGTGTTATACGGATCAGTGAGGATCTTACCGCCGCTTTGGAGCGTGAGTAGATAACAGGAATGTCCGTACCATTCAATGGCAACCGTTGCGGCATCTTCAGCCCTGGTATTCCCAACTGTAATTGACATGAAAATGAGTAGGAAAAGCAGCGTTTTTAAGGTATTTTTCATATATAATCCGGTAGAAGTATTGATTTTTAAGTTTTTGGCTAATATAATATATTTGGTTACAAAAAGCAATTATTTAATACGGTCGTTTTATAGTGGATTGTGAACTTTTGCCTTCCAGTTTATCTGAGAATATAAATTTGTGTGTCGTTGTATCCTTTGGGTGATGGAAGAATAGGTACTTAACTGTCAGACGGGGCGTCTGACAGCACGATTAATTAACTGGATTCCCGTTTTTACGGGAATGACAACTAATAATTGCACTTATTAATATTACCTGAAGGGAATATAGTTGATTTTTCCACCAATTGCAAAGTTGAAATTGCTGTATGACTGATAATCTTGCAGACGTTCTTGCAGAGTTTCTCTCTCGTTATACTGCTCATGACTCTAAAAATATCCGCATAATTATCGCAGTTTCCGGCGGAGCCGATTCTATGGCTTTGCTGCAGGCGGCTGCAGAACTCGGAAAAAATGGGATTATCCGAACCTTTGCCGCACATTATATTCATTATCAGGATCACAAGGAAGCCGAGGATCGCGCCCGCTTAGTAGAGGATTATTGTAAGGTCAATAAAATCCCCTGTTTTGTTGATCGGATCGGCGAGAAACTCGATAATGCTCTATCACCTGAGCAGTGGATGAGGCAGGAACGCTACAGATTCCTTCAGAGTTGGGCAAAGCAAAACGATTGTAGTTTCATCCTGACCGGACACCATGCAGACGATCAAGCAGAAACGCTGTTACAGCGCATTATTGTCGGCACAGGGTTACGCGGGTTAGAAGGCATTCGGGAGAGCAGGGATAACATCCTTCGACCGTTTCTTGATATCCGTAAAACTGATCTCATCGATTATTGCCATAAGAATTACATTCCATTTGCGGATGATCCATCGAACGCCGATCTTGATATACCGAGAAACCGCATCCGCCGTCAGGTTTTTCCACTGATCGAAAAAACTCTGAATCCTGACGTTACAGGCGCGCTTTGCCGTCTCGGCAAATGGGCTGCGGAAGCAAATTCAGTTATAGATAGAGAGGTTGTGGATTGCTTTGAAAAATCGTGTGTAAATTTCCAAAAAGACAAAATTGTTCTTGATATTAAGGTGATTTTAACGTATTTTACAACGATACAGAAATATGCGATTTTGAAAGCTCTATCACAGCTTGGCGGATATGAACTTAATCTTCCGAGTGTTGAGATGGATCGCATTGCAGATTTTCTATGCGATAGCCGGACGGGCGCTTGTCTGCAATACGAGCATGGTTTGCGAATGGCGCGCGATAGAGATCATGTAATTATCTTTTATGAATCGGATGCCGGTTTCAGGTTTTCATTGAAAACGGGTGAAGATCAAGACATTTCAGAACTATCATTGAAAGTCGTATGGGACAAGCCGCCCTTGGAAGGGTTTTCCAGCGGTGATGGTTTTACCGCTGATCTGCAATTTAACGACGGTCCCTGCGAATTAATTCTGCGAAATGCCCGAGAAGGAGATCGTTTCTTTCCTTTAGGATCTCCTGGTGAAAAGAGGTTGTTTCGCTTTCTTGCAGACCGCAAGGTGTTCAGATACGTTAAATACCAAACGCCGGTATTGGAGAGAGACGGCGATATAATCTGGGTGGTGGGTCACCGGATATCCGAAAAAGCTCGAATCACAGCTTTAACGGATAACTGCTGGCGGCTCAGGCTGGCGCCAATAAATGGGGATGCTGAACCGAATCCGTTTCGGCTTGATTAGCTATGACGAATAAAAACGAAAACAACAAAGGTCGCAGACCTAATCCAGACGATAAATTTGAATGGAAGAAAGCCGGTAAGACGGTATCTTTCTGGATTTTGATTTTCTTAGCTTCCATCGTGATTGCACAAGCGTTCAACTTCGGTGAGAAGCGGGAGACCAAGATACCCTATACGGAATATCGTCAGATGCTGGAAGGAAATAACGTACTATCCGGTTATATAGTAGAGAAAGAATTCCACGGTGAGTATTTGGTAGATCCCAGGAATCCTGACGCCGGCACTGTCAGCTTCTATACAATACTCCCATTCATAGAGAACTGGATGCTTGAGGAATGGGATGAAAAGGGCGTCGATTACGAGTTCCGTGAGCGTGCGACCAACATCCTTGGTTACTTTTTCACCGCGATTTTCCCCTGGTTGATTCTGATTGGGATCTGGATATTCTTTATGAGAAGATTGCAGGGCGGCGGGCCCAAGGGCGTATTCAGTTTTGGAAAGAGCCGCGCTAAACTACTTACGGATAATAAACCTCAAGTGACTTTCGCCGACGTTGCAGGGGCTGATGAAGCAAAGGAAGAGCTGAATGAGATTATCGATTTTCTGAAGGATCCGAAGAAGTTCCAGAAACTGGGCGGTAAAATTCCCCGCGGAGCTTTGCTTTTGGGACCTCCCGGAACGGGGAAAACACTGCTGGCACGCGCCATTGCTGGAGAAGCAGAAGTACCGTTTTTCTCCATGTCTGGAGCGGATTTCGTTGAGATGTTCGTAGGCGTGGGCGCTTCCAGAGTCAGGGATCTGTTCGAGCAGGGCAAGAAAAACGCTCCCTGCATCATTTTTATCGATGAGATCGATGCGGTGGGGCGGCAGCGGGGCGCTGGCTTGGGCGGCGGTCACGATGAAAGGGAACAGACCTTAAACCAGCTTCTGGTCGAGATGGACGGATTCGAGTTCAACGAAGGCGTGATATTGATAGCTGCAACCAACCGACCTGACGTTTTGGATCCGGCTCTCATGCGTCCCGGCAGGTTCGATCGTCAGATTGTGGTTGACCGTCCTGACGTGCGGGGCAGGGAAGGGATACTGAAAGTTCACACCAAGAAAATTCCTCTTGGCAGCGACGTCGAGTTAAAAGTTCTGGCAAAGGGGACACCCGGTTTGGCGGGCGCTGATCTGGCAAATCTCGCTAATGAAGCGGCTTTATTAGCAGCAAAGCGGGACGCTGAATTCGTTACCATGGAAGACCTCGAGCAGGCTAAAGATAAAGTCATGATGGGCGCTGAGCGCAAAAGTTTGCTGATCAGTGAAGATGAGAAAAAGACGACAGCCTATCATGAAGCCGGGCATGTATTGGTATCCAAACTCGTGCCGGGCGCGGATCCTGTGCACAAGGTTACAATTATTCCACGCGGCAGAGCGCTCGGTTTGACACACTATCTGCCCATCGATGAGAAGCACAACTATTCGGCGGAATATCTACAGGCTGTTTTATGTCACCTGTTAGGCGGTAGAGCGGCAGAATTGATAGTCTTTGACAACCATACAACCGGCGCCGGGAATGATATTGAACGCGCTACTGAAATTGCCCGGAAAATGGTCTGTGAATGGGGTATGTCAGAGAAATTAGGTCCCCTGACTTTTGGGAAAAAGGAAGAGGAGATATTCCTCGGACGGGAAATAGCCAAGCATCGCGATTACAGCGAGAAGACCGCAGTCGATATTGATGGGGAGGTTCGCCGAATCATCTCTGAAGCAGCGGATCGTGCATACCAAGTATTGGTAGAGAATCAGGAAAAACTACATAACCTGGCAGAAGCGCTTCTTGAAAGAGAGATTTTAGACGGTGAGGAAATCGACCGGATCATGGATGGAAAACCACTCAATGAGCCGCCGCCTAAAAAAGATGAAGTCAGCGAAGAGGATGAAGGACAGATAATTGAGACGAAAGCAGCCAGAACTAAGCAAAAAGATAAAAAAGTTACACCTGAAGGCGGGGAAGAACCTTCTCCCGCCACAGCTTAAGCAGCATAATATGTCAGATCAAGAACGATATTCAGACGAAGAAGAATTGAGGCGGAGCATTCGTGCTGAAATTGAACAGCGCGACCTAGAGCGAAGGCGAAGTCAGCGGAAAAAAGACGCCCGCAAATCCGCCTCGGAACAGGCAGAAACAAAACGCCGAATATATCGGGAAGAACTCAACAAATATTACCAGAATCGACCCGGCTATAAAGAAGTTATCGGGGAAGACGGCGAAACGGAATGGATCCATGAAGAGGAAGCTAAAGAGAACTCAGAGCTGTTCGATCAGGTCGTTGAAGATCCCATTCATGCGAGAAGGTCGCAAAAGTTGAATCTGATTATATATGGAATAGTTGCTGTTCTCGCAGCGATATTTATAGTCTTTCTTCTCTATGAGGGTGAAGGAACCATTCTGGTTTCCAGCAATGTCAAAGGCGCCAGTATAATTTTGGATGCAGTCCCGACCGATAAGCAGACCGACGCCACTGTTGTGGAAGTTTCCGCCGGTGAGCACTTGATTACGGTGGAAAAAGAAGGTTATCAGATTGTCGGAGAAGCAGTTATTGAAGTAGATCTAAAGAAGGGCGAAAATAAGCTGGTTACATTTATTCTTGAACCAGTACATGAAGGCGGCGAAGAGCCCACTCCGCAAGACGGTACTGAAACAGCGGGGGGCAAGTGAGCATTGATATTAAACGAGCTGAAGCAGCCGTTCGAGAGCTTATCGAAGCGATCGGAGAAGATCCCGATCGTGAGGGTATGCAGCGAACTCCACAGCGAGTAGCGGAAATGTATGCGGAGATATTCATCGGCATTGGGAAAGACGTTGAGCCTGACATAGCGATCTATACCACCAAGAATCAGGATGAGATGATTGTCCTGCGGGGTATTCCTTTCCATTCTATGTGTGAACATCATCTCCTTCCGTTTTTCGGCAGCGTTTCAATCGCCTATATCCCCGACAACAACCGCATAACGGGATTTTCATCCTTGGCAAGGGTAGTTGATCTTATGGCTAAGCGTCCGCAGTTACAGGAGAGAATGACGACAGAGATTGCTGACGCTTTGATGAACGTATTACAGCCTCTGGGAGTATTTGTCATTATAAAGGCTCAACATCTTTGTATGACCATGCGAGGCGTTAAGAAGGTCGGCGTCTGGACAGTTACATCCGCTATGAGAGGCATTATGCGTAAACAGGCAACGCGCCACGAAGCGTTGTCGCTCATGGGCGGGCAAGAATCCATGTAAGCATATGGTACTAAAAACATTTACATCGCAGGAAATTACAAAACTTACAATATAAACGAGCGATCTCCGGTCGCCTCTTTTATTTAGAATTAGAAAGCTATGGCTGAAATCTGGCGTTTACTTTCCGGTGAAGTCCCGGGCGGATTTACCGTTCCAGTGGTATTGATCGTTTTCTCCTTTCTGGTGCTGGAATATGTCTACAGAACAGGGGAGACAATGCTTCAACAGACGTATAAACGTCTGCGCTGGTTGGATCCGTTAATCATTATCGTCCTCTATGCTGCGATCTGGGTGCAGTCACCGCCAAAGTTTCAACCTCTGCGGATTGCGGTAATTGCTGAACAACCGGAGCAGAGCAACTGGCGGGTCAATGCCGTCCTCGATATGACTGCCAGGAGTCTTAAGCGGACTCTTCCTGATGCGTTGATAAATCCCTGGAGGGGCGAGTTTGATGAATACGACATTCCAACTGCGGATAACCTGAAACGATCAAAGTACAAGGTGTATAAGATCGGGACTGCATCGGAAGAAAATGGCGAGACCTTCAATATCACTCTTCAATCCGGCGCGGTTGAGGGGATGGAATCGGCAGACAGTGATAGATCCGTTCTGGATATTACAAAATGGACATGCCAGTGGATATTGGATGATCTGGGGAAAAGGATCGATCTGCAGGAACCATTTACGAAGGAACCCGACGCCGAAGTAATCACTGGATATTATCAGGGTATGGAGCAGCTTCAGGCAGGGAATATTGATTCCGCTTTAATCTGTCTTATGAAAATCAGTAAAATCGATTCAGCCTTTATTCCTGCCAGAATAGGATTAGCTTTATGCTATGAAATTAGCGGGGAGTCAACCCGTGCAACAAACGAATACATCAAAGCGGCGCAGTTAATTCCGGGTTCTAATGAAACTCTTCTACGCATGGGAGAATATTTTATCAGACAGAAGAAGTGGGATAAGGCTGAACCACCTCTAAAGGTAGTTATTACTAACGATCCGACTGAGGTTAGAGTCTATCTTGGGCTGACAAAGATACATCCTGCGAGACTTAAAGACCTGAGGCTGAACACAAAGATAGCGCTGCTTGAAGAGGCGGTGCGGATTGATCCGGCATTTGAAAATGCGCGCCTCGCGCTGGCGACCGAATTGCTGAATACCACGGTTGCTCATAAAGCAGCCGATTATCTTTATGAAGGGCTGCGCATCAATCCTGCTTCTATCCCACTTATGTTAAAGCTGGGCGCGATGGAATTGTACAACGGCAATTCTGCGGGCGCTCGGGATATCTACAACAAGATTCTTGATATCCAGCCACAGAACAATGCTGCTGTATTCAATTTGGGAGTTGTCGATTACCGCCTAAAAGAATATGAAATCGCCAGTGAGCATTTCAACCAATGCATCGAGTGGGGGGGATCGGTGAACAGCTATTATTATCTCGGTTTGATCAGCCGTGAAATGGGGGAGAACGAACGTGCCAGGGAATATTTCATAAAGCGTTATGAGCTTCGTCAAAGCGACGACGACGTTTATGCTATTAAAGCGATGGAATATGCTTCTGCCTTAGAATGAGACAGTTGCGAAACCATATGCAATACGGTGAGTGTCAGGAAACCGGATTTGATGGGTAGAGACTATTTAATGGCTGATTACGATAAGGCGTCTAATGATCCGAACAGCGGGCGAGTTTTTCAAGTCGGGGATCAGATATTTCAACGTGCTGCACGTCCTTATTTGATGGGAATTATAAATGTAACGCCGGATTCGTTCTCCGATGGCGGCAGGTTTATCGATGTGGATGACGCCGTTGAGTACGGGCTGAAAATGGCGGATGAAGGAGCGGATTTCATCGATGTGGGGGGAGAATCATCTCGTCCGGGAGCAGAAGGGGTGCCGCTGGAAGAAGAGATCAAGCGCGTGATTCCTATTATTGAAGACCTTTCTGGAAAGGTGGACATTCCGATTTCTATTGATACTGTAAAAGCTAAAGTTGCAGAGAAAGCGCTTGAGGCGGGAGCCCAGATCATCAATGATATTACTGCTATGCGACACGATGAAGATATGGCAAAGGTTGTAGCCTCAGCAGGTGCAACGGTAATACTCATGCATATGAAAGGCGAACCGAGAAGCATGCAGGATGACCCTCATTACGATGATATGATGGGGGAGATAAGTCACTTTCTTAAAGAAAGAGTTGAAGTTGCGGTAGCGGCTGGCGTCAGCAGAGATCGCATCTTAATTGACCCTGGCATTGGATTCGGAAAGCGGCTGGAGGATAATTTAGAGATCCTGGGCAGGCTGCGGGAATTTACAAATATAGCTCCGGTTCTGATTGGTCCCAGTCGCAAGAGCTTTATCGGCAAGATATTGGACGTGCCTGTTGATAAGAGGATATTCGGCACAGCAGCATCGGTCGCTGTGGCGACGATGAATGGCGCTGACGTAATTCGCGTTCACGACGTCAAAGAGATGATCGAGGTTGCTGAGATTGCGAGCCGATGCATGATGAGTAAAGCTGAAATTACGAGTTAGCACTGTGGGTATTATCACGGATATTCCCGGATTACGAATTCGGCAGTTATCGCCCGCGGATGCGCAAGAACTATCATACATAGAACTCCAGATTTTTCCAACTCCCTGGAGTGAAAACAGCCTGCGATCCTGCCTTGAACTATCCAACGTTGACGGAGAAGCGGCGCTTGTCGATGATAGCATTATCGGTTATTTTTTCGCACAGTATGCGGCTGATGAAGCCCACATCCTGAATGTGGGCATTATAAAAGACTACCGCAGGATGGGAATTGCAACGTTTCTATTGGAGCGATTCATAAAGCGAGCTAAAGCATACGGCGCAGAGACCTGTTATCTCGAGGTCAGAAGCGGTAACCGCAGCGCTCAACAGATGTATTTCAATCAGGGATTTATGCCTGTCTCCGTGAGAAAGCAATATTACCCTAACGGTGAAGACGCTATCATTTTGATGAAACAGTTGTGAGCATTCATACGTTTTCTCCTATGTTTAATAAATCTGGTTTACTATGGCTTGGTTTCAGAAAGCTAAAAAGAGTCTGAGTCCAAAAGAGAGATCTCAGGTTCCCGACGGACTCTGGATTAAGTGCGAGAATTGCGGCGAGATCATCTTTCGACGCGAGTTGCAGAAGAACCACTCCGTCTGTCAGAAGTGCCGCTTCCATTTCAGGATAGGCAGCCGGGAATATATTGAACTGCTGATAGATGAAGGGTCGTTTCGGGAGTTCAACGCTGATTTGAAATCAGTGGATCCGCTGAAGTTCAAGGATACTAAACGCTACACTGAGCGCATTCAGAAGGCTGTTAAGGCTACCGGTATCAATGACGCCATCAGAACCGGCGTTGGTTTGATGAATGGGCGTAAGATTATACTTGGTGTGATGGATTTCGCCTTTTTCGGAGGCAGTGTTGGATCGGTAGTCGGGGAGAAGATCACGCAGGCGGCAAAGCGGGCAAAGGAGGGCGAATATCCGTTCATACTGGTATGCGCATCCGGCGGTATGCGCATGCAGGAGGGGATGTTCAGCCTGATGCAGATGGCGAAAACGAGCTGTGCTTTAGCCGATTATTCGGAAAAGAATCTCCCCTTTATAACGCTGTTGACACATCCCACGACGGGCGGTACGACTGCCAGTTTCGCCATGCTCGGTGATATTATTGTCGCCGAACCCGGCGCGCTGATCGGATTTGCGGGACCGCGGGTTATTAAGCAGACCATCGGTCAGGATCTGCCTCCGGGATTCCAGCGAGCGGAGTTTTTACTGCAGCGTGGATTTATAGATTTTATCGAAGATCGATCGAAGATGAAAGAAACGCTCAGTAAGGTGCTGTCGAATTTGTGTGATTGATGTAATTAACGAGCCGCGATGAAATGAAAATATTACTTTGCAATGATGATGGAATACACGCTCCAGGTTTAGCAATTCTGGCAGCGGAGATAAAAAAAATAGCTGAAGTGGTTATTGTCGCTCCAGCGCGTGAACAGTCAGCGATGGGACATGCCATTACGATGTCCGACCCGCTGCGTGCGGAAGAATATTATAAAAACGGCGACTTTTTCGGCTGGGCTGCGAGCGGCACTCCTGCAGATTGCGTTAAACTGGCGCTCTTTGCTCTCTTCGACGATAGACCGGATATGGTCATATCCGGTATCAATCAGGGTTCCAACACCGGCATCAATACGTTATATTCCGGCACCGTTTCAGCAGCGACTGAAGGCAGGATCAATGACATTCCCTCTTTTGCGGTGTCGTTGACGTCATATACCAGCAAGGAGTTCGCACCCGCGGCGCGGTTCGCCTCCAAACTGGCGCTGCAGATGGAGAGTCTTGAACTACCAAAAGGGGTTTCTCTAAATGTCAATGTTCCAGCCATACCGGAAGATGAGATTAAAGGGGTTAGAATTACGCGGCAGGGATTGGCGGTGTACGAAGAGATATACCACCGTAGAACCGATCCCAAAGGAAGCGTCTATTTCTGGCTGGACGGGGAGCGCAGGCAGGAAGAAAACGATCCGCATATCGACGAACGCGCTGTTCGTGCCGGCTATATTTCCGTTACACCCATTCATTACGATTTAACTCATTATCAAACCGTACAAACTTTATCTGAAAAGATGGTGAACCTTTAACGATATGTCTGTTTCTGAAACAATTATCATCCTCGATTTCGGATCGCAAACGACGCAGTTGATTGCTCGCCGGGTACGTGAATTGGGCGTCTTCAGCGAAATCTGGCTGCCGGATACGCCAATCGAAGAAATTCGTAAAGCCAAACCAAAAGGCATCATCCTCTCGGGAGGTCCCGCCTCGGTGTACGACGAAGGAGCGGCTCATCCTGATCCGGGAATCTTCGAACTTGGAGTGCCGATTCTTGGTATATGTTATGGGTTGCAGTTATTGGCGCATCTGCAGGATGGCGAAGTCAGCCACTCACATGTGCGCGAGTACGGACGGACAGAGTTGAATATAGTCGAAGACAATGAATTATTCCGTGGTCTGGATCGAGAGCAGACAGTATGGATGAGCCACGGTGACAAACTGCTCAAAATACCGTCGGGATATAAGCCTATCGGCGTCTCTGAGGGTGCGCCTTATGCCGCCATTGTGAATCACGAGAAGTTACACTATGGCGTACAATTTCACCCGGAGGTATCGCATACGGTTCAGGGACGCGACATCCTTGATAATTTTATACGCAGAATATGCAGATGCACAGGACAATGGAATCCGCGCAGTTTCATTAAGAAGAGTATCAATGAGATAAAAGAGACAGTTGGGGATGGTCAGGTAGTGTGCGGCTTGTCTGGCGGCGTGGACTCATCTGTCACTGCACTGCTGCTACTTAAAGCCATCGGCGACAGACTTCACTGTGTGCTGGTTGACAACGCTCTGCTTCGCAAAGGAGAGCGAGAGCAGGTTGAGGCGCTTTTCAGAGATCAATTCAAGGTCGATCTTCGGATTGCAGACGCGCAGGAGAAATTCCTGCGAGAACTTTCGGGTGTCTCCGATCCCGAGGAGAAACGCAAGATCATCGGCAGGGTGTTCATTGAGGTTTTTGAACAGGTGGCGAAAGGGATCGACAATGCGGATTTTCTGGCGCAGGGAACCCTCTATCCTGATCTTATTGAAAGCCGGTCAGCTAAAGGCGGTCCTTCCGTAACCATCAAGAGCCATCATAACGTTGGCGGTCTGCCGGAAAAGATGCACCTGAAGCTGATAGAACCTCTCAAAGAGCTGTTTAAGGATGAGGTTCGCGCGGTGGGCAAGGAACTCGGATTAAGTGAAGACCTCGTAAAGCGTCATCCTTTCCCGGGTCCTGGTCTGGCGGTTAGAATTCTAGGTGACGTCACACAGGAGCGATTGGATTTGCTAAGAGAAGCGGATCAGATTTTCATCGATGAATTGAAGAAGGCTGACCTGTATGATGGCTGTGCTCAGGCGCTGGTCGTGTTGCTGCCAGTCAAATCTGTTGGTGTAATGGGGGATGAACGTACTTTCGAACAGGTGGCGGCTCTTCGAGCAGTCAATACCGATGACTTCATGACGGCTGATTTCACTCGTTTTCCCTGGGATCTATTGGCAAAGGTAGCAAGTAGGATAATCAATGAAGTTCGCGGCATCAACCGGGTAGTCTATGACGTTTCTTCCAAACCTCCTGCTACTGTTGAGTGGGAGTAATTGTATGGAATTAACTTGCAACTTGAAGCAATAATCGGTACAATGTTGCTGTATTACTATCAAGGATGATAAAATGTGCGGAATAATCGGGTATATCGGAAATAAAGATGCAGTCCCTGTCCTGATTTCTGGCTTAAAAAGAATGGAGTACAGGGGCTACGATTCTTCCGGGATAGCGGTTATGAACGATAGCCGGATCACCGTTGAGAAAAGGGTGGGCAAAATTGTTGAGCTGGAGAGAGCGGTTCACAGCCAGTCTCTCCCCGGCAATCTGGGATTGGGGCACACGCGCTGGGCTACGCACGGAAGCCCAAGCGAGGCGAACGCCCATCCTCATATCGATAGCGCCGGTCATATCGCTCTGATTCATAACGGCATCATAGAAAACTATGTCTCGCTGCGGCAGCGCCTGGAGAGTAAGGGGCATGAGTTCCGCACTGAAACCGATACCGAAACTCTGGCGCATCTTATTGAAGACGCCTATCAGGGTGATCTGCTCGAAGCGGTACAGGAAGCTCTGGCGCAAGTAAGGGGAACTTACGGTCTGGCTGTTATCTGCGATAAAGAACCCGATAAAATCGTTGCCGCCCGCATGGGAAGTCCTTTGATTATCGGTGTGGGTGAAGGCGAGAATTTTGTTGCTTCAGATTTGGCAGCTATTGTTACCTACACGCGCAATGCTATTTACCTCGAAGACGAAGAAGTTGCTCTGATTACCGCAGATGGTATTAAACACCGTACTCTGACAAACCATATGGTCGAGAAAACGGTCGAGGAAGTAACCATCGATCTCGAAGAAATCGAAAAAGGCGGGTATGATCACTTCATGCTGAAGGAGATCATGGAGCAGCCGCGCACTCTGGAAGATTCTATGCGCGGCAGGCTTCTGCTTGAAGACGGCACTACAAAACTCGGCGGCATCAGGGAGTATATCGATAAAATCGTTGCTGCACGACGCATTATCATCATTGCCTGCGGGACTTCCTGGCATTCCGCTTTGATCGGTGAACATATGCTGGAGGAATTTGCCAGGATACCCGTCGAAGTCGAGTATGCTTCTGAGTTCCGCTATCGCGATCCAATCGTTGAAGAGGGCACGCTGGTCATCGCCATCAGCCAGTCCGGTGAGACGCTGGACACTCTTGCGGCGATAAGGGAGGCAAAGCGCAAAGGAGCAATCACGCTTGGAATTTGCAACGTGATTGGATCGAGTATTGCGCGGGAAACGGAAGCAGGGATTTATATTCATGCGGGTCCCGAGATCGGCGTCGCTTCGACGAAGGCATTCACCTCTCAGGTTACCGTACTGGCACTCCTGGCGATATTAGTAGGTCGCAGGAAGTCAATATCAGCCGCCCAGGGGCGATGGATGGTCAGAGAAATGAAGAAGCTCCCGCAGTACGTGGAGAAAATCCTAGCGAGCACCGAGCATATCAAGGAGATTGCCGAGAGATTTAAGGATCATCGCAATTTTCTATATCTGGGACGCGGCTATAATTTCCCCATCGCCTTAGAAGGCGCATTGAAGCTGAAAGAGATTAGCTACATCCATGCTGAAGGTTATCCCGCCGCTGAGATGAAGCACGGTCCTATTGCTTTGATCGATAAGGACATGCCCGTGGTTTTCATCGCCACGCAGGATGGAACCTACGAAAAAGTGCTTTCCAATATCGAAGAAGTAAAGGCGCGCGATGGCATCGTCATAGCCGTATGTTGTGAAGGTGACAAGGAGATGGCGGCGAAATCAGAATACCTCTTAGAGGTCCCGAGGACGATGAACTTCCTCATGCCTATACTGTCCGTTATCCCGCTTCAGCTTTTAGCTTATCATGTCGCGGTTTTACGAGACTGCGATGTCGATCAACCAAGAAATCTGGCAAAAAGCGTCACTGTCGAGTAAATAACAGGAGTGTAAAATATAAATATATGCTAGTTATTATTTTAAGTTTTGTTCTTCTTGCTGGTAATGCCTACGCGGCGGCAGATGATGAGTCGCTGTTATTAACGGCAAAGGAGAAGTACGAGAAGGGTCGTTACGCATCAGCCATCGTTGACCTGAATGGTCTAATTGTCTCCCCGCATTCAAGCTATCAAAGCGCTGCCAGGCTTCTACTGGGGAAATGCCAATATAAACTCCGCAAATTCAAAGAAGCTGAAAACACTGCACGTAATTTAATTGCTAAATTTCCCTTCAGCCGCTACGTTCCGCACGCACACTACCTGACTGCTGAAATCGTTTTCAAGCGAAAAGAGTATTACGATACAGCATGGCATCTACTAATAACGGCACAGACCACCTTCGAGGAAGATTTAAATTATACCGCTCGCGAAAAACTTGCCGGTGTTTTCGGTGGCTATCTCGATTCCAGTCAGCAAAAAGCACTGATAAATTGGGTGGAGTGTGATGATATTCGCGGTGAACTGGAATCCATTCAGAGAGGGTATATGCCCGCTGTTCCCATAGGGGTAATCCTCGATTTATCCGGCACAAACGCACAAAACGGACAGAACCTGCTGCTTGGCATACAAGCAGCGAAGGCTGATGCAGGGAAAGACGTTCCCGGGGGCATCGAACTGGTAGTCCGCGATGGCGGCGGCAGTGTCATCCAATCAGTCATAGCCGCACGAGAATTGATTTGTAATGAGAAAGCTGCTGCTATAATAGTTTGCCTGGATGCCGCCTGTACAGCCGCTATTGCTGGCGTGACATCATCAGAAGGCGTGCCGCTTATCGTGCCTACTCCGCAGAGTGCGGATATTCTCGAATTAGGAGACGATGTTTTCCAATTGCTCGCCGGTTATAAGACAGAAGGCAAAATAGCAGCAGAATACGTTATAGCTGATCTCGAGGCGTCCAGAGCGGCGATTTTAGCGCCGGTGAGCGAGCAGGGCAGTCAATCGGTAAAAGGCTTTGCTTCTCGCTTTAAAGAGCTGGGCGGAGATGCTGAAGTAATTCAATGGTATTACAGCGGAGCGACCAATTACAAGCGTCAGCTTGATAAACTTATCCAGATTGGCGCGGACAGTCTGGCTGCGACGTATGAACTCACCGATGAAGATTACGAAGCGCTTCTGGCGTGGGATGATGAACCTGAAGAAGAGGAAGTGAAACCTGAGGAGGGTGAGCTTGAAGAAGAACCCTCTATTGTGGATTCCCTTCTTGAGGTGTACGTCTCACCCATTAATTTTTTTGACGTTCTCTATGTGCCTTTTGAAGGTGAAGAGATTCTCCTGTTAGCGCCACAAATCGCCGGCAGCGGATTTAACGGTTATTTTCTCGGCGGTTCAAATTGTCTGGATCATGTTCTGGATGAGTCCAATCGGCGGTATGTGAATGGACTCATTTTCCCATCGCATTTCAGTATTCCAAAAGGCTATTCGGATAATCCTTCCTTTGCCGCTGATTTTAAGTCGATTACCAGAAAGATGCCTGACAGATGGAATTTAATGGGGTGGGACGCATTTAATTACCTTGCCCTGGCATTCAAAGGGAAGGGCTGGCTGAATTCTCAACGGATCAAAACCAGACTTCAAGATGTGAGGGAATTTGAAAGTGAACGACTGGAGATACGTTTCCCTGAAGGGATCCGCGAGAACCAGTCGATGTTCATATTAGGCTTTGAGAATGGCAGTTTCCATACGTTGAAAACTCCTCAGTAGATCACTGGTACGATTATAAATGACCCCTGAAGGAAAAGAAGCGAAGCTGCGAGAAATCATTCGTCAGATGGGAATACTGGCAATTGCTTTTTCAGGCGGCGTGGATTCTACTTACTTGTTGAACGTGGCTGCCGAGGAGCTGGGTGAAGATGTGCTTGCTATTACAGCGGTTTCACCGACTTATCCGCAGCGGGAACGTCAGAGGTCTATTGATCTGGCAAAGAATATCGGCGCGCGACAGATGCTATTTGATTCGGGAGAAACTGATCTTCCCGAATTCAAAAGCAATCCTCCCGACCGCTGTTATTTCTGCAAGAAGGAGTTGTTTCTTCAAGTAGGGCGTATTGCACAGGATGAGGGAATAGCCAGAATAGCGGACGGCTCTAATGTGGATGACCTTCAAGATCATCGTCCCGGGATGGCAGCTTTGAAAGAGCTTGGCGTTCGCAGTCCTTTAAGAGAGTGCGGCATGACCAAGAATGACGTGCGGGAAAGATCGAAAACGCTAGGCTTATCCACGTGGGATCTGCCGTCATTTGCCTGTCTCGCATCCCGCTTCCCTTACGGCACTCCGATCACAGAGGATGCCTTAAAACGCATTGAACAAGCTGAAACGGCGCTCTATGATCTGGGATTCAAGATCATCCGGGTGCGTCATCACGGCGACACAGCGCGGATCGAACTTGGGCGTGATGAAATTGATCTCCTTCTTAAAGAATCATTGCGGACAAAAGTGGTCAGCGCAATAAAAAATACCGGATATAAATATGTCGCCCTCGATCTGGAAGGGTATCGCACCGGCAGTATGAACGAAGTGTTAGAAACTAAAGGACAATCCGCGTAGTGACCGAAGTCTGCTTTCAGCATAAAGGGAATCACGCACGATATACCGGGCTGCGTCCAAGCAGCATTATTGCAGCCTTTTCATATAGATCTTTTTATGAAGAGAACGAATCCCTTGAACGTGATCGAATGCGGGAACGATTCGTTCAGGAAATGGGGATTTCACCTGCTTTTACCGCCGGAGGCGAACAGGTGCATGGCGGAAATATCGCCGTTGCTGCCGAAGGGGGGATCGCTGCTGACGTTGACGGGGTGATCACGCGGGCGAGAAATCTCTTTCTCACTGTGGTAGTTGCAGATTGTCTCCCAATCTATCTCTGGGATGATGACGGCAAAGCAGTGGGATTACTGCATGCCGGCTGGCGGGGGACGGTTGCTGAGATTGCAGTCAGCGGTGTAGAAAAATTCAGTGATTCATTGCAGATAAAGCCTGATAAAATACACGTTCTGCTCGGTCCCTGTATTTGCCAGAGTTGTTTCGAGGTTGGACCTGAAGTTGCGGAACGATTCGATTCATTGTGTCTGCGGCAGGGCAGCGCTGATAGAATGCATCTGAATCTAAGAGATGCGAATTACCGTCAGTTGATCGATGCGGGCGTCAGGTCAGAAATGATTCTTTCTGATAAGCGATGCACGAACTGCAACCAAGAACTGTTTTTCAGCTACCGTAGAGACGGCGCTGGCACGGGCAGGATGATAGCCGCAATCGGTTTGAGCATATAAACTATAATTCATAAGAAGAAATTTGGACATATTATCCGCAGTACTTCTCGGGCTGGTTCAGGGATTGACGGAATTTCTGCCCGTTTCAAGTTCCGGGCATTTAGTGCTGTCGCAGCATCTTTTGGGATTTGAAGGATCAAACCTTGCCCTGAATCTATTGCTTCATATCGGAACTCTGCTGGCAGTTTTAATTTACTTCAGGAAAGACATTGCCCAGATCGCAATATCAGCGATAAGCGGACAGGGTGAGATTGACGGCCGACGCTGGGTGATTATGATCTTGATCGGGTCTATTCCCACTGCAATAATAGGTTTTACGTTTAAGGATCAATTCGAGGCGCTATTCTTACAACCCAGATTGGTCGCGGTTATGCTCTGGGTAACGGCAATTCTGCTGTTAGCGTCTGATCGAGTTAAATTGAAGAAAGTGCAAGGGGAGAACATCACCGTATTGCGCAGTCTTTTTGTGGGCATCGCGCAGGGATTGGCGATTATTCCGGGTATTTCACGTTCGGGATCGACTATAGCCACCGCTATTTTCAGCGGGATACAACCGGAAAAGGCGGCAAGATTCTCTTTCCTGCTTTCTATTCCGGCTATTATAGGCGCGACTATGCTGGAATTTAAAGAGATCGCGGGTGTGACAGCAGCCGACGCGCCATCATACTTGTTAGGGACTTTGACAGCTTTCGCTTCCGGTTACTTAGCGATAGATATTCTGCTTAAAATGGTCGTTAAACGAAAATTATGGAAATTTTCGATCTATCTATTCGTCGTTGGTTTAGCAGGATTAATCTTCATTTGAACAACTGATTATATGGCTGACAGACAGACAGAATTAAATTACCAATCGCTGGCGCGGGATCTTCAAAATAAGAATCTGCAGCCCGTATATTTCTTTTATGGCGCAGAGGATTATCTAATTGACAAAGCCCTTAAGCTATTGAAAAAATCCGCTCTGGAACCGGGATCCGAAGAGTTCAACTGGACTGTGTTCCGCGCTGATTCTGACGAAATGGACTGGAGTCTTTTTGCCGATTCACTAAACTCACTGGCATTGATTCCCTCACAGCGAGTCGTTGTCCTTAAGCAGGTTAATCGAGCGCTGCGGAATAAGGGCGCTTTGAGAATCATTGAGAGTATAATTAAACAGCCTCCAGCCGATCTAACTTTCGTCCTCGTTGAAAGGGAACCCGATTTAAAGAAGGCTTTTTATAAGACAATCATCCAGCATTCCACGGTAGTCAATTTCCCTGTCCTGAGGTCTGCTGAATTGCAGCGGCAACTCGTCGAATTTACACGCGAATTTGGGAAAGAAATATCTGCTGCGGCGCTGGAGAAAATACTGACTGAGACGGATCCCTCTCTGCGTGAGTTGTTGCAGAAGCTGGAAGTCCTGATATTCTATGTTGGAGATCAAGAAGTTATATCTGAACAGGACGTCGAAACCTGCACCGCTTTTACGCGCGAAGTCGAAATCTTCAATCTCCTTAAAGCGATCGGCGGAAAAGATGCGTCTGCCTGCCGCAGAATAGCCGAACAGCTTATTCAGAAAAAAGTTGAAATCGGCGCGTTGTTCACACTGCTATATCGCCAGATATGGGCGATGTATAGAATGAAATATCTGCAGGAACAACGCGTGCCGAACTGGAAGTGGCAGGAGCATTTAAATATCCGCCCGCAGTTCCTCGAGAAAAGATATCGTCAATATATTCCGAATTACAGTAGAGGGGAACTCGGTAGGTCTTTGGAGATATTGGCTGAAGCGGATCTGGCGAGAAAGACTACTGCGATTCAGGATGATGTATTATTACGAACGCTTATAGAAAAGCTGTTAAAACCATGACAGACCTGGAAAAAACGAAAGAATTGTCGGTGAGCGTCAATCTGAAAGAGTGCAGTGACGAGGTGTTGATCGCACGTTTTCAGGCAGGTGAGTTGGCTTCTTTTGAGGAGATCGTCGGTCGCTACCAGGGGCAGTTGATCAATTTCGTAGGTCGTCTCCTGAGTGATCGCATTACCGCCGAGGATATTGTGCAGGAGACCTTCCTGCGCGTCTATCGTAATAAACATCGCTATAAGGAGATCGCCAAATTTTCAACCTGGATATATACCATTGCCGGAAATCTCGGTAGAACGGAACTCCGACGGCGCAAGATACGAAATATTTTTTCAATTTCTCAACGAGGCGAGACGGAGATAGATTACGAGATACCCGATCATGGAATCAACGTTGAAAAACAGGTTGAAGGGAAGATAAGGCAGGAGAGTATCCTGAAGGAGATCGGTAACCTGCCTGTTTATTTCCGCGAGGTTATTATCTTGCGGGACGTTCAGGATCTCTCTTACGAGGAGATCAGTCAGATTTTAAAGGTTCCGTTGGGCACAGTTAAGTCTCGTGTCAACCGGGGACGCACACAAATACAGAAGCGGTTGAAAAATAGATTATAACATAATTTCTGAGGAAATTATAAATCAGGCGCAAAAAATTGCTTTTTTTGGGAACCCGTAAGATAGTGTTGGTGTTCAAATAGATGGAAGCATTTACCGTGGAGGTATATACTGAAGAGTTAGAGAGCTGAATAATAGCAGATACAAAGGCGCTGATACCATGAAGAAAATCACCTGTGAAAGCTACGAAAGAGGATTCCTTGAATTTACTAAGGGAACTCTTGATCCGGAACACAGGAAGGCTTTTGAAGACCACCGGGAACAATGCGAACATTGCCGGAATTTCAGCAAGGCTACCAGTGACGTTCGTGTTGCTTTGTCTCAATTACCGGCAATTGAGACACCTCCATATTTTACGAGCAATCTTAAACGTGAAATAAACCGGCTCGAGCAAGGTTCGAAAAAACCAGAGTGGAATTCCCGATTGATTCCAAGACTGTTAGCGCTCGGCACCGGTTTTGCCCTGGCGCTTTTCATCAGCTTTGTGGCGCTTCAGCCGGGTCAACAGCCAGGTATCCCCGGTATGGAACAACCGGACATGGTGGCTGGTTCTGGAGCTTCCGAAGAAACCGTTAATCCCGACAAGAAGCTGACAATTGATAGGGGCGGTGAGTTGTTGCTGACTGAGAACGAAGTGGTTGTTGATACCATGACACATCGTCTGCCAGAACCGGCGGGCATGGATTCAATACCGATTCCTGTCGATGACGATTACTGGAAAATCAATCAGGTGTCAACCACACCGGAAGACAACTGACTAACTAAAATATTACAGATCGTTGCAATCCGCCCGAAGGTGATCGGGTGGATTTTTTATTGACTTTTCTGTAAAATGTATTATATTATAAGGTCTATGTAAAAGTAAGCTCAGATAATTAATAATCCAGAGGAATAAATGGCAAAAGTACAGTCATTTGGCGATAAAGTCGCCAAGGCACATGCAAAGAAGACAGAATGCCCTGTATGCGGGCAGGTTGTGACCTACGTTAAAGTCGTAGCTCCAACCCAGACTGAGGCAGGGAACTTCCGCTTTCGTTCCAGAATGCAGAGGTTATGTAAGTGTACCGAAGCTGAGTTGGCAGGGAAATAGGATTGCCAACAGGTCGGTTTACTGTCATCGTTTTGGATAGCGTCGGAGTCGGGGAATTGCCAGACGCTGATCTGTATAACGATGCCGGATCGAATACACTTGCGAACATCGCTGAGGATGTGGGCGGATTAGATCTACCCAATCTTGAATCTCTGGGATTAGGTAAAATTATC
This sequence comes from candidate division LCP-89 bacterium, assembly GCA_025774555.1. Lineage (GTDB taxonomy): Bacteria > Electryoneota > B3-LCP > B3-LCP > B3-LCP > JALGVT01. The sequence goes on from JALGVT010000003.1 coordinate 80,506, forward strand.
CCTGTTAAAGGTTTATCCGGGGATATCATAGCGAAAGCCGCTTATGGCATCATGGCGGAAGCAGCCCCCGGAAAGGATAGTATCAGCGGTCACTGGGAACTGATGGGATACATCGCGCAGCAGCCACAGCCGACCTACCCGGAAGGTTTCCCCTTTGAGGTCATAACAGCTCTCGAGAAGGAGACCGGCAGAAAATTCATCGGGAATGTTGCTGCTTCTGGAACTGAGATCATAGAAAAACTTGGTAAAGAGCACGTTTCTACCGGTAGTCCGATCCTCTATACATCAGCCGATTCAGTGCTTCAGATTGCCGCGCATGAAGATGTAATTCCAGTCGAAGACCTTTACCGAATCTGCAAGCAAGCGCGCGAGATAATGTCGGGGGAGAATGCGGTAGGCAGGATTATCGCCAGACCGTTTCAGGGCAGACCGGGGGATTTTCAACGCACCGTCAACCGCAAAGATTATTCTATCCCGGCTCCGCAGGATACCGTTTTGGATTTGCTGAAGGATGCTGGTGTAAGCGTTCTGGGCATCGGTAAGATTGAGGATCTGTTCGCCGGCAGGGGTTTGACGGATTCTATCCATACAAGATCAAATCTCGAGGGAATGCAGACAACACTTCGTGCCATTCAGAGCGATATTTCAGGGATGATCTTTACCAATCTGGTTGATTTCGATATGCTTTGGGGACACCGCAATGACGTTGCAGGCTATTACCGCGGTTTGTGTGAATTCGACCGTTTTCTCCCGGAATTAATCGAAGCTCTTAAACCCGGTGATATACTTGTGCTGACAGCGGATCACGGTTGCGATCCCACGACTCCGTCCACCGACCATTCAAGAGAACATGTGCCCGTTCTGGCTTATGGCGATGCTGTTTGCGGTGACGTGAATATTGGATTGCGATCGACCTTCGCTGATCTGGCAGCGTCGATAGTGGAGTATTTTCAGATTACCGGCACCGGAGCGGGGGAGAGCTTCCTTAAAAAGATAATGGATTAAGGCAAAAGGACAAATCAAGATATGCATTTAGTATCAAGAATTATTGCAATTGCATTCTTCGTGATGTTATCGGTCTCATTGACATTTGGAGAAGACATCTCATTGTACCCACCCAATGTGCAGGCTGTGCTTGATAGCACAGGCGACAATCGAGGCGAGTTGGAAACAGTCCTGGAACATTACTCTGCCGATATCGATTCACTGAAATTACAGGCTGCATATTATTTGATCGCCAACATGCAAGGGCATAATTATGTTACCTACTCCCTGAATGATTCTATTGGAAATGAAATCGAATTAAATGTCTTAGATTACCCTGATTTCAAGGCGCTGATTGCCGCATGTGACACTCTTGAAGAACAACACGGTGAAATCGATTTTGAGAAAAAGGATAAAATCGAAGACATAGACGTCATCAAGGCGGATTTTCTGATAAAACAGATCGATTGGGCTTTTCGAGCCTGGCGCGAGAAACCGTGGGCGAAAGGGCTTTCATTCGATCAATTCTGCGAATATATTCTACCCTATCGAGGCAGCAGCGAGCCCCTTGAAGATTGGCGAGAAACCTTCTGGGACAAATATGCGCATATAGCCGATAGTCTGGATAATCCATCCGATCCTATCGAAGTAACTGCTCTTATAAACGATGACATTAAATCCTGGTTCTCCTTCGATCCGCGTTACTATCTGCATCCTACCGATCAGGGGTTGTCTGAGATGCTCGAGAACCGTATGGGCAGATGCGAAGATATGACCAATCTCACCATCTACGCTATGCGGGCGAACGGGTTGGCAGTAACTAGCGACTACACGCCTTACTGGGCGAACACAGGGAACAATCACGCCTGGAACGCCATCGTAACCGCGGATGGTAATGTCGTTCCTTTTATGGGCGCGGAAGCTAATCCCGGCAAGTATAATTTAGCTCATAAAATGGCGAAAACCTATCGCAAGATGTTCAGCGAACAGAAGGATAATCTGATCTTTCAGGCAAGAAAGCAAGAAAAGGTTCCCCGCTGGCTCGCCGGTAAAAACTATAAGGATGTAACCTCTGAATATATCGACGTTTCCGACGTGGCGATCGCCTTCGATCCTGAAGCGCCCGATTCGATTGACATAGCCTACCTCTGTGTGTTCAATACGGGCGAATGGGGAGCGATCCACTGGGGACGGATTGAAGATGGCTTAGCATATTTCACGGATATGGGGATGGATATTGTCTATCTGCCGGCGCTTTATATCGACAAAAAGATCACACCATGGGGAGCGCCATTCATACTCGATTGTGATGGAGCTATAAAAACGCTGCTGCCTGCTGACGAAGCCACTATCACAGTTAAGCTGACCTCAACGACAAAGCGGAAATTGTTGGAATCGACTGACGGTATCGTAGAGAGCAGCTTAACTGCAGGAGTGGAATACGAGCTGTCCGCCTGGGATAACGGCTGGCAATCCCTGGGTAAGCAGATTGCCACAGATAAACCGCTCACGTTTGAAGACATTCCCGCAGGATGTCTGTATTGGCTCACCGTAGATGGATCTGAAAAAGACGAGCGTATCTTTACCATTGAAGATGGGAAACAGGTGTGGTGGTAGCACTGAAGGATAAAATATAAACAGAGAATATCATGCTTTTAGGCAGAGTAATTGGGACCGTCTGGGCGACGCGCAAGGACGATAAACTGGAGGGGATGAAATTCCAGATCGTCCGCGCGGTGGATACGGACTATAAACCGCTGAATAACTTTGTCGTGGCGGTGGACAGCGTCGGCGCGGGGGCGGGCGAGATCGTGCTGATCGCGCAGGGATCGTCCGGCAGGCTAACCTGGCTGACGAAAGACAAGCCGGTCGATGCGGTTATCATGGCTATAGTTGACCGCTTAGACGTTGAAGTGCCGGAATCAGAATGGGAAGAGAACTTAAGCTCACCAGGTGGAACTAAGCGATGAACTTAGCGAAAGTTATCGGCACCATCTGGGCAACGGTTAAGGATGAGCATCTTGACAACTCCAAGCTGCAACTGATTCAGCCACTCACTGAGGAGGGCAAAAAGATGGGCAGCGTTATTGCTGCGGTAGATACCGTCGGAGCGGGGCAGAGAGAGATTGTTTTCTATGTGACCTCCCGCGAAGCGGCGCTGTCTTTCCCTGAACCGTTGTTGACGCCCGTCGATGCCGCCATAGTTGGTATCGTTGACCGGGTAGAACGTTATCAAAGGAATTCCTAAATAAAACAAACTATCACCGCTGAAAAAGTCGTACAACATTGGCAACCATGATTTGTGACAGGTTGCCGTTTTAATTAAAACTATGAAAATACTATTAGCATCGAGAAACAAAGACAAACTCCGTGAGATTCGGGAAAAGACCGCCTCACTGGATGTGGATATCCTTTCGCCGGACGATTTTCCCGATCTGCCGGATGTAGAAGAAGACGGCGATACTTTAGAAGCGAACGCCATCAAGAAGGCGCTGGCGCTCTCCAAGTTTGTCAATCTGCCCACTCTGGCGGATGATACAGGGCTGGAAGTGGACGCCTTGAACGGTGCGCCGGGGCTCTACTCAGCGAGGTATGCCGGTCCGGACGCAACCTATCTGGATAACGTCGATAAGCTGCTTCGTGAGATGCAGGATGTGCCTGAAGGGAAGCGATCCGCCTGTTTCCGCTGTGTGCTTGCTTATGTAATTAAAGAAGAGATACATCTGTTCGAGGGGAAAGTTCAGGGAATCATCATCACCGAAGCTCGCGGCATAAGCGGTTTTGGGTATGATCCTGTGTTCTATATTCCTGAGGAGAACAAAACCTTCGCAGAGATGCCTCTGGAAAGAAAGAACAAGATCTCTCACCGTGGCCTCGCTGTTGATGCCTGGGTGAAATATATTGAGCAACTAATGCAATGATCTGGCTGGGAAACCTTTGAAACGTTACTACTTTGATCATAGCGCAACTACGCGCGTCAACGCACGGGCTATCGAGGCGATGACGAGGGTTATGGAGAGCAACTTCGGCAATCCGTCAAGCGTGCACGCTTTCGGGCGCGACGCCCGGGTTGTGCTGGAAGAATATAGAGAAACGATTGCCTCACTGCTGAATGCGGACGCTGGCGAGGTATTCTTTACGTCCGGTGGTACTGAAGCGGATAATCTGGCTCTTATCGGCGTCATGCAGGCGAACAGATCGCGCGGCAGGCATCTTATTACGTCAGCTTACGAACATCACGCCATCCTCGACGCGGCTGAATACCTCGGGAAGAACGGATTTGAGATCTCCTATATCAAGCCCGACAGATACGGACAAATTCAGCTTGATGACGTAGTGCGAGCAATCAGACCTGATACGCAACTAATTTCGGTGATGCACGTCAATAACGAAGTCGGCACGATCAACGATATCGGAGCTATCGGAAAGTTAGCTCAAGAAAGGGATATTCTTTTTCACACGGATGCCGTGCAATCGTTCAGTAAAATCCCGATAGACGTAAAAGCGATGAATATCGATCTCCTATCGCTCTCCGGGCATAAAATTTATGGACCGAAGGGGAACGGCGCGATCTACATACGCAAGGGCGTTAATATCGAGCGTCGTCAGTTCGGTGGTCATCAGGAAAGGGAGATCAGGACGGGCACCGAAAATCTGCCCGGAATAGCTGGACTGACCATGGCTGCTCAGATCTGTCACCAGGAAATGGATTCAGAAGCAGAGCGATTGCTTTATTTGCGCGAGAAACTATGGAATGGTCTGAACGACAGTTTGGCTGATATTCAACTTAACGGACATCCTGAAGAGCGGCTGCATGGTCTATGCAACGTCTCTTTTGGCGGAGTTGAGGGTGAGGCGTTGATGCTTTCAATGGACCTGAAGGGGATAGCCGCTTCGACAGGATCCGCCTGCAGTTCGGGACAGACCAGTGCATCACACGTACTCCTTTCTATGGGAATTCCGCCGGAAATGGCGCAGAGTTCGATCCGATTCTCGCTGGGTAAGGAGACCGATGATGAAGCGGTTGATTACGTCCTTGAAATTGTTCCTGAGATAGTGAATAACCTCAGGAAAATGTCCTTCTGATTATTCTGTTCATAATTAATAGTTGATATGGCACAGAAGCGAGCAGCCGTTGCCATGAGCGGCGGCGTGGATAGTTCAGTTACTGCGGCTTTACTGCTGAATAAGGGCTATGACGTCATCGGTATAACGATGAAGTTGTTTGCTCCTAAAACTACTGATCTCTCTTCGCAAATCGAACGCGGCTGTTGTAATATCGATGCTGTCCACCGCGCCGAATCCGTCTGTCACACGCTAAACATTCCGCATTACTCCGTTGACCTGATAGATAAGTTTCAAAAACACGTTATAGATGATTTCAGCGACGAATATATAGCCGGTCGGACTCCCAATCCTTGTGTCAGATGTAATGCCTTCCTCAAGTGGGGCAGTTTGCTGAGGAAAGCAGAATTGTTAGAGCGCCAATATCTGGCAACTGGTCATTACGCTCGTATTGATAAGGTAGGAGATGAATATCATCTGCTGAGGGCTGAAAATCACGACAAGGATCAGGTTTATGCTCTCTGGGGAATACCGGCGGACGCTCTGTCGAAAACCCTGTTCCCTCTCGGGTCTCTAAGGAAAGAAAAAGTCAGGGAGATTGCATCATCACTTGACTTGAAATCCGCGCAGACGCCGGAGAGTCAGGAAATATGTTTTATCCCCGGAAATGATTACGCCGAGTTTCTAAGAGGTTATCGTCCCGATTTTTTCACGCAACTTCAACCGGGCGACCTGATCGAAGAGACGTCAGAAGATGTGAAGAAAGTCGGCGAACACGCTGGTTATCCATTTTACACCATCGGACAGAGGCGGGGCTTGGGCGGCGGGTTTCCTGACCCGAGATATGTGAACCGGATAGACCCGCAGACAAACCGGGTGTATATCGGAACTAAGGAAAGGCTCTTCAGCAAACGTTTTGAGGTGGATCAAATCAACTGGTTGATTGCCTCGCCGCATAGCGCAATCGTTGCTGAGGTTCAAATACGGTATCGGTCTCCCGCGGTACCGGCTCTGATCTATCCAAAAGATGATTCAGTCGGAGCAATAATTGAGTTTGAGGAGCCTGTCGAAGCGATTACTCCCGGGCAATCTGCCGTATTCTTCCAAAGTGACCGGCTGATTGGCGGGGGCAGGATTACTATCGTTGCTGATCCTAACTAAGAGATAATTTTCAATGATCTTATCCCACAGGTTTATTTAGGTTTATAAATGAAAAAGGTTACGACGAAATCTCTTCTGGAGATGAAGGCAAAGGGCGAAAAAATCGCTGTTCTGACTGCCTATGACGCCACTTTTGCCAGTCTTCAGGATGAGGCAGAAATAGAGGTGATCCTCGTAGGTGATTCAGCGGCAATGGTCATCTGCGGCGAGTCTTCCACGCTGACCGCTACGATGGATCAGATGGTCTATCACGTGCGATGTGTTTCCGGGGGAGTGAAGCGTGCGCTGCTGGTCGCTGATATGCCCTTCATGTCATTTCAGATTTCCGCTGAAGAGACATTACGCAATGCCGGACGTTTTCTTGCCGAGGCTGGAGCGGAAGCGGTTAAACTGGAAGGCGGCAAGCCGATTCTGGATACGGTCAAGAGACTGGTGGACGTCGGCATCCCGGTCATGGGACATCTGGGGTTGACGCCCCAGTCCATCCATCAATTCGGAGGGTGGGGAGTGCGGGCGAGAGAACAAGGGGAAGCGGATAGACTGCTTGAAGATGCGCTGGCGCTGGAGAAAGCAGGCGTATTCTCAATGGTACTGGAGAAGATTCCAGCTCCCTTAGCTGGTGAAGTCTCGCGTGCGCTGAAAGTACCCACCATCGGCATCGGTTCTGGAGCAGATTGCGATGGACAGGTGCTGGTCAATTACGATATGCTTGGGTTATATGAAAAGTTCGCCATGAAATTCGTGCGCAAATACCGGCTTCTCGGGAAGGAAGTAACCGCTGCCGTAAGAGAGTACATTCAAGATGTAAAAAAGGGAGATTTTCCTTCCAAAGATGAGAGTTACGATATAAATTAAAGCGCTATGATAAAATGTGAAACTATATCGCAGCTTCGCGAGATAGTAAATGAATGGAAACAGCAGGGCAAGCGAATAGGATTAGTTCCTACGATGGGATACCTTCACGAGGGACATCTATCGCTGATCGATTATATCAAATCGCATTGTGACTGTGTAATCGCATCGGTCTTCGTCAATCCCAAACAGTTCGGACCGGGTGAAGATATAGATCGTTATCCACAGGATTTCGAACGCGACATGCAATTGCTGCAGGAGCGGGGTGTCGATGTCCTCTTCATCCCTGAAAGCAATGAAATCTATCCGGATGATTATTACACCTACGTTCAGGTAGATGAACTGGGCAAGGGACTATGCGGGCGCAGTCGTCCCACACATTTCCGAGGGGTCACAACCATCGTATCGAAGCTGTTTCTAATTACCAAGTGTGACGTTGCGGCATTTGGACAGAAGGATTACCAGCAGGCGGTAATCATTCAGCGGATGGTCAAGGATCTGAATTTCGATATTCAGATTATCGTCTGTCCCACTGTACGCGAAGAGGATGGCGTTGCTATGAGTTCGCGCAACAGTTATCTTTCTGCGGAGGAAAGAAGTAGCGCAGTCCATTTATATCAATCTCTAAAGAGAGCGGAAAACCTTTTTAAATCGGGTGAATTGCACGCGGCGCGTTTACGCGAAGAGATGAAGAGTTCTCTGCTTTCAACACCTGAAATAAATGTGGATTACCTTGAGGTAGTGGATGCAGAAACACTGCAAAGCATAGATAAAGTTCACAGAATAACTCTCCTCGCAGGGGCTGTTTGGGTAGGTAAGACGAGGTTAATAGATAATATTTTAATTGATCCCTGAATGAACACTGATAAGGAAAAGCTGGCTGTTTTTATCATGGCTGCGGGTAAGGGTACCCGGATGAAATCCGATCTTCCCAAGGTGCTGCACAAACTGCGCGGACGCGCTATGATACATTATGTAGTCGAAACGGCACAGGAGATCGGCGCGGATCCCATCGTCCTGATTATTGGGCATCAGAAAGAAAGCGTCATGCAGGAATTGGAAGGTGAGAAAGTACGTTTTGCCGTACAGGAGCCGCAATTAGGCACCGGACATGCTGTTATGTGCGCTGAAAAAGAGGCAAAGGATCATTCTGGAGCGGTTCTGGTCTTATCGGGTGACGTGCCGCTGATAAAACCTGCAACTTTAAAAAGGTTGCGGGATCAGCATAGAAAAATGAATGCCGCCGCTACTGTTCTGACTGCGGTTACTGAGCATCCTACTGGTTATGGAAGGGTTGTTCGTCAGGCATCGGGTAACGTCGAGGCGATTGTCGAGGAGCGCGATGCAAGCGATGAGATTCGCAAGATAAACGAGATCAACAGCGGTATTTATATATTCGAGATCGCCGATCTTCGCCGCGTGCTTCCACAGCTCAGCGACGATAATGATCAGGAAGAGTATTATCTGACGGACGCCGTGGGAATCCTGACCCGCGAAGGGAAAACCGTTGCCGCCGTCGATGGCGATATGCGTGAAGCGATGGGAATAAACACAGCGGGTGAGTTACAGGAAGCAGAGAAACTGCTTTCCTGAGGAACTTCAATGCTTGGGGAATGTATAATTCTTAGATGAGATCAGCTCGAATTATAATTGATTCAGAAACTCCTTGACTTTTGCCCCTGATGTTGCTATACTCATGTTAAAGGATTGAAGGATTTTTACGATGAAGAGAACAGCACTATATTTGATGGTAGTCAGCTTTATAGTTGTCTCTTCTGCTGCCGCTCAGATAGAGGATACGCGCAGTACGGAAAAGTTCAGTAATTACCTGCGCTCCGGCAGCGATTACGGACTTGGATTACAGTCAATCGGCTTATTTAATCCCAGCCGGATGACGTTCTCTCATTCTATCTCCTCCAGCTATATTTCATCCGGCGGCGAAGGAGTGATGCGCAATATGTTCATGGAGACAATCGGATACAGGATTTCGCAGCCATTGACTTTGACTATGAATATAGGCTATCTTCAGCAACCGTATTCGACCTTCAACCAGAACAGCGCACTAAGCTCAGGTCGTTTCATGGGCAGCGCCGCTTTGACATGGCGCCCGCGTGACAATATGTTTTTACATTTAGAGGTAGGAAATATTCCTTCTTACGGTAACTACGGCTATTACCCTTACAATTGTTTCGTACCGAGATATACGCCGGTTAATACAGATAGACCTCATACAGATGAATTATTCGAGGAGGATTAGTTCATTCTGATGGGGATCGATTTAAATCACCGAAATCTTAATAATAGACAGCGCCGCGCTGCTCACAGCGGCGTTTTCTTTGTGATGTGACCATGAAAAAACGTCCCGTAAGTCGTTCGAGAAGCTCCTCAGGAAGTCGAACTGATAGTCCGCAGGTATGGATTATTGTCCTGCTCAGTCTGCTGGTCCTATTGACCGCAATTGATCTTTACTTGGATCACTTCAAGGTGTTGAAGTCACAAACGGAGAAGCCGCAGGATTCGCAAATCAAAGAGCTTAAAACAGAAGAAATCCCTGTGGCACGGAGAGTGGAAGACTCTGATCCTGTGCCCGATGAAGCTGAAGATGAGAAACCTGAGGTTGTTGCTGCGTCGCAGGAACTTCCCAGTCCATCTCAGGTCAACGTACAGGTCTTGAATGGCTGTGGAGTACGCGGGATAGCAGCGCGGGTCAGAGGGATTCTCAGGGAACGCGAATTTGACGTGCTGAGCTATGGCAATGCCAGAAAAGTCGATTATCCTTCGTCATTTATTCTGGTTCGTTCAGCAGGAAGTTTCGGCGAACAGGCAGCGAAGGTTTTAGCGCGCTCTGTTGGGATAAATGAATCCCGGATAAGCATACAACGAGATCCCAATCTCGTCGATATTCACGTGACATTAGTCCTCGGGTTGGATTATAAAAATTTGAATCTTTAACAGATCAGGAGCAACCTACGCGGCAACAGAAAAGACCTCGCACAGCCGAAAGCCTAGAACTGGCGAAGAAAATTGCCAGGCTGGCATGGGATAAAAAGGGTGAAGATATCGTCGTTCTGGATATAACAGGACTGGCAGAATTCACCGATTTATTCGTCCTGGTTTCTTCTGAAATTGATCAGCATATTAGAGCAGTTGCCCAACATATCATAGACGAATTGCGGGAAGAGGGTATCCGTCCGCACCACGTCGAGGGCATGAATGAGATGCGCTGGATACTCATCGACTACGTTGACGTCGTGGTGCATCTATTACTGCCCGAGGTCAGGCAGTTTTACGAGTTGGAAGCGCTCTGGGGAGATGCGGAGCGCATCTCGATTGATTTCGATAAGGCAGATCGGGATTTATTGTCTTGAAGCCAAACGCCTTCCCTGTTTACACCCATAACCCCGTAATATAACTGAAATCCCATCGTGAATGTAAGCAAAGTATTAACCGATCTTCTGCATCAGGCGCTGGATGATCTGAAATACCCTGATACTGAGATCACTCTGGAAAGCCCGCCCGATCCCAAAATGGGAGACCGGTCTTGTACGATTGCTTTAGCGTTGGCAAAGCAGTTGAAACGTGCTCCGCGTCAGATTGCTGAGGAGATAAGGGACGCTATAAAAACCGATGGGTCTATCATTGAGAGAATTGAGATCGCTGGAGCGGGGTATCTGAATTTCTTCTGTTCTGAGGAAGTCTGGCTGCAGTTGTTGCAGAGCATATTATCCACCGGACCTGATTACGGTTCTTCCGATACAGGTAAAAATGAGAAACGGCTCTTTGAATTTGTTTCAGCAAATCCCACCGGTCCGATGAATATCGTCAGCGCGAGAGCAGCAGCGTTGGGCGATTCAATGGTGAGACTTCAGAAAAAGGTCGGTTTTAGCGCCGACAGCGAATTCTATGTCAATGATTCCGGAAAGCAGATCCGTCTGCTGGGAGAATCAGTGCAGGCTCGAGCCAGGGAGTTGCAGGGAGAGACCGCTGAAATCCCGGATGGAGGGTATCACGGAGCTTATATAAAAGATCTGGCGAAGCGTGCCCTTGATGAATCGGCTGCGAATTGCCTTGAAGTCTCTGCTGAATTGACCGGGAGATGGGCTGCAGATAAGTTAAGGGAAGGGCAGGAAGCGACTCTTGAGGAATACGGCGTCAAGTTTGATCGCTGGTTCCGTGAAAGTGAACTCTATACCGATAACAGTCATCAGAAGACGTTGGAGCGTCTTAAAGCGAATGGACATATCTACGAAAAGGACGGCGCGTTATTCTTCCGGACGACCGAATTCGGCGATGACGAAGATCGTGTGGTGATCACCTCGGATGGCAGACCGACCTATTTTCTTCCGGATATTGCCTATCACCTGAATAAAGCTGAGCGCGGTTATGTCAGGGTTTTCGATCTATTAGGACCAGATCATCACGGGCACGGCAAGAGGATGCAGGCGGCTATGAAGGCGGCTGGAATGCCGGATGATTTCCTTGAGATAATCATAGTACAGCAGGTTAACCTGCTGCGAGGCGGCGAACCGGTTAAAATGTCTAAGAGAACCGGTGAGATGGTTACTATGAAAGAGCTGCTCGATGAGGTGGGAGCCGATGCTGCGAGGCAGATATTCCTGTCCAGAAAGTGGTCATCGCATCTCGATTTCGACATTGAATCCGCCAAAGACAGGTCTGAGAAAAGCCCCGTATTCTACGTGCAATACGCTCATGCCAGAATCTGTTCGATCTTCCGTAAAGCCGGGGATAGGGGAGATGCGAGTTTAAACGACCTGGAAAAACTCAAAGCCGCGGAAGAGAGAAATCTGATGCGTTCATTATCTCTCTTCCCTGATGTGGTCGAGAGTGCGGCTCTGTATCTGGCGCCGCATCGCCTGAATACCTATCTAGGTGATTTAGCGACGGCATTTCATCATTTCTATCATGAATGCCGGGTGATTTCAGAGGATGAAGGATTAACCCGCGCCAGGCTGGCGTTATGCCGCGCGGTGCAGATAGCGCTTATAGAGGGTTTACGATTAATGGGGATGACTGCCCCTGAAAGGATGTAGGAGGAAAAATGAGTGTACTGGTAGTTGGATCAGCAGCGTTGGATTCAGTTAAAACGCCAACGGGTGAAGTAACGGACGCTTTGGGCGGATCGGCGTTTTACTTTGCCGCCGCGGCGAGTTACTTCAGTCCGGTGAAAATCGTTGCGGTGGTCGGTGAAGATTTCCCAATGGGAAAAATAGATTTTTTAAAAGAGAGAAATGTCGATCTAAAAGGTTTGGAAGTCGCTCAGGGGAAAACTTTCAGGTGGTCAGGCATCTATCACCAGGACATGAATCAGCGCGATACGCTCTCTACGGAATTGAACGTCTTCGAGAGCTTCTCGCCCAAACTTCCGGACGAATATCGACAAACACCATATATCTTTTTGGCGAATATCCACCCTGCGCTGCAGTTGGACGTTCTCAATCAGGTGGATAATCCTCGTTTTGTCATGCTGGACACCATGAATCTCTGGATCGATACCGACCTCGAGGGGTTGAAGAAAGTGATGGCAAAGCTCGATGCCATTATACTGAACGACCAGGAAACACGGCAGATCACCGGAGAGAACAACTTGATAAAAGCGGCTAAAGAGGTAACAAAACTGGGACCCACAACCGTCATTGTCAAAAAGGGTGAGCACGGCGCATTCATAGTCTCTCAGGACGATTTTTTCGCACTACCGGCATTTCCCATCGAAAACCTTTTCGATCCGACAGGAGCAGGGGATTCATTTGCGGGCGGTATGATCGGGTGTCTGGCTAAGCAAGATAATCTGTCCGCTGATAATTTCCGTAGGGCGTTGGTATATGGCACGGTAACGGCTTCATTTACGGTGGAAAAATTCTCTATTGACAGATTACGCGAAATCACCATGGATGACATTGAATCACGCTACCAGAAAATGCAGGATATGACGAAGTTCTAATTGCACAGTAATCAACTGGTGTAAAAGCCGTTTTTTTACCTTTTACCTTGACTTCAAAGATAAAATGAGTTAAATTTCCAGATTAGACATCTATCGGAGTGCGGCAGAATCACGATTATAAAAACGGCAAGATGGCAGATGCGCGTAGAAACTTTAGAATGGCTCGCTGACGAAGAAAAGGTTTGCTTGGTTGCACAGACGAAGCTCCCCGGAAAACTCGAATATATCGTAACGGATAACTACCTCGTGATGTGCGATGCGATCCGCCGTCTGGAAGTGCGCGGCGCTCCGGCAATTGGATGCGCTGGCGCGTACGGCGTTGTAATCGGCGCGCTGTCGATAGATGATACCGATTTCAAGCAGTTCAGCGCTGAACTGCGGCGCATCATGGATGAGCTTCGCGCTACGCGCCCCACAGCAGTCAATCTCTTCTGGGCAATCGACCGGATGGAGAAAGTATTCAACGAACAGTCCGATATCAAAGCCGCTCAGCAGGCACTGATCAAGGAAGCAGTTGAAATACACCGAGAAGATGCCGAAATGTGCCGCAGGATCGGAAAGAATGGAGCTGCATTGCTATCAGATGGGATGACCGTCCTGACGCACTGTAATGCTGGTTCTCTCGCAACTGGCGGTATGGGAACGGCATTAGCGCCGATCTATACTGCGCAGGATCAAGGTAAGAATATAAAGGTCTTCGCCGATGAAACCCGCCCGTTGTTACAGGGCGCTCGCTTGACTTCATGGGAACTCCAGCAAAACGGCGTTGAAGTAACATTGATATGTGACAACATGGCTGCAGTGGTTATGCGTAAAGGCTGGATTGACGCAGTGATAGTCGGATCAGACCGAATCGCCTGCAACGGAGACGTTGCCAATAAGATCGGCACGTTTACCGTTGCGCTGCTGGCAAAACAGTTCGGCGTGCCTTTCTACGTTGCCGCTCCTACTTCGACTGTGGATACTTCACTGGCATCCGGAGACTTGATTCCCATAGAGGAACGAGCGGATGAAGAGGTTGCCGGCTTTAACGGCATCCGCACGGCTCCAGATGGTATAAGCACTTACAATCCAGCGTTTGATGTGACTCCGAATGAATTAGTCGCCGCGATTATCACCGAACAGGGAGTGCATAAACCGCCATTCGATTTCTCGTATTTAACGCAGTAAAAACCTGAACAACAATAAACTAATTACAAATAGTATAACTTTGAGGCTTTAATGAAAAAGTTGATCCCCATAATAATCGCATGCATTCTCATAGCGATGGGGTTGTCAAGCTGCAGAAATCCCGACGTCGTTTCAGCCGGGATCTATTTCTACCAACAGAATAACGCCGATAAAGCGGAAGAATTGCTGGTGAATTCACTAAAAACCAATCCCAACGACTTTGAAGCACATTACATGCTCGGGCAGGTGTATGCCCATAAGAAGAAGTACCCTGAAATGATCTCGGAATTCGACGCGTCGCTGGCAATCAAGTCAAAATACCAGGCTAAGATAGACAGCACGAAAGAGAAGCACTTTTTTAACCTGTATAACGGCGCCGTCGAAAACTTCAACAAAGGCGTGCTCGATAAGACAATAGACCAATTGAACACAGCGCTATTGATTGAACCTGGAGATCAGCAGGGCTGGGCGCTGCTCGGCAAAAGCTACATACGCAACCAGAATCACGATGAAGCGCTGCTTGCGCTGGAGAAAGCCGTCGAGCTGGATCCCGAATTGGAAGCGATTAACGATCATGTATTGCTGATGCAGATTCACTATGAAAATGAGGATTACGACAAAGCGCTTGATATTTCAGCGAACGTATTAGAACGTGATCCGAAGAACATCGATGCTGTAAAAATTGCAGCCTTCTGTTACAACGCGATTGGGGAAACAGACAAGGCGCTGGAATACTATCAGAATCTATTGATAGAGGAGCCTGATGATCCTGATCTGGTATTCAACATGGGCATCCTCTACGAACAGATGGAAAAATATGACGAAGCCATCGAGCTGTTTATCAGGGCTTTCGAGCTGAACCCGCAGGATTTTGAAGCGATCCTGCATTGCGCACAGGTTTTCCTCGATATCAAGGGAGACAACCTGAAGGCTGTCGAGTGTTACGAAAAAGCGCTCGAGATTGAGCCGGATAACGCCGGTGTCTTGAACAATTACGGTATTGCCCTTATTCGTGCCGGTGAACAGAATGAGGATCAATCCCTGATCACGCGTGGCACTGAAGCGATAAAGCGAGCCACTGAACTTCGTGAAACTGGACAATAAAAAGAGATGTCCAAAGCTGCCACATCAATACCCGCGGAACTCGATAAAGAGAAAGTGCCCCGTCACATAGCTATTATAATGGATGGCAATGGACGCTGGGCAAAGCAGAGGTCTCTGCCCCGCATAGCTGGTCATAATGAGGGGATCAAATCGGTTCGGGAGATTGTTGAAACATGCGGTAATATCGGCGTCGGTGCGCTGACGCTATACACTTTCTCTTCTGAAAATTGGAAACGTCCGCGCAAGGAAGTTTCCGCATTGATGCATCTTCTACTGGCTACCATCAATCGGGAAGTGAACGACCTTGACCGGAATAACGTAAGGTTGAAAGTCATAGGCAGGATGGACGATCTGCCTGAAAAGCCCCGGCAGGGGATGTTCGCAGCGATTGATAAGTTGAAGGACAACACAGGACTTACCTTGATTCTGGCGTTATCATACGGCGGAAGACAGGAGATTGTGGATGCTGTTAAGCGAATAGTTGATGAAGGAGTAAAGGATATATCGGTTGATTCGTTCTCAGGTTATCTTTACACAGAGGATCTGCCAGATCCAGAATTACTGATCAGAACATCCGGTGAGCTGAGGCTCTCCAACTTTCTCCTGTGGCAGTTAGCCTATACGGAGATTTATGTCACCGATACTCTCTGGCCCGATTTTCGTGCTCCACAACTCTTCGATGCCATCCTGGATTTCCAGCGGCGCGAGAGGCGTTTTGGGAGAGTTAGTGAACAATTGGAACCTGAATAGCCGCAGAGGCGCTCAGTGAAGACCAACCCGCAGGTTGGTCTTTGCTCTTTTATGGAACATTTGCAGCTAAAACTGGTGTAATTCTTGTATAATCAATAATAATTTAATGAGATAATGGAAGCCTCACTCATTGAAGACCTGAGCAAATGCGGTTGTCAGATTGTTGAGCAGTTATTGCCGAGGATCGTCCTTATTCCAGAAGATACAGAAGCAATCGCAAAACTGGTTAGAACTGCTGTGGAGAAAAGATTTCATATCTGTCCCACAGGAACGGGTTCGAGCTTCCCGGCGAATTATTCACCGCCAGATGAAATAGTTTTTCTGATGATGAACCAGATGAATCAGGTTCTGGATTTAAAGCCTCTGGATGCTATTATTGCAGTCGAAAGCGGTATGTTGACGTCTGAATTGGCTTTAAAAATGGATGGCACCGATCTTGAAATACCGCCCTGTCTCGCAGAATATCCCGGGACTATCGGTGGAGCGTTACTCGGTCCGGATGCGAGTGGATACAGGCATGCCGAGATACGCAGACGCATCCTCGGAGTTCAGCTAATAGACTCCAGAGGCGATATATTAAGCTTCGGTGGAGCTTCGATAAAAAACGTAGCCGGGTACGATTACTGGTCTTTCATCGTTGGAACGAGAGGGCGATTCGGTATCTTAACTCATCTGATACTCAATATTGACAGGATGCCGGCGCTAAATGGACCCTCCGAACTGAAACAACCATGCAGCTCCGATGAAAATCCCACACAATGGATCTATGCCAACCTGTGTAAGGGACTCGATCCGGATGGAATCTTTGTTCGATGAATATTCGCACATTCCTACTCTATTTTTCCCTCGCCTGCCTGATTATCGTTCTCTTAGGAGCGCTTGTCTGGCCCTTTCTTCATGTTGATACCTACCTGCAAGAACTCCTTTTAGATCAGGTTCAGAGCGCCTTTCATGGTAATGTGGATGTGAAACGCGTTACCCTGGGCTTTTTCGCTCTCAATCTGCACAGCCTGGAAATTGAAGACGAGCAGATAACATACAGGCTGGATGCAGATCTGATTCGTGTTGAGATAAGTCCGGTGGAATTTATCAGTTCTAGATTCGATCCCCTGAGTTCCATATCATCCATTACAATCACCAATCCCAAGGTATTTATCCGGCTTCCCGATCAGAAAAAACCTCAGACTGGCGCAGAAAAAGCCGATTCTTCATATTGGTCAATCATTCGTGGAATGCCGCCATATATCTGGGTTGATCATATTGAAATAGAATCCGGTGAAGTGCACCTGTTAACGAATACAGGTAAACCGCTTTGGTCAATTTATCATATAGATGGCGGCTTGCAATCAGAAGCTCAAGGAATGGTTAAGGGATATCTTCAAATTGGTAACTCAGATGAGCTGATCGAAAGGCGTGATATCCGTTTCCTTCTGAATCAAGATGAGGAAATCTTCACTGCTGATCTTGCTATGCGATTTTCGGAAATCGCCTTAGGCGCGGAGGCTGGTTTACCAGATTCATTTGAATTTCTAACGAACAATCTTGCGATTGATATGCATCTCTGGGCTGAAGGAGAAAACACTGGGCTCGAGGGCGCTGTTACTTCAGATCATTTAGGATTAATGGAAAACGGGAGGAGCCTATTCGCTGCCGATTCCTTGTCTTGCTTGATTGATAATTGGGAAGTTGCAATAAAATCTATTAAGATCGATGGTATGGATGCTGTTTTTATTATAAGCGGCGGAATCCCTGACCTGCGAGAACCTAATTGGGACATCGAGATCGATGGTAAATCAGACAATTGCTCGGAATTAGCCAGGTGGCTGATAGATCGAAATGGGATCGAACCAGCCGGCAATTTTTCTATTCATGCAAGTTTAACGAATGAAATCGCCAATCCTGAACTGATAATAGTTAGTGAGTTGGAAAAGATCACCATGCCGTTTGACGATCTAAACGACATTAAACTGAAAGGCTCACTATACAGGGGTGTTATTCGATTGAATGAGATGAAAGCATTTTGTTCAACCGGGGAAATATCAGCGCATGGCGAAGTGGAACTGTCTAGGGATGATGCTGATTACCAGGGCATATTAAGTCTGTATGGATCGATTCCCAGCTTTGGCGGATCAACTAGCGGAGGTATAGAATTAGAATTTACAGGTGCTGATCATATCCACCGGATGAACGGTCATTGGTGGGCTGATGGGACACCTGATCAACCACTGTTTATTGATGCAACTTATTGGGCAGAAGGCGATCGTTTAACAGCAGGTTTGAATATTCCTGGTAGTCAGTCAGGTGCAGACTTAACAATTAACGGGTTATCCGGTAAGCCTGAGTATAACCTTCATTTCAACGAACTCATTGATATTTTTAAGAGGGTGTATCCTTCGCAGGAGTGGGAGAAATTCACCGATGTTTATTTGACCGGAGATATTAATGGAACCATAGATGAGCTTTCCACAAAGTTTAAAGCTTATTACGCCGAGTCTGGATCTTACTTTGATTTTGATGGCATACTATTGATTCCATCGAAGGATGAGATACAGTACTACGGTGCTCTTAGATTCCAGCAGGGAGAAAACGCTGCGCTAAACGGCGTGGTTGAAATCGTGTACAGTGATAACGTTTTGTCACTCAAAAACATCGAGTTGGATGATGCCATATTCGGCAGCGGGTCGGTAGATTTTGGAACAGGGGAATTTGGCTTAACCGAGCTGCAGGTTTTTAAGTGGGACATCTCAAGAGGAGTCCAACTATTCGCGCCCGAATTGGCAACGCGCCTGGGCGGAATCATCGACGGGCGGGTTGAGATATATGGTCCCTTAGACAATCCATACGCTTCAATAAACTTCTATGCCTCAAGAGGGCATTTCAATGATCAGACTGATTTTTGGGCGGTCTTTTCTGCTGATTATGTAGAAAAATCCCTGAATATCAAAGAGTTTAACATAGGGCGCGGTGTATTGAGCTTATTAACCGTTTCAGGTGCAGGCGCGGCAGACGGATCCGATATCAATTTTAATATTGCATCTAACGGCGTTGACGTTTCGCAGGTTGTCAGGTTAGCGGGATTTGAAACAAATCTGTTCGGAGGATTGCTTACTCTGGATGCATCGGTTAAGGGATCGGCAGCCAATCCTGAAATCAGTGTCTCCGCTCGGATTAATTCCGGTTATTTCTATAAAGCGCCTTTTGAAAAACTGGAAGCAGAGGTTTTTATCGATTCATCGACCAGCGGCGTCCCGGTGATCGAAAGATTGTTGCTGACTCAATCGGATGACTTGGTTATAAGAGGTGAAGGTTCAATCCCGATCAATTCTACCCCGGCGAAGTTTTCCATTACGCTTGAAGGGAACGTCCTGAAGATACCGAATTTGATCGAAAGAACAATTCTCAAATCCAGCGGAGAAGGCAGAATATTTCTGGAGATGACCAGCGGAGCGGATGGTCTTCGGCTGGAAAATGCTGAGTTTGTTATTCATAATGGTTACATGAAGTTACCCGACGTCGTAAAAGAGATTGAAGGCATTGAAGCCGATATTCACCTCGAAGGTAACCGGGTAGTCATCAATGACCTTTCAGGTACGGTGGACAGACAGAAGTTCAGGTTCAATAACTTTTTTATTGAAGATAGTGACAGCGCCAGTTTCGATCATCTCTATTTCCGGAGCGTCGATCTGGACGTGGGAATTCTGACCATAGAAACCGAAGGACGCGGACTTTATGCGCACATTCCGGCATTGATGATACCGGGTTCAATGGGGTATTTCCGTTTTAACGGAAAGGAGGATGCGGAGAATTTTCTATTTGCCGGTCCCGTCGATAATATAACCATACAAGGTAAGCTTAATATTTCCAGAACCATACTTACCTTCCCCTTTCCCGAAGGACAGAGAAGCCCCTCTCCGTTTGCCCGCGGTGTTCTCAAGGTGCTTAAGGCTGCAGATTGGGATATCGACGTCATTCCTGAAAGAGACAATCGGTATGTGAGACAAATAAGCAGTGACGTCAGAACTTTATTTTTGGAAGGAATGTCAGATTTATTTACTACCATCGACATAAATCTCAATATCAATGCAGCGTTGAGTCATCTTAAACTGCTGGGAAATATCGACAGGGGAAATTTCAGATCCCAGGGAACTCTCGTTTCAACACGCGGCACAATCGAATATCTCGATCTTAAATTCAATGTGGATCAATTTACCGCGGATTTCGATGAACATGACCCTCTGCCCTGGGTAGAAGGCAGGGGACAGACGGTTTATATCGACTCCCTAGGTCAGACCAGAAATATCTACCTGAAGCTTTATGTCGTCGATCCAGTCACTGGTGAACGCACGCTTCGTGGTCGCTGGGGGGATTTCATATTCATTTTAGAGGATGACGCCGGATCGTCGCAGGAGCAAATTTTAGCTTCTATGGGTTACTCGCCAGAGCAGATTACCGATAAGATGACGGCGCTCTCCAGTCAGATGATTTCCGATGCCGTACTGCGCCGCTGGATTCGTCCTATCGAGCGTGAACTTGAATCGGTTTTAAATGTCGATTTTATACGCCTCCAACCCGCAATTGCGAAGCATTTCTTTGAAACACAAGTGTTTGGCATCACAACCGGACCGGAAGGAGAACTCGATTGGGGCGCCTACTTCTTAAACCAGTCTCAGCTCTCAGTGGGGAAATATATCACAGATGATATATTCGTAACCTACACAGGGCTGTGGGAAAGCGCGCTTGATGCACAGAACGAAAGGCACTCCGGAGTTATCCACCGTTGGAGGGTCGAATATAGAATTCTGCCTATATCAAAGCGGTTGACTTTAGATTTTGGATATGAATATGACAGTCTTGAACAGCTTCGCGACCGTGAAATTAAGTTGCGCTATTCGATTCTATTCTAAAGAGTATGCATAGCAATAATGTGCTAATCCAAGGATATTGTTACACATAAAATTCGTTACAATAAGGTGAACTGCAAAACGATTATCACATTTTCTGCTTTAATCTATGCGAAGAATTAATTAACTTACAAGGTTCACCTATCTTGTCTATGAATACGATGAAATACGCCAAAGCTGTTTTTGCTTTATTACTGCTCCTCCTATCTATATCCAGCGCATCTGGACAGGCGGGGCGCGTTCGTTTGATTGGTCTGACCGTTGAAGGCGCGCTGACGGCTGACGAAGGACTCATCCGCGCAAACTCGGGGCTGATTGTCGGATCTGAAATCGGCGGAGATGAAATTCAGCTCGCCATTAAGCAGATCTGGAAACTCGGACTCTTTTCCGATATCAGAATTGTGATAGAGCAGGAAGTTCCACAGGGAATCTTTCTCAAGATCGTCGTTGAAGAATATCCGAGATTGGAGAAGATCGAAATATCTGGCAACAAGAAATTGAAACAGGACGAAATAGAGGAGATTCTCGATTTCTATCCCGGACAGATTCTCCGTTCAGAACAGGTATTGAGCGCCAGGAATCTTCTGCTGGACAAATATGCAGAGAAGGGCTACCTGCTCGCTGAAATAGAGACAGAGACGTTTCGCAGCGAAGAGAGCGGCAAGATTGTTCTGAAGATAGATATCGAAGAGCACAAAAAGGTAAAGATTAAAGAAATCACTTTCCATGGCAATGAGCATCATGATAAAACAGGCGTATGGTTTCCTGCATCGCTGGTTAACTGGTCTGTAGAGTGGCTGGTATTGGATGATCCCTTCACATCGGGTAAACTGCGCGGTAAAATGAAGAATACCAAGCAGAAGAATCTATTCAGATCTGGTGAGTTCAGTGAGGATGGTTTCGATGAAGACCTGGCAAGTCTGATAGATCATTACAAGAACTACGGTTATCGTGACGCCACTGTTATTGCGGATTCAGTGAGGTACAGCGAAAATAATCGGCTGCTGTATATCGACGTCTGGATCGATGAAGGCACCTTATATACCTTTGGTGAACTGACATTCTCGGATAATACACTCTATACGGACGATGAACTGAGAGAAAAGCTGCTTTTTGAAGAAGGCGACCTGTACAGCAAGGAGAAACTTGATCGAAGCGTGCAGGAGAACCTGACCAACCTTTACTATGACCGCGGCTATATTTACGCCAATGTATCGCCGGTGGAAGTCCCTTCCGGCGACGATAAAGTCAACGTCCATTTCCGGGTTTTTGAGGGTAACGAGTTCACAGTCCGACGCATCAATATCGAAGGAAACACGAAAACTCATGAAAAGGTCATCCGGCGGGAATTCGTCCTTAATCCCGGTGATACTTTCAACGTTTCTAAATTGCGCCGCTCAGCCCGTGAAGTGACGATCCTGAACTATTTCTCCAATATCATCCCCGACGTCCAGCCGGTTAATGATGAGGAAGTTGATCTCTTTATAAAGGTCGAAGAAAAATCGACCGACCAGATACAGACTTCCGCCGGCTATTCTGAACGCGACGGTATGATCGGTTCCTTAGGTTTTACTATGCCCAACCTGTTCGGAACGGGCAAAAGGTTCAGCATGGATTGGCAGTTTGGTCGTATCTACCGCACTTTCTCAGTCAATCTGACGGAACCGTGGCTCTGGGATACTCCCACTCTGGTAGGCTTGAGTTTTTTTGATACACGGCGTGGTGGCAGCTATTACGGATTCAACGAGAACATTATCGGTGGCTCTTTGCGTGTGGGCAGAGAACTACGCTGGCCCGATGATTACTTCCGGATCGACTGGATCTACCGCCTTGAACGGGCATTATACACCGGTTTCAGCTCATCATTCACACTGTATAACCCTCGAAACCTGCAAGAAGATGAACCGCGCATTTCTTCAGGTTTGACAACAATCCTTACCAGGGACTCGAGAGATAATCCGGAATTCCCCTCTTCCGGTTCCGTAAATCGATACTCGGTAGAAGTGGCGGGCGGTCCTTTTTACGGCGACGACCAGTATCACAAGCATATTTTCACGTCTCAGTGGTATTCGCCAATCTTTAAATCGCTGGTGCTCTACACCGATACCGAAATGGGAATTGTAGCAAACCTGACAGACGATGATCAAGCTGTGCCTTACATAGAACACTTCTTCATGGGTGGTTCGGGGCTTTCGCTCGGCACAGCCCTGCGAGGCTACGATGAGCGGGTTGTCGGTCCGCAAAGCGGCGGTTATGCGGTCGGCGGCAAGACCATGTTCAAGCAGTCCATGGAACTCCGTCTCCCTGTTGTCTATAATCCCACGATTTTCCTGCTCGGTTTTGCCGAAGCCGGTAACGTGTGGTACAACTTTGAATCGACCGACGTCTTCGACCTCAGACGTTCAGTTGGTCTGGGCATCAGGCTCTATATGCCTATGATCGGACTGATCGGGCTCGATTACGGTTACGGCTTTGATAATCCTGATCCTGTCACAGGTGAATTAAAAGGCGAATGGATTCCACACTTCCAGTTTGGCAGAGGTTTCTAAAGCACAGATAAAACTACCTTAATACAATCTAAAATCAATTCGTAGTATCCTGAAATAATGTAAGGTATATGAGGTTCTAATGCGTACAAAAATTACAATCTGCATTGCCGTTATTCTGTCCGTTGCAGCAGCGGCATTTGCCAAAGATTTAAAAATCGGGTATATCCATTCGCAGCGCATCTTGAGCGAATTTCAAGAATCGACTGAAGCTCAGCAAACGCTCGACGATGAGCAAAGAGAATGGATGGAGCAGGCAAAACAGATGGAAGAGGAGATCACAGATCTCGAAAACGAGCTGGAAAACCAGAGTCTTCTGACGTCGGAGGAAAAAAGAGCAGAACGTTTGCAGTTGATTCAGGAAAAATATCTCGAGTATCAACGATTTCAACAGGAAATCTGGGGTGAGAACGGCACACTGTACCAGCGAAACGAAGAGCTTACCAAACCTATTATCGACAAAGTCAATGTCATTATCCAGAAAATCGGCGAAGACTATGAATATGACTTCATTTTCGACGCTGCGCTCGGCAATATGGTCTATGCCAAAGATGATTACGATATTACCGATCTGATTCTGGAAGATCTGAACGAGTGAGACGATGATAATCAAAGCTCGTGAGTTGGCTTCGATGCTGGGGGGAAAGCTGGAGGGCGATCCCGAGGTGGAAGTCTCCGACGTCGCAAAAATCGAAGAGGCGAAACCCGGAGACGTCAGCTTTCTCGCTAATCCGAAGTATGAACACTACTTAAGCTCCACTGGCGCTTCTATCGTCCTCGTTTCTGAATCGCAGGAAACCCCTACAGGGAACTATATCAGAATAGCTGATCCGTACATGGCTTTTGCGAAGCTATTGATTTTTTTTCACCCCCCGGAAGAGCCGCCTGAAGTAGGCGTTCATACGACCGCGTTTATCGATCAAGATGTGCAGATGGGTGACAAGATTCGCATTGCTCCCAATGTGGTAGTCGGTAAGAGTTGTATAATAGGAGATAATGTGACTCTATATCCCGGAGTCGTTATCGGTGATCGTGTGACGATAGGGAAAGATACCACCATTCGAGCAGGTGTGTCGATACGAATAGATGTACGAGTCGGGCAACGTGTGGTTATTCAGGATAATGCAGTAATCGGTTCTGATGGTTTCGGTTTTGCGCCTAAACAGGAAGGCGATTATGCGAAGATCCCACAGGTCGGCACGGTCATTATAGAGGATGACGTGGAGATTGGCGCAGGATGTACAATCGACCGCGCCACGCTGGGATCGACTGTAATTCAGAGAGGGACGAAACTCGATAATCTCATTCAGGTAGCTCACAACGTGGTGATAGGGGAAAATACCGTAATCGCGGCACAAACCGGTATTTCCGGATCAGTGAAAATCGGCAGAGGCTGTATGATCGGCGGGCAGGTAGGCTTTGCCGGACATATCGACATCGGTGATGATTCCAAGATCGGAGCCCAGTCAGGGTTATCCAAATCTTTCCCCGACGGATCCGTTCTGTTCGGAACGCCTGCCCAGGATTTGAAGCGAGAATTTCGCACCAAAGCAGCACTGAATAAACTGCCAGAGTTAACCCGCACTGTTCATCGCCTCGAAAAAGAGATCGAAGAGCTTCGCAGAAAATCGGAAGACAAATAATATGCTTCAAAAACAGCGCACGATTCAGAGCTCTATGTCTTGTTCAGGAATCGGACTTCACACAGGCGCCCCCTGCTCATTGACTTTCCATCCTGCTCCAGTCGGGCATGGCATTCAGTTCAAACGGCTTGACATCCCCAATTCCGTTCCGATTCCAGCTATAATCGACAACGTCGTCGATATTTCCCGGGGAACGATAATCGGGATGAATGACATTAAAATCTACACCGTAGAGCACGTACTCGCCGCCCTGGCTGGACTCGAGATCGACAACGTATTGATCGAATTGACCGCCAGCGAACCGCCCGTCTGCGATGGTTCGGCTCTCCCCTTTATTGAAGTGCTTCAAAAAGCGGGATTCGAGGAGCAGGATGCTCCGAAGGAATACCTCGAGATCGATCAGACCATTATCTATCACAACGAAGAGAAGGGCATTGACCTCGTCGTGGTGCCCGCGCCAGCATTCCGCATTACTTACATGATTGATTATAAGAATCCGGCGCTGGGGACACAGTACACTTCCTTATATGATCTTCAGGAGGAGTTTGTAAAAGATTTCGCTGCGGCGCGCACTTTCTGTTTTCTCTCCGAAGTGGAAATGTTGAAGGATAACGATCTCATCAAAGGTGGCGGCATCGACAATGCCGTGGTCTTCGTGGACAGGGAAGTCGATTCATCTGAACTGGAACGGCTCAAGTCGCTTTTTGCCATGACTTCTGACGTTATTGTCGGAGCTAATGGGATTCTCAATGGTCGTGAGTTGCGATACTATAACGAGCCTGTGCGGCATAAAACGCTCGATCTAATCGGTGATCTTGCTCTTCTCGGATTCCCGATTCAGGGACATGTTTTAGCTGCGCGCGCCGGACACGCCGCGCACGTTGAGTTAGTGCGGATGCTACGGAAAGAATACGAAAAGAAGAAATTAATCCGCGCCTATCGCGGTAAAACCTCCGCTGATGTAATTTTCGATTCTGCGGCGATTGCCAGAATTCTGCCGCATCGCTATCCCTTCCTGCTGGTCGATAAAATCGTCGATCTGTCTCCCGGCGAAAAAGTATGCGGCGTCAAGAGCGTTACCATTAACGAGCCGTTTTTCCAGGGGCATTTCCCCGGATACCCGATTATGCCAGGTGTGCTGGTCATCGAAGCTCTGGGTCAAGCAGGAGGCGTTTTATTGCTGAACTCAGTCGAGAATCCTGAGGGCAAACTGGTTTTCTTCACAGGGATGGATAAGGTGCGATTCAGAAAACCGGTTGTGCCGGGAGATCAACTCTATCTTAAGGTTGAACTGGATTTCTTTCGTCGGGGGATATGCAAAATGCGCGGCAAAGCGCTGGTTAACGACGTTGTTGTGGCTGAAGCGGAAATGACTGCGGTTGTGCGCGACAAGGAGGCTTCATGAACATTCATCCAACGGCTATCGTAGATCCAAAAGCCGAACTCGCTGAAGACATTGAGGTAGCGCCTTTTGCCATCGTTGAGGCGGACGTTGAAATCGGCGCTGGATCTTCAATTGGACCTCATGCTTTGATTGCTGCTGGAACCAGGATGGGGCGTGAAGTCAGAATCTTTAACGGAGCCGTAATCGGGACGGTACCGCAGGATTTGAAGTTCGGAGGCGAAAAGTCTCTGGCCGTAATCGGTGACAGGACTATGGTGCGTGAATTCGCGACAGTCAACCGCGGCACTGAAGCCACAGGCAAAACCGTCGTCGGCTCCGATTGTCTCCTTATGGCATACTCCCACATCGCTCATGATTGCGTGCTGGAAGATAAAGTAATCTTGGCTAACGCAGTCAACTTAGCGGGACATATATCCATCGGAGAACACGCTATTTTAGGCGGAATTGTCCCTGTACATCAATTCGTGCGGATTGGTAGACACGCCTTTATCGCTGGCGGGTATCGTGTCCCCAAAGACGTTCCACCTTACGTTCTCGCTGCCAACGAGCCAATGAGATATTCAGGTTTGAATAGCATAGGCTTAAAACGGAGTGGTTTTTCAACTGATACAATCGTTGCGATAAAGAGAGCTTACAAGTTGATCTATCTTTCTGACCTTAACGTTTCACAGGGCATCAAGAGAATTAAAGACGAGATGGAACTCATCCCGGAAATTCAACATATCATCGAATTTATCGAGAGCACTAAGCGGGGGGTCATCTAACAATATGACCGGTCGCTTGGTATTCGATTCAGCGCGTAATGGCGCTTTTAACATGGCGGCTGACAGCTATCTTGCATATGAATCGCGTAAAAGATGTATGCCAGCGTTGCGTTTGTACAGATGGAAATTGCCCACGTTGTCTCTGGGTTTTCACCAGAAGCTCTCAGAATCTGTTTTAGAAAAATGCGGTAGTATGGGTGTGCCGGTTGTGCGGCGTCCAACCGGCGGCAGAGCAGTTTTGCATGACCATGAACTGACTTATTGTTTGACGCTGCCAGAAGACCACGTTATATTCAAGAACAGCCGCGGCGATCTACTCAAAGAGATTGGTTCCATATTTGTTTTAGCTGCTGAGAAAGCTGGATTAAATGCTCAGTTGGTACGCGCTGGCAGCAGAGATGAATCGCCGAGTGATGCCTTGAAGAGAGGAAGTCCGCTCTGTTTTGATGCTGTCTCGAGATGGGAAGTGCAGCTTTCAGGCAAGAAATGGATCGGATCCGCGCAACGGTTTCTACCCGGGGTGTTGTTACAGCATGGGTCGATTCTGCTGGGCAAAAGTGAAGTGGATATAGCAAGACTCTTTAATCTGCGGGGATCAACCGATAGAGAGCTGTCCATTTCCGATGATCAGAGGTTAAGACTACAGGAAGCGATCCCAAAGGCGTTCAGTGATTACTGGGGAATTGACTGGATCGAATCATCGTTTGACAGCGCTGAAATAAAAGCAATTAAATCGACAGCGGACAATTACAGTATTTTAGATCTGAAGGATAGCAGACATCGTAAGTCTGCATAGACAATATGGTATGGTTGAATACGAATTACACTCCAAGCTACTAATCAGGAGGGATCATGAAGCGTTGCACACCCATTATCTTGTTGCTGGTCATTGTATTTTGTGCATCTCAAGTGATAGCACAGGATGACAACAACCTGTTCGATGAGATTAAAGAATATGCCGAAGCCGAAGCAGAAGAGGCATTGTCGCCGGTTGTTCAAGCCTTTGGCACAGGTGTAACCGGTGGTTTGTATAACACAGCAAAGACCCACGGCGTGCTCGGTTTCGATGTTGGAGTCAGAGCCATGATGGTGACGATATCTAATGGCGAGGGCGTTCTGGATTCTGTTGACATCTCGATGTTCCCTGTCCCTGTCATACAGGCTTCAGTAGGTCTTCCGATGGATTTTGAGGTGATGGTTCGCGGCTTTGGCGCTAAATTCGATGATGAAACAATTTCGCTTTTCGGTGTCGGTGTGAAGAAGAACTTCAATCACCTGATTCCCGTGCCGGCTTTCCCGGACGTCTCCGCTATGATAGCATATCACAAATTCAAGGGAAGCGATATTTTAACATCTTCCCACCTGAGCTTCGATTTAATGGTTTCAAAGAGCTTTGTAATTGTTACACCGTATGCAGGATTCGGGATTGACAGACATTCGATGGATATTGAATACACATGGGTTGATCCTTATAATGTCCTACCTGATGAAAATCTAGATCTGAGTATCAAAGAAACGACGACCAGGTTGACGCTGGGATTGAATGTTACTCCATTCCCCTTCGTGAAGCTATTTGCTGATTACAATATAGGCAAGTTCTCGGAAATCACAGCCGGTCTTGCGGTGAGCATCAGATAGGCGAAACATTTCAGGAAGTGTTCAGATGAAAAACGTTGCTATATTAGGTTCGACTGGCTCTATCGGCAGAAGTACCTTAGACGTCATCAAGCAACTGGGCGATGAATTCAGGGTTATCAGCCTTGCCGCGCGCTCTCAGATCGACCGGTTAGTCGATCAGGCGAGAGACTTTTCACCGGTGCGGCTCGCAGTTGCCAATCCTGAGTCTGAGCGGGACGTTCGCAGCCTTCTCGGTGAAAATGGGTGTGATATTTTCTCAGGTACTGAAGCCCTGGTTGAACTAGCGAAAGACCCCGACGCGGATATAGTTGTGAACGCTCTTGTCGGAGCAGTCGGACTGCGCGCCACTCTGGCAGCCTTGGAAGCGGGTAAAATCGTGGCGTTGGCGAACAAGGAGAGCATTGTCATGGCTGGCGTTTTGGTGATGCAGGCTGTCGCCGAGAGTGAAGGTTGGTTAGTTCCGATTGATTCTGAACATTCTGCCGTTTTACAATGCTTACGCGGAGAAGATCCGACTCAAGTGAAACAGTTACTCCTGACTGCTTCCGGTGGACCTTTTCTGCGCAGACCAATTGACAGTTTTGCCAGTATCACACCCGAAGAAGCCTTGAAACATCCCAACTGGGAGATGGGACCCAAGATTACCATAGACAGCGCTACTTTGATGAACAAGGGATTGGAAGTTATCGAAGCACACTATCTCTTCGATCTGCCTCCGGAAAAGATCAAGGTAGTGGTTCATCCGCAATCCATTGTTCATTCAATGGTTGAGTTTGTCGATGGTTCAATTAAAGCGCAGCTATCTCAGCCGGATATGCGCGTTCCCATTCAGTATGCGTTGACCTATCCCGACAGATTCCAGGCTGATTTCGTCTCGTTTGATCTGTCACAGATCGGATCTTTAGAATTTGAAGAGCCGGATATTGAAAAATTCAAGTGCTTGAAATTAGCCTGTCAGAGTCTTGATCAAGGGAATGGGTATCCAACGGCGCTGAATGCTGCCAATGAAATCGCCGTCGAGGCATTCCTCGAAAAGCGAATCAGATTCGATCAGATTGCCAAATTAAACGAAAGCGTGCTTACTGCCTTTAACTCTCCTGATTCATTCGATCTTGACGCCGTTTTACAGGTCGATGACTGGGCGAGGCAGTGGTGCCGCGAACAGATAAAATCAATAAATAAATAACAGAATTCAGAATGCTCTTAACTATAGCTGCTTTTATCGTTGTTCTGGGCGTAATTATTTTTGTCCACGAATTGGGGCATTTCATCGCCGCCAAATTGGTGGGGATTCGTGTCGAAACATTCTCACTCGGTTTTCCGCCCAAAATGATATCAAAGAAGATCGGGGAGACGGAATACGTCATTGCCTGGATTCCGCTGGGCGGATACGTCAAAATGACAGGCATGATCGATGAAGGCTTAGAGGATAAACCGTTAACAGGCGCTCCGTGGGAGTTTATGTCGAAATCCTTCCTGCAGAAAGCATTCGTCATTACTGCCGGCGTCATGATGAATTTTCTCCTGGGCATTCTGGTGTTTTTCTTCCTGACGCTGCACGTAGGAGCGCCGGTTACCAGCGACGAACCGTTGGTCGGTTATGCGGTGACAGATTTTCCCGCCGCTGAAGCAGGCATGGTGATAGGCGACCGGATTATCGCTATTGACAGTGACAGCATTCTTACCTGGCAGAATCTGGTTGACGCCGTTCACCCCCGGGCAGGCGACAGCGTGACCGTTGCCTGGATGCATGATGGCGAAATACATACTGCTTTGATGGCGCCGGTACAATCCGAATACGTTTCGGGTGACAGCGTGGTGTCATTTGGTCGAATCGGAATCAATCCGAAAGTGGAATTTCATAAGGTTGGACTGTTCCAATCGGCTGTCCACGGAATCAATCTTACTGGATATATCATCACAGAAAGTCTGAAGATGATAAAGATGCTGATTTTCGGCGAAGCGAGCATCGAGGGTTTGGCAGGTCCTATTGGTATTGCGCAAATTTCCGGTCAGTCGATCCGCTCTGGGTTTGTTGAGTATCTATCACTCATTGCACAGGTATCAATCAGCATCGGCTTGTTGAACATTATGCCGTTTCCTGTGCTGGATGGCAGTCACCTGGTTTTTGTGTCAATAGAAGCTGTTATCCGGCGACCCATTCCAACTAAGATTAAGATGAACATTCAGAAAGTGGGATTGGCGTTATTATTGGCTTTATTCCTATTGATTAGTTACAATGATATCATAAGGATATTCACAGGCTAATGAAAAGATCAACAGGCTATATATCCCTCTTATTCTTTTTCCTTCTTCTGCTGACGGGATGTGCTTCACACCGTCCCGAAATCGAGATAGAGGAAGCTGATCATGAACCCTCGCCGCAGGCGCTGGAGCATTTCATTCGCGGAGTTGTACTTGATCAGCAGGGGGAACTAATCCGTGCCATTGCAGAATACAGACGCGCTCTGCTGTATGATTCGACTTCAGCCAGTATCCATCTGGCGATGGCTGAAGATTATTACGCCTTAAAGCTGCTAGACGATGCGTTGAATCAACTGTACGTCGCTCAGAATCTTGAACCAAAAAACGAAGAGGTACTGAAATTTTTGGGCGACATTTACATCAGAAGCAACCAGCTGGATTCAACCGCTGTCTATCTCGAAAAACTGGTGGAGCACTGTCCTGATAATTTCGATTACAGACATGATCTTGCCAGCATTTATCTGCGATTGAACCGGACCGATGATGCGGTTTCACAGTACAAATTGATTCTCGAACAGCACCCCGAAGACGCTGAAGCGTTGGGTCAATTGAATGCCCTTTATATTTCCAGCGGCAGTTATGAGGAAGCGCTGGGCACAGCGTTGAAGCTTTATAAAATCGACGATCAAGATGATCGCGTCTGTTTTACAATTGCCTCGCTATACGCAGAACTGGATCAAACAGCAGAAGCGGACAGTTTCTTTGCTTTAGCTGCCGAACTAAACCCGAACGATCCCAGATACTATACGAATTGGGCGTTTCTCCACCTGCGAAATGATGCGCCTGATAGAGCTGCTGAAATATTGGTAGATGGTACTTATCAGCACCCCACATCGGCTGATATATGGGGGTTGTTGGGGTCGGCATATCAGCAGGCACAGCAGGATTCACTGGCTCTGGAAGCATTGGACGTATCGCTCGAACTTGACGCAGGCAACGTCGGATCCTACATAACGCTCGGCTTTATTTACGACAGCCGCGGTGAGATCGAAAAAGCGATAGAGGTTTATGAACAGGCGCTGACCATAGCTCCAGAAAACGCGCTTATATTGAATAACTACGCCTATCTGTTATCACAGAAGGGTGAACGACTGGATGAAGCGTTAAGTATGGCTCAGAAAGCCGTACAGCTAAGTCCGGATAATCCATCTTACCTCGATACCATCGGGTGGGTCTATTTCATAATGGGACAGCCGGAAGAAGGGCGGGAGTACATTGAAAGAGCCCTAGAATTAGATCCGGAGAATGCAACGATACTGGAACACCTGGGAGATTTGTATAGCAAGTTGGGTGAACACAGTAGAGCCAGGGATTTCTGGCTCAAGGCTTTAGAATACGATCCTGACAATGTTCCAATACGCGAGAAGCTGGCGCAATGAGGCACGCAATTCTGCCCAAACGCGCATTTTTATTAGTGCTCGCTATTATGATAGCGGGCTGTGCGCGGCATTATCAAGATATTCAAACCCTCCCCGTTCCCAATCTGCAGGTATTAAAAGAGCGTATAGAAGCTAATAAAGATGCCCTGAGTGATTTCAAAGGATTTGGCGTTATCGTGGTGCGGGGTCCGGAAATGCGGCAAGCGTTCGGAATAAAAACGCAGTATCTGGCTCCCTCTTCTTTTAAAATCGAGTTTAATGGATCGATGGGCGTGAGTATGGGAACGCTGATTCTCAATGAACGTCAATATCTGTTGACGGGCGGTGGTTCAGGCGAGTCCTTCTGCGGAAGTATCGAAGATTTCAATCTGGCAGATGAATTTGGCATTCCCATTAAAGGCGAGGATCTGCTGGAGCTATTTGATCCTCTCAGGTCCATTGCTGAAGTGCCGGACACGACTGCCCTGAAGACAGATTTTCAAACACAACAATATTCGTTTATAACGTATAGCGATAGCCTCACTACAACATTATGGATTGCGCCCTATACGCCGCTCATTACCCGCGAACTCCACGCTAAAGCGTCAGGGGATACAGTCTGGTTCAGAAATATTGAGAAGGTAAAAAAGCGTAGCGGAGTGTTTTTCCCCGCGGCATGGAATGGTCAGATTGGGAGTGGGGAAGAGGCGGTTACTTTCGATTTGGAATTCAGCAGTTTATGGCTTAATAAAGGCATTTCAGCTTCTCTTTTCGATATCGATAATTGAGTGCGCTTTTATTTAAGGAGCGGTCACTTGGCAGACGAAATTCTAATCACAGCAGTTATTCCGTTACTGAACGAAGAAGAATCGCTTCGTGAATTATATAAACGGTTAGCGGATAACTTGACGCCTCTGGGCAATTGGGAGATCATCTTTATAGATGATGGCAGCGTCGACCGGTCACTGGACGTTCTGAAAAGCCTCAACGCTGAGGATCAGCGGATTAAGATCATCTCTTTCCGAAAAAATTATGGCAAATCAGCCGCATTAAACGCTGGCTTCCGAGTGGCAAGAGGACAATTTGTCGTAACATTGGATGCAGACCTGCAGGATGATCCGGCTGAAATTCCCAATCTTATTCGTAAATTAGAAGAGGGATACGACCTCGTTTCCGGCTGGAAGAAAGTGCGGCACGATCCCATCGGTAAAACCTTTCCATCAAAGATTTGGAATCGCATTACCGCAATTATATCCGGCTTGCGAATACATGATTTTAACTGCGGATTGAAAGCCTATCGCAACGAAGTGATCAAACGGTTGCCAGTTTATGGTGAAATGCACCGGTTTCTACCAGCGCTCGCACACTGGGACGGGTTTAGAGTCACTGAACTGCCGGTAACGCATCATCCGAGAAAATTCGGGCGGAGCAAATTCGGTGCATCACGCTTTCTGAAGGGATCGCTCGATTTATTAAGTGTGATGTTTCTGGCAAGATTTGCCAAAAAACCGATGCACCTTTTCGGCTTGGCAGGAATTATCTTTACATTGATGGGATTTATAATTCTCGCTTACCTGACCTGGGGATGGCTGCACGGTATCTGGATTGGTAACCGTCCCATTTTCTTCCTCGGTATTCTGTTGCTCATCTTCGGCGCTCAGTCATTTTCCCTGGGATTTCTCGGTGAACTGATGACTCGTTTCCTGTCAGATAAAAAAGAATACTCCTTTAAACTACTTGAGGGAATCGATCAGGAGGCATTTTGACCTTCTGCATCGTTGGACCATTTTACCCGCTGCGAGGTGGGATTGCTCAATACATAGGCGTCTTAGGACAGAAATTGATAGACAGAGGGCATCGGGTTAAGGTGCTCTCTTTTCGTAAGCAATTCCCTAAGTTCTTATTCCCCGGTCAAACACAGATTGAATCAAGCAGAGAACATATAGCTCTGGATTCCCTGCAAATATTCACTCCCTGGAATCCACTGACCTGGTTACGCACTTTTCTTCAAGTTAAGCGCGACAAGCCTGATGCAGTGATATTCAAATTCTGGATGCCTTTCTTCGCGCCGGGTTTTGCCGCAGTTTGCGCATTGATAAAATGGTGTACCAAGGTTCGTACGATCTTTATTCTGGATAATGTAATTCCACATGAGAAGCGTTTTAGCGATAAGTTTTTAACCCGCCTGGTTTTTAGATGGGTAGATTGCTTTATTGTCCAGTCAGAGGTGGTGAAGAACGATCTCTTCAAATGGTTTCCTGAAGCTGAAGGGCGGGAAGTACAGTTTGTTCCACATCCTGTTTACGACTGCTATTCGGGCGATGAAATAAGTCTTGAAGAATCACGACAAAAGCTGCAGATTGATATTGATACAAGGCTGCTGCTGTTTTTCGGATTGGTGCGGGAGTATAAAGGTCTGGATGTACTTCTGAATGCGATACCGCATATAGTAGATAAGTTAGGTCAGAAGGTTCATCTGGTAATTGCCGGCGAATTCTACGAACCGGAAACGAAATACCAGCAGATCATTGAAAGGCTAAATATAGGGCAGTTTGTGACTATCCATAATCGATATATTGCAAATGAAGACGTCAGTCTTTACTTTCAATCAGCCGACGTTCTCGTTTTACCTTACCGTTCCGCTACACAATCGGGTGTTATCCAGGTCGCCAGTAACTTCAAGCTGCCGGTGATATCAACGGAAGTAGGTGGATTACCGGAAGTTATTGATCATGGCAGAAACGGGTTTCTGGTGCCGCCTGAAGACCCGGAGGCTCTTGCTGAGGCAATTGTTGAGTTTTTCAAAGGTGATCTAAGTGAGAAAATCAGAAGGAATCTCGATGCCGAAGGAGAGGATGAATCCTGGGAAAAGATGATGTTGGTAATGGAAAGTTGATAATAACTTCTGGAAATGACATTCATTTGAAAAACAGCTTGCAAAGCAGTCGATAATTATATATATTATTTTTCTTCGGGGCGTAGCGCAGCCTGGTAGCGCACATGACTGGGGGTCATGTGGTCGCTGGTTCAAATCCAGTCGCCCCGACAAGGTATATTATTGGAAATACAAAGAATTACCCCGGACTTTTCGCAGAAGTTCGGGGTTTTCGCGTTTAATATTTAGCGTATTTTCTGGATTTATCTAATTGTGATTAAGTTACATAACACACGACCGCAGGTCATGTGATATCATTATAGAAATTTCATCTGGTTTTATTTTACCAGTATCATTTTCTGAACGAAAGAAAAATCCTCCGCTTGGATGCAGTAGAGATAGATACCAGAAGCTAGATAAGTTGCGTCAAATGTTACCCCGTGCAATCCAGCATCACGCCAGCCGCTGACTAATTCTGCGACCATTCTTCCCGACACATCATATACTGACAGATTTACATGACTGTTTTCCGCCAACAGATAGCTGATGGTGGTGGTTGGATTAAACGGATTGGGATAGGCATGCATTAGCATGTTTTTATCTGGTACACTATCACTAAAAATCTTGTCTGCCGCCTCGCTGTCACTCATTCCGGTTCTCTCAGTGACTTCGTAGGTTATCAAGTTGTTTTCGAACAGGAATTGTGATTGATGCCACCCAATCACCCGCTTCGGTGAATTGCTGGATACATCACTAGTCAGAACCAACCAGATTTTCGCACCATAACCCCAGCTATAGTATCCCAAACCATCGAAGGGAAGATCACCCGTTTCAAGGGAATTCTCAATGTGCAGTGTGCCATCAGTTTCCGGCGTACCAGAGCCCAAAACGAGCAGGTTCCAACCGGGCCAGGGATCAGGATAGTAGATCAAGCTGTAGTTTTTTGCAGGATTCAAACCTATTCCATCGAAGATATAGCTGAATTCTGGACCAGTCGAATTGAATATCATTTCACCTGCAATCTCACTTGTCTGGATTGGCTGCCATGTAGATGGGTGCTTCTTATAAAGCATTAATGATTCACCCACAATAGTGAACTCGACATTTTTATTCACCATTGCGCCCGCCCAATAACCTCCCAATCCAGATGAATGGAAGCTCTCTTCGGTTAAAAGCAGTTGAACGTTATATTGTCCAAGCGGTAATAATGTATTACCGGGCGTTGGTCTGTCGTTTTGCCATTCAGCGTAGATACCTTCGGTATATGGGCCTCCTGTCATGTCATAGGCAATGCTGGACGAGCTGGTGCTGAAGGTATGCCATTTCGTATCAGAGTCATTTGATCCAGGGGAACGTTGACTCTCCTTCCATAGCACGTGATAGCTGCTGTTCAGGTTAAATTCGAGGTCTGCGTTACCATTATCATCGGTAGTGAAGAAATCGAACAGCAGGTACCCTTCGAAGATGTAGGTTGGATCACTAAGACGAGGAGTGATGTAGGCATCAACTCGGTTTCCTGATCCTGGAGCTTGTTCAAACCATCTTCCAGCATAACCAATGCTCTGGTTTGACCAGTCATCACCCCCGGTAACCCATTGCGGATCATTTTCCGGTTTTCCAACCAATTTCACTTGATAGGAGAAATTTGGCTTTAACCCGACTGCTGACATAGAACCGCAGAACGTAGTGCCGACATCGTGGTATGTAACCGTTACATTAGGATGATATTTCTTCTCATAGGTCACTAATTCAACTTCCAGAAGAAACTGCGATACATTCCATCCTGTCATACAACAGGCAGTTTGATTGACATAGTTGGAAGGCACCAACCAGATTTTTGCACCCGGATTCGGATCACCTGCTGCCGGAAGATCACCGGTATCTACACTACCTTCGAGATGCAGATCCCCTATGGTGGTGGGAGTTCCTGATCCCAGAACGATGAGGCCATTTCCTGGCCAGGGATCAGGATAGTAGATCAACAGGTATTCAACTATGTTAAGCCCCGAAGCATCAAATTCATATTCAAACGTCGGTCCTGTTGGGCTGTAGATGAGAGTTCCCGATGCAGCGCCTGGCACCGGCTGCCAGGTGGATGGATCTTTTATACTCAATTGTATAGACCGCTCTGGCTCGATATAATAATCGAACCGATCCTGATAATCACTGGCATAGAGATTATTGGCAACGTCCATCATCCTATAGGTAGTTGTGGACCATGTGGTAACATTGCCTGCTGCTTCCAGTGATTGTGTTACTTCACCTGTAAAGCTGACATTTACAATTACCATACATGTAATTAGACAGACTAATAATAGATATGCTTGTCGCATATTAACCTCCCTTTGTAAAGTTAGCAATTAACCATGAGGTGGTGAGTTAAACAATTGGATACGCCGTATTCTCCTGTGAATGATCTCATTAAACTGGTTATATCATTGCTGATGTATTTATGACTACTAAATGGTAAAAACATCAATCGTGGCCTCTGGGTGACCACGATTGATGTTTTTGGCTGGTATCTGGTCGATAGCCTTAGATTTTACTCGTATTGCTACTTCATAAGCACAATCTTTCGAGTGATTGAATTGCCTTCAGCTTTCAAGCAAATGACATAGATACCTGATGCTAGCCACGATCCATTAAATGTTAATTCGTATGTTCCTGCATCTCGCCAGCCGTTGACCAGCACTGCGACCTGCCGTCCGAATGTGTTGTATACTGTCAGGCTTGTAAAGCTGTAAGTTGCAAGTTGGTAACTGATAGTCGTCAACGGGTTGAAAGGATTAGGATGTATTCCTGTTAATCTGAATTCCCCTGGTGCATCAGGCTGATTTGGCATAATCCCTGAGTTTTGATTCGATACGGTAATTATGAATTCGACTGGCTCTTCATAATCGATCGAGATCAATTGGGTTGCCAGTAAATCGTAATCTATCCCCTGAATAATTGCAAATGCTTCATACTCGTCAGGCAGATTTTCGAGGATATCGGGAAATTCGATACAAACCTCACCTGGTTGGGATGCTTCCAGCATCCCTTGCCACAGTTCAACCGATTCCGGTTCCACCGGGGAGCGATAATCGTTGCAGAATGAATCGCCAACAGGCGCTGACCATTCCGGATGTTCGAATGTGATTCGTACATAATCACCCGATGGGGCTATAGGTGGTACCGGGAGATCATACAGAGAGTCGAATCCATTTGTAGCATCCGGTTTGACGCCCAGGCGGGTCAATCGGTTCTGAATAGCGCCCTGTTCGACGAGAATCCCGATTTGCCAATCATCTTCGTCACCCTGATCAACAATGGAATATTCTTTTGATGTGCCATGGTCATAGGGTGGATTCGTGATCATATCCAGGTTTTCCACCAGAGCTTGCAACCAATATCCCTCCCATGGAGTTAATGTAGTCGCAGTCATGTAACTTCCTGTTCCGTTATTGAAGCTGTAGAATGCCGCAGAAATCCAGCCTGTAGTGACAGCATTCACAAAAGTATGTGTTGTAATTCCGTCAGTGAACAGCAGATCATCACGAGAAACGGGTGCTGCCATGGCGCAACCCACCATGTTCCAATTCAGAGAGAGTGGAATAGTGACCGGATTTACAGCCGTTAATCCTGTAACGTCAATCAGGGCGCTGTTTTCCAGCGCAAGCCAATAACCGTATCCGTGATCAACGTTTTGAACAAGCCCATAACCACCTGCCTGGGAGTAATCATAGACGAAATAGGCTCCTGTGACATCGTCACCGTAAATGTCTGCGATGGCGGTACTTGGCGGAATCAGGGGAATACTGGTTAAATGCCAGCCGACGTTGAAGCTACTCTCCATATACCCTGATGCGATTGTGAACGGACTGCTCATGATTGTTTCACCTGAGTTACCCGCCCAATCCTGTGCCTCTATTTTAATGAGTGCTTCAGTGCTGATGGTCCCCGGAGTTGTCCACAAATAACTCGTCGTTTCACCAGTGATATTATCAATAAGTGTCCATGATGTACCATTATTAAGCGAATAATACAGGTCTGCAGACCGGATTGGTGAAACGTCTGTGTATGACCAGGTGACGGTATATCCTGTATTTGTCAGTAAGGTGATTCCCGGAGTGGGATACGTTATACTGATGGACGGTGGAGTCCCATCCCCAAGCCGTAAATTGAAGGTGTGAACGGCGAGAGAGGCAGTATAATTATAGGTATTACTTTCTCTGATGTTTTGGTAGGTTCCGGTATCACTATCGTAGAGCACCACACCGTATGATCCCGGGTAGGAAGGTCCGATGGTAAAAGTTAGATCCACAGTCTCACTATTTTGATCGGTATCGACCTCAAAATCATAGATTTTCACCGCGTTGGTCAGGTCGTCGTTTCCGTTTCTTACATCCACCATGAAATTATCGCCGAATATGCTGCTCCACTCCGGATGGGGAAAGTAGGTTGTTAAGTATTCAGAAACAGGTGGGGCGGGTTCAGGAACATCTATCCCTGAATCGTATCCATCCGTAGCTGTTGCATCAAGGGCTGCGTAGTTACCATCGTCAGTGAGGACAGTCTCGAATCCGGTATCGATCATGCTGGTTATTAGCACGCTGTTTTCGTATTGTGCGTGAGCAGAATACTGGAAAACACTCAGGACAATTCCTATACTGAAAAATCGGATAGCAAGTCTCATTTCAGGTTCCTTTCAGTCGAATTTATCTTTTTGATATTCACTTTATATAATTGGTTTACTTGAGAACATAAGTCATTCCCAGGTAACTCTGTAAAAATAGACGACGTTCAGAAGTGCATAGAGGTCTAAGTATTGCGAAACTGCAGTACTATCTATAGGTGATATCCCTGTTGTTTCGAAGTAGGGATCGGTAGAGCGGTAGATGTAATAGACTGATGCACCTGCCATATCACTCCAATCTAACAAGACGTCTAAGTCCGACAATGATAAAGTCAGGTCATCAATCGCCTGAATATCGTTTGAAACGATGATATCGATAACATATGGATCCGTATAGTTGAAAGTAAACTGAGGCGTCTGCAACAGGTCAACGGTACCACCAAAATGTTCGACACGCGCAGAATACCCAGCAGGCAGAATCGATAGAATATTATCGAAATCAACCGTTACCATTCCCTCTTCAGATGCTTCGATAATGCCTTCCCAGGTTTTTACGGATGAAGAATCAAGCGGCGCGCGGGTATCAGTGCTGAAAATATCTCCCACAGGTGCGAGCCATTCGGGATGATAGAAGACCAGGCGAATATAATCTCCACTGGGTGGAGTCGGTGGCGCAGACATATCGTACCATACGTCATATTCATCTGTGGCATTATAATGGACTCCGATCCCCGGAAGATAATCAGACAGATTTCCAAGCGTGACCTCAATCTGAACGAACCAATCATCCTCTTCATCAGAATTATCTGCTATCATGGGCAATGGTATTTTTTCGGATACTGGAGAGTAGGTCAGCATTTGTAAGCCTGACGATAAAGTCTGCAACCAGTAACCTCCCCAGGAATGCAGAGAATCGCTCGATTGGTAGCTCCCCATGGAATTATTATATTGGTACACCGCTGGTGAAATCCATCCGCTATTGACGGCATCGTTGAATGATTGCGTTATTATACCATTTGTGAAATGAAGAGACTGTAGTAAGATCGGATCAGAATAGGCCGCGCCTACAATATTCCAGTTTAAATCGAGTGGTAGGAGTGTTGAGTCTCCGGGAACAGTACCCGTCAGATCGACAGCGGCTCCGTTTTCCAGGGCAAGCCAGTAGCCAGCTCCATGCTCAACCTCATCAATCAGTTCATAACCATATATTTGCGAATATTCATAGACATAGTAAGCACCGGTGATATCATCACCGAAGATGCTGTCGATATTGGCGTATTCCGGGATCAACGGAATACTCATCATATGCCATCCGGAGCTGAAAACGTGCTCAACATAGACGGAGATGCTGTTCAACAGGTTCATAGAATCAGCATGAGCCTCCAATATCGAAATTGTTGAAGTGTGTGCTGGATAGTAAACTCCAAAACCATCGTAATCAGGATAATCATCATGGTATAATATCCAGAGATTGGATCCCGCTGAAGAGTTACCTGCTTGCGCCCCAGCAAGGATGACATCCAACCAGCTCTGGAAATACTGGTTGCGAGTAGATATTGGCTGTGATTTGCCGTATTCTTCTAAAATCAGCGGTTTTCCCAGAAGGGCATCGGTGTCCGCGATATGATCATTTGTCCAGTTAATAGAGGTTGTTAAATTCATCCCCCACCAGTCCGGCCAAGCATGATAACAAGCAAAGTCAATAGCTTCAGGTTGGTGATTCCGGATAAAGTCAACGCCTTTACTTTCCATCCAGCCGCTGGGATTGTGAGCTGGTCCTGTTGGCCCATAAAAGCCTTCCGAGCCTGTGGTTACCATATGCAGCGAATCAATTGACTTGATATAAACTGCGGTCTCTTCAATCCAGGTCTGGAGGATATCACCACCCGCATCGGATGTGCATTCAGGTTCATTTGCCAGTTCCCAGGCAAAAACGGTTGGATCCTCCTTATAGACACGTCCATTGAAGACGTTGACGCGATTAAGAACAGTATTTACGTGATTTTCATACCACTCGATACAGAGTTCATCCTGGTAGAAATCATCATGCTCACCTGAAGTTAGCAGGGTCTTCATCTGATCGGAGTGAGATGATATTATCGCAATCGTACTCACATCGGAATCATAAACGCTATACCAGCCTTGATGTTCGTGTGGTGGATCTCCAATCCAGGGATCGCCAATGCTCCAGTAACTTCCATAGGGTAAAACCGGTCTCCCTTCACC
The DNA here is from genome assembly GCA_025774555.1 of candidate division LCP-89 bacterium. Taxonomy (GTDB): domain Bacteria; phylum Electryoneota; class B3-LCP; order B3-LCP; family B3-LCP; genus JALGVT01. Next base: position 122,787 of record JALGVT010000003.1, read on the forward strand.
AGCCCAGGACCAGATATTCGTCCCTGCGGCCGGCTGTCCAGAAGATGCCGAAGTATACACTTCATCAAACATAGCATTGAAGAAAGTATTTCGCCATGTTGTTGACGAACTTGGATCGTAGCTCTCGCTGTCGCGTGCAAGTCCGAATTCTTCAAGCACCATCGGTTTACCCAGAGAAACAGCTTCAGCTTCGTGATTGTTGAAGTACGTTATTGCAGATGCTTCCGAGCTTGCGTATGTACCGCCCGGATTTGCAGGATCGTACCAGCCCCAGTTTTGTGGCCAGATATGAATGGTGGTATAGTCGATATCAGGACCGTTGTGGTTCTGGATAAAGTCTAAACCATTCCATGAAGGCCAGGGGGTGTCACCTTCGCAGCCAGTAGTAACGAGATGATTTGAATCCAAGGATTTGATATAAGCGGCACAATTATCAATCCAGATGTTGAACGCTGCAGCGTTGTTGTTGAAGCCTCGCGGTTCATTGCACAACTCCCATGACATGATAGCAGGTTCATCACTATATGTTGTGCTCGTATATGGATTTGTGCGGTTGATGATGAAGGCAATGTGATCCTCAAAGTCCTGCATCGCCCCTGCATTTGAATAGAAGTCCGAGGCGTAATCCTGGAAAGCATCCCAGCTTCCTCCCGGCTCGGGAGGCGGATATGGAATTGGACCGCCACCATTCCAATTCACATATTGAGCCATACCTCCCGACCATTGCCAGAAGTTATTCAAGCACATTACCGCTCGAATACCTCGCTGTTTCATGGCGTAAATAAGGTAATCCAAACCATCGAGAACGTCGGGATCATAAACGCCCGGTGAGGTCTGAAAAGAAGGCACCATACGCCAGGGCTCGGTGTCAGGACCTTCCGAACCTGTCATGATGCGCAGATTCGTTATTCCAATCGCTTTAAGAGAATCCAGTTCACGATTAAGTCTATCTCTATCACCTCCGGATCCGTTGGAAGCGAGGTTTAATCCGTACCAGTAGTTGGCGCCGACGTAGTAATACTTCCTGCCACCGATTTCGAAATGAGTGCCATTCACTTCGACGAAGCCGGAAGTCCCCAGAGTATAAGCTGAATCCGCCCAATCGACATACTGATTCATGCCGCCGTAATCGTCCCAATTGTTTATGAACGGCAGGATAAGCCTGATACCTTCTAGATCAGCTTTATGGAGCACATAATCCAGTCCCTGGAAGACATATTCCTGGTAAATTCCCGGGCTGGTCTGCAGAGAGTTCCACTGTGTCACACCATCATTAAAAGCCCAGGTGCGCAGAACAGACATATCCATTGCCGCTATCTCTTCGATGACCTCATCCACCGCATAGCGAAGTCCCATATCAGCGGCATAGACCATCTGGTAGTAATTATTGGCGCCGGCGTAGTAAAAGGGATTTCCATTCAACGTGAAATGGTTACCATCGCGCGTGGCGATTCCAATATTCTCCGCGTTAGCAGAGAAAATGAAGACCATAATACTGGGTACCAGGATGAGGTGCTGGATAAATCTGGTCATCTTTGTCTCGGGATCATTTATGTTTCAGTTATAGTTGATCGAACTCGCTTGGATCGATCAGAAGGTGGGGTGTGATCAATACGACCACTTCGGTTTTCTCGATTTCGGTAGTAGTATTTCCGAAAAGGTAGCCTAAAATGGGGATGTCTCCCAGGAAGGGGATGCGGTTTCTCGTCTCTCGCTTGTTTTCGGATACCAGACCACCGATACCAATGGTCTGTCCATTGTCAATCTGCACCCTGGTCTCCACTGATCTCACGCTGGTTACCGGCAGATCTGTGGCGCCGGATCCAGTGACGTCGCTGACCTCAATCACGATATCTGCCGTGATGTTGGCTTCACTGCCGACATAAGGCGTGATCATCAGCATGATGCCGGTAGCTATTTTTTCCAGGGTCACATAGCTGTAGGCAGAAGATCCCTGGAGCAGTGAATAATAGGCTTCCTTCCCAATGCGAATTGCGGCTTCCTGTCCGTCAGAGGTAGTGATGCGGGGGTTAGCGCGGATGTTTGCCTGATCTTTTATGGCTAATGCCTGAAGTGCTAAACGCAGATCGAAGACCATACCTTGGTGGTGATCTCCGGTTCTGAACATTTCGCTTAAGAAGAAGGATGTGTCGCTGTAAGAGGGCAGCAGTTTTGACAGTTTGAACGCATCATTCCCTTTCGTGCCTGACCAATCCCATTCCAAACCGAGCGAACGCCTGGCTTCGTCGCCCATCTCCACGACAAGTGCTTCTATCAATACCTGCTGAGGGGGGTGGTCAACAGCAGCTAACTCCTCCTTGAAACGGTCGATGATTGCAGGGGGAGCAGATATAACCAGCGTATTGGTTTTTTCGTTCACCTTAATAAAATTATTATAATAGTCGGGTATGAGTTTAGGAACTTCAGCCGCCGGAAGGTGCTTGGGCTTGACCGCCTCTGTCTGCGCCAGTAGAGGGAAAGAGGGATTGTCAGCCACCGGCGCGCCGACGATGTAATAGTTTTCAATTTTACGGTAACTATAACCCATCGGCGACAGGATCAGACTGAGCGCCTGTTCGAGGGGTACGTCGATTATATCAAGCGTTATGTAACCTCTCACCATGGCATCCGGAATGATGGCAATCTCTGTCTGTGCGGAAAGATCCATCAGCGCCTGGCGGATATCCGTTTCATAGAAGGAATTGGACACCAGCGGTCCGGAGTGATTTGAATCGGTCATAGAAGGCTCTTCACCGGAATCATTCTCCTGCCCCTGGAGCTTCTTCAACGCGGCTACACCCTGCTCTGCGCTGCTCTCCCAACTGGCGAGTAGAGGATAATTGGCTTCCACCCGTGGAAAATACTGCCTCAGCAGGTTGAAGCACCGCGCTGCTTTAACCGGGTCTCCCAGCGCTATATTACACCGCCCCAGCAGATACAGCACTTCGTCCATCCGGTAGTACGATGGCTCCTGCTGTCCGGTGGATCGCAACAGGTCCGCGGCATCCACGTAATCGCCGGAATCCATCAAGGTGGTGGCTCTCTCGATTATTCCGCTGATACCATCAGGATATATGCTCTCCATTTCCTGCGGCAGCAGGGGGGGTGACTGCGTGCAAGAAAGGATAAGTAATCCGAGTGATAGCGCGCAACAAACGGGAACCCATGAGCGTATAATTTTATAGAAGCGGTTGTAGGGACGTATCATATATCTTCTCGATTTTTATCTACTTCAGACTATGCTCTTTGACATAGTCCCTAAAAACCCGTTAATGTACTCTATTTCAATCCTTTAGGTGTTGTCGTAGTGCTGGTAAAGCTTACTTCGGAGCGCTCCCAGACCGGCTTTTTGCCTAAAGTGACAAATTCGGCTTTTACAAGGAAACCACCCTGATCCAATGGCGGCAAGGTCATGCGGAACTCGCGTGAAGATCCCGGCAGAATAATTTCCTCCTGATCTTTGCCCAGATTCATGAAAGCGATCACCTGTCCATTGGTTCGTTCCAATTGCAATTTGCCCTTGAAGGTCGCGACTTTTCCGCCGCTGTTATAAATTGGCACTACTGCGGTCGTAGGGTTGGCACCCTCTACGGGGTAAATCAGATTGGGTTTGCTGACCTCCAGCTTTGACGGAGGAGATTTGGGATTCTTGGCTACCAGCAGAACCCCAAATTCCGCACCGCTCACGCGCCCACCAACTGTCAATGGACCAGTGGCGTTGATGCGTACTGCTTTCACGAATGCGCCAAAACCGGTGGTATCGCGTGGCACCTTGACCTGAGCTTTGATAGAAGCGGTACGTTTTGATTCTATAGATACAGTTTCCGGGGAGATACTTATCCAATCATTGCTCTCCTGAATCTTTGCAGGGAATGTAAGGGATCCATCCACTTCCATTTTCACATCGGAGACATAAGCTCGAATTTCAGTGGTACGCTCGTCTCTGTTCTGAATCCTGATGGGAACAGTGCGCACCGCGCCGGGTGTGAGTGTTAGTTCAACCATTTGGGGATTGACCGACATATCCAGATCGAACTCGGACCTGGTCAGGATTTTACTGGAAACGCTCTTGCCTGTCAAAGAAGCTGGAACTTCGAATTCCAGATTGCTGACTGAACGTATCGCACCGTTCAAAAGCAAACGTACCTCAGCTCTGTATTTACCAGGACTTGGAACTTCCGTGAGAGGACAAATAAGATCAACCTCATAACCAGGATATATTTCAAACGGTTTACCCCCTGGCCTGAAGGGAATTGGAACTTTAGTAGGAAATATACTTGTAGGTCCATAGAGGAGCATATCCCCAGTAACATCCAATCTCCAAACGCCTGGATTTGAGGCTAAAAGACTTATGCAATAATTATCCTTTCCTGTCACTGGAACAAGTTTCATATCCTTAACTTCTATATTCGTTTTGCCTCTTCCCAGTACCATCGCCTCAATTTTTATAGAAAGAGCAGGTCGTACTAAAACGGCAATATTAGCAGATGGTCGCTCAGGCTGAACCTGTATTATAATATAAGCATAATAGTGACCTGGATTGGCAGTGGGATAGGTTATCGTAATCGGGATGTCCATTGATCCACCAGCCGGGATTTCTAACTCTTCGGCTACAGATATCCAAGACGCGCAGGATTGATATCCAAGGCCTGCATCTACGACCTGAATAGTTCCTTCGTTACTCTGGTTGAGATCCCTGACTTCTATAGTATATCTTGATGTTGCTGTTGTGTTGGTTGCAGCCAATATGAAACTGGAGTTGACTCTTTGCCCTGGATTGCCTTGCAACTGTATATGTGCAGGACTTATCCCAAATCCTCTACGACTTTCTTCTTGTGTCTGTGCTTCAGAAAGTGAAAGCGCAAAAAATATGGATGTGAAAATTAGGATAGTACTTTTTACCATTTGACTTTCCCTTCAATTATAACCATTGTATGCCTGGGAGATAGAAAGCTCCCAGACATACCTTATTAGGCCAGACCTTTAGGGCACACTAAGAGTTACATTAAGATTAGCGGTGTAAACGCCCGCCGGATCAGACATACCATTTCTTTCTACCCTACCATGGAATGTGAAGGTACCCCTAACATATTGGTTCATTGCTAGAGTGTACGTAGGAGAGCCGGCCATGACCCATGCTTTCTGCGTTGGGAATTCGTTAAAAGGATTAACCAGACCTGGCCACACAGCACTGGGAGATTCGAGACCAAAGTCAGTGCCCGCAACATTGGAAAGGTACTGACCGTCATTCCACCCAAACGGGGGTACGCCTGCAGTCCAACCACCCATATATGTTGTTCCGTTTGCTATGAAGCCGCCCACATCCCACCACGCTGCTGCTGCAGTGAAGTATGATGGGAGAGTAAAAGACCCATTAGTAAGATCTCCGGACGGTGTAATTTGAAGGTTCATTCCACCATTGCTGGTTACATAGATATCTGCCCAGTCTCCGGACTCCCAGTACTTTGCTGATGGGGCTGGAGTCGTGGTGGGATCACCAGACCATGGATCGGTTGCATACGTTTTGAGGCCTGGATCATTGCCACTACTATAAGCGCTGCCCTCAATTGCGGTTGTGTTCCACCAGTCATATCCTGGTCCCTGTTCCGGAGCAACTTGACCATTTGGTCCGAAAACGATGTTCATGTCTTGCCACTGGACATCAGACCACACCGGTATGTCTAGCGTGACAACTACAGTGCCGGTGTAGGTGATAGGCTGTGCAGACACAATACCTGCAAACGCCAGGACAACAAGAATTATTAGTGCTTTTCGCATTTTCTTCTCCTAAATTTCCGCCCAAGGGTATCTGATCGAGGAATGGGAAGTCGTGTCAAGACCTCTTCCCTGCCGGGGAGGGCGGTGCCCCCCGGTTCCCCGTCCGGCTTTTTTCTCCGGGGAGCCGGAACCCATTTAGCCGTCGGGCTTATCGCCCGGCGGTTACTCTTTACAAACGCTCAGCTTATTGCCAGGTCATCACCTCCTTTTTTAGGCTCAAAGCCTTGTTGTTCGGTCGTTATATGAACGTAGTCAATCGAATTGACTATTAATCTCGAGATTCTTCTCCCTCAATATCAGCGCCTGGCTTCTTATCACGAAGCCGCGCCTTGCCTTTGTTCTCGATTTGTTCCTTAATGGATTGCCTTTGCTGGCATTCTTCCAGCCATTCAGCCAACTTTACCAGCTTGATCGGTTTCTTCAGAACCTTATATCCCAGCTCCTCAGCTACCTGTTCGTAATCTTTCAGCCATTCATCGATAATCAGGGCGATATTGTCGATCTTGAAGCCGCTGTTCAGCAGTAGTTCCGTGAATTCCAATCCGTCCATGATCCGCAGATTCAGCTCACAGATCAAGACGTCCAGGCGCAAATAATCGTTTGCTTCAGATTCTGGCGGCTTCGCTTTCGGCATCGGATAATATGAGGGATCCTCATAAGGTTCAACCTCATAACCATACACCTCCAGCATCTCCACAATCTTGGACCGAACGTGTAAGTTTCTCTCAATAACGCAGGCTTTAGGTTTCATGAATGAATCCTACTGCACATTTCCATGATTTTGTTTGCTATTTTATCAGTGCCATACGCCCACTGGTAGTGAATTGATCTGTAGATAGACGATACAGGTAAATCCCCGAGGCTATATTTCCAGCATCGAATGTAACCTGGCACTTTAATTTCCAGTTATCCCCTGCAAGGATATATTCCCCCGGTAACTGCCGGCTACGTCCGCCATGGTGATATCGATGTTGAAACGGAGAATAATCTCTTCGTTAGGCCTGCAGTGCCGTGAACCACTCCTGGCTACTTCGTTGCTGCTGCCCAGGTTGCCGCTATCCAGCACGTCGCCAGAGGGGCTGACCTGCGTCCAATGTATTCTGTCTGCTGGTATCTCACCGCGCTCGCTCGTGAGATTGCTTGTATTCGCCAACACTCTCCACTTGCGCGAATTTGTGATGACCTTAAAGCGGACTTCCTGCTGTGCCTGATAGGTTCCTTCCGGACCATCACCCTGGAAATCCAACTCCCCACCGCACAAGAAAGCTATCTCCATGATTTCGGGGATTGTGAGGGCGACATGTACCTGGCCAGGAAGTCCCTGAAAGGGCGTTCCTGCACCCGGTGTTGGTGTGAAGTGTTGACTCGGACTTGGATCAAGACCTTCACCTTTACGATTAGAAGAGGTCTTTCTTGCAGAAAATTTTGATGTATGTGTTTTTATTTTTGGCCCTGAAGGCGTCAGAACCAGGGTGCCATGATATTCACCCGGCGGGTCCTGCCAGGTGGGACGAACTTCTATTGCAATCTCAGTATCCTTAACAGGCATTCCAAGGTTGCCGATCACGACTGGTATGGGTTTGGTTAAAGGTGTGAAAGCACCGCCGGTCTCTTCAGTTTTTATCCATAAGCGGTCAGGCGGGAGAGCGCCTTCCGGTCCCTCCAGATTAGTTGGGACAATAGTAGCACTCCATTCAGGCAGATAGGATTGTACTCTCAGTTTGAGAATGCCGCTGCTGATCCAGGGAGCATGTTCATAACCCCCTTGAGGTCCAAATTCCAAGCGAACCTGATCGCTCTCGGGGATGATCTGAATGAAACCATTTTTGAGCACGGGTGACGCGGGAGAAATTTCCTGTCCATACGCGTCATTACGGGTAGCAAGGAGGAGCGCCAAAATCAACAGCAGCCCGCATATGGTGTAGATCACTAATCTTTTCGTGATCTTGATTCTTTCCATGGCTGATTTCCTCCAACCTTTTATGGAGCAGATGATGGAAAAATACTGTTCTGCAAAATTCTGCGGATTGAATAAGCAGATCCCCGAGAATAAGTCAAGGAATGGTAGTTTTAACTTGATTTCTACAGTTTAAATTTGTATATTAAAGAGAGTTTGCCCCGTCCCTAATGCTAGGGGTGAATCTCTTGAGCCGGTTTCAGAGGTGCTCCTACACACGCTCTCTTGGAATCGGCTCTCCTGTTTTACTCAATTAGATAACGCTTATTAAATATGTTCCTCTACTCACATCCCAATAAGTAGATTTAGAATTAATTCATCCTATACAAGAAATCGCCCTGAAAAGAAAAGCCCTCTTGCGAAGTGCAGAAAGATTCCACACTCGAGAGAGGGCAAAGCAATTCTAAGAGTAGCTTTCTAATGACTAACGAAAACAAACTTTGAGATTTATAAGGCGTAGTTTTAAGATTCATAACAATTTCCTGAAGTAATTCCTTTCACCTGGATATTGAAGCGCCTTACACCCGATATATAAAAAAGCAAAAAAGACACAAACGTATCCGCCGAATCAGTGCCACGGATCTGTTTATGCCTTCGACTTACTGGCCCATACGTCCAATCCGACAAGGCGGCTTGCCCTGAAATATGCAAGCCTTCCCAAAATCAGGGATATACAATATACAAAACTATTTTGGAGAAGTCAAGCATTTTTTTTAAAAACATAAATAATTTTTCATTTGTCATTATAGGCAGCATTCATAATTCGATAAATTGACATAATATCATGATATTCCCGAACTTCTTCTTGCGAGAATCAAATTCATTTCTTATTGTTTTACATTCCATTTGAGATTGAACATACAGGACAAGAATAAGACAAAAACCCAGTTGTTTGAAGAAGTCTTATCCAGCGCATGTTAGAGCCTGCACTAATCCCTGAAAACAAGACATTTATAAAGGAGCTTTCAACAGAGGTGTTCCTTTTGACCGTGAAGCCAAGTTTATACGTATGAAGGAAGATCACAAACGTAACGGACTCATAATCCGTCGGTCGTAGGTTCGAGTCCTACTGGGCCCACAGTAAATAGACGATATTGTCATTACAAAAATAACAGGAACCTGTAAGCTGCACAGGTTCCTGTTATTTTCTATGCTATCATATATAAGCAAGCGTCACAATGCTTCGATTTTTTCCTCCAGTTGGTTCCAAAGCTGCTTAATGTCTTCGGCAACTCCGTTGTTTGAATATTCCACTACGCTGATTCCCGCAATCTGCGCTTTTGTGAAGGCGCTATCGTAACGAATTTTGCCGATAACTTTCACTCCGTCAGCTAAAGCTTCATTTTCGATTTCGTTTGATATTTCCTGGTTTAAATCGCATTTGTTAATGCAGACGACCATGGGGATACTGAAGTGGCGCGTTAATTCGGCGATACGCTTCAAATCATGCCGCCCGGCGACCGTTGGTTCGGTAACGGCTAGAACGAGATCAGCTCCAGTAAGGGAAGCTATGACGGGACAACCCACTCCCGGTGAACCATCGATGAAAAGATAGTCGATACCGGTCTCCTCGGCTAATTTCTTCGCCTCGTTTCGCACCAGAGTTACCAGTTTTCCAGAATTTTCTTCAGCTATCCCCAGACGGGCGTGAGCCATAGGTCCGAAGTGGGTATCTGAGCTGAACAGTTCTCCACAAATCGGAGTTTCCATCTCGATAGCTTTCTCGGGACAGAAAAAGGAGCATACTCCGCACCCCTCGCAGGCAATTTTATCTATTTCGTATTCGCAGTTGTTCGCTTCGATAGCGGGATCAAGCTTTTTTACGGCGTCAAAGCGGCACAGGTCATAGCATATTCCGCATGACGTGCATATTTCGGGATCTATCTTTGCCTTGTATCCAGCGCGAAAATCCTCATGATGGAGGATTTTCGGCTTCATAATGAGGTGTAAATCAGCCGCGTCCACATCGCAGTCAGCCACCACAGCATTATGCGCTAAAGCAGCAAGCGAAGCTACGATGCTGGTTTTTCCGGTGCCTCCTTTGCCGCTGATGATAACTATTTCTTTCATTTTACTGTTTTGCAGCATTAATGATCACAGACATTATTACCTGCCTCGAGATTACCATCGATGTATGCTTTTGCAACATTTTCAGGGTAGTCCGGAAAGGCTCCCACTACAACTTCGATGCCATATCCCCGAAAGAAGTTCTGCGCCATTTGTCCCATACCTCCTGAGATGATGGTGGTAGCACCTTGTTCGCTGAGCCAGCGGGGAAGCACCCCCGGTTCATGAACAGGTGGGGTTAGGGTCTCATTGGACACAATATCGTTGTTTTCGGGATCAACGCTAATCAATGCGAAATGTTGACAGTGGCCGAAATGAGCACACAGCTTTCCATCTGCAACCGGTATGGCGATTTTCATTCTCTTTTCCTCTGTTTTAGTTAAATTCATTTTACTTTCAATTTGATTCTCGATAAATGAATGGATTGTTCGATTCTATTTAATTATCGTATAGTCTCTTCTTGTATTGGCTTGAATCTCATTTTGATAGAGTCCACCAAGCGCTTGAATAACAGTTCGTATTGCGGCAGTGCGTCTACTAGAAGCTCCCCTCGTGAGTAACTTTCCGCAATCTTACGGTCATCAGGAATTTCGGCGATCAGATCAATATCTTCTTTCCGGCAGTAATCGTGTACCCGGTCGTCGCCTGAACCAGCGCGGTTCAGAAGAACAGAATATCGTAAATTCAGTTTCCTAACCATTTCGACAGCCAATTTCAAGTCATTCAATCCAAAAGGAGTCGGCTCGGTAACTAAGAGGACATAATCTGAATCTTTTACCACCTCAACAACAGGACATGAGGTCCCGGGTGGAGCGTCGATGACTGCATGCTCATTTGCTGGAATGGCACGCTTTACTTCACGAATGAGAGGAGGGGACATAGCTTCGCCGATGCGCAGTTTCCCACTGACGAAATTAAGATCGCCGGCGCTGCCGGTCTCTACAATCCCAATATTACGAGGGATTTCCTTTATGGCTTTAGGTTCACAAACCAAACTGCATCCACCGCAGCTATGGCATAATTCCGGGAAAGTAAGCGGCTTACCAGCTAAGACCACAATAGCGCTGAAATTGCAGATTTCTCCGCACTTGCCGCAGCCGTCGCATAAATCAAAATTCACCTCGGGGACCAGCGCTCCAATTTGTTCTGTTTTTTCTATCGAGGGCTTAAGGAAAAGGTGACCATTCGGTTCTTCGACGTCGCAATCTGCATAGGTTACCTTTTCCTCCAAGCGCGACCAGGCGACGGCTAAGTTAGCGGAAACAGTAGTCTTACCAGTCCCGCCTTTTCCACTGGCGATGGCAACTCTCATTATAGTAATATAATCCTTCGGTAAATCGGCTTTCTATAAGGCTCAACCCTGTCGGGTTAGAGTAGTGCCACATGAGGCACACTGCATTGCGTTGCATGGCGTGCCACTTTGGTGTGGAACGACGGCGCCACATTTAGGGCAGATACAATTACCGCCCTGACCAAGACCTCTGCCGCCGCCCATACCACGACCACCACTCTGACCACCTCCTCTACCAGAGCCCATGCCGCCACCTTGACCGGCGCCGCGACCACCACCTTGACCGCCTGCTTTATTACCTCCACCACCCTGAGGCATAATGTTCTTCCTTTCTTGCGAGTTTTATACAATCTCTTTGTTTTTACGAGTTCAGCGTTGAAGAAAAGTTGGATACTTTCTTCATGTATTTACTAACTATTTCTTTTCTGTAGATGCTTTCAGTTCGTCTATGCGTTTGTTAATTTCGCTCATAGCACTTTTTAAGCTGTCTGCCTGAGCTTTCAGTCCTTCGATCTCCTGATCTTTGGTCATTGGCGCCATTGGAAGCGCTGCCCCATACCCCTGATAATAATCCGGGTAAGCAGCTCCGTAGTAACCGTAACCTGGTCCACGTCCGCCACCCCAGGCTCTGCCTCGTCCACCACCCCAGGGCTGACCGCCGCGGCCTGCGCCGCGATTACCAAAACCATAACCATAACCACTGCCTGGTACGTTATTCATGTATCCGGGAACATCGTATCCGGCGCAATAACCGGCTCTTCGTCCAGTCATCGGTCCTGCGCCCTGAGGACCTGTTCTATCTCCACGTGGCATTTTGTTCTCCTTTCACGTTTATTGCTGTTTACTATTATTCTACCAATGACTTGCCACATCTGCCGAAGAAGCGAATTGATATTCGCCCTTCTTAAATTTATCAATAGCTGTTTTTACCGAACCCTCAACACCGTGAACGATTTTTACTCCTGCGGAAGTTAACGCTCGAAAAGCTTTCGGTCCACAATGACCTGTGAGCAGAACTTCGGCTTCATTTTTAACAATCGCTTCAGCCGATTGAATTCCCGCTCCGCTTGCCGCCTGTAAATTTTGATCATTGTCTATGGGGAGTATCTCTTCCGTTTCGGTATCAACAAGCAAGAAATATTGCGCGCGCCCGAAGCGAGGATCAACTTCTGATTCCAGATTAGTTCCAGTAGCGGTTATAATAATTTTCATTGTTATACCTCGTTTATTTAGATTTAACTTGTTCTATTTCCGCGTCTGCGGCGATATCCTCTGCCTTGACCGCAACAACCCGGCATTCTGTAACAAGGCTCTGAAAGGCGATCCGCGATAAATGCCTTTAATACGTCCTCTACGTCGCCAATCAGCCAGGGATGAACCTTAATTTTTTGATTAACTAAAAGGTTCATGAACATATCTGATACGGCGCCGCATAACACGTCATCAACACCGTTTCTTTTCAACGATATCGCGCGTTCTGAAATAGGATCGCGTTCAATCGGCAACTTTAGACGGTTAATTTCACTTTGCTGGTCGAAATCCACCAGAAGTATTTCTCTGGCTACGTCCAACACAGGTGAAATTCTATTACCCCACACGGGGATTGCTATGCGCATCATTCATGCCCTTATCTTACCATGAATATGTGCAATCATCGTGCCGATAGGGATAAAATGATATAAGTTGTTTTTATTATATTATTAATTAACAATTTAAGAAAACAGGCGAGGTGTGTATATTTTTAGAGGGGCGTATTACAGTATCAGTAATGCAACTATAGATCAGAATAACGTCGCAGCAACGCTACTATTTATGATGCCTGCTATTCCTGCCATCCATATCGGGAAGGGTGATGTTCAGTTTGTGGATTTTTCGGTAGAGAGTAGTTTTGTGTATGCCCAGTTCTTTTGCGACTGCGGTGCGATTCCAGTTGTTTCGTTCCAGAGCAGTTGTTAAGAACTGCGCTTCCAATTCTTCCATAGTCTCTGCGGTAGATGCGGAGGCGGTTTTACTGGCTAAGAGTCCATCAGGAAGATGCTGGGCAAGAATGATTCCTCCGCTGCAAAGCACGAAAGCGTGCTCGAGGACGTTCTCCAGTTCCCTTATATTCCCGGGATAATCATGGTTCATTACAATTTTTAGCACATCAGGGGAGACGCCGTTGATATCCTTGCCATGAATCTGGTTGAGTTTTCCAATGAAATGTTCAATCAAGAGTGGAATATCCTCCTTACGGTCACGCAAAGGCGGCAGTATCATATGGATAATATTGATTCTGTAAAATAAATCGCGCCGAAATGATCCTTTCTCCACAAGCTCGGCGAGATTCTGGTTTGTGGCGGCTATTATGCGCACGTCAACTTTAACAGTTTCCACGTCGCCTAAAGGTTCGAAAGTTCTTTCCTGTAATACGCGTAACAGCCGAACTTGTAGGGCGGAAGAAACGTCTCCTATCTCATCCAAGAATAAGGTCCCGCCGTCAGCTAATTGGAAGCGTCCCGGTTTGTCTTTCCTGGCGTCGGTAAAAGCGCCTGCTTTATAGCCAAACAGTTCGGATTCGAGAAGCGTGTCTGGAAGAGCGCCGCAATTTACTGTAATCAGCCGTTTATTTTTTCGAGAGCTTAGATTGTGGATAGCTCGAGCGATCAGCTCTTTGCCCGTTCCACTTTCTCCTTCAATTAAAACAGTACTATCACTGAGGGATATTGTAGGCAGAATCTCGAATATTTTCTGCATTGCAGGGCTTTTACTGACGATGTCCTCAAATGAGTAGCTTTTCTGCAACTCCTTGCGCAGGCGCTCCACATGAGTAAGATCACGAAAACTCTCCACACCGCCGATTATCCTGCCCTTATTATCCCGCAGCAGAGATGTTGAAATGCTGATGGGGATACGTTTTCCTTCGGAATTTATTATGTATACAGCTCTGTTGACGATTGGCTTACCAGTGTTCATGGTTTGTCGCAGAGCACAGTCGGTTTCGCATATACTGGCGCGGAAAACATCGCAGCAACGGCTGCCAATAGCTTCTTCGCGAGGGACACCGGTGATCGTTTCCGCAGCCTGATTGAAGAAGGTGATCTTCCAATCTTCGTCAACGGTGAAGACGCCGTCGCCGATGCTGCCAAGTATAGTTTCGAGGAGGTTAGGGTTACTTCCTATTGTATCTGGTTGATTCATAATTTACCGTTGCAATAATGCTACACTTAAAGATAAACGATTTCGCACTGATTGCAAGAGGTTTCTTTTAATTTTTTATTACTAGAAGTTTTACTTATAGGGAAGGGTCGTGAAATTGGGCTAATTGAACCAAACAGGCAGGTCGGCGAATAGCTTCTTCATGGTACGGAGAAGATATTTTTCAACGTCTTTAGAGGTATGAAAGGTCAAAGCCTTATCAGCGATTTCTCTTGCTGTTTTTTGATCTATTGAGCGGATGATTTTCTTTATTTCGGGGAGCACCACAGGGGACATGGATAGTTGGTCCAGTTCCAGACCCACAAGCAGCAACGCCGCCAGAGGATCGCCAGCCATTTCACCGCAGATTGCCACTGGAATGTTCGCTTTATGTCCCGCTTCAACAGTTAAGCGGATCAATTTCAGCACGGCCGGGTGATATGCTGAATAGAGATCGGCGATAGTCTCATTGCCACGATCTACCGCTAAAGTGTATTGAACCAGATCATTCGTCCCGATTGAAAAGAAATCGCATTCCCGCGCTAATTCATCTGCAATCAGCGCAGCAGCAGGCACTTCTATCATAATTCCCAGTTTAATATTCTCATCATAAGGAATGCCTCGCGAGGATAATTCGACCATCACTTCATTTAGTATCTTTCGAGCCCTTTTAACCTCTTCTAATTGGGATATTAAAGGTAGCAGTATATGGACGTTCTTTTTTGTGGATGCTCGCAATATAGCGCTGAACTGCGCACGCAGCATATCTGTCATGTCAAGGCTGACGCGTATAGCTCTCCAGCCGAGGAACGGATTGCTCTCCTTGGGGAATTCCATCCCTGGCATTACCTTATCGCCGCCCAGGTCGAAGGTGCGGATTACCACTGATTTCGGATTTAGAGCTTCAGTGATTTTAAGGTATTCCTTTAGCTGATCTTCTTCTGAAGGCAGACTGCCTCTCGTCAAATAAAGATATTCTGTGCGGAAGAGACCTACGCCTTCGCCGCCCTGCTCTATCACGGATTTCGTCTCTACGGGAAGTTCTATATTGGCAGCAAGGTGAACTCGCCTGCCATCAGTTGTTTCGGTTGGTAGTCCGCGCAGTTTTCGCAGGCGGGTACGGAATGCTTTAGCACGTTTTCGTTTATTCTTATACTCGTTGAGAACCTCGTCAGTCGGATGAAGCACGACCTTGCCCGAATTCCCATTGATGATGATTTCCTGATTTTCACAGACGAGATCGGTAATGTTTTTCAAGCCGGTTACCGCAGGCACGCCCAAAGAGCGGGTCAGTATAGCAGTGTGGGACGTTGCGCCTCCCAGATTGGTGGCTATACCCAGAACATACCGTCTATCCAGATGAATGATATCGGAAGGTGATAATTCAGGGGCGATGACAACCACCGCTTTTTTTAAGTCCGTAAGATATTCGTCTGCTAAGCCCTGCAGGTTATAGATGATACGCCGGGCGACGTCCAGCACATCATCAGCGCGCTGGCTGAAAAATTCACCTTTCTGAGCTTTTAAAGAGCGGTACATGCGTTGCATGAAATCATCGACCAGAGCGTCGGCGCAGATTTTCTCTTTTTTAATACGTGCTAGAGTTTCTTCCCGCAGCATAACGTCATCCAGAATCAGCAGATGAGAATCGAAGATGCGGGCTACTATATCGCCGGTCTGTTCTACTGCTCTGGCGCGGGTTCCTTTGATAGCCTGACGCGTTTTATCCAGTGCATCCTTAAATCGCTTTATCTCAGCGGGCACCTTGCTTTCTTTGATGCGGCGAGGTTCGACTGTTATACGGTTTTTGGTAAATAGATAAGTTGGACCGATAGCGATACCTGGAGAGCCTGGGATGCCTGTGATCTTCACCTGATGTGGTTTCCGCAACGCAGTCAAATTATCAACCTCAATTTATTAGAATATCCGATTATAACGTTTAATCCTCACAAAACTTGTTATTTATCAGTCGTTCGATTTTATCTATCAGTTCTTCTGCGCCATCGCCGTCAGCCTCAATTATAATGGTAGAACCTTTTTCAGCGGCGAGCATCATAACCCCCATAATACTCTTGCCGTTGACTCTCTGTCCATCTTTTTCAATCCAGAAATCCGCATTGGAGAGTGAAGCTATTTTCACTACTTTGGATGCCGGGCGGGCGTGTAATCCTAACTCGTTATTTATCTGAACTTCCCTACGAATCATCTATTCTCTGCGTTCCTGTGTAGATTATCTTTGTGTCAGTATTTTCGATTTAATAGTCGCTCGCTGAATTCACGCAGTCCTGCAGCGGTTTCCTGCCGGGGGAGTTGATTCAGTATTGCATTTGCTTTATTGAATGAAGCCTCTATATCTGCGTTAGCTTGTTCGACGATCTTAGAATCTTGAAATATCTGCTGGATCTCATGAAGCATTTCAGCCGTGATATTCTTCGATTTAATTATGTTATATACCCTGTTGCGTTTCTGTGAATCAACCAGCTCTAATGCTTTTACCATAAGATAGGTTTTTTTACCTGCGATTACATCCGATCCGAAGGTTTTTCCGATTACTTCTTCTGATGCCATAATGTCGAGCAGGTCATCCTGTATTTGAAAAGCAATCCCGATGACTGAGCCGTAGTTCCTTAATATTTCTATTTCATCTGCCGTCCCGCCGCCTAATATAGCGCCAATTCGAGTGGACATAGTAATCAATCTACCGGTTTTCTTCCCGATCATCAGAAAATAATCGCCCAGCGTTACATCACTGCGAGACTCGAACTCCTTATCGAACGCCTGTCCTTCACAGACCTCAATTACGCCTTCTGTGAAAATCGTGCAGACTTTTGTAACATGCTGCTGTGGGAGTTTCATCAGGTTACGATATGCCAACCCGATCAGTCCGTCGCCGGCTAAAATAGCCACTGATTCATCCCAGCGGATGTGAACTGTGGAATGTCCTCGGCGCAAATGATCGTGATCCATGATGTCGTCGTGGACCAGAGTAAAGTTATGCAGCAGTTCGATAGCGACAGCAGTGTCTAACGCCTGTTTTGTATTTCCTCCAACAGCGCGGCAGGATAGCAGGAGCAGGATGGGGCGCAGCCGTTTGCCGCCAATGTCGAGGAAATAGCGAATTGGTTCATACAATGATTGCGGCTCGATTTGAGGCACCACGCTCATTAACTCGTTGTCGATCTGCTCTTTAAGTTGTGTGAATTCGTCAGTGTAACTTTCCAAAAAGCATCTCCTGTGTTATCGACTTTAAAATAAGCAGGACATTGAATTAAATCAAGGGAAATTTGTCGGATTTTTGCTTTCAATACAGAAAGACTTGCTTTTTTCAAAGTAATAGCGTATATTAAACTCAGTTGATAGAAGGAAAGGAAGGAAATGAGACGACCACTTGTTGTTTTTGTTACTCTGCTAATCTTAGTAATGTCCCATACAGGGTGGGGAAGAGTTGACTATTTCCCGCAGGATGATTTCATTCCCGGCTGGAAGGCATATCCAACTGAGGAGTATAGAAACGCTGAAGAGCTGTATATGTATATGAATGGCGGCGCAGAGCTTTATCTCGAATATAGATATGCCGGATTGAAAGTTAAAGAATTTGCTGATGATGATGGTGGCAGTTTTACCGTTGAAATCTACTCCTATGCTGAACCCTGGGATGCTTTCGGTATTTTCAGTGTCGATACTACTGGCGCACCAGTCGATATCGGGGAGGGCGGCAGGCAGTCCGGCGTTATAACCCGCTTCTGGAAGGGGAACTACTACGTCCGGGTTTTCGTCTGGGAATCGAAGCCGGAATATGCCGGTATCCCTGAAACTGCCGCGCGCGAAGTTGAAGCTAAAATAACGTCGAGCCAGGAATTTCCTCTATACCTTACCCAATGTATAAAGCACAACCTTCCCATTGCATTTATACGAGGCGAAATTGCCTTACGTCAGGTCGCAGGAAACTGGAATCCTGGTGAAATATCCTTCGACCGTAAGGAAGGAGGCGCCTGGGCGCTGCCTGAACCACCGGATCAACCCGGCTGCCTGATTCTCAGCTACCGTTCAGAGGAGAGGATGGAACGGGAATACGAAAATATCTGGAATAGAATTACAAGCAATGCTACCAGTTACGCACAGGGGAAAAAACGAGGTTTTGCTTACGATTCCAACGAGTTGGTGGATGGTTTGGAGAAGTATCAAGACGGTGTGATATCTGCGATTATTTGGGCGCCTCAAGCGAAGGATGAGACAATCTGCGCCGAAGCGATCGACCGTATTAAAGATGCGTTAAGCATAAAGGAGGATTAGACCATGAAAAGAGCAATTATAATTCTAACGGCAGTATGCTTTTCTGTCGCAATGGCGTCAGCTTTGCCTTATAGATATAAACCGGCGCCTGCAGGTCCTCCGCCCGCAATAGACGCTGATTCCACGCACAATTGGGACGCGTTGCATTACGATCTGCGTCTGCAGGTAACTCCGGTGTCTGTGCCTAATAACCTCAATATAGACGGTGAGATGATTATACATTTTATGCCGGAAATCACCGGTCTTGATACGGTGGATCTTCATCTGCATGGATTGAACGTTACCGAAGTGCAGTTGGACGGTGTGAACTGCAATTATTCCCGCGACGGGGATATGATGTATGTGGCGCTGCCGGGTCCGCATAATCCGGGCGAGGAACTCGATCTATATATCCATTACAGCGGCACGCCGGAAATAACCAATCTAATAACTCCCACCGGTATTTTTTATTCATCCTCAACAATGATATACACCATGAACGATCCGTTCGGTGCGCGTAACTGGATGCCTTGCTGGGATGAGCCGTGGGATAAAGCAACGGTACAACTGAAACTGGTCGTCCCGACGGACTTTGAAGTTGTCGCCAACGGAGATCACCTCGGCACGATCAACATGGGAGCTTATCGCATGTGGGTATATGACATGACAGAACCGATCACTACATATTTGATCAGTTTCTGTGCTTCCGACTACGAAACCTTCGAGCAGACTGCCGGTTCGGTGGCGATCAAGCATTACGTTTATCCGCAGCATCTTGCCGCTGCTCAATATGACTTCGGCAGAGTGCCGGAGGCTATTGAAGCGTACGCCGGCTATTTCGGACCATATCCCTTCAGTACTTACGGCTATGCGGAAGCGCCGATGTTTGGCGGCGGCGGAGCCATGGAACATCAGACCATCGTGACCTTCGGCAATCTGCTCATTACCGGCAACCGCGCCTACGAGGACATCGTCGTCCATGAACTGGGGCATATGTGGTTCGGGGATGCAGTCAGCTACATCGATTGGCCCGAGATGTGGCTGTCGGAGGGGTTTGCCACCTATTCGGAAGCTCTCTGGCACCAGCATCTGGACAGTCTTGCAGGCTACCATCAATATATGCTCTCCATTCAGAGTACGTACTATGGATGGGAAAATCCCAGCAACCCGCTTCCCATTTACGATCCTCCCTGGAATATCATCTGGTCTCCGCTGACCTACGAGAAAGCCGCTTCTGTGCTGCACATGCTGCGTTATCACGTCGGTTATGTCGATTTCTTCGATATTCTGCATACCTATGTTTCAACCTACCAATACGGAAACGCCTCCACAACCGATCTGATGAACGTTGTCGAAGGGGTAACAGGCGATGATTACGGATGGTTCTTCAATCAGTGGATCTATCAGGCGGGTTACCCGAATTTCGATTATTTTGCCACCTGGGAGCCTCAGGGCGATGACGAGTTGATAACGCTGATGGTTGCCCAGACGCAGAATGATATCATGCCGCGCTTCCGGACTGATGCTGATCTCTATGTCTTCAGCGGTGGTGATACGACCATTGTCAGAGTGGCAATACAACCGGAATACGCGCAGGATATAGAGGTTGTTGTTACAGCTACACCGGACAGCGTCCAATTGGATCCGTTGAACTGGATTTTAGGGTTTAAGTACCGCCGCGACGATCTGGTTGAACCGGTACTGGCAGCCCAAGATGCTATCATCGACGATGCGGGAGGGAACGGCTTTCTGGAACCCGGCGAACAGGGCGATCTATCCTTTGTTCTTACCAATACCGGTCTGCCGGCGCCGGATATGACTGTGGAACTGACCAGTCATGATCCCCAGCTCACCGTCCTCGAAGGGGCACGCACAGTACCCCCAATATCGTTTAATGGGCAGTTTGACCTGTCTGCGGATCCTTTTGTCGTCGAGAATGCGGACGCTACCGGACCACGCTGGGTCGATTTCACTGTGCAGGTTGACGAAGAGGCTTCCGGCGATCCGGTGGCTACGTTGCAAATTGCTCTGCCGGTGGGCGTCCCTGAACTGCTGTTGGTGGATGACGACGACGGCGGTACAGCCGAAGAGAATCATCAAGCGGCTCTGGTTGCTATTCGCCGGGTGTATCAGACCGTGGAGTACACATCCGCAGGTGATCTGCCCGATTTGAACGATTACTACGGTGTGATCTGGGCATGTGGCACTACAACCTCGAACACGTTGAATGCTGATGACATTACTTTGCTGGAGACTTACCTTACCAGCGATCACGGCGCGCTTATGCTCACCGGGAGGGGGATCGTTCCTGATCTGGCAGGCAACGATTTCTTCGAGAACGTGCTGCATGCCAGGGACGCAGGTTTGACCGGCACCGTGGTGATGGTAGGCGTAGATCCGCTTTTAGAAGGCTTGACTTTCTTCATCACAGGCGACGGTTCTAACAATGATGTGCTGGAAACTGACGGCGGAGCGGGAACTGCCGATCTTTTAGTTTATTCAGGGGGCAGCACAGCTTCGGCGATTAAGTATGACGGTGATTACAAATGCTGCGTTTTCGGTTTCGGATTTGAAGACGTGCAGACCGGCAGTCCCATTTTCGCTGAACCGTCCGAGCTTTTAGGTCCGTTGATGGCTTGGTTCACCGGGATTCCTGGAGTGAAGGACGAGCCTCAATCCAACAAATCATTATCGTTCAGTATCAGCGGGTGCTACCCGAATCCCTTTAATCCGACCACAGTTATCAGCTTCCAGTTGCCAGTTGCCAGCCTGGTGAAATTGGATGTATTTGATGTTAACGGGCGGAATGTAGGGGCGAGGTTACCTCGCCCCTACATGACCGGTCAACACCAGATCACCTTCGATGGCTCTGGTCTGTCATCAGGTATCTATATCTATCGTTTGACTGCGGGTAATTATACGGCATCAGGTAAGATTCTGTTGTTGAAGTGAGGTAAGCGGATGACAGGTTGTGAGGATTATTCTTCTGTGTTATTCCCGGCTTTGACAGTCTGTCCGAGAATGTAAATTTGTATGTCATCGCACGCATTCGTGCGTAGTAATAACAAACACATAACTGTCAGACGAGGGCGTCTGACAGCACGTTTTCGGTATTCTCGGACAGACTGCTTTGACCGGGAATCCAGATGGCACGGCACGCAGTGCCTCTACAAAACACCGGAATAACAGATTGACACAGATTATATAGAAGGCATACATAAGGGGCTTCACCCGCTATAAATGCAGGTCGGATACCCACCACGAAGTGGGTCTCCATAGGATTCCTTCGGACCTTCGGAAGAATCCGACGTCTTGTCTGGATTTCCAGTTGTGTCAGGTCATCGCTGCGCTAAGGACCTTACACAACAGTGAACATTTACTGAGAACCGGAGGTGGAAGCGATGTGCATGTCGCCTATTTTTGAGCGACATGAGGTCATGTCGTTTCATTGGGATTCGGGATTCAGGGTTCGGGGATAATGCGTCTGCATTGGTTAGAGTTTAAAGAGGACGAGAGAATCGAGCAATTGTATATAATATAACACACAAACAAGGGCGTTGTCAAGAGATATTTTGGATAAATGTTGTGAATATGCGATAGCAGTGGATATAAGTGAGATTGAAAAAGGTTACCCGGCGCTGAAGCACCGGTCTACGTACAAACAAGCCCCGTGAACGGGGCTCTATTGAAACAGCGTCGGATTCGGGGAATCCGACCTACTGGATTCCTTTTTCCTCATTAGGAAGGATATAAGGTCAGAATCTTTAGATGCCGCTTTTTAACTCCTTCTCAAGAAGCTGCTTACGATGCAGTTCAGCATAGATACCCTTAATATCCAGCAGTTCTTGATGGCATCCACGCTCTACAATTTCTCCTTCGTGGAGAACAATAATCTGATCTGCCCATTGCAGAGTTGATATGCGGTGAGCAACGATCAGAACTGTTTTCCCTCGTATGATAGGGAGGAGGTTTTCCAGTATATCTGCCTCAGTGTTGGTGTCAACTGAAGAGAAGCAATCATCCATAATTAGAATCTCAGGATCGGCTGCCAGAGCTCTCGCCAGGCAGGCACGCTGTTTCTGCCCTCCTGAAAGAGTTATCCCCCGCTCACCCACCCAAGTGTCGAAACCGTCAGGGAATGCTTCGACGTCCGCGCTTAATTTTGAGAGATCAGATACAACGTGTAACCGTTCATCACCGAGATCTGGATTGTTGAAGAGTACGTTTTCCTTGAGTTTATCGCTGAAGAGGAAGTTGTCCTGGGGAACAAAAGCGATATTGCTTCTCAGGAGATTCAGTGAAATATTCTCGATAGCCTCACCGTCGATAGTAAGCTTACCGCCTGTATGACAGTATAGTCTCGGTATCAGTGAGACGAGGCTGCTTTTTCCCGATCCAACTTTCCCGACAATACCAAGCGAGGTTCCAGCCGGGACACTTAAATTAATATTTTTTAACACTATATTATCTGAATTCTGATATGAAAAGCTCAGGTCATCAAACTCTATATCGCCCTTCAGGTTGTGAATAGACTTATCTACAAATGTTTCCTTGATTTCGGGTGGCGTATCCAAAATTCTCGACACTCGTTGCATTGATGCTGAACCCCTCTGGTAGATATTCAATACCCAGCCGATAGCAATAACGGGCCAGGCTAACATGGCGACATAAGCGCTGAAGGCGACGAAATCACCCAGCGTCATAGTTCCCGATATGATCGCCTTACCACCGATATATAGAATCAATGCCATGCCGATACCGAATATCGAATAGAATAGCGGAAACATAGCCGCCTGTATCTTAGCAAGCTTCATATTGGAATAGAAATATTTTCTATTGAGCTTATTAAAAAGCCTGTTTTCATGTTCTTCCTGACAGTAAGACCGTACTACCCGTATTCCTGTAAGATGTTCCTGAGTCATAGCATTGAGGTTGCTGTAGTTTTCCTGCGCATTTAATGAATAGAGATGGATTCGTTTTGCGAGAAAATAGATCAACGTTGAAATAATTGGCGCAAAAGCAAGCACAGTCAAGGTCAGAGGAATGGAAATGGCAGTCATCAATGAGAGCGCAAAACAAAAAGTGAGAAGCGTGTCGGTGGAATACATGATCGCTGGACCGACTATCATTCGTATCGCCTCGATATCAGAGGTTGCTCGGGTCATCAAGTCTCCGGTCTGCTGTTTATCGAAAAATGAAGGCGATAATCGCTGCAGATGCTCGTAGTATGCAACACGGATATTATATTCGATTCGGCGCGAGGTTGAGATTATGATCCTGCGCATAAAATAGCGGAAAATGCCCGCCATAATGGCGAGCATTATAATCATCATCGAATAGAGAAATATTTTATCTGCTGTTACGCCACTCTCAAGGTCTTCTATGCTATATTTTAGAACGAGGGGTGAGAAGACGGCGAATATGTTGGTTGCAACGATGCATAAGAATCCTTGAAAATGTTTCCGTCTGAAAGGATGAATAAAAGGAATGAGCCTTTTAATGGTATCCTTGAACTTCCATTTTACGTCGTCATCCAGCCGGCTGGAAACACCTCTTGAAAATAATCTCGAACCTACCTGCAAACCTCACACCTGTGTTAAGCGCTATTTGATCAATAATAGCTTCTGCACTGACGTCAGATCATTATACAGAAGCCTGGCGAAATAGATACCGGAGCCTAACTTTGAAGCATCGAATTGACAGGAATAATTGCCGGGATTCAACCTCCTATCCATAAGCTCATAAACGATTTGCCCGCTTATATTAAATACCTTCAGTTCAACCTGTCCGTTTGAAGGGATGGAGAAACTCAGAGTGGTTGTGGGATTAAATGGATTGGGATAGGGAGGGTTGAATTCGAACATTGTCGGGATATTTTTGCCTGTAGCAATATCAGGCTCCAGGGCGACGATAAATGGTGGATCGGTCGTCCACTTGATTGCCATGCTGTCCGTGAGACCGTACGCAGTGACCGGGTTGATGTTGTTATAGCTATATGATATACCATTAAGTTCATCCGGGCTTTCAATGCCGGAAGTGGAAAAATTAATCCCGTAGAAATGTAGTGTTTTATAATAGATGATAATTTCGCTATCACCTGTTGTAGTAGGTTCTACAGCAGGATCACATAGAACTATCTGGAATGTTTCCTTAGGGATAGTGCCGGACTGGTGCATTATTTCGTTATATTCTATGTAAAAAAGACCATTTCCTGAATCGTAGTAGGTGGAAACAGTTCCCGTTTCGTTTACATTCCAGAGGTTATCCCAGAGCCCTGCTACCATTCCATCAGCGTCGTCGATATTAGGCAGATCATAGTTGTCCGCTGGAATGGATGAGGTTACTCCCGGCACAATCCAACCGTCAGCGCATATCGAAATACGAATATAATCCTCACCCCAATAGGTAAAAGTAAAAGGCAGCATGATTGTAATGATCTGATCATCGAAAGTGAATGGTAACACGGCGCCTGGACCACCAGCTTCTGGATCGATTTCAAACCACTCAAAAAGCGGCGTTTCGCTGTACAAAGTGTCAAACGATTCATAAGCGTAGTATAAGCCGCTCTCTTCCATCGTCGGGTCTTCCTGGGTGAGATCGCCCACAGTGAAAGAGAGGGAGACAGAATCTATGAAGGAATAAGTTGTCTCTTCCGAGGTAAAAAGCACAATCAGTTCTATTTCATGGAGGGTCGGAGTATATGGGCTGATTTCGACGAGGAAGGGATTTGTGCCGCTGTAGAAGGAGCTGTTGATTTCGAGATAGCCGCATGATGCGCTTCCCATGATGACATTCACAAGTGGATCGTCGCAGTGGAGTTCAACCTGTCCATCAGTAGCGGCAATGCTGCCGTTGTTCTGAATGGCGTAGGTGACATTGCAGACTTCACCGCGGTCGAAACGACCATTTCCAGTTGGATCGGGCGACAGATCGAGGACGTTCAAGGCAGGAGTCAGAAGAGGCATCGTAACGATAGAGGTCCAACTTGAATCTGCGCTGTCTTCTATGTCCAACTGAAAATCAATATCATCCCCGATAATATAATTCTCTGCATCCAGTAATAGAGAATACGAAGGAATTCCAACAGCAGAATCACCAGCAGCGATGTCGCCGTATTGGGCATAATCCTGGGTGATGGAAATCAGGGGATGATTCGACGAGAGTCGCGCTTCAACACCGTTTGCTGGAATAATGCCGAAGTTTTTGAGTGTTTCTTCCCAATCCAGGGATTCGCCGGGAGAAAGAGCGCCGTCTCCGTTGCCCCCGATGGCGTCATCGATATTGACACTCTGATGGAGGACATATTGAGATTCAGTGATGACGAGGATGCTGTCCAGCACCGGGATATGATTATGCGCGGTAACGGTAATATAGACATAAGATGGTAACGTGGATGCATTAGTGGTCAATTCAACATTTCCATTGGGACCTGTCAGGTCTGCGGCTTGAAAATCACCGGGAAGATAAGCGCACACCAGCGCTCCCTCATAAGGCACGCCCAAATGATTAGTAACGGTGATGTCAACGGTTTGTGAGCCCATGAAGACAGCTGGTGGGACAATGGCACTCAATTCAGTCGGAATATCACTGTAATGTTTAATTTCGGGATCGGAGAGGACGTAATACTGATTGAAGGCGACTCTGATGATTTCTTCAACATTGGGATCTATAGTGAAATAATCATCGAAGAAATCATACATCGCCATTTTACCGGCTATCAGAGCTGCGCCGATCCTCTCTTCGCCATCGTTAAAGAGGTTATCATATATACCGAGATCCAATTCATTGTTAAAATCAGTATGGGTATTCCATCCGGGACCGACAAAGGAGATAGAGCCGCGATGATCACCATAGAGGGATTCCTCGCCTAACAGCATCCACAACTCACCGAAGCAGGTTCCGTCCGGCTCGTCGAATTTTGCAGCGCCGCATCCAATACCGGTGATAACAGGCAGCATATTGTTGTTAAATACGTAGGGTAACTGGTCGTAATAGTAGTTGACGCCAGCCCATCCCATTGACCACCCGGCGCCTCTGTAATTGATAAGGTTTCTGCCTTGATTGACCCAGAGTGTGATCTGATAAGGGTTGTCACCGCCGAAGATAGTATCAACCTGTGTGAATCCGTAATTCAGCATCCAATCGCGCGTTTGGAGCTTAGTCAGTCGCATGCTTGGATCGCCCTGGTAGTAGTTTGAATCCTGCGCGGCAACAATAGCCTGTTTGTACCAATTTGTGTTGGCAAGGTTGGGATTCATTTCGTACCGGTTGATCTTGGCGGAAAGATACATATACTCGGTTTCTGTATTTACAGCCCAACGACCCAGAATGACGTCTGGAAAGTAATCGCTTCCGTCAACGCACGCGAAGTAGTTTTCATCTAAATAATTCCCAGGCACTGAGGCATAAGAGAAAATGGTTGGCGGATCATCCGTCCAATCGTAGAGTACTGGAAGCACCGTTTCATCGCCGGCTAAAAGGACAAAATCGGGCGGGTTATCCCATGTTTCGTAGGCTTCCTGTATGTAATCGCGCAAACCTTCAGCGTTGTACATCGAAATACCGATTTCGCTCAGCGTTGACAGAGTGCATTCCAAACCCTTGCGCCGCTTCCATTCCACGAATGGCGTTATCGGCAGAGTAGCGAAATCGGGACAGATGATGAGAAGGTGCTCCTGATCGAATTCATCCAGACCTTCCTGCCGCGGTGGATTTATGACCAGAGACTGGATGATTTTATCATAAGTTTTCGATCTGCGCGAAAACACAACCTCATTTTCGCCATTATCGGAAGCTGTTATTTTTAGATCAATCTGGTAGATTTTATCGAGCTTCAGTCCATTCTGCACAAAGGGCGAAATTGTCACCGGAGCAACGCGGACGCCT
Organism: candidate division LCP-89 bacterium; assembly: GCA_025774555.1. Lineage (GTDB taxonomy): Bacteria > Electryoneota > B3-LCP > B3-LCP > B3-LCP > JALGVT01. Next base: position 150,215 of record JALGVT010000003.1, read on the forward strand.
CGCAATATACCTGGTTTACCTATATCCACGCAGGTTGTGGGGGTAAGAATATCACCGAATTCATCATAGGCAGTGACTATTAAAGCAGGGATTCCATGATCGGGGATTGCAACCCAGAAAGAGAAAACTTCTGAGCCATCGACCCCGCTATAAACATCCCAATATGGCGAGAAATCAAGAGAGATTGCAGAGCCGGAGGGGACAGTTCCGCTTACTTGAACAGCTACCAGATATCGCGGGACAGGAGTGATCGTGTCAATTGGAGTGGAAGCGGCAATAGTGGTATGGAATGCCAGTGTCAGCAGGATTAAAGCAGTGCGCAGTGTTTTCATGTCCTTCTCATATTTGGATTTAGAAAGTCAGTATAATATACGAAAACCAGTGATGTTAGTAAAGCGCAATAATTTGCATTTATTTATGAATGGGGTCAATTAATAATATCACATATCTCAGGAAATTGCTGGAAAGCGAAATGTGTCATTCCGGGACGCCACAGGCGTATCCGGAATCTATTCTCTGGATTCCCGTTTGCACGGGAATGACAACTATCAATTGCATTGAATAATAATGGATTGGATACAATTTAGTGTAGTTGAGGAAGTTAAGAAGACAAAGGAATATCTTTCTTTTTAAATATCCATTTGTTGCAGATGAAATAATTAGCCAGCGCTCCAAGCGCAATACCGATAAAGTATGCCAGCTTATCCCAATCGTGTAGCCCACCATAGCGGGTGAGTACGAAAAGGGTAAGAAGTTGTGCAAACATAGCGACAATGCCGCTGGATAGATGAAAAGCAAAGCATTTCTTAAACCACAAGCGCAAGCCGCCGTGCGCCCGATCCCTGAAAGTCCAACGGTCGTTGAACACAAAGTTGTTAAGGATGGAAAGCTCGATGGCGATAGCTCCAGCCATCATGTCATATATACCGACGATATCATGAAGGATGGCGTAGACGCCCATATTGACGATGACCCCAAAACCGCCAACGATGCCAAAGCGGAACAATCTGGGCATTTTACTGACTATGCTCTCGCTTTTCTGAATTTGTTCGTTAAATGCCGTGGCAATCTCCAAGATAGAATATCATAGAAGATTAAAATATAATTAAATTAAATTCAGAAATCAA